>NZ_JAYESJ010000001.1:2044000-2681000 GCF_034720595.1 Rhizobium sp. CC-YZS058 | reverse complement strand
CCCTTCCAGGTGTAAAGCGTGCTGTCGCCGCTCTGCACATCGCTGATCGGCGGGCCGAACTGGGCGAAGAAGGTGCCGGCCGGCTGGCCGTTCCAGCGGCTTTCGATCGGGTTGGCGGCAGGGCTGATCGTGGTGCAGCCGGAAAGGGCCAGGCCGAGAGCCAGGAGAAGGGAAGGGGCGGTGACAATCCGCGGCGTCATAAGCATCGTTCCTCGATGATCGGAGACTGAAAAGAAAAGGGGGCGGCCAGAGATAGGGCGCCGGCAAGGCGCAGCCCATTCCACCGTCCCTTGCCCTCTAGCGCCAAACCCGCCGCCTGACCATCGACCGCACCGGCCTTCACCGATTAAAAACGCAAGCGTTGCCGAAAGTCTCTACCGCCCATCCACAAGCCGCTGCCGCATCATCCGTTTTTTCGTGTTTTACCGCTTGTGGAAAGGAAATCCCTGTTCTATAGAGGCGCCGCTGGTCACGGAGTGTAGCGCAGTCTGGTAGCGCACCACGTTCGGGACGTGGGGGTCGAGTGTTCGAATCACTCCACTCCGACCAGCCGAAAACCCCGCTCCGGCGGGGTTTTTTCGTTTGTGGGGTGAGCCGTTTCGCGGTGTGGACAGCGGCTTTCGCACGATGTCGTTCGCGGATAAGCGCAGCCGCCTTGCCTGCGAGCCTGACCGAAGGCTAAACCGGGACTATCCTGCGCACAACCCCGTGCTCTGCCGTGCCGAGGATACTCGCAAATCTCCAACGGAAGGCAGCGTGCCCATGAGTCCGATCTTCCTGACCTATAACAATCGTGCCCATACGGATGGAGCCGGCGCCCAGCTCTATCGCATCTACGGGATCTATTGCCTCGCGCGCCAATTCGGCTTTGGCTACCTCCATTCGCCGCTCTGGCGGCTCGATAATCAGGGCCTTCAGGCTTTGCGAACGCAAAGTTTTACCGATACGCTTGCTGATCAATTCAACGCGCTCTGTGCCATCCCCTCGGACGCGGCCTGGCCGGCCGATGCCGAGGTCATCGACCTGCCGGATCCTCAACCGGGCTTCGAGACCGCACTGAAGGCGCAGGCGCGCGATCGCGCCGCGCCGCTTGTCGTTCGCATCACCCACCCGCACCCGGTTCTTGATTCCAATACGCATCTCTGGCGCGCGGTTTCTGATGTCGCACCTTTTGCAGGTCCGGCATATCGCTGGGATGGAAAGCGACCGCTTCGCGTGGCCGTGCACATTCGGCGAGGGGACATCCATGTTCTCGAGCGGAACCGGCTCATCCCGAACAGCTATTACATCGGCGTCATTCATCAGCTGCGCCGCGCCCTGCAAAAGGCAGGCCTACCACATCTGATCGAGGTGCATTCCGAGCGGGCGCAGAAATTCACGGTCGGAAAAAGCGATCGCGGCACTTACAACCTGACCGAGGATTTCCAGTTCGAGCCCGAGGACGATGCTTTTGACGAAATCGAGAACATCAAAGGGCTGCGCCTGCGCTTCGATGAGCCGGCGGTGGAGTCCTTTGCTCGCATCGCCACGGCGGACATTATCGTCACCAGCATTTCCTGCTTCAGCTATGTCGGTGCCGTGCTCAATCCGCACGCCCAGGTGATCTATCACCCGTTCTTTCATGCACCCCTGCCGGGCTGGCTCGTCGCGACACCGGATGGAGCGTTCGAAACGCAGAATTTGGTCGATGCCTTTCCGCAGCGCAGGAGCACCTTGCGGTCGGTCATCCAAAGTCTGCGGGTTGCCATGGGTCGTCAGGCCTGAAACGGACAGAGCCTGGCAGGTCTTTGCTCCTGCCTCACCAGCCCGGTTGTTCCTCGACATATCGCCGATCGCTGCCCCACTCGTCCACCTCCCGAGGCTGCGGGGCGAGGAGGCGGGTGGCTTGGCGGAAGGGGGAGGTGGCGAGATCGAGGATGCGGCTGCCGGGGGGCGAAACCGGGCCTTCGACGATCACCTCGTCCTCATAGGGCACGCCACGCGGTGGAATGGGCACCGGCGGCAGTTCGCGGACCGGGCGGCGGCGGGCATAGGCCTCCGGCGGGAGAGGTGCGTAGGCCTCGGGCGGAAGCGGCGGATAGGCCTCGGGCGGATCAGCATAGGCATCCACGAGCGGCGCGCCGGGGGCGGGCGGGCGGCCATAGGCGTCCGCTGCGCGATGGGCGGCGCGGGCGGAGGACCTTGGCGCGGGCGCATAGTCCTCTTCGCCGGCCGGGCGCCAGACGCGCATGTCCGGCACGGCGTCATCGCCACGCGCCACGCGGCGGAGAACGGGTCGCGGGCGGGGCACGGGCACGACCTCCGGCAGCGGCGGCGCGACGAGATCCGGCAGACGCGCGGCCTCATTCGCCGCCTGCGCCGACGGCGCGGGGCGGGGGGCTCCGCCAGCAGCAAGACCCGCCTCTGCCTGCGGATCGGCCAGAGCAAGCTGCCGGGCGCCCTCGTCGGCGAGGGGGGCCTGCGCCGTGTCGGCCGGTCGCGTGTTCGGCTCGATCGCGCGGGCGGCTGTCGGGGACAGGTCTTCTCCGGGCGTGGCCCTGGGCGATGGGGCCGTTGCCGGTGCTGTGCGGGCGGCGGTTTCGCTCTGGTCCGCAGAGCCTTCCGGCTTGGCCGGAACGGCGGTCCCGGCAGCGGGCTTTGCCGCGGGGCCCGGTGTCGGCGCGGCTGTGTCGCCCGGCAGGTCCTCTTCGGCGGCCGTCGCCTCAGCCGGCGAAGGCGCAGCCTGCGCGGCCGGAGTTTGCGCGGCTGGGCTCTCAGAGTTCGGGGTGTCCGGCAGGGCCGTGTCGTCGCCGCCGGCCTCGGCGGGAGGCGAGGCGGGGTCGGCGAGCGCCACCAGCGTTTCCGGAGCGGCTTCGGCGGTGTGAGCCTCGCTGGACCGGGCCTCTGCCGCCTTCGCCTCCGCAGTCTCTGCCTCGGCCGCGTGCTGGCGGCGGGTGGGGTCGGGCAGGCTGCTCAGCGCGATGGCCGAGAGCGGCGCCAGGATGAACAGGCCGAGCATGGCGAGCCGCGCCGCATCGCGGCCTTTGGCGCGGTGGCGCTTGCGGGGGGCAACCTCGTTCCAGGTCGGCAGCAGCTGCATCATCTCGGCTCATCCTGTTCGTCGCAGCCGAACAACGGGAGCATGGGGACCAAATTAGGGCGATGGCCGCAAAAGCATGAAGAAAGTCTTAATCGCCGGGCTCAGCGCTCCCGCAGGCTTTCTGCGGGGCGGGGGCCGGCGGTCAGCCGCGTGAAATCGAAGCGGCCGGGGCGATCCGGCCCCAGCACATATTGCCGGTGAACGCGCAGGAAGCTCAAGCGGATCCGCCGGTAGCGCTCCGGCGTCAGCACCTGTTTCAGCCGCAGTTGCAGGATCGAGGCGGCCGGGGCATCCGGGTGGCCGCAAAGCGCCACGACCGGCGCCTTGTAAAAGTGGATCGGGTCGGTCAGGCACTGGACATCCACCCAGACGAGGCCGGGATGGCGGGCGATGCGGCCGACATCGGCGCGCAGCCGTACGGCCGAGCGCAGCAGCGCGCATTGCAGGATGGCGCTGCCGAGCGTGACCATGGCGAGCCGCGCGGCAACGAGCCGCGCCGGGTCCCGCTCGATCAGCCGGCCGAGCAGCAGGGCGGCGATGCTGGCGCCCATGCTGTGGCCGCTGACGACGATCTCGTCCACCGCACCGGCTTTCTCGATCGCACCGCGCGCGGTTTCGAAGGCCTGGTCCAGCCAGGCATTGACCGGGGCGCTGTCCTGGCGGGCCACGGCCACGGCCATTTCCCAATCGGCAAAGAGCAGCAGCGTGTGCAAGGGACTGCCGAGCGGCAGCAGGACATGGGTGAAAAGCAACAGGGCCAAGGGCCCGCTCCAGGCAAGATGGACGGAGGAGAAGCCGAAGAGGACCGGCAAAGCGGCGGCGAGCCCGCTGGCCGCAAGCATCAGCGTGACCAGAAGGAAGGGGAAGAGGAAGAACAGAGCGAAGCGCCAGCCATGGCGCAGATAGCCGGCAAGCCCGCCTTCGCCCACCACCCGCGCCGCGCTGAGCGCGCCCGCGGCCAGTCGCCGCGCCAAGGGCCGGCGGGTCAGCCGCGCCACGAGGGCCGCATGGTCGAAGAGCACGATGCGGCTCGTCACCGCCGCGCCCTCCGGCGTCCGGCAGGTGACGGTGAAGGCCGAGGCGCTGCCTTCGGGCTCTAGCGGACCAGCCTCAACGGCGAGGCCGTGAACGGCGGCGCTCTGCCGGGCGGCGCGGACATAGCGGGCGCGGTGGGCCTTCGCATCGAGCGGCTCGAAGCCGGGGCAGTGGAGCACCAGCCGCGTGGCGATCAGCGCCTCCGCTTCACCGTCCCGCCCATCCGCTGCCGCCGTCTGCGCAGGCGGCGCTGCGGCGGGGGCGCGCGAAAGGCCGGAAGCCCCCTCCTGCACGCGGGCGAGACAGTCGGAAAGCACCATCGACGTCGGATCCTGACCTGAAGAACGAGAAAAGGCGGAGGCAAAACCGCCGCCCGTGAGCGAGAACGCCGCCAATGCGGCGAATTGGTGGCCCAAGAGGCCGATGGACCGATGCCTGTGCGCCCTTCGCTGAGAAGGGCCGGAAGCCTCGGCGGGGGGCAGGGCTTGAAGCATCCCAGCGATCAAGGGATCACTGGGGATGCTCCATGCGCTCGTTTCCCCGCATCGTCTCGCGCCGAAGGAGCCACGGGTCGGATGGACAAGCCTTAGCTGAAGCCCGCGACCGCGTGGGGCACATAGGGGGCCTCCAGCCGCTGGCGTTCCTCCTCGCTCAAGGTCAGCGCGAGGGCGGCGATGGCATCGTCGAGATGGCCGGGCCTGGAGGCGCCGATGATCGGGGCGGTGATGCCGGGCTTGGACAGGAGCCAGGCGAGCGCGACCTGCGCGCGTGGCACGCCGCGTTCGGCCGCCACGGCGCCGACGGCCTCGATCACCTGCCGGTCGGCCTCGGCCGTGGCGGTGTAGAGCGCGCGGGTGACGGTGTCGGTCTCGCCGCGCGTCGTCGTTTCCTCCTGCGCGCGGGTCAGCCGGCCGCGGGCAAGCGGGCTCCAGGGAATGACGCCGATGCCCTGGTCGGCGCAGAGCGGCAGCATTTCGCGCTCCTCCTCCCGGTAGAGCAGGTTCAGGTGGTTCTGCATGCTGACGAAGCGCTTCCAGCCATGCCGCTCGGACACGGCGAGCGCCTTGGCGAACTGCCAGGCATACATGGAGGAGGCGCCGATATAGCGCGCCTTGCCGGCCTTCACCACATCATGCAGCGCTTCCAGCGTTTCCTCGATCGGGGTTTGGTAATCCCAGCGGTGGATCTGGTAGAGATCGACATAGTCGGTGCCGAGCCGCCGGAGGCTGGCATCGATCGACTGGAAGATCGCCTTGCGCGAAAGCCCGGCCATGTTCGGCTGCGGCTTGGCGCCATGGGGGCCCAGCGGAAAGAACACCTTGGTGGCAAGCACGATCTCGTCGCGCCGGGCGAATTCCTTGAGCGCCCGCCCGACGATCTCCTCCGAGGTGCCGTCGGAATAGCTGTTGGCCGTGTCGAAGAAGGTGATGCCGCGCTCCAGCGCCTGGCGGATCAGCGGCCGGCTTTCTTCCTCCGGCAGCGTCCAGCTGTGATTGCCGCGCTCGGGCACGCCATAGGTCATGCAGCCGAGGCAGAGGGCGGACACTTCAAGGCCGGTGCGGCCGAGACGGGTGGTCTTCATCAAGACATCCTTCACTTGCAAGATCCCTCACCAGGGACGCTCGGGGCCGGACGGCCCGGAGAAAAGACAAAGGGCCGAATGGCCCGGAAGAGGACAGGGGCCGAATGGCCCGGAAGAGGACAAGGGCCGGAGGATCCGGCCAGAGACGAGAGCCGAAGCCCGAGAGAAGCAACGGGGCGAGCGGCCACGAAGAGTGGCGGAAGACGCCGCCACCGGACGGACGATCCGCCTGCCCTTGAACCGGGCCGCCGCCGCACCGCCAGCTTCGCCGACGCCCATGGCACACAGCCTGGACCAGGAAGCTAGGACGAAGCGAGACGGAAGGAAAGATGCTGCAGCGCAAACAGGCCGCTGCTCCCACCCCGCCGCCGGGCGGCCAAGCCGGCCACGCCGCGCCGGCCGGGACTTCGCCCGCCGCGCCAACCGGGCGCGCTTCCGGCTCGACACGCCGCTCGGGGCCGTTCCTCCCGCCGCCGGAGCCGGCCGGGGGGGCGCGCGGCACAGGCAATCGTCCGGCTCTTGGAACCGAAGCCGGCGCCCTATGTTCCCTGGACGAGCCGGGGCAGGGCCGGGCAGGCCCTGGCCGAAAGCCCGGCCCGGACCCTGACGAAGACCCTAACCAGAACCTTGGCCAAGACCTTGGCCGGGACCCTGGCTGAGACCCTGGCCGAGACCCCGTGAACGGACGATCCCCCCTATTCAGGGGTCGGCCCCTTGAGGACACAGACGATGCGCAAGACCCTTCTTCTCCTCGCCGCCCTCCTGCCGCTTGCCGCCTGCACGAGCACCGGCGGCACAGCCGGGCCGGAGCCCATTCCCGGCAGCATCACCTATTCCGGCCAGCCGCGCACCAAGCTCACCAAGGCGCCGGTGGGCAGCACCTTCACCCACCGCTTCCGCGGCGGGCCCTATGGCCTGGAATATGAGGAGGTCTATCGCATCGCGCCGGATCGCTCGCTGGAACTGCTCAGCCGCCGCCAGCTGCGCCGTTTCTTCGATTACAACGACTGAGGCTTACCCGCGAAGCCGGCACCACCGGCCGTGCCTCCGGCGTCCGTCTCTCCCGCCATGGCCGGCAGCCAGGCGTTCCCGCTTCGGCGCACGCTCAGCAAGGGCGCGGCGCGGCCGAAAAGGGCGGGGAGGGAACCGGCGGGCCGGTTCACGGGTTGACCCGGCGGAGCGCGTGCGGCCCACCCGGCCCGGACGCTCCGCCGAAGGAAGCCGCGGCAAGGGGACGAAGGCGGCCCCCGCCGCAGCCGGACCCGCAGGCCGCCGCGCCCGAACCCGAAGGAGACAAGAGCCATGAGCCTCAACGACCGCCCCGCCGGCCATTTCGAAAGCGAACGCGACGCGACCACCGCCGAACGCACGCTCAACGCCGTCAAGGCCGAAGCCAGCGCCGTCAAGGACGCTGCCCTCGACCACCCCCACACCGCCACCACCCTCCTCGCCCTCGTCGGCCTCGCCGGATTCCTGCTCGGCCATATGAGCGGCTATCGGGCGGCGGAGCAGGAGTATGAGAGCCGGCGGCGGCGGTTTTGGTAGGACGCAGGTTTGAGTGCTGGGATGGGGCCGTCCGCTGGGGAGACTTGGCGGGCGGTCCGAAAAAACTTAATCTCACAACACGATTGACTACATGAAGAGCTGGGGCCGGAGGCATCCTGCGGCACAGTAATCTACCTTTCTGTGGTTGCCTAGTAAATAAAAATTCAGAATTGGCTAAATTCAATAAAGAAACATGATTTCTCAGTTTTTAGGATAATTGCTCCGTTCTGGATGTGTATGACGCTCAACTATAACTCAAGTCTTGTCAAGCAATAGTAAATGGATCACATTTCAGTCGAGCATCTACTTGGTATGCAATATCATACATGACCTCATAAACAGCTCTTTCCTGTTCGAGATAGTCTGGGTAGCTAGCACTCACAGATTGCCCATGGGCTATTTTATTTCTCTTGCTTACAAGTGCTTTCAGCAAAATGCGATTCTTATCAACAGACGGACACTTGATGTCCGCAAAAGCTAGTAGATCTTCTAGCACATTGGGCCAGAGATTCGACTTAGTGTCGACTTCGGGGAAATCTGGTCGTTTCATGCCCATGGTAGCGCCGAACGTTTCTAGTGTCTCCAAAAACTCGACTGTCGGTAGTTGTCGAATGCGCTTCATCTCAGAAAACAACGCATACTCTTTCGTCTTCTTAGGAAGCGGACGACAAGAACCAACGAGTCGGGCAGCACGATCGAAAAACAGTGTGAGACAGAATTTCGCATACCCCTCGTAATGAGCGTAGAGGAGACTCCACGCTGCACGCGCTAAAACATCGTGCTGGCGCTGAGTGACGTCTTTGCGTTGGAAAAAAACCTTCAGCAGTGCTAACTCGGTTTCTCTCCATCCAAGATCAGCTGTCAGTTCGTCAATGGCTTCCATTAGGTAATGCCAAAAGGTGCTGTTTGACCACGGCGATGCGGCGATTGAATTTCTGATTCGAGTTCGCTCCAGGCCCAGTCGAACTAATGAATTCGTCGGAGGAAAAGGCCGCCTTCAATCGACTGCGCAGAAGATGAGGATCGACTTGGGAGACCTCCGCGTAGCTGTCTGTAATCGCACCTACAACAGCCTCGAAATACGCCGGAGCTAAGCGACCTGTAGGTTCGCCGTGACTATTATAACGAGAAAACGCGCCATCCCCAAAAGTTGAGAAGATAAGTCCAAAAACTTGCCTAAACACGCCGTCTTCCTCGAAGACATCGAAAGGCTTGTGGCGAAGCAGAATGTCTTCCATATAATTATTTAGCCACTCCTCGATATTGCCTTTGAACCCCTCCCTAAAGTCCTTGACAGCGAAAAACCGAAGAACAAGTTCTTCGTCAGCTCGCATATCTCTACCTGCCTCCGGTAGGCGAGCAATCGCCCCCTCAAACTCCGGTACGTTTGCCCATTTCTGCAACGCAGAATAGAAATTTTCCCCGCCTTTGATCATCCTGCAAGAGCAGTTTCGAATTTCTTGTGCTGAAAGTAGTGATCCGCCAGTATTTAGACGCTTGAACATCTCATACTTGACGAATTGATCGCCAGATTTTTTTATAATTATGGCGCGTATAGGCGTTCTCTTGATCTTAAGTTTCAGGGAGGTAGATAAATCATCAAAGCGTACTCCATTGAGCGCCTTGAGTATATCACACCCTTCTAGAACCAGCTCAGGCTGTCCAATCGCATCATGGTCAAGAAACTGTAGGACTGAACTGGTCCGCTGTAGTCCATCAATCAGTTCCAATACACTATCTTCGTTCTCGACCAGGAATATTGGAGGAATTGGCAGTCGGAGTAATACGGACTCGATCAATCGCGATCTCTGCTCATTCGACCACCGAAACAACCGCTGATATTCGGGACGTATGATGATTTCCTTCTCTCGGTGCAGATTTAGAAGCTCGCCGAATGAGAAATCAACAGCGTCAGTCGTTATTTCACTCTCGAGCTTTGATTCGTCGACCATGAGCACTCCTTCTAAGATCGCGCAACATATCTTGCCGAAGTCAGATGTTCAACGCGGGTTAGGACACGTCTGACGAGCAGTCGTCGGTGTATCGGGAGGTGGGCGAGTGACGGAGATCACTTCGATGTGCGGTTTGATTCGATCACTAATTGACGGCTCGCAGGACAGATGACACCTTATCCTGGCTTCCAAATAAAAACCCCCGCCTCCTTCCGGAGACGAGGGGCCCACCTCACCCATCAAACCTCACCCACCCTCACTCGTCGAGCAAATCCAACACCTGCCCCGCCCGGGCCGCCGTGACGCGGCGCACATCCACATCCTCCCGCCGCGACGACAACAGGTCGCTGGCCAGCAGGCGGTCGGCCAGGTCGGCGGGGAGGGAGAGGATGACGCGGGCGTCTTCGGTGTGGAGGCCGGAGAGGGAGGAGCGCTTGGCGGTGATCATGCCGCCGGCCACCGTGTTGTTGGTGTCCGGATCGATCAGGATGAAGGCACCGGTCGCGCGGTTCTGCTCATAGGGGTCGAAGACCGCCTGTTCGTCGAAGGCGAGATGCACCTTGCCGATCGCGTTCATCGGCAGCGAGGCGGCGGCGTGCCATTTGCCGGCCTTCAGGTCCAGCTGACTGATCGGCTCGACGCTGACGCGCTGGCGGCGTGAGCCGCTCTTCAGCCAGTAGCGCTTGCCGGGCAGAATGCCTTCGGCCTGCAGCGCCACGAGCTGGGCGTCGAAGGCGGTGCCGGTCTGCGGCTGGTTGTCGATGGCGACGATCATGTCGCCGCGCGCCACGTCCACCTGCCGGTCGAGCACCAGCGTCACGGCATCGCCGGTCACGGCGGCATTGCGCACGAGGTCGAAGGTGACGATCTTGGAGACATTGGCGACCATGCCGGAGGGCAGGATCACGACGCTGTCGCCGGGCTTGACCGAGCCGCCGGCGACCGTCCCCTGATAGCCGCGGAAACTTTCGCCCGGCCGCGAGACGCGCTGCACCGGCAGGCGGAAGCCGGTCGCCTGGCCGGAGCGCACGGTGGCGAGCTCCAGAACCTCGACCAGTGTCGGCCCGTCATACCAAGGCATGGAGGCGCGGCCGTCATAGACGACATTCTCGCCCTTCAGCGCCGAAACCGGGATCGCGGTCACCTGGCGCACGCCGAGCGAGAGCGCCAGCTCCTTGAACTCGTGCGAGATCGCATCGAAGCGGGCCTGGTCGTAATCGGTCAGGTCGATCTTGTTGACGGCCAGCACGAACTGCTTGATGCCCATCAGCGTGGCGATCGTCGCGTGCCGGCGGGTCTGTTCGAGAAGCCCGGCGCGGGCATCGACCAGCAGCACGGCCAGATCGGCCGTGGAGGCGCCGGTCGCCATGTTGCGGGTATATTGCTCGTGGCCGGGCGTATCGGCGACGATGAAGGAGCGCTTGTCGGTGGCGAAGTAGCGATAGGCGACATCGATGGTGATGCCCTGTTCGCGCTCGGCCTGCAGCCCGTCGAGCAGCAGGGCGAAATCGGGCAGGCCCAGATCGTTCTGCTGGCCGGAATCCCGGCGCAGCGTCGCGGCCTGGTCTTCCTTCACCGCCTTGGTGTCCCAGAGCAGCCGGCCGATCAGCGTCGACTTGCCGTCATCCACCGAGCCGCAGGTGATGAGCCGCAGCGGGCGCGAATCGCGCGGGGTGCGGGCGGCATCGGCGGGAAAGCTGGTGACCGTGGCGTCGCGCGCGGCATCCTGTTCGCCGGCAAGGGCAGCGGCCTGGAGAGGGGAAACAGTCATCAGAAATATCCTTCGCGTTTCTTCTTCTCCATCGAGCCGGACTGGTCCCGGTCGATGGCGCGGCCCTGGCGTTCGGAGACGGTCGCGGTTTCGAGCTCGGCGATGATGTCGTCGAGCGTCGTGGCGGTGGAGCGGATGGCGCCCGTCAGCGGGAAGCAGCCGAGCGTGCGGAAGCGGATCAGCTCCTCGCGCTTCTCTTCGCCGGGTTTGAGCTCAAGGCGCGGATCTTCCGCCAGGATCAGCATGCCGTCGCGCTCGACCACCGGGCGCCTGGCCGCGAAATAGAGCGGCACGATCGGGATATCCTCGGCCTGGATGTAGCGCCAGATGTCGACTTCGGTCCAGTTGGACAGCGGGAAGGCGCGCACGCTTTCGCCCTTGCGGATCATGCCGTTATAAACGTTCCACAACTCCGGGCGCTGGTTGCGCGGGTCCCAGCGGTGGTCGGGCGTGCGGAAGGAATAGATCCGCTCCTTGGCGCGGCTCGCTTCCTCGTCGCGCCGCGCGCCGCCAAAGGCCGCGTCGTAGCCGCCGGCATCCAGCGCCTGGCGCAGCGCCTCGGTCTTCATGATGTCGGTGTAGAGCGCCGACCCATGGGTGAAGGGCGTGACATTCTCGGCCGCCCCGCGCGGATTGGTGTGGGAGATCAGGTCGAGATCATAGTCGCGCACTATTCTGTCGCGGAAGGCGATCATCTCGGCAAACTTCCAGCCGGTGTTCACATGCAGAAGCGGAAAGGGCACGCGGCCGGGATAGAAGGCCTTGCGCGCCAGATGCAGCAGAACCGAGGAATCCTTGCCGACCGAATAGAGCATGACCGGCTTTTCGAACTCGGCCGCCACTTCGCGGAAGATATGGATCGATTCGTTTTCCAGCGCCTTCAGATGCGGATCGAGCGGCGCCTTCGAAGTCTGCGGATTGTGGAGTTCCGTTTCCGGAAGCGAGAGAGGCATGATGTCGGGTCTCCGAAGATCGGGGGAAGCGCCGCCTTCAGGCGACGCTGTCGGCGAGCGCCTGGCGCTCGGCGGATGAGGCGGCGGGATCGGGTGCGGCCTGATCGCGGCCGGACGCAAGGGCGGTGGCGCGGGCGGGGATGTCGGAGGCGGCATCGGCCACGTGCAGGCCGCATTCGCGCTTCTCGTCGTTCTCCCACCACCAGCGGCCGGCGCGCTCGGGCTCGCCCGGCTTGATCGCCCGGGTGCAGGGCTCGCAGCCGATCGAGGGATAGCCGCGGCCATGCAGCGGATTGACCGGGATCGCCTCGTCCGCCACCGTTCGGGTGATCGCGTCCAGCGACCAGTCGGCCAGCGGATTGACCTTGATCAGCCCGCGTTCGAGATCGGCTTCGGCCAGCGGCGTTTCGGCGCGGTTGCCGGACTGGCCGCGCCTCAGCCCGGTGATCCAGTAGTCCGCCCCGGCCAGCGCCCGGCCGAGCGGCTTCACCTTGCGCACGCCGCAGCAGGCATGACGGGCCTCGACGCTGTCGTAGAACCCGTTCAGCCCATAGGCCGCCACATAGGCGTCGACATCGGCCTGTTCGGGATAATAGCGCTTGATCAGCAGGCCATAGGTCTCCTCGGTCCGGTCGATCAGCGCCACGGTCTCTGTGAACAGGCGGCCGGTCTCGAGCGTCGCGATCTCGATCGCGCCGGCCGGCGCGCCTTTGGCGATTGCCCCCTCTGCGATCGCCCAGGTGATGACCTGATCCTCGATGCCGAGGCTGGTGGTGAAGACGGCGCGGCCGGGCAGGGTGGCGAGAAGCGCCAGCCGCTCCGTCAGCGTCAGGCCTTCCAGCCGCCTGGCAAGCTCCGCGGCAGCGGTTTCGAGCGATGGGGATGTCATGGGATATCAATCCTGTCTGTCCAATCGCCGGACTATCGCAGCCCATCATGACAAAAGACAGAAAAAGCAATTTTCGATATCACATCTGCCGGAGCAAATATCACTCCGTTCGGAAAAATTCGCAGAAAAGCCGGTCGAGTGGAGGCTGGAGGCGTCCCGCACGAAAAACATGATGAGAATTATCATGTTTCCTCGCATTCAAACTTGACTCGAATGATCAAGTTAAAATAGCACTGCTCTGTCCTCAGTCAGGAGCAGTTCCCATGACCATCACCATCAAGGCCGGCGCAGCCACAGGCGTCAATGTTTCGGCCTATCTCGCCAAGTTCACTTCCAGCTTCGCGCCTGTCGGCCGCGGCCAGTTTTCCGGCGCGGATATGGTTTCCGGCAAGCAATATGCCATGACCGATTCCACCGGGTACGGGGTGGTGCTCGGCGCCAGCAAGAGCGACTGGTCCTATTCCATGACCACCCACACGGTCGAAGGCTCGCTCGACAGCCTGTCCTTTGGCACCTCCACGGTGCTTGATACCCAGCATCACCGGTTTACCCAGAAGGCGGAGCTTTCCATCACCGGGCTCGGCATCGAAGACAGTGCGACGGCCAATGCCATCCGCTCCGAACTCGGCTCCAAGAGCACCGCCAGCCTGCTCGCCGAGCTTGCCAGCGACCAACTGGTCTTCAAGGGCTCCGGCGGCGCCGATGTCTTCAAGGCCTATGGTTTCAACGACACGCTTTCGGGCGGTGCCGGCAACGACGTGCTATGGGGCAATGGCGGCAATGACCGCCTTTCCGGCGGTGCGGGCGATGATACGCTTGTCGGCGGTGCCGGCACGGATGTGCTCATCGGCGATGCCGGCCACGACGTCGCCAAGGGCGGCGCCGGTAACGACACGATCAAGGGCGGCGCCGGGAACGACCGGCTGTTCGGCGATGCCGGACAGGACAAGCTGTTCGGGGATGCCGGCAACGATGTGCTGAACGGCGGCGCGGGCAATGACCGCCTGATGGGCGGTGCCGGCACCAACACGCTGACTGGCGGCGCCGGAAAAGATGTCTTCGTCTTCTCCTCCGCCGATAGCGGCCGCACCACCATCACAGACTTCGAAGCTGGCGCCGGTGTCGGCGACCAGATCCTGCTCGACCGCGATATCCTGTCTTCTTTCGCCGCGGTGAAGGATCACGCGCATCAAAGCGGCGCCAATCTGGTGATCGACTATGGTGAGGGCAGCATCGTGCTGCGCGGCGTCGAGCTTGCCGATCTCGCCCGCAATGATTTCGCCTTCGTGTAACAGGCGAACCCAGCTGTAGGATGCGGAGGCCAGGCGGCGACGCCCGGCCTTCCGCCGTCTCGCCGTCTATCGGTCGCTGACCGCTGCCCGCGGGTTCTGCCATGGCGTCTGGTTGGAGCGGGGCAGGGGCTGGCGGCCGAGAATGAGGTCGGCGGCTTTCTCTCCGGTCATGATCGAGGGCCCGTTCAAGTTGCCATAGGTCACATGCGGGAAGATCGAACTGTCGGCGACCCGCAGGCCCTCGACGCCGATCACCCGCGTCTGCGGATCGACCACGGCAAGCGGGTCGTCCGCATCGCCCATCCTGCAGGTGCCGCAGGGGTGATAGGCGCTTTCCAGGTGCTCGCGCAGGAAGGCGTCGATGGCTTCGTCGCTTTGCACCGTCTCGCCCGGCTGGATTTCCGGTCCGCGATAGGTGTCGAAGGCCTTCTGGCTGAAGATCTCGCGGGTCAGCCGCACGCAATGGCGAAACTTCTCCCAGTCCTCCGGGTGGCTCATATAATTGAAGCGGATCACCGGATCGGCCTTCGGATCGGCCGAGCGCAGCGTCACGCTGCCGCGCGATTTCGAGAGATTGTAGCCGACATGGACCTGGAACCCATGGCTCTTGGCGGCTGCCTTGCCATCATAGGAGATGGCGACGGGCAGGAAGTGATACTGGATATCCGGCTGGGCAAGCCCGGGGGCCGAACGCAGGAAGGCGCAGGCCTCGAACTGATTGGAGGATCCGAGCCCGCTGCGCGTCAGCAGCCATTGGGCGCCCGCCACGCCCTGCCAGAACCAGGGCAGCCAGGAATAGAGCGAGACCGGCTTGGTCGAGACCTGCTGGAAGTAGAACTCCATATGGTCCTGCAGATTGGCGCCGACGCCAGGCCTGTCGGCCTTCACCGCGATTCCCATCTCTCTCAGATGCTCGGCCGGCCCGATGCCGGAGAGCATCAGCAGTTTCGGCGAATTGAAGGAGGAGGCGGAGATGATCACCTCGCGACCCGCCCGCACGATCTCCACCCCGCCATTGCGCTCGATCTCGACGCCGACGGCGCGGCCGTTCTCGATCACGATCCTGCGGGCAAAGCCATGAACGAGCCGGCAATTGCCCCGCTTCATCGCCGGGCGGAGATAGGCATTGGCCGCCGACCAGCGCCGGCCATGATGGATCGTCTGCTCCATCAGGCCGAAGCCTTCCTGCTTGGAGCCGTTATAGTCCTGCGTCAGCTCGAAGCCTGCTTCCTGACCCGCCTTGATGAAGGCGTGGAAGAGCGGGTTCTTGACCGGCCCGCGCCGCACATGCAGCGGGCCATCCGTGCCGCGCCAGCCCTCCTCGCCGCCATGGCTCGTTTCCATCCGCTTGAAATAGGGCAGTACATCCGCATAGGCCCAGCCGCGGGCGCCGAGCGCCTCCCACCGGTTGAAGTCCTCGGCATGGCCGCGGACATAGACCAGCCCGTTGATCGAGGAGGAGCCGCCGATCACCTTGCCGCGGGGCGCCGTGATCCGGCGGTTGTTCAGGTTCGGCTCGGGCTCGGAAAGATAGCCCCAATTGTAGCGCTTCATGCTCATCGGCCAGGCGAGTGCGGCCGGCATCTGGATGAAGGGCCCGATATCCGACCCGCCCGCCTCGATCACGATCACCGAATGCTTGCCATCCTCCGACAACCGGTAAGCAAGCGCCGACCCGGCCGAACCGGAGCCGATGATGACGAAGTCTGCTTTGAGCGTCATAGACTTTATTTTCCAACGTGCTAATGGAGGGGCCGGGCGTTTGGGACCAAATTGCCTGTCTTATCGCTATGAGCTATAGGTGACTGGTGAGGCGGATCATCTATTCGCGAGAAGCCAAAAAGAGCTTGGCGCGAATGCAACCCAAGCGGCAGGCCGCAATCATTGCGAAGATTGAGGCCTATGCCAGTGGCGGGACGGTCGATATCCGTAAGATGCAAGCGAAGGGCTATTTTCGTCTTCGTGTTGGCCAAGATCGTGTCATTCTCGACGATCTCGGTGTTGTCATTCATATCATCAGCGTCGGACCGCGCGGCGGGATTTACAAGGAGTAGATCGACATGGGCGATATCCAGCGCCTGATCATCGACGGCAAGGCGTATGTTCTCCTCAGTGAGGAAGATTATCAGGACTTGGTCGACGGTATGGAGGCTGATGTCATCGCCGCACGCATCGCGGCTGGCGAGGAAACCTGGCCACACGAGCTCATTGTCGAACTGATCAATACCGACAGCCGTATCCGTACCTATCGAAACTATCGCGGCCTCACGGCATCTGAACTCGCAGCTTCCGCTGGCATCTCGCAGCCCTACCTCTCGGAGATCGAGGCTGGCAAGAAGACCGGATCGGTCGATGTGCTCGCCCGCATCGCCAAGGCGCTGCGGGTCGATCTCGATGATCTCGTCGTGGAGGCTGTGGGCGACGACCATCAATAGGGCGCCTCGACCTTGCCCATGCCGACATAGACGGTCTTGAGTTCGGAATAATGCTCCAGCGCGGCGAGCGAGTTTTCGCGGCCGAAGCCGGATTGCTTGGAGCCGCCGAAGGGGATTTCGACCGGGCAGAGATTGTAGGTGTTGATCCACAGCGTGCCGGCCTCCAACTGGTCGACGACACGGTGGGCGCGCTTCATGTCGGCGGTGAAGACACCGGCCGACAGGCCGAATTCGGTCGCATTGGCGCGGGCGATCACCTCGTCCTCCCGCTCGAAATCGAGCACGCACATGACCGGGCCGAAAATTTCTTCCCGCGCGATCGTCATGCCGTCCGTGACATCGGCGAACACGGTCGGCTGGATGTAGAAGCCGTCGCCCGAGACATCGTTGGGAATGGTGCCGCCGGTAACGAGCCGCGCGCCCTCCGCCGTTCCGGCTTCGATATAGCCGAGCACCTTGTCGCGCTGGGCTTTCGAAACCATGGGCCCGAGCTGGGTGTCCTCGTCCAGCGGATCGCCGATGCGGATCACCTCGGTCCGCGCCTTCAGCCTTTCCAGGAATTCGCTCTTCAACGAGGATTGCACGAAGACGCGGGTGCCGTTGGAGCAGACCTGGCCGGTCGAATAGAAATTGCCGAGCATGGCGCCGGAGACGGCGTCGTCGAGATCCGCATCCTCGAAGACGATCAGCGGCGACTTGCCGCCGAGTTCCATGGTGACATGCTTGAGCTGACCGGCGGCCGCCGCCGCCACCTTGCGCCCCGTCGGCACCGAGCCGGTCAGGGACACCTTGGCGACGTCGGGATGGTTGACGAGCAGCGGCCCGGTCTCGCGGTCGCCCTGGATGACGTTGTAGAGCCCCTTCGGTGCCCCGGCTTCCATCAGGATTTCGGCGATCTTCAGCGCGCCGAGAGGGGTCATCTCCGAGGGCTTGAAGATCATGGCATTGCCGGCGGCCAGCGCCGGCGCGCCCTTCCAGCAGGCGATCTGCTGGGGATAGTTCCAGGCGCCGATGCCGACGCAGACGCCGAGTGGCACGCGCTTGGTATAGGCGAAGTCGCCGCCGAGCGGGATATGGCTGCCATTCATCCCCGCCGCGATCACGCCGCCGAAGAACTCGAAACTGTCGGCCCCCGAGGTCGGATCGGCGACGATCGTCTCCTGGATCGGCTTGCCGGTGTCGAGCGTTTCGAGTTCGGAAAGTTCCCGGTTGCGCGCCCGCATGATCTCGGCCGCCTTCTTCAGCACCCGGCCGCGCGCCGTGGGGCTCAGGGCCGCCCATTCCTTCTGCGCCCGCTTGGCCGCGGCCACGGCCTGCTCGAGGATCGCGGGCGTCGCGGCATGGAGCTTGGCGATCACCTCGCCGGTTGCAGGGTAGACGCTGTCGAAGGGCGTGCCGGCCGTATCCTCGACATAGGCGCCGTCGATGAAATGCGAGGCTTTCGGTTGCGCTCTCATGGTCTCATTCTCCCCGCGGAAAGCGTTTGGATTGCTCGAGCGTGTCGAGGTTCATATGGTTGCGCATGTAGCGCTCGGAGGCATCGCGCAGCGGCTGGTGGTCCCAGGGGTAATAGGCGCCGTTGCGCAGCGCCTCGTAGACGATCCAGCGTCGGGCCTGGCTTTCCCGCACGGCCGCGTCGAAGGCGGCCATGTCCCAGCGTGCCTCGCGCATCTGGCGAAAGGCCTCCAGCGTCGCGGCGGTGGCCGCATCCGGCGGGTTCTCGGCGAGGTTCACCTGTTCCAGCGGGTCAGCCTCGAGATCGAAGAGCATGTCGGGGTCGAGCGCGCAGTGGACATATTTCCACTTGCCCTCGCGGATCGCCACAAGCGGCGCGTAGGATCCTTCCGCGGCATATTCCATCAGCACCGGCGTGGTGCGGCCGGCACCGTCGATGACCGGCCGCAGGCTTTCGCCATCGGTCCAGGGCATGATGTCCGCAATCGAGATGCCGGCGAGCTCGCAGAGCGTCGGGCAGATATCGAGATTGGAAACCGGTGCCGCGTGCAGGCCAGGAGTGATGCCGGGGCCGGCGATCATCAGCGGCACGCGGGCCGAGCCTTCGAAGAAGTTCATCTTGAACCAGAGGCCCCGCTCGCCCAGCATGTCGCCATGGTCGGAGCAGAAGAGGATGATCGTGTCGTCCAGCATGCGGGTGCGCGCAAGCACGTCGATCAGGCTGCCGACCTTGTCGTCGAGATAGCTGATATTGGCGAAATAGGCGCGGCGCGAGCGGCGGATGTCCTCCTCGCGCACATCGAAGTTCTTGTAGTCGCAGGAGTGGATGATGCGTTCGGAATGCGGGTCCTGGTTCGCGAGCATGCCGATCTTCGGCAAGAGTTCGTCACAGTCCGCGTAGAGATCCCAATATTTCCGGCGCGCCACATAGGGGTCGTGCGGATGGGTGAAGGAGGCGGTGAGGCACCAGGGACGACGGGTTTCGTCCTCGCTGTCGCGGGCCAGCTGATAGAGCTTCTGTTCGGCGAGGAAGGCAACCTCGTCGTCATATTCCATCTGGTTGGTGATCTCGGCAACGCCTGCGCCGGTAACCGAGCCGAGATTGTGGTACCACCAGTCGATCCGCTCGCCGGGCTTGCGGTAATCCGGCGTCCAGCCGAAATCGGCGGGGTAGATATCGGTCGTCAGCCGCTCCTCGAACCCGTGCAGCTGATCCGGCCCGACGAAATGCATCTTGCCGGAGAGCGCCGTGTAATAGCCGGCGCGGCGCAGATGATGGGCGAAGGTCGGGATCGATGAGACATATTCGGCGGCATTATCATAGACGCCGGTGCGGCTCGGCAATTGCCCGGCCATGAAGGAGGCGCGTGCCGGCGCGCAGAGCGGCGAAGCGGTGTAATTGTTGACGAACCGGGCCGAGCGGCGGGCGAGGCTTTTCAGATGCGGCGCATGCAGGAATTCCGCCGGGCCATCGGGAAACAATGTCCCGTTCAGCTGGTCGACCATGATGATCAGGATATTCGGTCTCTCGGCACTCACGCGTCTCGTCCTTCGGCTGGCATTTCAATGCCGGCGCGGGCCAGCGCGGCATCCACATAGGCTTCGGTGAGCGCGATCGAGCGCTCCCGGGAAAGCGGCGCCGCGGCAAGCGCCCGGCGCAGATAGAGCCCGTCGATCAGCGCCGCAGCACCATCGGCGATGCTGCGCGCCACCTCCGGCGGGCAGAGCGCGGCGAGACTGACGACGAGGTTCGAATGCAGCCGGCGGGCATAGAGCACGAGGAGATGCCGCATGGAGTCCGACTTCTGGGCCTGCGAATAGAAGGCGAGCCAGGCGGCCACCGTTTCCGGCGCGAACTGGCCGGCCTGGAAACTGACGCGGATCAGCGCCGAAACCCGGGCGCGCGGCGATGGCGCCGCACGCAACGCCTCGATCGCATCGCGCCGCAGATCGGAGAGCAGCGAGCGGATGGTGGCGATCAGCAGTTCTTCCTTGCTGCCGAAATAATGATGCGCGAGGGCAGGCGACACGCCGGCGCGCCGGGCGATGTCCGACATGGTCACGGTCAGCGTGCCCTGGTCGCCGATGGCGCTCAGGGCCGCATCGACCAGCGCCTTGCGGCGCACCGGCTCCATGCCAAGCTTCGGCATCTCACTCCTGCCTCCAAGAACCTCCGGGAACCCTCCCGCCGAGCGGGAAGGCTATTCTTGATTGATGCCTCAATCAACCACCGACAGCCCCTCTGCCTGCGCTGTCTGATGTCGCGTGCGCCTAAGCCTGCTGCGCGGCTCTCGATCGCGGGCCTGCGTCTGGGGTGGTGTCGCATTGTCAATGTCGAGGGTGGCGGTAGATAGAGGGCAGGCCAGATCAGAGGACCCATCATGACCCTGCCGCATGACATGAATTACGTCGATCTTTCAAAGCCCGGCGGACCGGAGGCGATGACGATCGCCCGCGGACCCTTGCCCGAGTTGAAGCCCGGCCATCTGCTGCTGCGCGTCGAAGCCGCCGGCATCAACCGCCCCGACGTGATGCAGCGCCAGGGAAAATATCCGCCGCCCGAAGGCGCAAGCCCGTTCATGGGTCTCGAAGTGGCCGGCGAGGTGGTGGCCATCGGCGAGGGCGTCGAAGGCTTCGCGCTCGGCGACAAGGTGACCGCGCTCGCCAACGGCGGCGGCTATGCCGAGTATTGCGCCGTGCCGGCAAGCCAGGCGCTGCCCTGGCCGAAAACCTATGACGCCACCCGCGCCGCCGCCCTGCCGGAAACCTTCTTCACCGTCTGGGCCAATGTTTTCCAGATGGCGGACCTGGTGGAAGGGGAATCCTTCCTCGTTCATGGCGGGACGAGCGGCATCGGCACCACGGCAATCCAGCTCGCCGGCGCCTTCGGTGCCCAGGTCTTCGCCACGGCCGGCAGCGCCGAGAAGTGCAAGGCCTGCGAAACGCTCGGGGCCCGCAGGGCCATCAACTACCGCGAGGAGGATTTCTCGGCCGTGCTGAAGGCGGAGACCGAGGGGCGCGGCGTCGATGTGATCCTCGACATGGTCGGCGCTCCCTATTTCGCCCGCAATCTCGACAGCCTTGCCCGCGACGGCCGGCTGGCGATGATCGCCTTTTCCGGCGGCGCGACGCTGTCCGATGTCTCGCTGGTGCCCATCATGACCAAGCGGCTGCGGGTCATGGGCTCGGCGCTGCGCCCGCGCACGGCGGTCGAGAAGGAGGCGATCCGCGACGATCTTCTGGAGGACGTCTGGCCGCTGCTCGAGGAGGGGACCGTCTCTCCGGTGATCCACGCGGTGCTACCCTTTGCCAATGTCGCCGAGGCCCATCGCCTGATGGAGGACGGCCAGCACATCGGCAAGATCATCCTGACCCTGTGACATTTCGCCATGTCCCGGCCCTTGCAATCGAGGAAAGACGCGCTCATATTCGTCTCATGTTCAACGAAGAGAAAGGAAGGTGATCCTATGTCTAATGAGATTACGGTGCTCGTGACGGACTTGGGAAGCGTGGCGGCGCAGGGGAGGCAGCCCTCGCTCTGAGCCTTCCGTTTCTGCGGAGCGTGCCAGCAGCCGCTCCGGGCCTCACGAGGCCGGATTTCGTGGAAAGGGTCGCGCAAGCGGCCCTTTTTCGTGCGTGGATGGCGGCAAGGCGGTTTCAAACGGTGCTTGTCGAAGCCCTTTTCAACGGCTTGCGTGCCGCGTGCCGAAAACGCTGGATGACAACTTCGTCGTGTCCGATGAAATAATCGATGTGATACGGGAATGGCGCTAAATAGGCTCGCCGGACATTGGCGATCGACGTTTGACGACCGGAAAAGGGATGCGCTTGCAAGCGCAGGAGTACGTCCCTCGGTCGCGCTTAACATTTGCAGCGCCTTGAGGCGAGTTCGCGGCGATGTGCGACAAGACTGTATCGATCTGCTGAAGAGCGCGCTTCTGGACGCGAAGCTTCAACGGCGGTACCTGGAAAGGACGGCTTCCACCTCTGCAGCTGTGGCGAATTCACCCCGCTCCATCTCGGACCGTGCGTCGAAGAGATCGGCGACTTCGTCGGGAGTGAGATGAATGGCGTCTTCGCCATCCCCCGCATAAGCAAGCATCATCCGCGCAATCTCATCCTGCTTTTCCAGCGGCAGGGTGCGGGCGGTTTCCATGGCGTAGTCGAGCAGAGCGGTCATGGCGGGATCGTGGCTTAAGAATTGGGGCGCATTGCTGCGATGAAGACGGCCTGGGTCGAACGGGCTGCGTAAACTATCTTGTGAGTGCTCTCTCTGCAGTCGTAGCATGACGGGCAACCACGGCCAATCTTACCAGGCTCATCAGCTCTAGGCAAAATCATTTAGAAAATTAAAAGATTCTAATTTTATTGTAGTCGTAACGAAAATGACTGCCTGATGCAGTCCGCGAACGATGGAGCATAGGATGGTCTCGGTCTCACTGACTGCCTCGTCCGGAAAAGCGGCAGCGCTTGCAATCCTCCGCTATGATGCCGTCACGGCGCAGCGAAAAGCCGACGTGATGTCGGCCAACACGCGACTTGCTCGCGCTATTATTGCAGAATTTGGTGGAGGGCCGAAAGGCGGTCTCTGGCTTCCGGATGGCGTCATACGCAGTACAGCCATCGGTACGAATGGACGAGCCTATTTCACCGGGCGGCACAGTGCGGTTTCCGCGACCTCTGGCGACGACTGGGTCAATGCCGACGAAGACTCAATCGTTGACGGCGGCGAAGGCAATGACGTTATCACCCTCAGGGAGGGCGGGGCAGCCTATGGCGGTGCGGGAGAGGATTACCTTTGTGGTTCGAACTCCTATCTGTTCGGCGGAGCAGGGAATGATGAAGTCAAGATCCTGAACGGCGGGGAAGGGCATGGAGGGAAGGGCTACGACCTGGTGTCCGCCTATTACGGCGGGACCGGTTATGGTGAGGAAGGCGACGACACGATGGAAGCCGGGAGTGGCAGTACTGTCTACGGCGGTGTCGGCAACGATCAACTTTTTGGGCGGGGCAAAGGCAACCGGCTTTCCGGCGACGAAGGAGATGACGATATCGATCTGACGAACGCAATTCAGTCGACTGTGATCTACCGGCGTGGGGATGGGCGGGACACGATTACCGTTGGAGCGGAGTCCCGAGAGGCCATCGAAGCCAAGAATGGAGAAAACACGTTGGCGCTCTGCGAAATCAACGAGTCAGACGCAACCATTGAGATGAACGGCGACGAGGCCACGATTCGGTTTGCCGGGACGAAAGGGGACTCGATCCGAATCAAGTTCACTGACGACACCGCACTCAAGATCAGCTTTCAGGATGGCACCATCCGAACTCTGTCGCGGCAGGCACAGGGCGGGCGGGTCGCTCAGGTCAACGCTGCCTACAAAAGCGTTTGAAGACGCGTGTCCTCTCCAACCCCTCACACCCCCAACCGCCCGAAACCCGGGATCTTGATGCCGGGATTGGTGAGGTCGAGGCCGGCGACGAGGCCGAGGATGTGGAGTTCGATACCGCTGCG
This sequence comes from Rhizobium sp. CC-YZS058, assembly GCF_034720595.1. NCBI lineage: Bacteria > Pseudomonadati > Pseudomonadota > Alphaproteobacteria > Hyphomicrobiales > Rhizobiaceae > Rhizobium > Rhizobium sp. CC-YZS058. The sequence goes on along the minus strand of NZ_JAYESJ010000001.1, from coordinate 2,657,497 downwards.
AATCCCCGCCGAGAGGCCGATCAAGCCGAAGAGCGTGACATGAAGATCCCGGCCGTCCGCGTCGAGCGCGACGAGGCGACCTTCCGGCAGATAGTCGCGGCCGACGGCGTCCGGCGGCAGCACCGCGCCAAGCTCCGGCACCGAGCGCAGCACATGAGCGACGAAGGTGTTGGAGTTCGGCCCCGGCCAGAGCCGGTAGGCGCCGGGTTTTGCATAAGGATAGGACTGGATCGCCGCCTCGACCTCGGGAATCAGCCGCTCGGCCTCAGCGCCCTTGATCGCCACCACGAGCCGCGGCGGGTTCGAATACCAGAGGCCGTCGGCATCGCGCATGTTGCGGCGGATCGGCGTGCCCCAGCCCACCTTGTCATAACGGTTGTAGACCGTATCGCCCGCCGCCTTGGTGACGATCCAGGCATGGCTTGCCACCGCACCTTTCAGCCCGCCTGTTGCGGCTGACAGCACGTAGATCGCCGCTGCGCTGTCGTTCTCCGGTCGCGGCAGCAGGCCGGAGGATGACCAGTTGGCCTCGCTCCAGCGCGCCGGCCGGTCCCGCGCGATCCAGACGCCGGCGGCCGCGAGCGTCGGCAGGAGATAGATAAGCAGGAAGGCGATCGAGAGGTGGCGAAGGACGGTCATGGAACTCCTGGTCGGGGATGGGCGACGGGGTCTCGCCCGATCCGGTTTGCCTTTCGGTGGCGATGGTCTAAGAGGCGAGCGATCGACGCCCGTAGGACGAGGCGCTGCCCGCGATGACTTCGCGGGGCTGATTGGGGTTCTTTGAGGGCAGAAAATGGCAAATCCGGTTCTGGTCGAAGTCACGCGCGGCAATCTCGTCGAAAGCCGCCATCGCGGCGTGGTGGTGGTGGTCGATGGCGGGGGCCGCGTTGTCTTCTCGCAGGGCGATGTGGAGACGCCGGTCTTCCCGCGTTCCGCCTGCAAGGCCATGCAGGCGCTGCCGCTGGTTGAAGGGGGGGCGGCCGATGCCTATGGCTTCGGCGACAAGGAACTGGCGCTGTCCTGCGCCTCGCATGATGGAACCGAGGCGCATGCCGCGCTCGCCGCCGCCATGCTCGCCGCCGCCGGCCGCGATGTCGACACGCTCGAATGTGGGGCGCACTGGTCCTTTGCGCAAGGCGTGCTGATCGATCAGGCGCGCCGGCTGGAGCGGCCGAGCGCGCTGCATAACAATTGCTCGGGCAAGCATGCGGGCTTCGTCTGCACGGCCTGCCATGCCGGCGAGGATCCGACCGGTTACATCGGCTACGACCATCCGATCCAGCGCGAGATCCGCGCCGTGATGAGCGAGCTGACCGGCACGACGCTGGGGCAGGATGTCTGCGGCATCGATGGCTGCGCCATTCCCACCTATGCCGTGCCGCTGAAAGGCCTGGCGCATGGCTTCGCCAAGATGGCGACGGGGGAGGGCATCTCGCCCGGTCGCGCGCGGGCCTCGCGCCGCCTCATGGAAGCCTGCATGGCCGAGCCCTTCTATGTCGCCGGTCACAACCGCGCCTGCACGCGGCTGATGTCGCTGGCGCCCGGCCGAATCTTCGCGAAAACCGGGGCGGAAGGCGTCTTCTGCGCGACAATCCCCGAACAGGGCCTCGCCATCGCGCTCAAATGCGAGGACGGCACCACCCGGGCCGCCGAAGCCATGGTGGCTGCCACGCTTGCCCGCTTCTTCGCCGATGAGCCGGAACTCGCCGAAGCGCTGCAGTCCGAAGCGACGCAGACGATGAAGAACTGGAACGGCATGACCGTCGGGACGGTGCGCGTTACCGAGGCGCTCCTCTGAGGCACGGCGACCTCAGGCCGTGACGATCTCCAGCCCCGCTTCGGCATAGGGCGAGATTCGAGCCTCTTCCAGCCCTGCCGGTATGACCAGCCCCTGAAGGTCGGCGAGCGGCAGGATGCGATGCGGCGAGACGCGGTCGAACTTGGGCTCGGCCGCCATGAGCCAGGTGGCATCCGCCCGGGCGGCAATGGCGCGCTTGACCTGCGCCTCCTCATAATCGCCGGTCGTTGCGCCATGCACCGGGTGCAGCGCGGTGGCACCCAGAAAGAAGAGATCGACCCGAAGCGCAGCGAGCGCCTCGACCACGGCAGCCCCCGTCGTCACCATCGAATGCTTGTAGAGCCGGCCGCCGAGCAGGATCACCTCGGCATCGTGCCCCGCAAGGGCCGCCGCGATCGTCGGGCTGTGGGTCACGATCGTCACCGTCAGGCTGCGGGGCAGGGCGGCGACCAGCGCCGCATTGGTGCTGCCGCCATCGAGAAACACGACCATGCCCGGCGCGATCAACGCCGCTGCCCGCCGCCCCAGCGCCTGCTTCACATCGGCGGCAATCGTCTCGCGCTCCGCCAGATCCGGCAGGTCGGGTGAGAGCGGCAGGGCGCCACCATGTACCCGTTTCAGTTTTCCTTCACCCGCGAGCTCGCGCAGATCGCGGCGGATCGTATCTTCCGAGAGCCCGAGCTCAAGCGCGAGCCGAGTGGCGACGATCTGCCCGTCGCGGCTGAGGCGATCGAGAATATGCGCGTGGCGCTGGCTGGTCAGCATGGACTCTCCCTCTTGACGTTTCGGTATAATGCGTGTTTGAACGAGAAATAACAAGATATTTCGTGAATAATCGTGAAAGGACACGTCATGCTGATTTTGATCGCCGGCCCCTATCGCTCCGGTACGGGCGATGATCCCGCCCTGATGGCAGAGAACCTGAGGCGGCTGGAGGCGCCGGCCTATCGCCTGTTTCAGGCCGGCCACGTGCCGATGATCGGCGAATGGGTGGCGCTGCCGGTCTGGCGGTCCGGCGGTGGAAAGGTCGTGGGCGACGACCTCTATGAGGAGATTTTCCACCCCGTTGCTGGTCGTCTGCTCGCGCTTTGCGACGCCGTTCTGCGTCTGCCGGGCGAGAGCAAGGGCGCCGACAATGATGTTCGCATTGCCCGCGAACGCGGCATTCCCGTCTATCACAGGCTGGAGGACGTGCCGGGCTGCGCAGCCGAAGTGGCTGCGTAAGAAAAACAGCGACGCCCTCCGCTTGCTTCAAAGGAGGCGCGGCGGGTTGCGGCTCAGGCGCGATCGGGAAAGCGGGTCGGAGGAAGGTCGGCCTGCAGCCGCAGGCTCATGGCGGCAATATCGGGATGGACGAAAGGGTCGCGCATCCACGCCGGCAACTCCTGTCGTCCGCACTCCGCTACCCTCGAAACGGTGGGCTGCGCGGCCATCCTCCGGCGCAGCCAGCCTTGAATGCGGCGTTTCAGTCCGGGAAACCGGGACGGAGGGCGGCGGGGAAGGTCGAAGAGCGTCATGATGCCTGGTCCTGTTTGATACCATCCTTTCGTCAGCGCGCTCGAAGATCAATTGAGTTTGCCTGATCACTGCTATAGAAAATCTCTATGCGAGATCTCAATTCGGTTCATCTGAACGGGCTCAGGGCGGTCGAGGCGGTGGCGCGGCTTGGCTCCCTGCAGGCGGCGGCCGAGGAGCTGGGCGTCACCATCGGCGCCGTCAGCCAGCAGCTTTCCCGCACGGAGAAACAGCTTGGGCGGCCGCTCTTTGACCGCACGCCGCGCGGCCTGCAGCTGACCGCACTCGGCGAGCGGCTGACCCCGCGCCTGAAGGAAGGCTTTCTCGCGTTGAACGATGCAGTGGCCATCGCCCGCGAGCGCGACGAGCAAAGCCTGACGATCTCGGTCGCTCCGGTCTTCGCCGCGCGCTGGCTGGTCCATCGGCTCGATGGCTTCACGGCAGACCATCCGGATCTGCGGCTGCGGATCGAAGCGACGACGAAGCTGAACGACCTCGAGCGGTCCGATATCGATCTCGCCATCCGCGTCGGCAGCGGCCATTGGGCGGGGGTCAGGGCCGAGCCGCTGCTGGCGCAACGCGTCTTCCCGGTTTGTTGCCCGGCGGTCGCCGCGCGGCTCCGTACGCCTGAGGACCTGCTGCGCGAAGGCGCGGTGGTCGATGGCCAGGCCATGTTCGATTGGTCGATCTGGTTGACGGCAGCCGGGCTCGCGACCCGCAGCATGCCGACGCGTCATATCTTCAACGAGGCCTCGCTCTGTCTGGATGCGGCGATCGCCGGTCAGGGCATCATGCTTGCCTGGCAGACGCTCGCCGTCGATGCGCTCTTGCGCGGAAGCCTGGTCATTCCCTTCCCGATCTTCGCCGAAACCGGCTTTGGCCATTACCTCGTCACCGCCCCCTCGCGCCGCGAAAGCCGTATCACCAGCGCTTTCAAGGACTGGCTGCGCCGCGAGATCCGCGACAGCCTCACCGCCGCCGGCCTGCCGAACCAGGCGTGACCCGGCGCGGACAGGCGTCGCAGCCGTCGATTCCGTGCGTCAGAACCGCTCCGCCAGCCGGTTCTCCATCATCTGCTTGAATGCCGGGCGGTCATGGCAGCGCGCGACCCAGGCGACGATCGCAGGGTGGCGCTCGAAGAAGGCGGTCTGGGACATGGTGTAGCGGAACACCTCGGCCATGTTCAGGTCCGCCACGGTGAAGCGGTTGCCGACCAGATAGTCGCGCGTCGACAGGTGCCGTTCGGCGATGGCGAAACCCTGCGCCAGCGTGACGAGAGCGCCGGCGATGACGGCGCGGCCTTCCTCGGTCTCGCCCGCACCATCATCGATCGTCCGCACGATGCGCACGGCGGACGGCTCGATGGCGGTGGCGGCAAACAGCGTCCAATGGTCGATCTGCCCTTCTTCCCGAATATCGGCGGCGGCAAGCGGGCCGCCATGCTTGCGGGCGAGGTAGAGATTGTTGGCAAGCGATTCCGTCAGCACCAGCCCGTCATCGTCGATCGCCGGGATCTGCCCCATCGGATTGATGGCGAGGAAAGCGGGCGAGGCGGTGTTGATCGGCGCATCCGGCGCCTGCGGATCGGCAAGCCGCCGGGCCTGAACGACCGGCACGGAGCGGAATTCGAGGCCCAGTTCGAGAGCGAGCCAGTAATTGCGGGAGGCGCGCGAGGTGTAGCAGCCATAGATCGTCAGCATCGAGGGTCCTTCCTTCGTTTGTCCGGGCAAAACGCATGGGTGAGTCCGCAGTTCGAGACGATCGTCCGGCGGACGTTTCCCCCTGTCTAGGATCGGTTTGTCCGCCGTGGAAGCTGCGGATGCTGATGGAAGCGATGAAATTCGGTGATGACGGCGACCTACAGCCGCCTGCGGAGCTCTGCGCCCGATTGGCGAGCGCACAGGGCCTGGAGCAGCCTGCAGGGCGCGAGCGTCGCGGCCGGCCGACGCGCCGCGGCCTTCGTCGCAAAGCCCGCACACCTTTAGGGAAGAATAACTTCTGTACGTTAGGGGTTACGTTGTGCGTTGGTGAGCCGGAAGCCAGGGGGGCCCTGTGAGCAGGACGATCAATCGCTCGCGCGAGCGAAACAGGCACAAGGCTGGGAGCGACGACGAGACCCGCAGGCTGTTTGCGGCGAGCGAGCGGCTCGTCACCGAGGTCGCCCGTCTCTATGGCACGCCCGCCGATATCGTGGACCGCCATTACTGGCTGGAAACCATGGTCAACCACATTCCGGATTACATCTACGCCAAGGATAGCTGCGGCCGCTTCCTCATCGCCAACCAGGCGACGGTGACCGACAACGGTTTCACCGACATGCGCGACATCATCGGGCTCACGGATGCCGAGCTTCATGCGCCGGACGTGGCAGGCGCCATCGCGGAGAACGAGCGGCGGGTGATCGAAAGCGGCGAGCCGCTGATCGGCCTCATCGAGCGCGCCGCCGTCTCCGAGATCGGCGAACGCTGGCTGATGACCTCGAAGGTGCCGTTGCGCGACCAGCAGGGCCGCATCATCGGGATCGTCGGCGTCTCGCGCGACATCACCGACCGCAAGAAGGGCGAGCATCTGCTGATCGGCCAGGCGCGGGTGCTGGAGATGATCGCCAAGGGCGTCGAGCTTCCCACGATCTTCCGCGAGCTGATCGGCCTCGTGGAGGCCAACCAGCCGCAGCTCAAGGGCGCGATCCTGCTTGTCACCGCCGATGGAAAGCATCTTTCCGTCGGATCCGCGCCCAATCTCGATCCGCGCTATGTCAGCCTGCTCGATCACGTGCCCATCGGCCCGACAATCGGCTCCTGCGGAACCGCCGCTTATCGCAACGAACAGGTGGTGACGCGAGACATCTATGCCGATCCGCACTGGGCCGATTATGTGGAGATCGTGCGTCCCTTCGGCTTCCGCTCCTGCTGGTCGACGCCGATCCGCTCCTATCAGGGCGAGGTGCTCGGCACCTTCGCGCTCTACTCCGAAACCGTCAGCGAGCCGATGGATGCCGAACGGGAGCTGCAGACCTTCGCCACCAACCTGGCCGCCATCGCCATCGAACGCGACCGGACCGAGCGGCGCATCCACTTCATGGCGCATCACGACGCGCTGACCGGCCTACCCAACCGGACGCTGTTCGATGCCCGTGTCCGCGAGGCGCTGGAGGAGGCGGCGGCACGCCAGGAATGGGTGGCGCTCGCCTTCATCGATCTCGACAATTTCAAGCTGATCAACGACAGTCTCGGCCATCACGCCGGCGACGACCTGCTGCGCATCGTTGCGCGCCGGATGACCGAGAATGTCCGAAAGAGCGATATGATCGTGCGCCTGGGCGGCGACGAGTTCATCATTCTCCTCACCGCGCTGCCGGCCGATCAGAGCGTCGTCCTCTCGCGCCTGGAGGCAATCCGCGCCTCCGTGTCCCAGCCGATGGAGATCGAAGGCCGCATGCTTCAGGTCAGCTGCAGCATGGGCGTCGTTACCTTCCCCGATCACGGGGTCACGCCGGGCGAACTCCTCGCCAATGCCGATGCGGCCATGTACCGGGCCAAGGCGCATGGACGCAACAATCTCAAGCTCTTCTCGGCCGAAATGGCCGAAAGCGCGCGCGCCAAGCTGCTGCGCGTCGAGGAACTGCGTCTGGCGCTGGAGCGCGACGAATTCCGCCTGCATTACCAGCCGCAGCAGAACATCGCTTCAGGCCGCATCTTCGCGGCGGAAGCGCTGCTGCGCTGGGCGCATCCGCAGCACGGGCTGATCGCCCCCGGCCTGTTCGTCCCGCTAGCCGAAGAGACCGGCCTAATCGTCGAGATCGGCGAATGGGTGCTCAAGGAAGCCTGCCGTCAGGCCAAGGCCTGGCAGGAAGCCGGCCTTCCCGATCTGGTCGTCAGCGTCAATGTCTCGGCCCGCCAGTTTGCCGAGAAAGGCTGGGTGGAACGCGTTGCCGCCACGCTGCTCTCCACCGACCTGGCGCCGCGTCTGCTCGAACTGGAGATCACCGAAAGCCTGATCATGCAGGACGTACCGCAGGCCATTGCCACCATGCATGCGCTGGAGGAGATCGGCGTGCAATTGGCGATCGACGATTTCGGGACCGGCTATTCGAGCTTGAGCGCGCTCAAGCGCTTTCCCGTGCGCCGGCTGAAGATCGACCGGTCCTTCGTCAAGGATATTCCCGATGACGAGGACGACATGGCCATCACCGCGGCGATCGTCTCGCTCGCCCAGAAGCTGAAGCTCGACGTGATCGCCGAGGGCGTGGAAACGGTGGCGCAGCTCGACTTTCTGCGCGGCTGCGGCTGCCGGGATATCCAGGGCTATCTCGTGGCGCGGCCGCTCGAACCCGCCGCCCTTGCGGCGATGATGACCCGCTAGAAGCGGCGCGGGGCGCCCGACTGCGGCAGCTTTGCCACAGGTGGTGGGTGATCGGTTAAGCATCGCTCACAATCGATCCGCGCAAGTCTCGCTCCAGCGCGGGCATGACATAGATGCTGGCCATAAGCAGGACACGCTGCAGCATCCCGATCTCAAGCGGTTTTTTCGAGAAAGCGGGAAACTGCCGAGGGGCGTGCCGCGTTCCTGCGCCGCCGTGCCGGAGCTTCCGCGCGGTGCCGATCAGTCTTTGCGTAGAGCCGGAAGCCGATGACCACGAACAAGCCGATCTCCCGCCGCGGTTTCTTGAACCTGACCGGGCTCGCCGCCGCATCGGCGACCTTGAGCGCCTGCAACTATACGTCCAACACGCCGAGCTTCAATCAGGAGACGGCGCCCTATTTCCGCAACCCCGCCTTTGACAATCGCTTTGCCCCGCCCGGCGGCGGCTACCGCTATCTGGATGGGCCCGCGCAGTACCAGACGGGCCTTGCGCCGGACTCCTCCTACTATGCCGGCGTCTATGGCTCGATCTCGGATGGCGGCTACATCATTCCGGCCGTTCCCTATCAGCAGATCAACCAGCGCTACTATCGCCAGGAGGTCGCCGATCCGTTCGGCGAGGCGCCGGGCACGATCATCGTCGATACCAAGGACCGCTTTCTCTACCTGACTCAGGGCGGCGGACGGGCGATGCGCTATGGCGTCGGCATCGGCCGCGAAGGCTTTGCCTGGTCCGGCCGCGGCGTGATCCAGTGGAAGCAGGCCTGGCCGCGCTGGAAGCCGCCGAACGAAATGGTCGCCCGCCAGCCGCATCTCGAGCCCTATTCGATCGCCAATGGCGGCATGGAGCCGGGCCTGATGAACCCGCTCGGCGCGCGCGCCATGTATATCTTCAAGGACGGGCAGGACACACTCTACCGCCTGCACGGCACGCCGGAATGGAACTCGATCGGCAAGGCCGTCTCTTCGGGCTGCGTCCGGCTGATCAACCAGGATGTGATCGATCTCTATGATCGCGTCCGCGTCAAGGCGCCGATCCTCGTCGTCTGAGGCAGAAGCCGTGCGGACCGTGCGCTTGCGCAGGGTCCGCCGCTTCGGCGTGATCGCCGTTCAGGCCTGCCCGCTCAGCATGCGGTCGAGGATTTCCAGATCCTCCCGCTTCAGCGGCTTTTCGAAATAGCTCTTCACGAAATCGTAGCGCAGCGCCTTCTCCCGGTCGGCGCTCAGGTGCGAACTCGTCAGCATCGCCACGACCGGTGCATGGCCGTTGAACTCGCGGGCATAGCGCTCGAGAAATTCGAACCCGTTCATCACCGGCATGTTGATGTCGAGAATGATGGCGTCGGGCCGATCGATCGTCTGCAGCACCTCGATCGCCGCCAGGCCGTTCTCCGCCTTGTGCACCGTGATGCCAGGGTCGAACTTGCGGATCGTGTAGGCGCAGATGAACAGGTCGCTTTCATCGTCATCGACCGTCAATATCGAGCGTATGGCCGTCATGCCCTTCCTCCCTGCGGCAGCCGCACAGAAAACGCGCTGCCCTTCGGCCGGCGACGATAGGCGACGGTGCCGCCCAGATGTTCTGCGCTCTTGCGCAGGATGTATAGACCGAGTCCGCTGCCTTCTGCACGCGCAGGATGAAACCGCTTGAACATTTGAAACAGATTTCGCTCGTCCGCGGGGTCGATGCCGAGCCCGTTGTCGATGACATGCAGGGTCACCGTGCCGAGGCCGGACTGCGCAAGGATGCGGATCTCCGGCTCCTCCTCCGTGGGATCGGCGAATTTGATGGCGTTGGAGATCAGCGTGTCGATGATGATGCGGAAGCGGCTGATCTTGGTGTGGATCGTCAACGTCTCGGGAATTTCGAGAAGGAAGGCGATTCCTTCGCCCTCGCGCGTCAGCCGCATCCGGTCGATCGAGTCGCGCACGGCGCCCAAGACCTGCACCGGCGTCGTCGGCTCCTCCAGGACCTTGGTTCGGGTCAGCAGGATGATGTTCTGGATCAGCTGGTCGAGGCGGCGGAAGCCGGTCTCGATGCGGGAAAGCACCGGATCGATCTCGGCAAGGCTCGCGCCGTCGCGGATCATGTCGCGGCAGATGGCGATCAGGCCCAGAGAGGAGGCGATCGGCGAACGAAGATCGTGCGAGGTGCGGTAGGAGAATTCCTCGAGCTCGGCATTCGCCTCCAAGATCTGCCGTTCCTGCCGCTTGCGCAGGCTGATATCGCGCAGGATGGCCGAGGCCACGCGCTGGCGCCCGAGCTGGAAACGGGAAGTGGAAATTTCGAGCGCGACCGTGCTGCCGTCCCGCCGCAGGCCTTCCGTTTCCCGCGTGGCATCGCCCTCCTGCCCAGCGGGAGCGGGTTCGGGCATCAGCACGCCGATATCGCGGCCGACCATCTCGCTGACCGCATAGCCGAAGATGCGCTCGCAGGCGGGGTTGACCGATAGGATCGTTCCCCGCTCGCTGATCGTCACGATTCCATCGGGCGCGGTGTCGAACACCGCCGTCAGGCGGGCATGGGTGCCGGCCAGCTCCTGCGCGGTTTCGCGCTGACGGCGCACGGCGCGCAGCGCATAGAGGATGAGGCAGAAGAAGGCGAGGCCGGAGACGAGCAGGATGGCGATCAGCGTCGCCTGCACATCGACCACGCCTTGCGGCAGGGTGACGAGGGCGCGCTGCCGCTTCAGCTCGATGAAGGTGAGCCCGGTCACCAGCACATAGAGTGCCGCGACCAGCGCGGCCGCCAGCGTGGCACGGTCCTGATTGAGCGTTTCAGGACGCCGGAAGAACAGCGGCAGCACGAGCAGGGAGAAACAGACCGCAGTCTGCGGCGACATGCGGGCCAGCCGCATCCAGTCCTCTCCGGCCGCGATGTTCAGCACCGTGCCGAGCATGGACCCGGCGCTAATCATCAGCACCGTGGCGAGCAGCAGGAGGGAGAGGCGCGAGGCCCGCCGCAGCCCGCTCATGCGCAGGAGCGCGAGGTCGAGCGCAAAGAAGCAGAGCGCGGTGTTGACGGCCATGCCGCCGCGGCGCTGGCCAGTAGGGCTCGGCAGGGGGCTTGCGAGGAAGCGCTCCACAGGCCCGAGGCCGCGGCTGTGTTCGAAGAGCGCGATCACGGCGAGAAGCCCCGAAAGAAGAGCGCAGGCGCGGGCAAGGCGGGTGCGGCCCATCACCAGGCAAAGGGTCGATCCGGCACTGAGGAGAAAGGCGAGCCCCGCATTGAACGGCATGGCGAACAGCATGGGCTGCGCCTGAAACAGCGCCTGCGGCGCAACGACCCACAGAGCGAGCACCATGAGGGCCACCGTGCCGACGACAACGGCGCTGGCCTGCGCCGCGCGGTCGCACGGGTCCCGGTTGACCGGCGCGCCCCCCGCGCGCGCCTCGTCCATGCCTATCAACGCCACCAACCTCCTGTTGCATCCAGGCCCGCAAGACAGGCTGAGCCTAGGCCAGGGCGCGGCGCTTGAGAAGTGACCTTATCTGGCCCTTGCCATGCCGTCTGCAGAGACCTTGGTCGAAGGGCTGATCGATCCGAGGGCACTATGGGCCGGTGCGGGATGACGGAACGGCGCACGGTGCAGGCAAGCTGCGCCCGACCTTGGGGTAAGGGTCAGCGCGGGTCCGACACGCTGCCGGCATTCAACCGGTCGGCGACCCGGACAAGGGCGTCGCGCAGCGCCGATGCCTCGTCCAGCGTGCACCCGGTCGCTTCGCCGATCTGCGTAAAGACCGAGGCGGCCGTCTCGCGCAGGGCGAGGCCGGTGTCGGTCAGCGAGACGATGACCTGACGTTCGTCCGCCTTGTCGCGCTGGCGCGAGACGAAACCGGCGGCCTCCAACCGCTTCAAAAGGGGAGAGAGCGTGCCGGAGTCAAGGCCCAGCGCGTCGCCGATCTCCCGCACGGTCATGTCCCCATGCTCCCACAGCGCCAGAAGCACGAGATATTGCGGATAGGTGACGCCCATGGCCTCCAAAAGCGGCTTGTAGGCGCGGGTGAAGGCATGGGCGAGCGAATAAACGGCGAAGCACAAATGCTGGTCGAGCACCGGCTGCGGCGCATCGCCGGCACGCACAGCCTCTCTGGCCTTCGCGCCATGCCCGGCCTTCGCGCCATGTCCAACCTTGGTAAGGGGAGCCTTGATCATGGGCGGACTCTGTCACATTCACCCGAAAAAATCAATTTGCAAAATCATATTGCGCACAACGAAATTGTGCGCTAACAAGATGCCGGCGCAGCGTTGGGAGAGTTTGACGAACCTGGATGCCGCCGGTGCGGTGCCAGGCGCTCTTGCCGCGATCCGTTCACAGTTTTTCGCCCGTCGATCCGTCGACCCATAATCAAGGAGACGACCATGTCTATTCTCTACACCACCAAGGCCACTGCCAGCGGCGGCCGCGCGGGCCGCGCCGTGTCGGACAACGGCGTTCTCGATGTCACCCTCACCGTGCCGAAGGAACTCGGCGGCGATGGCGCCACCGGCACCAATCCCGAGCAGCTCTTTGCGGCCGGCTACTCCGCCTGCTTCCTCGGTGCGCTGAAAAATGTTGCCGGCAAGGAAAAGGTCAAGATTCCGGATGATGCCAAGGTCACCGCGACCGTGAGCTTCGCGACCCGCGACGACGGCGGCTTCCGCATCGAAGTCTCGCTGCTTGCCGATGTTCCCGGTCTCGATCGCGAAACGGCCGAGCGCCTGGTCGCCAAGGCGCATCAGGTCTGCCCCTACAGCCACGCCATGCGCACCGCGACGGAAGTCGAAGTCAGCGTCGCCTGAGCATTCGAAAGACCGGGTTTTCCCATTCGTTCAGAGCGCGGCGAGAACGGTCGCCGCGTTCGAGCCCCGTCCTGCCGGCGTGCAGGGCGGGGCTTTCTGCTTCGTGCCGCACCTTGATCAGGTCAGGCGGCCAAGCGTCACCAGATCCTGGCGCAGTCGGGTCGCGTTCCCGTCGGGCAGGTCTGCTTCCAGCGCCCCATGCACGCGCTGCCAGATCGGCAGGGCGTCGCGGAGCAGGCCGCGGCCGGGCTCCGTGAGCGCCAGCCTGCGGCCGCGCCTGTCCTTCGGGTCAGGCGTGATCGTCAGCAGGCCGCGCCGCTCCAGCACCTTGAGCGCAGCGGTCAGCGTCGTGCGGTCCATGGCCAGCAGCGCCGCCACCGGCCCCATCGCCACCGGCTCCGGCCGGTTCAGTGCCATCAGCAGCGAGAACTGCCCATTCGTAAGATTGAGCGGGCGCAGCGCCTCGTCGAAGCGCCGCGCCAGGGCCCGTGCCGCCCGCTGCGCATGCAGGCAGAGGCAGGTGTCGCGCACGAGGAGCGTCGTTTCAAAGCTGAGGCGGATCGGCGCATCGGACCGGTTTGACATGCGTTATATGTGTTGATATCAACGTAATATGTCAAGCCAAGCTTTCGCATGGAGGGGACCTTGGAGCGGGTGCACGGGAAATTCATCTGGATCGAGCTGATGACGACGGATGTCGAGAGCGCCTCGCGCTTTTATGGCGACGTGGTCGGCTGGTCGTCGCGCCCTATGGAGGGGACGGACTACACTGTCTTCGAAGCCGGCCTGCCGGGGGAGGCGGGGACCGTCGGGGTCGCCGGCATGATGGCGCTGCCAGCCTCGCTCGTGGGCGAGGGCGTGCCGCCGAACTGGACGGGTTACGTCGCCGTTGACGATTGCGACGCCACCGCTGCGCTGGCCGAGGTGAAGGGCGGCAGTATCCGCCGACCGCCGGAGGATATTCCGGGCATCGGCCGCTTCGCCGTCATCGGCGATCCGCATGGCGCCGTCCTCTGCATCATGACGCCTTTGCCGATGGATCCGCCGCCGCCGGTCCTGCCGGTGATGGCGCCGGGCCAGCTCGGTTGGGCCGAGCTGCAGGCCGGTGATGGAGAGGAGGCCTTTGCCTTCTATTCCGCCCTCTTCGGCTGGACGAAGGAGCGCGACATGGACATGGGGCCAATGGGCACCTATCGCATCTTCGCCCATGAGGGGCTGGCGATCGGCGGCATGATGACCCGCCAGCCGCAATGTCCCGTCGCCTGGTCCTATTATGTCGCGGTCCCGGCACTCGATGCCGCGGTCGACCGCATCGCGCTCGGCGGCGGCACGGTGATCTTCGGCCCGCAGGAAGTGCCGGGTCCGGCCTATATCGTCAACGCCACCGACCCCCAAGGCGCCCACTTCAGCCTCGTTGCCCCGACCCGGTGAGGGCGGTGGGGCACGCAGTGGCATGGCCCGACGCAGCATGCGCTTCAGCCCTCGAAGACGGTGACCGACGCGCGCAAGACCCCCTCTGGCCTGCCGGCCATCTCCCCCACAAGGGGAGAGACCGTGCGACGAACGCCTGCCACACTTGGCCGCAAGCGTCGCCTTCATTTCAGAGCGGGCGAATAGGGTCTCGAAGCCAACCCCACAGTCTCTCCCCCCTTGTGGGGGAGATGGCCGGCAGGCCAGAGGGGGTCTTTTGGCCAGGCGAAACGGGCGGATCGACGACCGCGTGCTTGCCACCGCGGCTGGGTTCTCGCCGTCCGGTCAGCCTCAGGCCTTCACCGCTGCCTTGCGCTTCGGCTTGGCCTTTGGCGGGGCTGGGATTTCGGTGGCTTGTTGGGCGATGCGGGCCTGGCGCAGGCGCTCGGTCTTGATGCGGCGCTGGCGTTCCTCGCTGTCGATGATCGCCCGGGCCTCGCTGTCGGTCTGGCTGGCCTTGGCGCCATGCGACCGGCGGGACGGCTCGGTCTTCGGCGGCGTGTCGGCGGGGGTCATTGGCGCTTCACTCCTCGGGCAGCGCCGCGCGTCGGGGATGACGGGCTTGAAGACGCGTGCAGGTCGATGATGCGGAACCTTGAAACGGGCGGCGGGAGCGGAGCTGCCGCAACGGACTGCGCGAGAGGGATCGCTGTGGCCCGGATCGAAGGTCCCGAAAAGAAAAAAGGCCGGGAAATCCCCGACCTTCCTCACGTCGTTTCGACGGAACCCTGCCAGTCCATCCGTGGTCAGGTTTCCGGAAACAACAGAACAATCCTGCGTGCCGAACCTTGCGCCAGCCTTGCGTCCGTACGGACGGGCAGCGCAGGCTCAGCCTGCCACTTAGGCGGCGCTCAGGTTGTCAGCTGCGGACTTGCCGCTGCGACGGTCCTGGACAACTTCGAAGTTGACCTTCTGGCCTTCGTTCAGCGTGCGCATGCCGGCGCGCTCAACGGCCGAGATGTGAACGAAAACGTCGGATGCGCCGTTGTCCGGAGCGATGAAGCCGAAGCCCTTGGTGGTGTTGAAGAACTTGACGGTACCGGTAGCCACGATGAAACCCTTTCAGTCGTGATGAGTAATCGCCCGTTCATAAGAACGAGCAGTGAGATCGACGTTGAAAGAGAAGATTACGTGGCGCCTCGGCGCGGGAGCAAAGCTCCAATACAAGATCGATGGACACAAGATAGGCGCTTCGATCAAGAATTGCAAGGCCCCATGTTTTCGTAAGTCTTGGCTGTGATTTTCATGCTTTTGACTCAAGGCGAGGCCCCTGCCGCACCATCTTGAAAGGGCAGGGCAAAAGGCCTGGTAGAAGAGGGAGGCGCCGGGGGGAAATCCGGCGCAAAAATCAGCGCTTAAGGCTGCCCAGGATGCCGCGCACCAGGGCCCGGCCGAGCGAGGAGGCGACGGTGCGGGCCACCGTCTTCATCGCGGCCTCGGCAATCGTCTCGCGCTGGTATCCGCGGCTGCGCGGCTTCTCGGCCGTTCCGGCGCGGGAAGGGGCGGGCGCCTCGTCGCCGAAGCCCGGCAGCGTCCAGCGGGTGGAGGCGGTGCCCGGCGCCGGTGCGGCTTCGTCGGAGGCGGCTTCGCGGGCCATTTCCGCCGCTTCGGTCGCCTTGGCCGCCCGCTTGGCGAGGATCTCATAGGCGGATTCCCGGTCGTAATCCTCGTCATAGAGACCGGCGACGGGGCTCTTGGACAGGTTTTCGCGGCGTTCCGCCTCGCTGAGCGGCCCGACCCGCGCCGAGGGCGGGCGGATCAGGGTGCGTTCGACCATGGAGGGGGCGCCCTTGCCTTCAAGCGTCGAAATCAGCGCCTCGCCGGTGCCGAGCGCGGTGATGGCGGTGGCGCAATCGAAGGCGGGGTTGGCGCGGAAGGTCTCCGCCGCGGTCTTCACCGCCTTCTGCTCGCGCGGGGTATAGGCGCGCAGCGCATGCTGCACGCGGTTGCCGAGCTGGGCGAGCACGGTTTCCGGCACGTCGAGCGGGTTCTGCGTGACGAAATAGACGCCGACGCCCTTGGAGCGGATCAGGCGCACGACCTGCTCGACACGCTCCAGCAGCATTTTCGGCGCGTCGTTGAAGAGGAGATGCGCCTCGTCGAAGAAGAAGACCAGCCGCGGCTTGTCCGGGTCGCCCACCTCGGGCAGTTCCTCGAACAGTTCAGAGAGCAGCCAGAGCAGGAAGGTGCCGTAGAGGCGCGGATTCATCATCAGCTTGTCGGCGGCCAGAACCGAAATGACGCCGCGCCCATCATTGGCAACGCGCATGATATCGGTGATCTTCAGCGCCGGCTCTCCAAAGAAATGCTCGGCGCCCTGCTGCTCGAGGATCAGCAACTCGCGCTGAATGGAGCCGACCGAGGCCTTGGAGATAAAGCCGAACTTGGCCGAGAGCTCGCCCGCATTCTCGCCCATATAGGTGAGCAGCGCCCGAAGGTCCTTCAAGTCTAGAAGCGGCAGGCCGCCCTCGTCGGCGAGCTTGAAGGCGATGTTGAGAACGCCTTCCTGCGCATCCGAAGCGTTCATCAGCCGGGACAAGAGCAGCGGGCCCATCTCCGACATGGTGGTGCGGACCCGGTGGCCTTTCTCGCCGTAGAGATCCCAGAAGATCACCGGAAACTGCTCGACATCATACTCGCTGAAGCCGATCTGCTCGGCGCGCTTGAGGAGAAAATCCTTCGCCTCGCCGAGAGCGGCAATGCCTGAGAGGTCGCCCTTCACGTCTGCGCAGAAGACCGGCACGCCCGCCTTGGAGAAGCCCTCCGCCAGAACCTGCAGCGTCACGGTCTTGCCCGTTCCGGTGGCGCCGGTGACGAGACCGTGGCGGTTGCCGAATTTCAGGTCGAGATATTCGCCCTTGTTGATCGTGTCGTCCGGGTTTCGGCTGGCGCCGAGAAAGAGCTTTCCGTCTTCAAGCATCGAAATCCTCCACCCTGATGAACCCTGTTTGTCCGGGCCGCAGCCGACGCCGCACGGTCACTGCTCGCTGGTCAGTGTCACCACCCGCTTATAGAAGGGCGGCGCGCCAGCGGCAACTGCGGCGCGTGCAGCCGGCGGGACGACGGCAGCGCATTGCCTCGGCGCTTTCCTTGTCTTCGGCCGAGGCTCGTGAAATGATCCGCCGGCGATCTGCATGGCGCGCTGCGCGCCGCGGACGAAGATGGCCCGGCCTCATGCCGGGGACAAGAGGAGACTGCCATGAACGAACTGGTTACGCGGGTTGCCGATACGGTCGGCATCGAGCCGGCGCTTGCCGAAAAGGCGATCGGCATGATGCTGGGCTTCCTGCAGCGCGAAGCCGCCGACGGGCCGGTCGCCCGCATGATCGAACAGACGCCGGGCGCCGCCGATCTCGTCGCGCGCTACAATGGCGAAGGTTCGGGCGGCGGCGGACTGTTGGGCAAGATGTTCTCGGCCGTCGGCGGCGGCGGCGTCATGGCGCTCGGCCAGCAGCTCATGGCCGAAGGCCTGTCGATGGGCGAGATCACGGCGCTCGCCAAGGAAACGATCCGCTATGCCAAGGAGCAGGCTGGCGAGGAAACGGTCGATGAGGTCGTCGCCTCGGTCCCGGGCTTGAGCCAGTTCGTCTGAATCTTCAACACCGAAGGCCGGCTGCGGAGTTCAGCCGGCCTTCGCCGGGCGCCCTCGGGCGCCGATGATCCTGTCCCTTCGGCCTCAGGCCGCCTTGTCCCATTCGGGGGCTAGCCCCTGCGGGCTGACGATACGGCCATCGGGCTTGGCCAGCGCATGAATCGCCTTCATCTCGTCGGCCGACAGCTGGAAGTCGAAGATGCCAAAATTCTCGGCAAGGCGCTCCTCGGTCGAAGTTTTCGACAGCGCGATGACGCCCTGCTGCTGGATCAGCCAGCGCAGCACCACCTGAGCGGCCGTCTTGCCATGCCGGCTGCCGATGTCGTTGAGCACCGGATCCTTCGGCACGCGACCGTCGGCCATGGCATAGTAGGCGGTGATCGACATGCCGAGGCGTTCGGCATCCTCAAGCACCTTCAGCTGGTCGAGATAGGGGTGATACTCCACCTGGTTGGTGACGAGCGGCACGTCGCTCAGCCGTGCAGCCTCGTCCATCTGCGCCGTGTTGAAGTTGCTCACCCCGACATGGCGGACCTTGCCCGACTGAACCGCTTTGTTCAGGCCCTCCACCTGCTCGGCGAGCGGCACGGGGCTACCCGGCCAATGCAGGAGCAGCAGATCGACATAGTCGGTCTTGAGCTTGCGCAGGCTTTCCTCGACCGAGGCCATGAAGCTGCCGCGGGCATATTTGTCGGTCCAGACCTTGGTGGTCAGAAAGATCTCGCTGCGCGGCACGCCGGAGCGCTCGATCGCCAGGCCGACCTCGGCTTCGTTGCCGTAGATCTGCGCCGTATCGACATGGCGGAAGCCGAGCTGGATCGCCTTCGGCACGATCGCCAGAACCTCGTCGCCCGGCATGCGGAAGGTGCCGAAGCCGAGCGCCGGGATCTCGGCGCCGTTGCACGTCACGGTCTTCTGGGTGGTGATGGTCATCTGTCGTCCTTTCTTGACGCCGCCTGGTCCGGCATGCGCCGGTGCGGCCTGGTCTGCCTCGCCGCGGGGGGAAGGCCGCCCACGGGGTTGAAAGAAAAAGGCCTGATGGCCGATCCGGGGCGCGGTGGCGCGCCTGGCGTGGATCAGCCCCATTCGTGATCGGCCGAGGCAGGTGTGCCTCGGCTGCAGGGCTAGATGGAACGCCGGCCCGGCGCGTCAAGCGCCAGGCCGGCGGCGTGCGGTTCCGCTCAGGCGGCGAGCGCCAGGCGGTGGCGGTCCAGACGCTGGCTGACCAGCGTCAGGCCGAGAGCGCCGAGGACCATCAGCCCGCCGACCCAGGGCGTTGCTTGAAGGCCCAGCGAGGATGCGACGGTCAGCCCGCCGATCCAGGCGCCGACCGCAATGCCGAGATTGAAGGCGGCGATGTTGAGCGCGGAGGCGACGTCGACGGCGGCCGGGCGGTGGATGCGGGCAAGCTCGACCACATAGAGCTGCAGGCCGGGAACGCTGGCAAAGGACAGGAAGCCGAGTGCGGCCAGCGTAACGAGCGCCGGAACGACCGCGCCGGCCGTGAAGGCGAAGAGCACGAGCACCGCAGCCTGCGCAGCGAAGAGCGCGATCAGGGCGCGGACCGGGTTGCGATCGGCGAAGCGGCCGCCCGAGAGATTGCCGGCGGCGATCGCCAGGCCATAAAGCACCAGAACCAGGCTGACGGCGGAGGAGGAGAGGCCGGTCACCTCTTCCAGCATCGGCGTCAGATAGGTGAAGGTGACGAAGGTGCCGCCATAGCCGAGCGCCGTCATGGCGAAGACCAGCAGCAACCGACCCGAGCCCAGCACCTTGACCTGGTCCATCAGCCGGGCCGGGGCGCTTTCCGGCAGCTCGGCCGGCAGGAGCAGGGCAATGGCCAGAAAGGCGAGGACGCCGAGGCCGGCAACGGCGGCGAAGGTGGCGCGCCAGCCGAAGGTCTGGCCGATGATCGTGCCGAGCGGCACGCCGGTGACGATCGCGACGGTCAGGCCCATGAACATCAGTGCGATCGCCGACGCGCGCCGATCGGGCGCAACCAGCCCGGCGGCGATCGTGGCGCCGACCGAGAAGAAGACGCCATGGGCAAAGGCGGACAGCACCCGCGCGATGAGCAGGATTCCGTAGCCGGGGGAAAGGGCGGCAAGCGCATTGCCGGCGACGAAGAGGGCCATCAAACCGAGCAGCAGCATCTTGCGGCCGATCCGGCCGGTCAGTGCCGTCAGAACCGGCGCGCCAAAGGTGACGCCGAGCGCATAGATCGAGACGATGAGGCCGGCCATGGGCAGGGTAATGCCAAGGTCGGAAGCGACCGTCGGCAGCAGCCCGACGATCACGAATTCGGTGGTGCCGATCGCGTAGGCCGCGATCGTCAGGGCAAAGAGAGCAAGGGGCATGAACGCATCCTGTCTGGCATGAGAAGGCGGCGAGCAGCCGCCGGATGCGCTGAGAGATAGCGGTTTGCGACTTGTTCGATTAGCGCAAGGCTGCGACAATGATCTGTGAAACACATTCACAGGTGGCAGATGGACAATCGGGCAGGGGAGATGGAAATCGTGGTGGCGGCGGTGGAAGCCGGCAGCTTTTCGGCCGCCGGACGGCGTCTCGGTCTGTCCGCCTCGGCGGTGTCCAAACTTGCCGCGCGGGTCGAGCGTCGGCTCGGCACGCGCCTTCTGGTGCGCACCACCCGCGCACTGCGGCTGACGCCCGAGGGCGAGGTTTATCTCGCCCGGGCGCGAGCGATCCTGTCCGAGATCGAGGAAACGGAGCGGCTGGTTTCGAGCGGCGCGCGCGCCGTGCCGCGCGGCCGGCTGCGGGTCAATACGCTGATGGCCTTCGGCGAGCGCTTCATCCTGCCGCTGATCGGCGAGTTTCGCGCGCTCTATCCCGAAGTGGTGCTGGACCTCACCTTCACCGACGGCGTGGTCGACCTTGTCGAGGATCGCACCGACATCGCCATCCGCTCCTCCGGCGCCCTGCGCGATTCGGCGCTGAAGGCGCGCAAGCTGATGGACAGCCGAAGGCTGCTGGTGGCCTCTCCCGCCTATCTCGCGCGTCGCGGCGTGCCGGAGACGCCGGAGGCGTTGGACCGGCATGAGTGTCTCGGCTTCAACATCGAGGGCATGCGCCAGACCTGGCCCTTCCTCGATCCGGCGAGCGGCCAGACCTATGATCGACCGTTCCGCCCGGCCATGCTGGTCTCCTCCGGCCTGATCATGCGCCGGCTCTGTCTCGATGGCCAGGGGATCGGGCGCATCGGCCGTTTCCATGTGGGGCCGGATGTCGAGGCCGGGCGGCTCGTGCCGCTGCTCGAAGCCCATCGGCCCGAGGACGGCGAGACGATCCACGCGGTCTTCGTCGGCCACGACCATCTCGCCGCCCGCATCCGCGCCTTCATCGACTTTCTGGTCAGCCGTCTGCAGCCCCGCAACCTCGACGCGCCGCCCCTCGAAGCTTGACATCGCGGCCGGCAATGCCTTGCTTAAAGGCGGGAGGCGCGCTTGACAGGAATCACAGGACCATGTCCGACACCGCGATGACCGCGCCCGCCCGATTATGCTCGCCTTTGCTCAGCCAGCCATCAGCCAGCTCTGATGACTTACCGGATCGCCCAGGAAGGGTACCGGCACGTTTCAGCGAAACGGCCGTGGCCGACGATATGGCGCTCACGGCCGATCTGGTGGCGCTCTGCCATCGTGACATTCCCGACCCCGGCCCCGATCTCGCCCGCACGCCGATGGGCGAGGAGGATTTCGACGCCTTGACGGCCGAACTGATGCAGGGGCTCGGCGATGGGCCGCTCTTTGTCTTTGCCTATGGATCGCTGATCTGGAAGCCCGAATTCAAGGCGCGGGAAAGCCGGCGGGCCACGGCCTTCGGCTGGCACCGTGCCTTCACCATGAAGATCGACCGCTTCCGCGGATCGGAGGAGCACCCCGGGCTGATGATGGTGCTGGAGCGCGGCGGGCGCTGCGACGGCGTCGTTTTCCGGCTGGAGGGCGAGGAGCGCGCCGTGGCGATCGACCGGCTCCTGCGCCGGGAAGTGACCTGCAAGGAATATGTCCCGAGCATTCGCTGGCTGACGGCGCGGACCGAAGCCGGGCCGGTGCGCGCGCTCTGCTTCTGGTGCGGCACCGCCGGGCACGAGGCGCTTCATCTCAGGCCCGAAAGCATTGCCGGCATGCTGGCGCGCGCCTGCGGCCATGCCGGATCGGGCGCGGAATATCTCTTCAACACGGTGGCCCATCTGGACATGTTCGGCATCCGCGATCGCAATCTCTGGCGCCTGCAGAAGCTGGTGGCCGAGGAGATCCGCGCGATCTACGGCGCGGGTCCGACGGCGGGGTAGTGGGTCACGCCTTTGGCTTGTCGCGGAGGTTCTAGAGACCCGGCAGGCCCGGAAGGGCGGCCATGCGGTGCAGCGTGGCGAGGATCATCCGCTGGTCGTAGGGTTTGGGGAAGAACACGGCCCGATCCGGCAGGGCGTCCGCCGCCTTCATCGAGACGCCGGAGGTAACGATGATCTCGACCGGCGGCCAGCGGTCGCGGATCGCGGCGGCGAGCTTCAGCCCGTCCATGCTGCCCGGCATGTCGATGTCGGTGAAGACGATCCGGATATCGCTGCGGCTTTCCAGAAGCACGATCGCTTCGTCGGCATTGCTCGCCTCGATCGCCATGCAGCCGGCATCTTCGACGATATCGGCCGCCATCATGCGCAGCAGCGGTTCGTCCTCGACGATGAGGACGACGGGCATGTCGAATTTGCTGGGGGTCATGGTTGAGGCGATGCCTCCGCCTGGACGCAGAGTTCTCTACCGGATGCACGGCACGTGGCTGGAGCGGGTCCTGCCTTCAAGCCTGCGCGCGACGCTGGTCTGCTCATCCGTCTATCCCTCTGTTGCGAGAGAACATGTCAAGCCAAAGCGCTAAGGCAAGGGCGGATGGTGAATTTTAGCGATGGCCGCATCATTGGCGGATCGCCAGAAGAAAGAGGCGGGGGAAGGGCAGCAGCACGCCGCCGCCTGCGAGCGGCGGATAGGCAGCTTCGATCCGCGCCGTATAGGCCGACAGGTAAGCCACGCGCGCAGCCGGCCCGAGGGGCTCGAGAAACGGCCGCAGCCCGGTGCCTTTGACCCATTCGACAATCGCCGCCGCATCGGCCAGGCGGTGATGATAGGTTGTCCGCCAGACATCGACCACCTGCGCTTGGGGCGACAGCCGCTCGACATAGGCGCGCGCCGGGGCAAGCGGAGCACGCTGCGGCGGCGCCGCTCCATAGGCCGGCGCAAAGGACGGGTCGCGGGCGAGCGCCAGCATGGCGCGATGCGAAGGCTCGTCCAGATTGTCCGGCATCTGCACCGCCAGCACGCCGCCCGGCACCAGCGTCTCGAGAAGCCGCTCCAGGATGGCCGCATGGTCCGGCAGCCATTGGAAGACCGCATTGGCGAAAAAGAGCGCGGCCGGCTCTTCCGGCTGCCACTCGGCGAGATCGCCTGCGAGAAACGGCGTCTCCGGCAGGCGGCGCCGTGCGCTGGCCAGCATGTCGGCATCGCTGTCCACACCGATCAGCCGGCGGCCGGGAAAGCGGGTGGCAAGCACTGCAGTGGAATTGCCGGGGCCGCAACCGAGATCGTACAGAGTGCCTTCCGGAAGCGACGGGATCTGCGCCGCCAGATCGAGGGCCGGGCGGGTTCGTTCCGCCTCGAAGGTGAGATAGTCCGCCGCCGACCAGGCCATGCGCGTCGTCCCTTTGCTGTTGCGGCGACGCACGGAAAAGGCCCGCCGTCCCCTCGCTGGCGTGGCGGCACGCGCAGAGGTCGCACGCCGTCAGGCCTTGGCCGGCTTCCACACCTTGGCCGGGAAGCGCAGGGCCTGCTTGGACAGCTTGCCCTTCAAGCCGAGTGCGGAATCACAGAGTGCCACGACATGGCGGTTCGGCTTGGCGTCCGGCTTCAAGGCGTGCAGCGCCGCTGCCGCATCCTCGGGCCCAAGATAGCGCGCCAGAATGCCGAGGGACAGAGCGGGCGCCCGGCCGATTCCGCGCAGGCAATGAACGAGAAGCCGGGCGTCTCCGGGCAGCCGATCGACGAAGGCCAGCGCCTCTGCAATCTGTTCGCCCCGGGCCGCGCCCGGTTCGTCCGGATCCAGCGCATCGCCGAAGATGAGCTCCAGATGCCGCTCCGGCGGCAGGTCGATCATCGAGAGCAGCTTGGTGCCGGGCGCGCGGATGGAAATGAGATGGCTCGGTGCCCAGAGCGCCCTGTTATGGCGCGCCTCGGTTTGCGAACTGACGAGGAGCCGCACCGGCCAGCCGGCGGCATGGCTGTCGTTGGACGAAAGAATCGGCGCGAAGACGTCCGTCTCCTGCCGCGCGGCAGCCATGGCCATGATCCACCCCTGAATCGCTTGCACCCGACGTCGAGTCTATCAGGTGCTGCTTGTCGAAGAAATGGGTCGCGGGCGAAATGCCTGTCTCGGTCTCGACCGTGGCGGGCACGGCGCGTGACTCGGTACGGCCGATGACGGGCGTATGCGGGAACTTCCGGCAGTGATCGACGGTTTGCGCCGGCGTGGGCGGCTTTCGAAGCGGCTCCAACAGGCGAGATTTCGCGTCGGCAGCAGTGCTTCCGCTGCAAGCGGCGCGTTGATCTTCCCTGTGCTTGCCCTAATTTTGCCTCCGTTCAGCCTCGTGCCGATCCGGCCGGGTTTCCAGAGTTCGCGGCGCCTCCCCGGCGCGGCAGGAGTTTTTTTGATGATCGTCTTCACCGCTCTCCTCTTCGCCGTGATCGGCCTGGCGCTCGGCGCCGGGGGGATCTGGCTCGCCGTGCTCGGCGGCAGCTGGTATTACATTTTCGCGGGCCTTGCCTTCCTGGCAACGGCTGTCCTGCTCTTCCAGCGGCGCGCCATGGCGCTGACGCTCTATGCGGCGTTTACGATCCTGACGCTGATCTGGGCCCTGTGGGAGGTCGGTTTCGATTGGTGGCAGCTCGGTCCACGCGGCGGGGTCATCATCGTGCTCGGCTTCTGGCTGCTGCTGCCGGCAATCCGCAAGCCGCTCGGCTTTACGAGCCCGACCGGCCATGTCTATCGCGCCAGCGGCTGGCCGCTTGCGCTCGCGCTTCTGGTTTCGGTCGGTGTCGCGCTGTTTTCCATGACGCAGGATCCGCTGGACATGAGCGGCGAACTGCCGGTCGCCTCCGTCAATCCGACGCCCAATCTCGGCGGCAATGTTCCGGACGGCGAGTGGCACCAGTATGGCCGCACCCCTTATGGCCAGCGTTATTCGCCACTTGCCCAGATCACCGCGGCCAATGTCTCCGGGCTGGAAGAGGCCTGGCGCTACCAGACCGGCGACGTCAAGCGACCCGATGACGTCGGCGAGACCACCTATCAGGTCACGCCGCTCAAGATCGGCAACGCGCTCTATGTCTGCACGCCGCACAATCTGGCGATCGCCATCGATGCGACGACCGGCAAGGAGAAGTGGAAGTTCGACGCCAATTCCGGCATGAACCCGGACCGCCAGCACCAGACCTGCCGCGGCGTCAGCTATTACCGCGACGCCGCAGCCGCGGCGGGCGCGGCCTGCGCCGAGCGGGTCTACCTGCCGACGGCCGATGCGCGGCTGATCGCGCTCGATGCGCAAAACGGCCAGGTCTGCACCGGCTTTGCCGACCAGGGCACGTTGCATCTCGAAGAGGGCATGAAGCACCGCCCGGCCGGCTATTACTACTCGACCTCGCCGCCGGTCATCTCCGGCAACCGCATCATCATCGGCGGCGCCGTCAACGACAACTACTCGACGCAGGAACAGTCGGGGGTCATCCGCGCCTTCGACGTCAACACCGGGCAGCTGCTCTGGAACTGGGATTCCGGCAATCCGGACGTGACGACACCGCTGCCCGAGGGGCAGACCTACACGACCAACTCCCCCAATTCCTGGTCGGTCTTCTCCTATGACGAGGCGCTGAACCTCGTCTACATCCCGCTCGGCAACCAGGTGCCGGATCAGCTCGGCATGAACCGCAGCGAGGCGGTGGAGAAATATTCCTCCTCCATCGTCGCGCTCGACATGGGGACCGGCCAGGTGCGCTGGGTGCGCCAGACCGTGCATCACGATCTGTGGGACATGGACGTGCCCGCCCAGCCGGTGCTGCTCGACATCGACGGCCGGCCGGCTCTCGTCGGCCCGACCAAGCAGGGCGATCTCTATGTGCTCGACCGGGCGACCGGCGAACCCATCATCCCGGTCAAGGAAGTCCCGGCGCCGGGCGGCGCGATCCCGGAGGATTTCTCCTCGCCCACCCAGCCGCTTTCCGGTCTGTCCTTCAACCCGCCGCCGCTGACCGACAAGAACATGTGGGGCATCACCATGTTCGATCAGCTCGCCTGCCGCATCAAGTTCAAGAGCATGAAGTATGAGGGCCGCTACACGCCGCCCTCGCTCGAAGGCACGCTCGTCTATCCCGGCAATTTCGGGGTCTTCAACTGGGGTTCGGTCGCCGTCGATCCGGAACGCCAGGTGATGTTCGGCATGCCGACCTATCTGGCCTTTACCTCCAAGCTCGTGCCGCGCGACCAGATCCCGCCGAAGGGCCAGGACGAGAAGGGAAGCGAGCAGGGGCTGAACCGCAACGAGGGCGCGCCCTACGGCGTCTATATGGGCCCCTTCCTCGGGCCGCTGCAGATCCCCTGCCAGGCGCCGCCGTGGGGCTATGTCTCGGGCGTCGATCTGAAGACGGGCGAGATCGCCTACAAGCACCGCAACGGAACGGTCTACGACATGACGCCGCTGCCGCTGCCCTTCAAGGTCGGCGTGCCGGGCATCGGCGGCCCGATCATCACCAAGGGCGGCGTCGCCTTCCTCGGCGCCGCGGTCGACAACTACCTGCGTGCCTATGACCTGACGACAGGGCGCGAGCTCTGGAAGGGCCGCCTCCCGGCCGGCGGCCAGTCGACGCCGATGACCTATGCGGCCGATGACGGCACGCAATATGTCCTGATCGTCGCCGGCGGCCATGGCTCGATCGGCACCAAACCCGGCGATTACATCATCGCCTACCGCCTGCCGAAGTAAGCCGGCGGACCGACACACTCGAAGCCCGGCCTGTTCCAGTGCCGGGCTTTGCCATTCCTGGCAGCAGGCCTTGCTCCGGCAGGCCGGACCGCCGGGCCCGCAGACGATCTTGCCGAAAGGCTTAGCATGACCTCCACCTTCGTCCCCGCCGCGCAGCCCGATCAGCGCACCCGGCTCAAATCCATCATCGGCGGATCGGCCGGCAATCTGGTCGAGTGGTACGACTGGTACGTCTATTCGGCCTTCACGCTCTACTTCGCCCCGGTCTTCTTCCCGTCCGGAAACCAGACGGCAGAACTGCTGAGTGCCGCGGCCGTTTTCGCTGTTGGTTTTCTCATGCGACCGATCGGCGCCTGGATGATGGGCATCTATGCCGACCGGCGCGGCCGCAAGGCCGGCCTGACCCTCTCCGTGACGCTGATGTGCCTCGGGTCTCTGATGATCGCTGTAACGCCGGGCTACGAGACGATCGGGCTTGCGGCACCGACGATCCTGGTGATCGCCCGCCTGATCCAGGGTCTTTCCGTCGGCGGCGAATATGGCGCCAGTGCCACCTATCTGTCGGAAATGGCCGGACGGGATCGACGCGGCTTCTTCTCCAGCTTCCAATATGTCACGTTGATCTCCGGCCAGTTGGTTGCCCTGCTGGTGCTGCTCATTCTGCAGCGGCTGCTCTCGCCGCAGGAGCTTTCCGACTGGGGCTGGCGCGTGCCCTTCTTCATCGGCGGTATTCTCGCCATCGCCGTCTTCATCATCCGCCGCGGCCTGGCCGAAACCCAGTCCTTTGAAAACGCCAAGGGTGGAGATGCACAGCGATCGAGCGGGTTGGCACTCTTCCGCCAATATCCCAAGGAGGCGCTCATGGTGCTGGCGCTGACGGCCGGCGGCACGCTCGCCTTCTATGCCTACACCACCTATCTGCAGAAGTTCCTCGTCAATACGTCCGGCTTTTCCAAGGAAAGCGCGACGGAGATCACCACGGCTGCCTTGTTTGTCTTCATGCTCTGCCAGCCGCTCGCCGGACTGCTCTCGGATCGTGTCGGCCGAAAGCCGCTGATGGTCGGCTTCGGCATTCTCGGCACGCTGTGCACCTATCCGATCTTTTCCGCCCTCTCGGCAACGACGGACGCGATGACTGCCTTCTTTCTCGTGCTGGCAGGTCTGCTGATCGTCACCGGCTATACATCGATCAATGCCGTGGTGAAGGCCGAACTCTTCCCCGCCCATATTCGTGCACTTGGCGTCGCGCTGCCCTACGCGCTCGCCAACACCCTGTTCGGTGGGACGGCCGAGTGGGTTGCGCTCAAATTCAAGCAGATCGGCCACGAGAACTGGTTCTTCTGGTATGTGACGATCATGATCGCCCTGTCGCTCATCGTCTATGTCCGCATGCGCGATACCAAGAATCACAGCCATATCCACGAGGACTGAGGGGCTTGAACGGTGATGCCGGGAGCCGACATGATCATGCCTGCGCTGAACAGGAGACATGCAGATGTATTCGATCGGAGATCTCGCCCGGCGGACGGGGGTCAAGGTGCCGACCATCCGCTATTATGAGGATGTCGGCCTTCTGGCGCCCGCCGACCGGACGGAGGGCAACCAGAGGCGCTACGAGCCGGCGGCGCTGGAGCGCCTTGCCTTCATCCGCCACGGCCGCGATCTCGGCCTGTCGATCGAGGCGATCCGGGACCTGATCGCGCTCAGCGACCACCCGGAAAGCCCTTGCGCGCGCGCCGATGCGATCGCCGCCGACCATCTCGCCCATGTCCGCCAGAAGATCGCGCAGCTCAAGCGGCTGGAACGCGAACTCGCCCGCATCGTCGCCGCCTGCGATGCCGGCCATAGGGCCGGAGACTGCTCGGTGCTGCGCGCGCTGTCGGACCATGGGCTGTGCGAAGGCGAGCACGAGGGCGATGCCTTCAGCGCGGGCCCGCCGGCCCGCGCGACCGTTTGATGGCGCACGGGCCCTACGGCGTCCGCACCCGTTGACTCCCGGCAAGAAAGCGCGCATGAGACGGGGCATGATCACGACCGCGCTCAGCCTTTCCTGGTATTTTACGGCTCACCGATAGGTGCGGCTGTCTGATCACGTTCAAACAAGCCGCCGCCAGGCGGCTTTTGTTTGTCAAGAACGCCTGGGGGCTCAAGTCCCGTTCAGGAGTTCGCCATGCCTGCCACCGCTCTGTTCTCTTCCCATCCGTCGCTGCCCGATCAGGCGCTTGCGAATGCGCGCCCGCCGGTCGTGACGATCCGCGCCGCCCGCCAGGGAGATCTGGAGTCGCTCTGTGCGATGATCACGGCGCTTGCCGCGCATCATGGCGATGCCGCGACCCCAACCGTCGCCGCCTTGTCCAACGACCTCTTCGGTGCCCGCCCATGGGTCACGGCCTTGGTGGCGGAGGCTGGCGGCCGGCTGATCGGCTATGCCATGCTGACGCCGCTCTACAGGGCCAACGAGACCGCACGCGGCATGGACCTGCACCATCTCTATGTCGATCCGGACCACCGCGGCACCGGCATCGGCCGGCACCTCGTGGCCCGCGCGCGGGAGGAGGCCGTTCGGGCGGGCTGCGCCTATCTCTCCGTCGGCGCCGCCACCGGCAATGTCCGCGCCCACCGCTTCTACGAATCCGAACATTTCACGCCGCGCCCTGTGACCGGGATGCGCTATCTGGCTCGGCTTTGAGCGGTAAAACTGAGGGAGGTAGCCGCGGGGCGCTCCGGAAGAGGCTTCAGCTGGCGGTATCACTCGCGTGCAGGGACGGCCTTGAGGTAGGCGGCGATGGCTTCGCGGTCGGCGGCGGGGAGGCGGGCCATGTTTTTCTGGACCTCGACCATGGAGCCGCCGACGCTGTCGAAATCGGGCGTGAAGCCGGTTTCGAGATAGGTGGCGATGTCGCCGGCGCTCCATCCGCCGATCGCCTTGGAGCCCGGGGTAATGTTCGGCACGGTGCCTTCGCCTTCCGGATTGGGGGCGCCGGCCAGCCAGCGGTCCCGCTCGAAACCGCCCAGCGCATTGCGCGGCGTGTGGCATTCGCCGCAATGGCCGGGGCCTTCGACCAGATATTGGCCGCGGGCGATCTTCGGGTCCTTGGTGTCCACGGTCACGCGCGGCTTGTCGGAATAGAAGAGCAGCTTCCATCCGCCGAGCAGACTACGCTGGTCATAGGGAAAGGGCAGGTCATGCGGCGGGGCGACAGAGGCGCTCTTCGGCAGGGTTTTCAGATAGCCATAGAGATCGTTGACATCCTTCGGCGTCAGCCGCGCATAGGAGCCATAGGGGAAGGACGGGTAGAGATGCTCGCCTTCAGGCGAAACGCCGCGGATCATGGCATCGCCGAACTGGGCGAGCGTCCAACTGCCGATGCCGGCCTGTTCGTCCGGCGAGATGTTGGGAACGTGGAAGGTGCCGAACGGGCTCTTCAGCGCCAGACCGCCGGAGAGAACCAGCTTGGCATCGCCCTCGGCGCCCGGAGCGGCATGGCAGCTGACGCAGCCGCCCGCCCAGAAGACCTGTTCGCCATTGGCGAGATCCGGCGCGCCGAGACCCTCCCAATGAGTGGCGGGAAGCGGCTCCGGCTTGGTCACGAACCAGGCGGCCCCGGCGCCGACTGCAGCCAGCAGGACCAGGGTGGTAAGGGCTTTGCGGGCGCGACGGGCCATGCGGATGCTCCTGGCGGGACGAAGACGGCGGCGGGAAGAGCCGCGTCATCATGTAGAGGCGCTGGCGGTTTGGGAAAGGCGCGCTGCGGCGCAGACGCGGCGGCAGACTGCGCGGGCGGATGCGCAGGCGCACCCGCCCGGCTCTTCGTTACTTCTTCAGGCGATAGGCCTGGTGACAGTCGCCGCAATGGGGGCCAAGCTTGCCGAGCGCTGCGCCAACGGCCGCCTGGTCGGCGGGCATGGAGGCCAGGAGCGCATCCGCATCCGCGCCGAGCGAGGCCGCCTTGGCCTTGAAGTCGGCCATGTTTTCCCAGATCTTCGGGCTCGCTTCCGAGCCTTCCTGCGATCCTTCCGGGAACTGGTCGGGGAAGCTCTTGATATTGGTGCTGATCGTCGAGAGCGAGGTCTTGACCACCTCGGCATCATAGGGCTTCTCACCCTTGGCGATCGCGCCGAGTGCGCCCATGGAGCGGGCGATGTTCTTCATCATCGCCTCGCGCGCCTCGATCGGCTGTTCCGCCGCCGTCACGCCGCCGGCTGCGAGCGCCAGCAGGGCGCCGGCCAGCAGGATCTTTTTCAGTCTCATGGGCATTCCCTCTCTCTTCGATCCGGCCGGACGCTGCGGGCCGCCGGGCATGGTGCCGGCCGCATCTTCTCATCCCGTCCGGTCCCGCAAAGTAAAATCTTTTTGAAGGCTTACGCAAGCCGGACGTCACCCTCGCGCCGCCTGCCTGTCCGGCCGCTGTCGGTGCGGCGGTTCAGGCTGGCACGGCGAGCGGAAGCGGCAAGACGCGGCTTTCTTCCCGCCCGAACCCTTCGATCTCCATCCGGTCTTCGAACAGGCTGACGATCGCGAAGGCGGTCTGGTCGGGCGTGTCCACCATGCCTTTGAAGGTCACGAACTGCGTGCCGCCGCGGATGCCTTCATTGCCGGCATGATTGTGCCCGTTGAGATAGGCGCGCACATTGGGGAAGCGCTCGATCAGCGCCAGCACGCGCGGGGCGTCCCAGAGGTCATGCTCGTTCGGTGGGAAGACCGGATAGTGGCAGAGGATCACCACCGGCTCGCCATCGTCCGCCGCATCCTCCAGCACCTCGGTCAGCCAGGCGAACTGCGCTTCGCTGAGCGTGCCGTTCCAGGCCTGCGCATTGTGTGCGCCGGCCTGCTGCAGGCTCGCCAGTCGCTGGGCGGCCATGTCGTGGCGCGGATGCCCGGCGGGAAGCGCAAAGGTGCTCACCTCGCTGCCGTCGAGGATCACCAGGCGGATGCCGCCGATCAGCAGGTCGTGATAGGGCGCCGGCATGCCCAGCCGCTTGTGAACGGCACCGAGATGGGCGGGATCGACGGCAAAGTCGTGATTGCCCGGCAGGAACAGCGCCCTGTGGTTCAGCGTCCGGTAGAGCGGCAGCACCGCGTCGAAGCTTGCCCAGTCCCGGTCGATCAGGTCGCCCAGGGTGATGACGACATCGAGATTGCGGCCGTTGAAGGTTTCGATGGCTTGCGCAACGCGCCGCAGGCTTTGGCGGAAGTGCCTGTCGAGCGCCAGGTCCGGATCGGCATCGGCATATTGCGGGTCGGCGATGACGCCGAAGCGGAGGAGGGGTGTCTGGCTCATGCCCCACGCCTAGCGGGCATTGATGACGGGACCGTGACGCGCGCAAAACCGCCTGACGGACGATGAAAAAAGGGCGGAGCCGAAGCCCCGCCCTGACTCTTAAAGCAGCGTCGATCGGCTCAGACGGCCTTTTCGTAGAGCTCGAGCACGTAGTCCCAGTTGATGAGATTATCGACGAAGGCTTCGAGATATTTCGGGCGGGCATTGCGATAGTCGATATAATAGGAATGTTCCCAGACATCGACGCCGAGGATCGGCGTAGCGCCGTGAACGAGCGGGCTTTCGCCGTTCGGGGTCTTGGCGATTT
The DNA here is from genome assembly GCF_034720595.1 of Rhizobium sp. CC-YZS058. Classification (NCBI taxonomy): domain Bacteria; kingdom Pseudomonadati; phylum Pseudomonadota; class Alphaproteobacteria; order Hyphomicrobiales; family Rhizobiaceae; genus Rhizobium; species Rhizobium sp. CC-YZS058. Next base: position 2,625,351 of record NZ_JAYESJ010000001.1, on the reverse strand, counting down.
CGATCTTGCCGTTCTTGACTGCGAGCCAGGCCCAGCCGGAGCCGAACTGGCCGACGCCGGCCTGCACGAAGTCGGCCTTGAACTTGTCATAGCCGCCGAGATCGGACTTGATCGCCGCATCGAGCTTGCCCGGCAGCGAGGTGCCGCCGCCACCCTTCTTCATCCACTTCCAGAAGTGCAGGTGGTTGTAGTGCTGGCCGGCATTGTTGAAGAGCGGCTGGTTGGTACCGTAGGACTTCTTGACGATCTCCTCCAGCGGCAGGTCGGCAAGGCCCGCTTCTTCGGCCAGCTTGTTGCCGGTCGTCACATAGGCCTGGTGATGCTTGTCGTGGTGATATTCCAGCGTCTCGCGCGACATGAAGGGCGACAGGGCATCGTAGTCGTAGGGAAGCGGAGGAAGTTCGAAAGCCATGATAGATCTCCTCTTGGCGGGACCGAACGGGCCTGACGGGTGCAAACCCGAGCCGTTGGCGGGGAACATAGCACCGACCCTGCGCGAGGCAACCGGCGCAGACACCCTTTCCAGGCCCTGCGGGGGAAAATCATTCCGGGGGGTGGGAGGGCGAAGCCTGCATTGACGCCATGCGGCGCCCGTGGTGAGATCGTGCTATGACGGCCAGGCTGATCTATCGGGCGAAGAGCGTCTTCAACGACGGAGCCATTCTCGAACTGGTCATCTGGCTGGTCCCGGAGCCAGTACCCGGCAGCAAGCACAGCTACAAGTATCGGCTCTATTATGGCGTCGGGGGCCGGCGTGTGGTGGGCTTCGACAATGAGCGCATGAAAGGCGATCATTGTCATCTCGATGGTTGTGAGCACGCCTATGCTTTCACGACGGTCGAGACGCTCATTGAAGATTTTCTGCGGGAAGTCAGGCAGCGGAGGCAGGGACGGTGAGGAAAGCAACGATTCGGATCGTACGGAACGACGACACCATCCTCCGTGCGGCTGCGGATGGATTCGCCGCAGCCTGGGCTGCGGGCGAAGGCGAGGGCGATCTCTTCACCTTTTCCTCTCCAGCGCAGCTGTTCGCTGTCTTGCCTCCCACGCGTTGGGACCTTCTCGAGCGTCTGCAGAAGCTCGGACCGGCCACGCGCGCCACGCTTTCCTCGCTGCTGGAGCGGGATATCGCAGATGTCGAGGCCGATCTGGTTCCCCTTATCGAATGGGGGTTTGTTGAAGCGCAGCCCGACGGCAGGGTGCTGGTGCCGTTCGACGTCATCCACGCCGACTTCAATCTTTCCGCCGCAGCCTGATGGTATCGGACCAGACCCTCCATCGCATCCCGCCTGCTCGAAGCCTTCTCGCGCCAGCCTTGAAACCGCCCCGTTCTTCATCCTCTGTTAACCGAACAGAATCCCGGAGAAATGCGAATGGCGCTGGGCGCTTCCCACCGATTGGCTGACGGCGTCGAGGCCGTCGAAACGATGACGCGCTTTGCGCTGGCCGTGCTGGCGCTTGCCTCCGGCGTCTATACCTATCTCGGCGTGCGCTCGATCCTCGATGGATCGGCCACCGCCGTCTTCTTCGCGGCGATGATCTATTCCTGCGCCGTCTCGGTCGCGATCTATGCGTTCTGGACCTACATGGCGCGGTTCTTCCCGCATATCACCAGCCGCTCGGGCCGTACCGGCATGCTCGCCATCATGGCGCTCGGCTGCGCGATGATCATCGCCATGGCGAGCTGGCTGAATGCGGCGGCGCTCGCCGGTTCGGCCGCGGTCGAGCAGCATCTGGCCGAGACGATCCAGGATTACACCGCCGATCTCGACCGCGCCCATGAGAATGCGCTTGCCGCGCAGAGCCTGCTGCCGGATATCCAGCGCGCCTCGGAGCGCTTTCAGCGGCTGTCCGACCAGGAAAAGCAGAGCGGTGCGCTGACGGGCACGACCGGGGCCGGCAGCGTCGTCCAGCTTCTGGCGCAGATGGCCGCGCAGCTGCGCGAGCTGGAAACGGGCATCACCGCCTCGCGCGAGCAGGTGACGACGCTGTTTGCCGAGGGGCAGGCCCGGATTTCCACCATGCGGACGCTGCTTTCCTCGCCGGGTGCCATCGAGCCGCGCGCCGACAAGTTTTCCGAAGAGGCCGTGGCGCTGACGGGCGTGATCGCCTCGCTCGAGCAGACTTCGATCGCCGGTTCGGTCAAGCGCGCGGCCGAGGATCTTTCGCTCGGCTTCATCGCGCCCGTCGCCAGCGGCATGGAGGCCGATCTCGTCAACCGGCAGGATACGGTGATCGCGACGATCCGCACCTCGGTTGCCGCGCAGTCCAAGGTTCTCTCCGACGCCGCCAACCAGATCCTGACGCGCGAGCCCGTGCCGGAACGCCGTTTCGTGCCGCTTTCGGGGGCGGAGGCCGTGCTGCTCTATGCCTCCGATTTCATCCCGAGCTGGGCAGGCGCGATCTCGATCGACCTCCTGCCGGCGGTTCTGGTCTTCATGCTGTCGATCGCCCATGCCTCGCTGCGCAAGCAGGAACAGGGAATGGATTTCGCCGAACGCATCACCGCGGCCGAGCTCCTGGAAGCCATGCGCGTGCAGCGGGCTCTCGCTGCGAGCGGTGTCGATCTCGAGGCCGTCACCCGCCGCGAGCCGGAGGCCGCTGCGGCTGAAAGTGCGCCGACGGACGAGCCGTCCAACATCACCAGCCTCGACCTGCCGGCCAAGGGGCCGCGCAAGGGCCCGCAGGCGTGAGAGGGGGGGACGGCGGGATGATGGCGGGGCTGAAGGCCTTTTCCGCCCGGGTGGACGACGGCATGCTGATGCGCGCCTTCTTTCATCTGCTGCTGGGGGCGGCGCTGATCTTCGTCGTCATCGACTTTCGCGAGATCGCCGCGCAGAATGCTGCCGCGCCCTTCGACCCCGCCGATCCCTCGGTGGCTCCCGTGCTGCCGCCGGCTTTGACGACGGGCGAGCCGGAGGATGCGCCGGGCGAGGTCAAGACAAGCGCCGAGGCGCTGAAACAGGCGATCCGCTTCGATCTCCAGCCGGGCGGCATCCTTGCGGCCCGGGGCGCCATCGATCCCGGCGCAGCCGAGCGCTTCAAGACCGAGATCGAGGCGCGCGGTGAATATGTGAAGGTGGTCAGCCTGGATTCGCCCGGCGGCTCCGTGGCCGACGCACTGGCCATGTCGAAGCTGATCCGCGAGCGGCAGTTGAATACGGAGGTCGCTGCCGGCGCGCTCTGCGCCTCGTCCTGCCCGATCGTCATGGCCGGCGGTGTGGAGCGCAGGGCTGCCGAGACCGCGGTCATCGGTGTCCATCAGGTCTTCAACGGCGCGCGCGAACGCCTGTCGCCCGAGCGGGCCATGTCCGAGGCCCAGCATACCACCGCCGAAGTCACCCGCCATCTCGACGCCATGGGCATCAAGCCGGGCCTTTGGCAAAAAGCCATGGAAACCCCACCCGACCGCCTGGCCTATCTCGACGCCAAGACCCTGCGGGAGGTGGCGCTGACGACCGATGGCGCAAGCACGGCGGAGGCGAAGTAGGGCGCGTTCTGCAGGCGCCGTCGTTCCGGCTGCTCATTGCCCGACAACCCCCTCTGGCCTGCCAACCATCTTCCCCACAAGGGGGGAGGGACCGTGGGGCACGTTCCTTGCCTCGGAACGCGGCTCGAGCACGAAGCGGTCGAACGCCGAGTTCGGTGAGATAAATGAGTACAGCGGCGGTTCTGGCGCGGGTCGGCCGGTAGGTCATCGCGGTGCTGATTTTGGCTGGCGTTTCGAGATCGAACCGCGCCCTAAAGATCCGATCCCTTGCCGTGCGCCCAGTCCATGTAGAGTTCCAGCGTCTTGCGGGCGACGGGGCCTTCCTGGAGGGGGCGGTCGTCGAGGCGGATGACGGGGACGATCTTGGAGTAGTTGCCGGAGGTGAAGATCTCGTCGGCAGCCAGGAAATCCTCGACCGACAGCGTGGCCTCGACCACCTCGAAGCCGCCGGCCCGCAGCAGCGTCATGACGCGCGAGCGGGTGATGCCGGCGAGGAAGGTGCCATTGGCGACCGGCGTGAAGACCACGCCATCCCTGACCATGAAGATGTTGGACGAGGCTGTTTCGGCGACATTGCCGTTCATGTCGCGCGCCAGCGCATTGTCGAAGCCGCGGGCACGCGCCTCGATCAGCATGCGGCCGGAATTGGGGTAGAGGCTGCCGGTCTTGGCCATGGTCATCGCCACCTCGGGGCTCGGCCGGCGGAAGGGCGAGACGGTGAGCGAGGAAGGCTTGGCCGTGTGCATCGGCGCCTCGAACAGGCAGAGTGCGAACCGGGTCGACTCCGGATCGGCCGCGACGACGGACGTCGCCTGGCCATGCTCGGCCCAGTACATCGGCTTGATGTAGATCGCAGTCTTGCCGTCGAAGCGCTTCGCGCCTTCCCAGGCGAGCGCTTCGATCTCCTCGGCGGCCATCACGGGTTTCAGGCCGAGATTGGTGGCCGAGCGGTTGACGCGCTGGCAGTGGAGGTCGAGGTCGGGCGCAATGCCGTCGAACCAGCGCGCGCCGTCGAAAACGGTGGAGCCAAGCCACATGGCATGGGAGGTGGGGCCGATCAGCGGCGGGTTGCCTTCGATCCAGTCGCCTTCGACGAAGGTCCAGGTCTGACTGCGGGGCGCGGTATCGACGGCCATCATGTGCTCCTTGCGTTTGCGGGTTTCTCCATAGCGAAGATTTTGCCGCTCGGGCACGATGAATCGATCAAAACATGTGATGGATGCGGCGCGAAGCCTCTCAGGTTCCGCAGAAGGTCTTGGGAACCTCCTCGCCGGCGCCCGGCGGCTCGGCGAAGCGGGCAAGCTGCGGCTGGTCGTCATAGGGATGCGACAGCACCGCCTGCAGCGCCTCGAAGAGCGAGAAATCCGCCTCCGTCTGTGCCGCGGCGATCGCCTGCTCGATCCGGTGGTTGCGTGGGATGAAGGCGGGGTTCACCGCCCGCATGGCGCGCGCGCGCTCGGCTTCCGGCACTCCGTCGCGCGTCAACCGTGCCCGCCAGCGCTGGAGCCAGGCAAGGACCGGCTCATGATCCTTGAAGAGCGTCAGCATGTCGCTCTCGCCGCCCGGCTCGATCGCCGAGGCGAGGCTGCGGAAGCTCAGGGTAAAATCGGCGGCCTGGGCCTGCATCAGGCTCAGAAGATCGCGCACCAGCGTCAGGTCGTCGGCATCGTCCGGACCCGTCAAGCCGATCTTGGCGCGCATGGCGGCGGACCAGTGATGCTGGAACCGGTGGCCGTAGTCGGCGATCACGGCATTGGCGGCATCGACGGCAACCGATTCGTCGGCATTAAGCAGCGGCAGCAGCGCTTCGGCGAGCCGCGCGAGGTTCCATTGACCGATCGCCGGCTGGTTCTGATAAGCATATCGGCCGCCGCGATCGATCGAGGAGAAAACCTTTTCCGGATCATAGGCGTCGAGGAAGGCGCAGGGGCCGAAATCGATCGTTTCGCCGGAGATCGAGAAATTGTCGGTGTTCATCACCCCGTGGATGAAGCCGATCGACAGCCAGCGGGCAATCAGCGCGGCCTGGCGCTCGGCGACGGCCTTGAGCAGACCGAGCGCGCGGTCGGGCGTGCCGGCAAGCGCGGGGTCATGGCGGGCGATGGCGTAATCGGTCAGCTGACGCAGCGCCTCCTCGTCGCCGCGGGCGGCGAAATGCTGGAAGGTGCCGACCCGCAAATGGCTGGCCGCAACCCGCGTCAGCACGGCGCCCGGAAGCACCTGCTCGCGATAAACCGGCTCGCCGGTGACGACGGCAGCAAGCGCGCGGGTGGTGGGCAGGCCCAGCGCATGCATGGCCTCGCTGACGAGATATTCCCGCATGACGGGCCCGAGCGCGGCCCGGCCATCGCCGCGGCGCGAATAGGGCGTGGGTCCGCCGCCCTTGAGCTGGATATCGCGCCGCTGGCCCGCGCGGTCGATGACCTCACCGAGGAGGATCGCCCGGCCGTCGCCGAGCAGCGGCACGAACTGCCCGAACTGATGCCCGGCATAGGCCATGGCCAGCGGTTCGGCACCCGGCAGCAGACGGTTGCCGGAAAAAACTTCCGCCCCGTCGCGCTCCAGAGAAGCCGCATCCAGTCCCAACGCCTCGGCAAGCGGGCGGTTGAAGGCGATCAGCACCGGCGCCTCGACGGCGGTCGGATCGACCCGCGTGAAGAACGGCGCGGGCAGGCGGGCATAGCTGTTGTCGAAGGCGATGGCGGTGTCTGTCATCCTCCTAAGGTAGGCATGTGCGGATGCCAGACAAGCCTTGCTGAAGATGCTGGAGCCGATCCCGCCGAGGGCAGGGCGACACGCGGATTTCCGGCCAGGACATTGCGCCTTCACCGAAGAGGAAGCCCCGGTGGTGACACAACGGGGCTTCGTTTCTTCTCACTGGATGATCAGGACACGTGCATCTCGGGACTTATTCCCAGGTCAGCTTGTTTTCGAACATGTAGAGTGTCGAGACCTTGCAGTAGTCGACGTCGGTATCGAAGTAGGAGCCGTCGACGAAGTGGATCTGCGTGCGCACGACGCAATCGCCGTCCGAATGATTGAAGTCCATGTCGAACGTATCGCCCGGCTCGATGCGGGCGGAAATCCAGTTCTCGCTCCACTCGCCGTCTTCCTTGGTGCGGAACTCGGTGGCCGGAGTTTCCGACTTGTTGACGACTTCGAATTGCCAATGGCTTTCGCTGGCCGCAGCCGGCGAGAAGACGGCAAAGGACGAGATGGCGAGAGCGGCAGTCAAGCGAATGAGCATGTGATCCCCCTATAAAAACGATGTGGCGTGGTTGCCTCGTGTGCTTCCGCGGAGGGATGCGACCGCGGTACAGCGATCCGTGTCACTCCTCCCATGTGAAGCCGTGCTTATATAAGGTATAAGGGATGAAGACGACGTTACCTGCGCGATGGCTTTATGTCGTCCCGGTCATGAAAATCAGGCCGGCGCGACCTGTCGTTCGATCGCCGACAACGGGATCGGCCCGGCATCATGCGGTCTTGACGAGATCGTCCTCATGCCGGTCCTCGGCCTTCATGCCGCCCAGCTCGCGCTTGATGCGGTCGGCGATCTCCTTTTCGATCGCCTTGCGCTCGTCCGGCTCCAGATCCTTGAGCCCATCTTCGGTCAGACTGTGCTCTTTGAGAACCTGAGCGCGGATCCGCTCGGCCGGCGACATGCGGGCCCATTCGAAGAATTCGGCCTCGACCGGTTGAAGCTTGGCGGCTGCGACAGGATTGACAAGGGTCGAAGCGCCCGAAAGCGCGGCCGACAGCTTGAGCGTGCTGAACGATGCGGGCGTCGGGGTCCAGCTGCCCGCACCGCCGGCCATCGTCCCCGCACCCTGCGATCCGGCTTGGGCCATCAGCGAAAAACTGTCATCGCCGGCGCCCCCGGCCGAGCCGTCTCGCCGTTCGGAAAGAGAGCGGGACCAGCCCGCCGCAGTCACATGCATGACGCTGCCTCCAGAGTTGCCTGTCTGGATGCAGAGTTGCTCATGAACGTTGCGCGGGGCTCGCGACGCAGTGCGGAGGAGGCCGCGGCGATCCCCATCGCCGCGGCCAATGGTTCAGTGGGCGAGCCCGGCCACCTTGACGGCGAAGGCATATTCGAAGGCGACCTCTTCGAGCCGCTGGAAGCGGCCGGAGGCCCCGCCATGGCCGGCGCCCATATTGGTCTTGAGCAGGATGGGCGCGGTGCCGGTCGTGTTCGCCCGCAGTTTCGCCGCCCATTTGGTCGGCTCCCAATAGGTGACGCGCGGATCGGTCAGGCCGCTCAGGATCAGGATCGGCGGATAGGGTTTGGCGCCGACATTGTCATAGGGCGAATAGCTGGCGATATGGCGGTAGGCCGCCTCGTCCGCGATCGGGTTGCCCCATTCCGGCCATTCCGGCGGGGTGAGCGGCAGCGTGTCGTCGAGCATGGTCGTCAGCACGTCGACGAAGGGGACTGCGGCAATGATGCCGGCAAACTTCTCCGGCGCGAGATTGGCGATGGCGCCCATCAGCATGCCGCCGGCCGAGCCGCCCTGGGCGATCAGCCTGTCATGGGCCGTGAAGCCTTCGGCGACCAGGTGGTCGGCGGCGGCGATGAAGTCGGTGAAGCTGTTGGTCTTCTTCGCCATCTTGCCGTCTTCGTACCAGGCAAAGCCCTTGTCGTTGCCGCCGCGGATATGGGCGATGGCGTAGACGAAGCCGCGGTCGACCAGCGACAGGCAATTGGTGTTGAAGCTCGCCGGAATGGCGTAGCCATAGGCGCCGTAGCCATAGAGCAGGCACGGGGCGGAGCCATCGAGCGGCGTGTCCTTGCGATAGAGCAGGGAGACCGGCACCGTCTCGCCATCCGGCGCGGTCGCCATCACCCGGCGCGTCACATAGTCGTCGATCCGGTGGCCGGAGGGCACGTCCTGGGTCTTCAGGAGGCGGCGCTCGCGCGTCGTCATGTCATAGTCGAAAAGCTGGCTCGGCGTCGTCATCGAGGAGTAGGAGAAGCGGATGACATCCGTGTCATATTCCAGGGCGCCCTGCAGGCCGAGCGAATAGGCCTCTTCCGCGAAGGCGATCGCATGCTCCTCGCCGCTGCGCCGGTCGCGGATCTTGATCTGCGGCAGGCCGTTTTCGCGTTCCAGCCAGACGAGATGGCGGGCAAAGGCCATATGGTTGAGGATGAGCCGGCCGGGCGTATGCGGCACGACCTCGCGCCAATGCGCCCGTTCGGGCGTGGCGAAGGGCGCCTCGACGATCTTGAAGTCCTTGGCGCCATCGGCATTGGTGAGAATGTAGAAGACATCGCCGCCTTCGGCCATGTTGTATTCGAGACCAACCTCGCGCGGCGCCACGACCTTCGGCTCGGCAGCGAGATCGGTGGCGGGAATCAGGCGATATTCACTGGTCTCATGGTCGTGAATGTCGATGAAGATGACATCGTCGAGCAGCGAGCCGCCGACCGACACGAAGAAGCCCGCATCCTCTTCCTCATAGACCAGACGATCCTCTGCCTGCGGCGTGCCGAGCCGGTGGTGGTAGATCCGGGACGGGCGGTGATTGTCGTCGAGCACCGTGTAGAAGAAGCTCTGGCCATCCGGCGCCCAGGCACCGCCGCCGCCGGTGTTGTGGATCTCGTCGTCAAGATCGGTCAGGGTCTCGAGATCGCGGACGCGCAGGGTGAAATATTCCGACCCCTTGTCGTCATAGCCCCAGATGCCGCGGGCATGGTCGGTGGAATGGTCGAGGCCGGAGAGGCGGAAATAATCCTTGCCCTCAGCTTCCTTGTCGCCATCGAGCAGCATGACGCGCGCGCCGCCGTCGCGGGGCTCGCGGAAGTAGCGCGGCTGCTCGCCACCGGTCACATAGGCCGTCCCGTAGGCGAAGGGACCGTCCTTCATCGGCACGGAGGAATCATCCTCCTTGATGCGCCCGCGCATCTCGGCAAACAACGCCTTCTGCAAGCCGTCCGTGTCCGCCATGGCGGCGGTCATATAGCTGTTCTCGGCCTCCAGATAGCTGCGGATCTCGGGGTCGAGAAGCGAGGTATCCTTGAACATGGCCTGCCAGTTGTCGGCTCTCAGCCAGGCATAGTCGTCGGTCCGGGTGATGCCGTGACGGGTGTCGCTGACAGGCCTGCGGGCTGCAATGGGGGCATCGGGCAGAGATTTGAATGGGGACACGGGGTGCGCTCCGGCTTGGGGTTCCGCCGAGAGATAAAGGTCGCGGCGATTTGGTTCAAGCACGCAGGCGGCGCGCTTGGCGGCCACTTCCAAAGCGCTTGCAGACTGGCTTTCTACCACACAGAGCTTCAGGCGGAAACGCGAAGGCCGATGCCCCAAGGGTCGAGGAGGCTTGCGGTCCGACCGCTGCGGGTGACGGCGATCTCCATCCGGTCGAGGGCGGCAAGAGCCGCATCCAGCCGTTCGGTCGTATCGAAGCGCAGCGTGTACTCGGCAAGGCCCGCCATGCCGGCCGAACGCGGACCGGCCCGGCGGGAGTTCCAGATATTGGCCGCGACATGATGGTGGTAGCGCCCGGACGCAAAGAAGCTCGCGCCCGGATAGGTGGCCATCAGATCGAGCCCCAGCACATCGCGGAAGAAGTGGTCGGCGGTGGGGATATCGGAGACCTGAAGATGGATGTGGCCGATCGCCGTGCTTGGCTGCATGCCGCCCCAGGGCCCCTTGTCCGCCTCGTCATAGAGCGCCTGCAGGTCCAGCCGCTCGGTCGCCATCGCCACCTTGCCATCCGGCAGATAGGTCCAGTCGGCGCGGGACCGGTCTCGATAGACCTCGATGCCGTTGCCTTCGGGATCGGCGAGGTAGATGGCCTCCGAGACCAGATGGTCCGAGGCGCCCTGCAGGGCGACGCCCGCATGGGCGGCGTGGGCGAGCCAGGCAGCCAGTGCCGGGCGATCCGGAACGAGGAAGGCCGTGTGGAACAGGCCGGGCGCCTGGCGCGGCTGCGGCGCGGCGCCCTTGGCCTCCGTCAATGTGAGCAGCGGACGCCCCGCGACGCCGAGCGTCTGGCCGGAGGGGCTGCTGTCGATCGCCGTCAGGCCGAGGATCGTCTGATACCAGGCCGAGACCATGGCGAGATCGCCGACGCGAAGATGGGCGTGATCGACATGGGTGGGCATATCGAGCGCCGTCTTCGCGGGGGCGGGGCGTGAGCTCACAGGATGCGGTGCGGTCATCATCGTCTCCTTCAGCCCCGGTTTGGACGCGGGCGAATTCGCGGTCGCGGCGCCGGCCTGGGGCATGGATACTCTCGGCCATTGCACTTTGCTCCGCCAGTGCGGACAACGAGGATGCTGCGTTCGCTGGATGTTGACGATCCATTGCCATTGACGATGGCGGTCGTTCTCTGTCAGCTTTAGCGAACCGAAGGGCGTTCTTGGCCTTCGTCGGCTGATCTGTGGCTGAGATCGTCTTGGAGCAGAGCGCGCAGGCGGGCGCAGCTGTCACAGCTTTGCCGCAGCCGGCTGCGAAAGCTCTCCGGGAAAACCGCCCGCGCCGGATCGGCGGCGGGCGAGGCCGGAAGCAGGAGTGGGCCGTGCAGATCGAAGGCGTCAAATGGAACTACGACCGCTCGGAGCTGATTGCCGACGGAATCGTCCATGGGGTCGGTCTGGTTGCAGCCCTGATCGGCGTGGCGGCGTTGCTCGTGCTCGCTGTCACGCACAATGATGCCGGCCAGATCGCGGCTGCGGCAATCTACGGCGCGGGGTTGATCGCAACGCTGTCGATCTCCTTCGCCTATAATCTCTGGCCGGTGTCGCGCACCAAGGCGGTGCTGCGCCGGTTCGATCATTCCTCGATCTTCGTTCTGATCGCCGCCACCTACACGCCCTTCCTCCAGAACGGCTGGAGCGACCCGTTTCTTTTCTCCCTGCTCATCGCGCTCTGGGGTATCGCCGCCTTCGGCGTCTTCATCAAATGCGCCTTTCCCGGCCGGTTCGACCGGGTGGCGATCCTGCTTTATCTGGCCATGGGCTGGTCGGGTGTGTTTGCGGCGGGTCCGCTTCTGGCGCGGCTGCCGGAGGGCACGCTGCTTCTGATCCTGATCGGCGGAATCGTCTACTCCGCAGGCGTCATCTTCCATGTCTGGGAAAAGCTGCGCTTCCAGAATGCCATCTGGCATGGCTTCGTGGTGGCCGCTGCCGCCATTCATTTCTCCGCCGTGCTGTCCGTTCTGGGTCCGGCAGCCTGAACCAGAAGAAAAGCCCGGCGCTTGCGAAAGCACCGGGCTTGAAACCAACCGCTCTTGTCCTGCGGCTCAGGCCGGGTCAAAGGTCAGCGCCACGCCGTTCATGCAGTAGCGCAGGCCGGTCGGCGGCGGGCCGTCCGGGAAGACATGGCCGAGATGCGCATCGCAATCGGCGCAGCGGATCTCGGTGCGCGTCATGCCATAGGAGCGGTCGACATGCTCCGTCACCGCATCCTCGCCGATCGGCGCCGTGAAGCTCGGCCAGCCTGTGCCGGAGTTGAACTTGGTGCGGGCATCATAGAGCGCATTGCCACAGCAGACGCAGTGGTAGATGCCCGGCTTGCCCAGCTCGAAATCGGGGCTGGAGAACGCGCGTTCGGTGCCGTGCTGGCGTGTAATGCGATATTGCTCCGGCGTCAGCTGCGCCCGCCATTCCGCGTCGCTCTTGACCACCTTCAGCGGCGAAGCGCCGGTTTCCAATGACTGTCCGCTCATTGCGACCTCCTCTTCCAGGCTCAAGGCCTTGGGTGCGACACTGGGTTCGCTCCTCATATAGGCGCTTGCCATCAGATCCCAAGGCGGGACGCATCGTCTCGCCCTTCGTTGAAAGTATCGACTTACCGCATCAAGCATTCCGCCACGCGGGAGAGGAATGATTCGGCTTGTGATAGTCTTTGCTTCCCATTGACGCGCCTGATTTGTGCAGAACTTCAATCAGAGTTGGGGAAAAAGATGGCGGCACCACGGCTTCTGTAACGGAAAGTTGCGGCTGATTGCAGTGATGCACTCAGGGGCTGGCTGAGGCCGTCGGAGAAAGTTGAAGATTGGCTGCTGACGGAAAAAAATATTTGGTCAATCCATTGTTGAGTGTTAGATCAGTATTCGCAAAGTGTCCGTTTGGAAAATACTATTACACACAGCCTTGTTAGCGGCTTGACTCATTGAACTTGGCCTGACGATGTCCAGAAAGAGACGGGCAGGACATGGAGAGTGCGTCTTATAGGTTGTGTGTTCCTCTTTGGGTTCTTCCTCCGCGTGGGTGAAGGCCGTTTCCCGCTTTCTTCGCGGTCAGCGGTTCCATGGCGCTTCCGCATGGTTTGTCGCGCGTATGTGCGGCGTTGGTTACAGTAAAGATCGAAGGAGAACCGAAGAATGTCTGATGCATCGTCCGAGGCAGCAAATGAGTTGCTGGTGGAACTGACCGCCGAGATCGTCGCGGCCTATGTCAGCAACCATGTCGTGCCGGTCGCAGAACTGGCCTCGCTGATCGGAGACGTCCATACGGCGCTGAGCGGCACCGGCAATCCGGCTCCGGCCCCGGTGGCCGTGGAGAAGCCGAAGCCGGCGGTCTCGGTGCGCAAGTCGGTTCAGGACGACCAGATCACCTGTCTGGAATGCGGCGGCGGCTTCAAGTCCCTGAAGCGCCATCTGATGACGCATCATTCCGTGACGCCGGAAGAATATCGCGAAAAGTGGGATCTCGCCGCCGATTATCCGATGGTGGCGCCGGCCTATGCCGAGGCTCGCTCGCGCCTTGCCAAGGAAATGGGCCTGGGACAGCGCCGCAAGCGCCGCACGACGGCCGGCGCAAAGTAAGCATTCAAAGACTAAATGAGTCGTCTGCGGTGACGGCCGTTGGCCGTAGATCATCGCGCGTGGAAAGCCGGGCCGGATCCTCCGCCCGGCTTCTGCGTTTCTGACACTGCCTTTTCAAGAAGGCGGGGCAGCGTGCAGAGGAAAAAAAGCCTAGACAGCACAGGGCTTTAAGTGATTTCCGACCGTACTCCCCGGAAACTTGTGCCAGGTTGCTGGTCAACCTCCCCGATTCCGCACTAGGGTATATGAATTAATTCCTAGATCGAAAGGAGTTGTTCATGTCTCTCTCCCGGGCCTTTTCCACGCTTCCGCTCGGCGCCTCGACCGGCGCTGCTCCCTTGCTCGGCCGAATGACCGGCCAAACCTTGCCGCCGACCGTCGTCCATGGCGGACCTCCCGGCGGCGAACCCTTCGCGGCCCTCTGGTCCTGCGCCTTGCCCGCCCAGGCACGCTGCAGTGCCGTGCGGCAGATCACGGCGGAAATGGTGATGCTCGTCGAGGACCGGATGGTGTTCCGCCGCGACCGGCGCCGCGCCACCACCCATGTCCGGCAGATCGCCATGTATGTCTGCCATGTCGCGCTGCAGCTGTCGCTGACCGAGATCGGCCAGGCCTTCGGACGCGATCGCACGACGGTCGGCCATGCCTGCAATGTCGTGGAGGACCGGCGCGACGATCCGCGGTTCGATGATTTCGTCTCGGCGGTGGAGAGGGTCGTCACCGCCGTCTTCGGAGCCGGGATCGGAGGCGACCATGCGTGAGGGGGCGTTGAGCCGGCCGATGGCGGCACTGCTGCGTTTTCTCACCCGCGGCCCGGTCCTTCGCGAGGGCGGAGACGCATTGGTGACGCTGCAGCGGGAAGGCGCGCCGCCGCATTCTGTCACCTCGGCTCTGGTTGTCGAGGCCTTGCGCCGCGGTCTTGTCGATGAGGCGGGGAGGCATGTGAGGCTGACGCGCGAGGGGCGCGCGGCGCTGCGCCGGCATCTTGCCTGCGAGGGGCTGGTTTCGCCCGCCGACACACAGGCGTCAGTGGGCGAGACGGCACATGGCGTGGAGCAAGCGGCGACGCGGAGCGCTGCAGACCCTTGCGACGAGGGCGGGTTCCAGGCGCAGCATCGGATCATGGGGGAGAGGCTGCTGGTGGATGCGGGCAGGGTTGTCACCGCACGGGTCGATCTTGCCCACGCGCCGCTGGCCAGCCTTTCGCGCTTGAAAGAGAAATCAGGCGCGCCGTTCCTGAGCGAAGAGGCCTTGGCCGCCGGGGAGCGGCTGCATCGCGATTTCACGCGCGGGCAGATGCAGCCGCGCCTGGTCATGGCCTACACGCCGCGCCTGGAGACGCCGACGGTCCGCGCATCGGCGGAGGGGCAGGCAGTGAGCGACAGTGCCCTGTCAGCGCGGGCGCGTGTCGCGCGCGCCTTGGAGGCGCTCGGGCCGGACCTGAGCGGTGTGGCGCTGGATATATGCTGCTTCGAGAAGGGGCTGGAAACGGTCGAGCGCGAGCGGCAATGGCCGGTCCGCTCCGCCAAGCTCCTGCTCCGGGTGGCGCTGATGACGCTCGCTCGCCACTACGCGCCGGCCGTGCCGGAAAAGCCCCGCGCCACCCATGCCTGGGCGACAGCCGACGGCCGGCCCGTTCGACCGCGCAGCTGAGGGCGATGACCGTTGTCCGAGCCTCAGCTCAGACGGGCAGCGGCTTCGTCCTGGATCCGCTTGACCATGGAGCGCAAACCGTTGGCGCGCTGGGCGGTGAGGAATTCGATCAGGCCCATGCGGGCGAAGAGGTCGAGCGCATCGGTGGCGGCGATCTCCGAGGCGTGCTTTCCGGAAAAGATCGAGAGAACGATCGCGACCAGCCCCCGGACGATATGCGCGTCCGACTCGCCTTCGAAGGTGAGCACCGGATCGGCGCCGTCGCCGGCATGGGTGACGAGCCAAACCTGGCTGGCGCAGCCACGCACCTTGTTGTCCGCGGTGCGTTTTTCCTCCGCCATCTCGGGCAGGCTCTTGCCGAGCTCGATGACATAGCTCATCCGGTCCTGCCAATCCTCGAGATAGGCGCAGTTTTCCAGGATTTCGGCGAGGGGGGTGAGGGGCGTGGCGTCGGTCATGCTGGCTCTATAGCGCAGTTCGCTGCGTGAGACGACAGGCTTTCCGCCGCAGGATCGCCAGCGTTCCGGCAGATCGCGAAGGCGCTAGCGGCTGGTGCGGCCGGGCTCCAGACGCCATTCCGGCACGGGGATATGGCGGAAAGGCAGAGGCTCCTCGTCGCGCGCCGCCTCTATCCCGGCATCGGCCAGTTCACTCGGCTGTGAGGCTTCGGCGGTCGCAGCCGGTGCCGGCCCGGCGATCGTGCCGGTCATCACCGGATCGCCGCTGCCGCCGAACTGGGCGTCGAGCAGTTCATAGGCGATGCGGGCCCCTTCGCGGGCGCGGTGGCCGAGAGCGGTAAAGGTTTCCGCACCCTTGACGCAGACATCCGGCTTTTCCGCGCACAGGCCGCTGATATAGCCGAGCGCCTCGCTGGCGGCGGTCACTGTATCGGCCACACCCACCGCCTTGGTGTCCGCAACCTCCGGCGCCGGCTGCTCGTCCTTTACGAAAAAGGGCAGAACCAGAAGCACGACCGTGAACCAGAACGTTCCCTTGATCAGAAACCACATGTTGCACCCATTCTCCTGCGGGGCGCGCGATCAAGGCCCCAAGCGGGCGAGACGGCGCATCCCATGTCTAAGGACGATAGAGGCAGGGCGAAAACAGGGCGTTGAAAGCTCGAACCGAGTTTTCCACGAATTTTCCTCAAATCTTACCTTTTGTCGTTTCCGCGGTCTTTGAATGGCTTTCGAACGATCGGCGTTAAGGCTCAAGGCAGCGGCGGAGCGCCAAGGCACTGGAATGCCGGGCATGCGCGCGTCCGGCCAGCGTCACACTGATTAACATAAACGAAAAAACAACCAAAAACCGATGCTTACACCCCATTAACCACGTCGGCCGAAGCTTTGCCGAAATGGGACAGAAGGGGGGTTTGCGGGCGTTTGCGGCCGGCCGGACAGCCTCGATTTAGAGCTTCGTTAAGCCGCCGGTGCGACAGTCGGAACGGGCCGGAAGGGGCAGCACCCCCTCGCATTCGGCTCCATGAATACCGGCAGCAGGATGCGGTCGGATGAAAGAACAATGCAGGGTCAGGCGTGAGCGTATTGCGGAACAGGTTTGCCATGAGCGCGCGAAAGGCCCAGGATGGCACTGCAAGGCAAGCAGCCGCTCCGACGGCCGTCTCGCCGCTCGACCGGGCCGCCTCCGCGCTCCTTGCCCCTGCTGCTGCCGGTTCGTTCCGCCTGGCGGGCGCTCTTGCCCTCATTGCTTTTCCGAGCGTGCCGCTGATGCTGTCCGCAGTTCTTCCCGTATCGCTGGCTCTGCCGGTCGGCGCCGGCGTGGCTGGCGTGCTGGCCTTGGCGGGCGGTCTTCTCGCCCTCAACTCGTCCGAGCGCCAGCCGGTGGCACCGATGATCCCGCTTGTCGACCTCAAGAGCGACGCGCCGGACTATGATTGCTTTGCCGGCCTGGTGACGCTTCACGATCCTCGTGGCCTGGTGACGGGCGTTTACGGACGGGATGCGGCCAGCCTTCGCGCCATGATGCGGGATCCGATGGGGCGCGGCTTCCTTGACCAGATCCATGTGCTCGATCGCATTGCCTTCCTGCGTGCGATCGACCAGATTCGCCAGGGCGACCGCGCGGCAACGGTGGATCTGCGCATCGAGCGCGGCACGTTCACGCCCGAATCGGAACAGTTCCTCCATCTGCGCTGCGAACTTGCCGGCCGCTGGGACGGGGACGATCTCCTCGGTCTGCTCGTGCAGTCGCGCGATATTTCCGAGGAAGTGGCGCTACGGGCCGAAGCCGCGCGCAAGACGAGCGAGGCCGAGCGCGCCAACGAGGCAAAGACGCGCTTCCTCGCTGCCGTCAGCCATGAACTCCGCACGCCGCTCAACGCCATTCTGGGCTTTTCCGACATCCTCACCGGCGAATATTTCGGCAAGCTGGAGAACGACCGGCAGCGCGAATATGTGGCGCTGATCAACCAGTCCGGCGCCCATCTTCTCTCGGTCGTCAACACCATGCTCGACATGAGCAAGATCGACGCCGGTCGCTATGAGCTGATCGCCGAACCGTTTCCGATCGCCGATGCCGTCAAGGCCTGCGAGCAGATGCTGGCGCTGCAGGCCGAAAAGCGCGGCATCACGCTGATCGCCCGCGCCTCGCGGGGACTGGGCGAGATCCATGCCGATCGCCGCGCCGTTCAGCAGGTTCTGATCAACCTGGTCGGCAATGCCCTGAAGTTTACCGAGGCCGGCGGCGTCGTGACCATCGATGCCGACCAGCTGGGCAACCGCCTGCGGCTTGTCGTGGCCGATACCGGCATCGGCATTCCGGCCGACAAGCTGGCTCTGCTCGGCCAGCCTTTCATGCAGGTGCAAAATGCGCTGACCCGCCGCTATGAGGGCACGGGCCTCGGGCTCTCGCTGGTCAAGGGCCTGGTCGGCCTGCATGGCGGCGCCTTCGATATTGCCAGCCGCGAGGGCGAGGGGACGGTGATCACCATCACCCTGCCGATCGATGGGTCTGGAATCGTCTGCCCGCCTGAGGAAGACGAAACGACGGTGGCGGAGTTTCCGCCGCGCCTGTTGACGCCGGCGGCGCAGGCTGCCGCACAGACTGAAAGCGGAGGGCTCGCGCTTGGCGCCACGCACGCGAAAACCGCCTGAACCGGCACGCAAATCCACATCCGCCAAGAAGACCGGCCGTTCTGCCCCGGCAAAGAAGGCGGGTGGCGCGCGCGGCCAGCGCTCCGTGATCCTGCGCGCCGGGGCGGCGCTGCTTGGCCTTGCGGCCCGCAATCCGGCCGTGTTCGGCGGCTCGGCGGCATTCGCCATCGTCTTCGGCTTCGTGGCGGCCAACGCGCTGTGGTACCAGCCGGGCGCGCATCCCTCGCCCTTCCTGCGCACGCGGCTGCCCTTCACCCATCCCAACCCCGCCAGCCTGAACCCGGCGGTCAAGGAGCCGCAGACGGGCAAGGTCACCACCTTCGTGATCGAGCGGGAGGCGGATCTCGCTGCGGCCGAGCCGTCCGGCGCCTCGGTGGAGTCGGTGATCGCCGCCGACGAACAGGCGGCCCTCGACGCTCCGGCGGCAACCAGCGAGCAGACGGCAAGCCTGCCTTCCGCTCCCCGCAGCCCGGCCGCCCTGCCGCCGGCCCGGCTTGCCGCGCCGAGCGCGGAGCCGGCGACAACGCTGGACGAGGAGGATCTGGTTCGGGCCGTGCAGATCTCCCTCATCGCCCGCGGGCTCTATGATGGTCCCGCCGATGGCCGCCCGGGGCCGAAGACGTCGGCCGCGATCCGCGCCTATGAGCGCGCCTCAGGCCAGCCGGAGACGGGCACGGCCACGCCAGCCTTGCGTGCGGCCCTTGCCCGCAGCAGCGCCCCGCCGCAGCGCCTCGCCGCGGTGACCCCGGCACAGCGCCCGACGCCGGCCGCGGCGACGCGCGGAGAGCTCGACCCGGTGGCGGCCGCCATCCGCGCCGCAGACGGATCGGCGCTCGCCGTGCCCAAGGCCGACGTTCCCGCCTCCGATGCGACGGTGCTGGCGATCCAGCGGGGGTTGAAGAATCTCGCCTATACCGACGTGACGGTGGACGGCATGATCGGCGACCAGACCCGTGCGGCAATCCGCCATTTCGAAAAGCACTACCGGCTGCCGGAAACCGGCGAGCCCAACCCGGCCGTCTTGAAGAAGATGAAGGAGATCGGCGCGCTGTAAGCGTCCGGTTGCCCTAAGGCACCCGCGGACCGTGTCCCGGCGTTCGGGGTCGGGCGGTCTTTACGCTTTGCGGCATGCGGGCTAAGGCATCGTCATGCGTCTGCGCACCGATCTCTTCGTTTCCGCTCTCCTCCGCCGCGCCTTTGCGGGCGGCGGCTTTGCGGCCGTGCTGCACAAGGGCGCGGAGGAGGCAGGTGCGATCTTTCTCCGCCAACGCTCGCGCCTTGGGCTGGAGACGCTCTATGGGCCCGCGCCGCAAAGCCTGCTGGCGGACGATCCGGGGCCGGACCGCCTGTTCGAGCAGCGGCTGAGCGAGGCGGAGCCGGAGGCAGTCGAGGCCGTTCTCGAACGCGAACTGCGTTTCGACCCGGATTGCTGGATCATCGAACTCGAGATCGACGAACGGGGCGATCTGTTCGCCCTGGCCGAGGACCAGACCGAGCGCCGCATCTGACAATCAAGCCTTCGGACTGGGTGCAGTTCGAAGTGGTTAGCGATCGAAGCGCCGAGGCAGGGGCTGGCTCAACGGACCTTGCGCTGGACGAGGCGGCGGGGCTGGAGCATGTCGCCGAGCGGGCGATGGGCGGGGCTGCGCGGATCGTTCGGGCGGGCCGGCCCTTCGAAGGGACGGTGCACGGGCGGCACCGCGCGCATTTCGGCGGCAATCCATTCGGTCAGGCGCGTGCGTGCATCCTGCGGATCGATGGCGGCGAGCAGGGTGGCGCAGCGCGTGGCGGCAAGCCGTGTCTCGTTCAGGCCGGGATAGAGCGCCGCGAGGATGACGATCGCATCCTGCCGGGGGATCCGCAGGGCAGCCAGCGCCAAAGCGAGCTGCTGGCCGGAGGAATCGAGCACCAGCCGCTCGCCAAGCGACGGCGGGCAATCGAGAGCGGCGGCCAGCGCATGCACCAGCATGTTGACCTCTCCCAGCCGGGCGAAGCGAACCAGCACGGCCGAGCTGGTCGGCGCGACAGCGTCGAGCTTCGGCTTGGCGGCGCGCTCGACGCCGGGGGCGCGGACCAGCGCCTTCAGCTCGCGACGCAGCGCCTCGTCGCCCGCAAGGTTTGGCGCGGGACGCGGCGCTGCGGATCGGGGCGCGTCGATTGCGGACCGGCTTGCGATCGGCGAGGGGGCTGCGGCCTCTGTGGCCGGTGGGGTGGATCGCGGGCGGGCGGGCAGGATGGCGGCGATTTCGGCTGGCGTTTCGGCAAGGCGGGAGGGCAGCCTCTTCGCGTCGGTGGACGGCTCGATCTCCGCGCTCGTCTGGCGACGCTCGACGAGCGCATCGACGACGGCGACCGACAGATCTTCGCGCCGAGCGATGGCCACGGCATGGGCGGCGCTGCGGCTGCGGATGACGGACAGGAGCACGCGGTCGCTGATGGCGGCGGCCCGGGTCAGAAAGATGGCGGCGATGGCAATGGGTGCGCTGGCGATCTGCCGGGCAACGCGATCCGGCACATTGGGGCAGCGCGAGAGGGCGGCGGCGGCCTGGCGACGTGCCTCATCGCTGGCGGCGAGGAAGAGCGGTTCGAAGAGTTCGGCAAAGAGATGCAGATCGGACGGGCGGGGACGGCGGAGGCTTTCGAAGCTCGTGACCGTGGCCATGAGCACCGTATCCTTCACCCGGCCCGATTCCGGGCGCTCCAACTCGCGAAAACGATCCGCCACGTGATCCATCCCTTCCTACGCACAACTTGAGACTGATCCTGGCCGGGGGCCTTCGGTGCCGCCTTCCAGCATGTGCCGAGCGCGCCGGTTCCTCAGGGCATGGAGGAGAGCCGGACAACAATCGGGACGCGCAGAACACGGCATCGACGCCAAGCGCGACACGGTTCGACACTATCACCGCGTGGTTAATGGGCGCTTAAACGCGACGATACGGCGCGTGCCAATCTTGAACGGTGGCGGGGTGAGCCTGCTCGACAAAGAAAGGCGGCGTGGAGCGGCTGGAGGTCCGCTTCACGCCGCAAGGCAGTCAAAGACGATGGTTCAGGCATTGCCCGAGGGTGAGGGGGCCACACGGGCCCCGTCACCTCAACTCAGCACTGCGGATCGTTCGGGCCGCATTCGCCGCGGCGACGGGGACGATCCTCGTTGAACTGGACGCCACGATGTTCGCGCTGCTCGATCCGTTCGCGACGATTCTCGAGACGCTCCTGACGGCGATTTTCGATCCGTTCCTCGCGGCGGTTCTCGATGCGCTCCTCGCGCTCGCGGCGGCGGTCGCGCAGGTTTTCGGCGCGCTGGCGCTCCTCGGCCTGCAGGTCGCGGCGGCGATCCCGCAGATCCTCGATCCGCTGACGCTCGCGCTCGGCCTGTTCGCGGCGGCGATCCCGCTGGTCTTCGATCCGGTCGCGACGCTCCTCTCGCTCGCGGACATAGCGACCGGGGCCACGGTCGTCACGGTAGACATCGCGACGCCAGACCTCGCGATCGCGGTAGAAGGGGCGGCTGCGGTAGTAGCGATCCCAATAGTTGTCGATTTCAAAGGTGACGGTCGGAATGCCGAGCGGCCGGTAATATTCCGGCGCCAGCACGACGCGGCTCGATCGGTAGGAGGTCTGGAGGTAGGAGCCGGAAACCCAGCCGCGGCCGCTGTAGAACGAGACATCGCACCAATTGGCATTGGCAAGGCAGCCGTGGATTTCCACGGATGTTCCATAGGGGATGACGACGACGGCGGGATAGGCGGTGCTCGGCCCGGAGCGCATGTTCACATTGGCCGTGGCAAAGCCGGCAGCCGCCTGGGCAACCGCTGGAATGAGGAGGGCGGCGGCCAGTGCCGCGCCGGTCAGAATGGATCTCACGTGGGGTACTCCCTTGAAACGCTGGTGGCCTTATGGAGCCATCTCAGGACGCGGTTTACATGCAGCCGGTGTCTTTTCCGAAAGACGGGAAGACAGGGTTCAACCAGCCGGCCGAGGTCAGACATCGTGTGTTTTATGTCATTTCTGAGATCGGCTCCGGCCGATCGGCGACAACGGGCTGAGGGCTCGCGATCTCCGCGCCCAGAACGCGGACGGCAAGGGTTTCGTTCCTGAGCGACGCGGCGAATGCGTCGACTTTCTCTTCCACCGTGCCCGCCACGGTGCCCGCAAGAGGGAACTAAAGCAGGAGGCGCGCGTTAACGGTCCGAAACCCAAACCAGCGTCTAGGAGCCCCACGCTATGGTCGAAAAGAAATTCGCAACGGTTGCCGGTGCCGAGTCGGAAGTAGAAGCCTCGATCGCAAAGGCTGATCTCGACCAGCAGGTGGCCGACCTGCGCTCGGAAATTGCCCGCCTGACCGAGACGGTCACCAATATCGGATCTGGCGCCAAGGCCGTTGTTCAGTCGGAAGCCGAGGTTCTGACCGAGCGTCTGCGCGACCGCGTGCGCGACGAGCCGGTGACCACCCTGCTGACGATCGCCGGCGTCTCCTTCGTTCTGGGCCTGCTCGCCCGTCGCTGAGGCGCGAGGAAAGGTCCGGCCAGGCCGCCTTTCCAGCCTCACGCAGTCTTGGAAGACGAAGATCCGCCCGGCACATGTGCCGGGCGAAGCAGTGACAGGGATCAGCGGCAGGTTTTACTGATGTCTTCCATCGCTAAGATTGGTATTTCGACCATTAAGGCCCTGTTAAGGAGCCTATGGCGCAATGGTCCTGCAAGACGTGCCGACGATCCCGCTGAGTTTTCTGGGACCGTGGCGCAAAGCGAAGCCCGGGCGGTTCCGGGAGAAGGAGAGCCGAGAACAGCGCCGATTTCCGATCGATCGATCCATGCAAGGCGCGAGCCCGACGAGGGCAGGATGAAATGGACGTCGTGTTCATCCGTCTCGACCGTGTCGATGGAGACGAGAATGGCAAATGTGATCAGGCTGAAGGACCACCTGTCCCGATCCAGACCGAAGAGCGGCGACCTTCCGGCCGACCGAGAGGCTGCGATCCTGATGTTCACCGGCATTCGCTACGAGCGGATGGACCAGCGCGACAGCGAGCGGGCTAACCCTTCGCCTCTGCCCGGCGCCAACCAGAAGCACTAGAACGGAACAGACCTGCCCGACCCCGTCCGCACACGGAAGGGCCGGTCAACGTCATGCCGTGACCTGAGAGGGTTATGGCATCGCGGGTGTGGCATCGCGAATGATCGGTTCGCAGCCGGCGCCCTGCAGGAAGCCGCGTGCGGCCTCCTCGAAACTGTCGCTCGGCGCCAACGCGCGCAACACGGCGTAGCCTTCCTCCACCGGCATCTCCACCATGATCGACTGGGCCAGCGCCTCCACCGGACGCTTGCGCAGATCGACGAGCTGCAGCGCGGTCGCCGCGACGACATCGACGCCGCCATTGACGGCGGTGGCGTTGTTCATGCTGAACACCTCGTTGGAATCCGCATCATAGAGCGCCAGCGACCAGAAGGGGACAGTGCCATCCGCGGTGAAGCGGACGGGGCCGTTGGCGACGGAAAAGCCGCAGACGGCGACGCGCAGATAGGGGTCGTCATTGGCAAGCCCTGTCGGTCCCGGTTCGGCGGAGAGCGGGAAGAAGCTGTCCATTTCATAGAGACCGAGCACGCGGCTATAGGCATCGCCGCCGGTAAAGCGCGGCAGCGCCAGGATGATGACGATGTGCAGGAGCACGGCGCCGATCAGCCCGACGCCGACGACGAAGAGGCCGGTGCGCAGCAGGCGGAGCGGGGATAAGGAACGCTTACGCATTGGCGCAGGATCCGCGGGTGATCGTCGGCATGACCAGCTCGATGGCGCCGGAGGAATTGGCGGTCGGAGCATCGAGCAGGGTGAGCACGAGCCGGATCGGGCCGCGATGGGCGACCGCGAGCCAGTTGCCCGGCTGCGCCGTTGGAGAAACCGTGATGGCGAAGCTGCTGTCGCTCTCACGCATCACCGTCCAGGCGTTGAGTGCGGTCGGCCGGCCGGGAGCGTCCGTCAGCGGCGTATCGCGGGGATCGGTCGCAAACAGGGTCCAGAACCGGGCCGGCGGCGTGCGCCCGGTGATGCGATAGGTGCAGCCGCCCTGCAGGATCTGTCCCTCGTCATCGGCGGCCGCCACGAAGCGCATGCCCTCCGCCCGACCGTAGAGCAGCCGTCCGGCTCGGGCACGATGGGCCTTGGCATAGGGATCGGTCCCGGCCGTCTGGGCATCGGGAAAGGCGGTCCAGGGGCCGAGCCGCACCGCGCCGAAACCGATCGTCGCCTGCAGCGCCGTGATGGTGCCGGCAATCGCCCCGCCAAAGGCGATGGCCAGGATCAGGGCAACGAGGATCGGGACGCGAAACATCGGGAAGGCGACTTTCAGAGACGAGACTGGCAGAGGCGAGGCTGGCAGAGGGTAAGCTGGCAGGGCGTGGATCGGCGGGACGTTCGGGCGGCGGGCGTGGCGGAGTGCGTCACTGTCCCGCTCGCGTCAAGAGCGGCAGGCCGGCGCTTCAGGGGATCAATTGCTGACGGCATTGCCGGACGGCTCGTTGTTCTGCGCCACCTTGCCGCTTGCCGGCTTTTCCGGTCCGAGCGGCTTGGCGGTTGCAAAGCGCTCGCTCAGGCTTTTCAGCAGGCCGGTGACCTCGCCGGAGAGCATGCGCGGCCGGACCATGGGCGGCAGGGCGTTCTGGTCGCTTTCCTTGGCCGCCGTTTCCACCGGCTTCGTCTTGCCCGGTTCGGGCGGAGCGATGCCCGGAATGGCGCGATGCTCGATGCCCTGTTCGGCATAATCCATCAGGCGCTTGAAGGTCATGGCGGGCAGGGAGCCGCCGGTCATCTCATTGGTCGAGGTATAGTCGTCGTTGCCGTACCAGACGGCGGTGGTGTAATCGCCCGTAAAGCCGACGAACCAGGCGTCGCGATAGGATTGGGTCGTGCCGGTCTTGCCGCCCGCGACGATGCCGTTCGACAGCGCCGCCTTGCGCGCTGTGCCGATGATCGGGATCTGGGTCAGCATGTAGTTCATCTCGGCGGTCGCCTTCTCACTCAAGACCCGCTTGGCCGGCGGGGCGTCGCGGTTGAAGTCGTAGAGAATGTCGCCGTCGTAATTCAGGATCTGGCTGATGCCGTGGCGGCGCGCTTCCAGGCCGCCGGCCGGAAAGACGGCATAGCCGGTGGCCTGGTCCATGACGGTGAGCTCGGACGTGCCGAGCGGGATGGTCTTGTCCGGACGGATCGGTGTTTCGACGCCCATGGCCTTGGCAAGCTCGACGATGCGCGGAATGCCGAGCTGTTCCTTGGCGAGGCGCACAGGGACTGTGTTGATCGACCGGGCAATGGCATCGAGGAGGGTGATGCGGCCCGAGAACTTCCGACCGTAATTCTGTGGCGACCAACGGCCCCAGGTGATCGGTGCATCGACGACCACGCTCTTCGGGGTCAGACCCTTCTCCATGGCGGCAGCGTAGGTATAGGCCTTGAAGGAGGAGCCCGGCTGGCGGAGCGCCTTGGTGGCGCGGTTGAACTGGCTTTCGCCATAGTCCCGCCCGCCGACCATGGCGCGCACGGCGCCGCCGGTCTCGATCATCACCAGGGCGCCCTGCTTGACGCGGTAGCTCTCGCCATATTGGCGCAGGCTCGATTCGATCGCCTCTTCCGCCGCGTGCTGCAGGCCGGTGTCGATCGTGGTGCGCACGATGAGGGAGTGCTGGGCGAAGGGCTTGGCGATGCGCTGCACCTCGTCGAAGGCCCAGTCGAGGAAGAAATCCGGTGCGCTCACCTCGGCGCGGTCGATGACGCTTGCCGGATTGAGGCGGGCGGCAACCACTTGGCCCTCCGTCATCAAGCCGCCCTGGACGAGATTGGTCAGCACCTCGTTGGCCCGTGCGCGGGCAGCCGGAAGGTTGACATGCGGCGCATAGCGGGCCGGGGCCTTGAACAGGCCGGCCAGCATGGCGCTCTCGGCAAGATTGATATCGGTGATCGACTTGCCGAAATAGAACTGCGCCGCCGCCGCCGCCCCGAAGGTGCCGCCGCCCATATAGGCGCGGTCGAGATAGAGGCGGAGGATCTCCTTCTTCGTCAGGTTGCATTCCAGCCAGACGGCGAGAAAGGCTTCCTTGACCTTGCGCTCGATCGTCCGCTCGTTGGACAGGAACAGGTTCTTGGCCAGCTGCTGCGTCAGCGTCGAGCCGCCCTGGACGACGCCGCCGGCCTGCGCATTGATGGTGACGGCGCGGGCGAGGCCCAGGAAGTCGATGCCGTAATGATCGAAGAAGCGGCGGTCTTCCGTGGCGAGCACGGCCTTGACCAGCGTATCGGGCAATTCGTCCACGGGGACGGAGTCCTCGTGGATAATCCCACGATGGCCGATCTCATTGCCGTAGCGATCGAGAAACGTGACCGCGAAATCGCCCTGCGCGCGCCAATTGCCCTTGGTCTCCTCGAAGGCGGGAAGCGCCAGGACCAGCATGGCGACGGAGCCGACGGTGCCCCAGGTCATGCCTTCGCCGAGGATCTCGAACACCCAGCGCTTCCAACCGCGCACACGGAACCGGCGGAAGAAGATGGTGACATCCTCCCACCAGTCGGCAAGGCGGAAGCCGGTGTTCCACACTGTCGAATCGATGAAGGCATCGATGCGCAGCAGGATGTGGCGCTTGCGCGGCGTTTCGCCGGCGGGCTCCGGCTTCGGGTCGTGATCGGCGTTGAAATCTGCCAAGGCTCTTGCGCATCCTGGTTTCAAGTCTGGTCCTTGCCGGACGCCGAAGCGCGAGGCAGACCGCCGTGCCAATTTCGGCCGCGGCTGACATATTTGCATGACGCGGCTTCCGCTTCCACGCCCATATGGATAATCAGCCTTAAAAAACCGGCAATTCCGAGATAGCTGTTGCCGAAATCCTCTGACACATGATCGAGCCGCGGGGCAGGGACAAGCATGGGCGAGCTGCCCTTCTGGAAGACCAAAACTCTGGAGACGATGGACGCGGCCGAGTGGGAAAGCCTGTGCGACGGTTGCGGCCTGTGCTGCCTCAACAAGCTGGAAGACTGGGAAACCGGCGAGATCGCCTGGACCTCGATCCGCTGCACGCTTCTCGACGGCGATACCTGCCGCTGCCGCGACTATCCCAACCGCCAGGCGACCGTTCCGGACTGTATCCAGCTGACGCCGGAAGAGGTGCACAGCCTCACCTGGCTGCCACCGACCTGCGGCTACCGCCTCGTTCGCGACGGCGAGGATCTCTACTGGTGGCACCCGCTGGTTTCCGGCGACCCCGAAACCGTCCACGCCGCCGGCATTTCGGCGCGCGGTCGGACGGTGAGCGAGGATGGTGTCGATGTGGAGGACTTCGAGGATTATCTGGTGGACTGGCCGATGGAGGTGGGCGCGGCGAGCAACGAAACCAGCGCCCCTAAAAAAGAGAGAACAAAATAGGAAAATAGTCCTTGACGGCGTGACGGTGGTTTGATAGGGTTTGGGCATCGTCGGAGATTTGGGTCGGGCGGAACGGCAGGGATGCGGTTCCGCCCGATTGCGTTTCCGGGACGGGCTTGGACCGGGTGGGGAGCGGCGTCATGGAGGATGAGGGCGAGGGCCTTGAGGGCAGACCCCCGGAAGGTGCCGAGGCCGGAGGGTGGCTGGAGCGCAAGGCGCGGCGCGGTGCCGGGGCGCTGCTCGCCCTGGAGGCGATGCTGGAGGGAACGATGAGCGAGCTCAAAGGCGCGCTCGCCGTCTTCCGCGCCCGGCAGGCCGAGGAGCGCGCGCCGGAGGACGAGGCGGGGCGCAAGGCGCAGCAGGCCGAGGCCAAGGCGGCGATCGATGCGATCTCGCTCATCGTGCGCACGCTCGAAAAGATCGACAGCCTGCAAAGGACGCTCGCCGATGAGCAAGAGGCCACCGCCGAGCCGGACGAAGAGCAGTATGAAGCGCTCGTGGCCGAGCTCGAGCGGGTTCTTGCCGAGCGGATCGACGCGGCTGCCCGACGCTGCCCCGCCTGCGGCCTGCTCCACCCCGAGCCGGACGGCACGGAGGAAGGCGAAGGCGATCGAACGGGCGGCGGAGCGGGCGTTGCGCGCGGCGGACACGGGGCTTGCCGCGATCGCGGCGCGGACGGCCCGGGTGACCCGAAGCCTGGAGACGATGGGCACGGCGGAGCGACACGACGGGGCGAAGAGCGGACCGCAGCCTGAAGGCTCGACCGGCCTTGCGCCCGGCAGGAGGACCGCAGATGGCGCGGCAGAGCGGCAGCGCGGTGGAGGGGCGGTGTTCGCGGGCAGAAAGGCGCTTGCCGGAAAAAAGGCGATCGACAGCGAAGAAGTGCGTACGGGCGATGAGGCGCGTACGGGCGAAGAGGTGCTTGCGGGCGAGACGGCGGCGGGGCGGATGGTCCACCTCGCGGGGCTGACGGTGCCGGCGTCGATGCTGGTGCGGCTTTCCACCGACTGGCGGCTTAGCGGACGGCCGGAGCAGCGGATTCCGGCGGGCGACTGGCGGGTTTTTCTGATGATGGGCGGACGCGGATCCGGCAAGACGCGGGCCGGGGCGGAATGGGTGCAGGCGCTTGCCGCCGGACCCGGCGCCAGACCGGGGTTGCGGATCGCGCTGGTGGCGGAAACGCTGGGCGATGCGCGCGAGGTGATGATCGACGGCGTGTCAGGCATTGCCCGGATCGCGCCCAATGGACGGCGGCCACGGTTCGAATCGAGCCGGCGTCGGCTCCTCTGGCCGAACGGGACGGTGGCGCAGATCTTTTCCTCCGAGGACCCGGAGAGCCTGCGCGGGCCGCAATTCGACTATGCCTGGTGCGACGAGCTTGGAAAATGGAAACATGCCCAGGCGACCTACGACATGCTGCAGTTCGGCCTCAGGCTCGGCGCCGCACCGCAGGTGCTGGTGACGACGACGCCGCGACCGACGCCGTTGATCGCTGCGCTGATGGCCGATCCCGGAACGCAGGTGCGGCGCCTGCGCACGCAGGACAATGAGCGCAATCTGGCGCCCGGTTTTCTGGCGGCGCTGCACGCCCGCTATGGCGGCACGCGGCTCGGGCGGCAGGAGCTCGATGGCGAACTGATCGCCGACCGGGAGGACGCGCTCTGGAGCCGCAGCCTGATCGCCGGCCTGACCCGCCGCATCAGCGGCCCGATCGGCCGGATTGTGGTCGCGGTGGACCCGCCGGCCTCCTCGGGCAGCGAGAGCTGCTGCGGCATCGTGGTGGCGGGGCTGGACGAGGCGGGGCGCGGCGTCGTGCTGGCGGATTGCTCGGTGGAGGGCCAGAGCCCGGCCGGCTGGGCGGGCGCCGTGGTGCGCGCCTTCCACCGCTTCGATGCCGACCGGGTGGTGGCGGAGGTGAACCAGGGCGGCGAAATGGTGGCGGAGGTGCTGAAGGGCATCGAGGCGAGCCTGCCGATCAGCATGGTGCGGGCGACGCGGGGCAAGTGGTCGCGCGCCGAGCCCGTGGCCGCGCTCTATGAACAGGGGCGTGTGCTGCATGCGGGCTGCTTTCCCGCGCTCGAAGACCAGATGTGCGACTTCGGGCCGGACGGCCTTTCCTCCGGCCGCTCGCCCGACCGGCTGGACGCGCTGGTCTGGGCTCTGACGGCGCTGCTCTTCGACCGCCATGGCGAGCCGCGGTTGCGGTCGATCTGACGAGGAAGGCCAGTTGGGCACTGTGGACGCTACCGATCCGGCGGTCGCCGACAGGTTTCGCTGCCGATCGCAACGAAAAAACCGGCGCCGTGCGGCACCGGTTTGTGTTGATCAGGCATCGCAGCGATGCCGTCGATTATTTCGCTGCCTGGGAAGCGATCGGCTTGGCCGGGGCGCGAACACCATCGCGAACCTGGCGCCACTCGCTTTCGAACCGCTCGAACAGGCTCTGGGGGATTGTCTTGCTCGTCATGAACCGCTGCCTCCGATCACATCATGCTTAACGCTGGGTTGAGCGGGCCATAAACGGCATTGACTGAGGAAGGTTCCGCCTTTGCGCGAAAAAATTGTTCCGACCGCCCTCAATCCTTGCGGATCGTCTGCGGACGCAGCTCCAGGCGGGGAGCGGAGGCGGCGGAGCGCATTTGGCTCCATTCGTTCTCGATCCTGTTCAGGAGATGCTGCGGAATGATTTCGCGCTGCGTGACGACGGGCGACTTCTCGACATGCGACATGCTCACTCTCCTGAACTCAAGACCGGTTGCGTTTGATGGCAATGACGGTTGCACAGCGTAAAGACAAAGTAAATCCATGCCTTAAAGCTTTAAAACGGTTCAGTTGATTTCAATCGATTTAGGATCCGGCGTTTTTGCATTGCA
This sequence comes from Rhizobium sp. CC-YZS058, assembly GCF_034720595.1. Lineage (NCBI taxonomy): Bacteria > Pseudomonadati > Pseudomonadota > Alphaproteobacteria > Hyphomicrobiales > Rhizobiaceae > Rhizobium > Rhizobium sp. CC-YZS058. The sequence continues at coordinate 2,595,042 of NZ_JAYESJ010000001.1, read as the reverse complement.
GCATTGAGCCCCGTGCAGGCTGTGCCAAAACGGGACAGCGACGTTGGATTTGAAAGAGGCCAGCTTACCGTTCGGCCCGTTTCCTGCGGCGGATGTCGGTCGGGCACGTGGAGGTAAGGCCCTTTCGCCTGCTGGCGATGGGGAGCGTCCGCGCCGGCGCAAAGATGAACTGAAAATGCAACCTGAGCCTGACGAAGCCGATCCGGCAGCGTCGGACGGCCGGGTTCTGGAGGTATGGGATGACGCGACGAATGCGAATGCCGTGGTCGCGCCTGCGGGCGCCGAGCGAGGTCAAGGCGGTCGGGCTGCCGACGCTGCGCCGGGAGGTCCGGTTCTCCTCCGGTGGGCGCAGCTACACGGCGCTGGCGCAGGACGGGTTCCTGCGCAATCCGATCGCCTACCGCACGGTGCGGATGATCGCCGAGGCGGCGGCGGCCGTGCCGCTGCTCGCCTATGAGGGCGAAACGGAGCGACCGGACCATCCGGCGCTGGCGCTGCTCGCCCGGCCCGGCGCCGGGCGTTCGGGCGCGGAGTTCCTCGAGGCGCTGTTCGGCCATCTTCTCCTGTCCGGCAATGCGTTCATCGATGCTGTCACGCTCGGTGGCATGCCGCGCGAGCTGCATCTGCTGCGGCCCGACCGGGTGCGGATCGTCGAGGGGCGGGACGGGTGGCCCGAGGGCTACGAGTACCGCGCCGGCAGCAGCCTGACCCGCTATGGCGCTCAGGAGGGGCGGATCCTGCATCTCCGGCTCTTCCATCCGCTCGACGACCAGCTGGGCTTCTCGCCGCTTGCGGCGGCGCAGGCGGCGCTCGACCTTTCCAATGCCGCCGCGCAGTGGAACACGGCGCTGCTCGACAACGCCGCCCGTCCCTCCGGCGCGCTGGTCTACCAGCCGAAGGAGGGCGGCAACCTGACGAGCGACCAGTATGACCGGCTGCGCAGCGAGCTGGACGAGGGTTATGGCGGTCCCTTGCGCGCCGGGCGTCCGCTGCTGCTGGAGGGCGGTCTCGACTGGAAGGCCATGGGGCTTTCGCCGCAGGAGATGGATTTCATCGAGGCAAAGAACGGGGCGGCGCGCGACATTGCCCTGGCGCTCGGCGTGCCGCCGATGCTGCTCGGCATTCCGGGCGACAACACCTATGCCAATTATCAGGAGGCCAACCGCGCCTTCTACCGGCTGACGGTGCTGCCCATGGCCACCCGCACCGCCGCCGCGCTCTCCAGCTTCCTCGCCGGCCATTACGCCAGCCCCCTCAGCCTCGTCCCCGACCTCGACCGGGTCACCGGGCTCGCCGCCGAGGTGAGCGACCTCTGGCAACGGATCGGCGCGGCCACCTTCCTGACGGACGAGGAGAAGCGGGCGGCGGTCGGCTACTAAGGCGGGTCGACGGGCGCGGGATCGCGAACGCTGCGGATGGGGCGGGAAGACCCTCTCTGGGCTGCCGCCCACCTTCCCCACAAGGGGGGACGGACCGTGGGGTGGGGGCTGAGCGAGAGAGGCTGGTGACATGGGGATGATGGGGTTTTTGGGCGGTCAGGTGGTGGGTGAAGGGGTTTGCAGGCGGGGTGAGGGTTTGGCGGCAAGGGATTCACGGGACTCGGAAAATCGGGCTGCCTTCAGAGAGTGGAAGAGGATGAGGATCATGGCGGAGTTCGGTCACGAGCCGGGTTTCTGGGCGATGCGTGGACTTGGTGCTGTGGCCGGGGCGGCGGTGTCGCTCGTCTACATGCTGCCCAAGGGGCGGCAGGAGGCGGCCTCGCGGTTCGTGACCGGGCTTCTCTGCGGCCTGGTCTTCGGCGGACCGACGGGGCTGCTGGCGGCCGAGCATCTGGGGCTGATGGGCCGGATCTCCCGCAGCGAGCTGCTGCTCGGCGGATCGGCGGTCGCAAGCCTTGCGGCCTGGTGGGTGCTCGGCGCCGCCGTGCGCATGGCGGCGCGCTATGGACAGAAGAGACGCTGAGGCGCCTCGAGAGTGATCGTGCCGCGGTCGCCGAGCCGGCGGACGGGCGCCGCAGGACTGTCGTCGTCGACAGGCGACCGCCTCCGACCTGTCCCGGCTGAGTCCGGCGGCCGAACGTCCAAGACCGAACCGGCACTGAGGACGTGAAGGCGACTGACCGAGGTTCGGTCCGGCGGGCGATGCGCTTGCCGGCCTCGGCGCAGGCGCGACCGGGGAGGTCGGCTGTCCGGTACTGCGAGCCTGTTCTGCACTGACAAGGAGAGGGTGATGGCGACTGATCGAGGACCGGTCCGGCGGACGAGGGCGCATGCCGGCCTGACGCTGGCGGGCGTGACCGGCGAAGGCCGGTTTTCCGGCTATGCGAGCGTATTTGGCGAGGTCGATCTCGGCCGCGACCGGATCGAACGCGGCGCCTTTTCGCATTCCCTGACCCGGCGCGGGCCGGCGGGCGTGAGGATGCTCTACCAGCACGACCCGAACGAGCCGATCGGGGCCTGGACGGAGATCCGCGAGGATCTGCGCGGCCTCTATGTCGAGGGGCTGCTTTCGCCCGGGGTCGCGCGGGCCCGCGAGGTGCATCAGCTGATGAAGAGCGGCGCGCTCGACGGGCTTTCGATCGGCTTCCGCACGGTGCGGGCGAGCCGGGACGCCAAGAGCGGCGTGCGGCGCGTGCTGGAGGCCGATCTCTGGGAAATCTCGATCGTGACCTTCCCGATGCTGCCCTCGGCGCGGGTCTCCGACGTGAAGCAGGCCCGGTTCTATCGCGACCGGGAGACCGAGCTCGTCCGCACGCTGCGGCGGGCTTCGCGGATGATGGCGTTCAACCTGAAAGGAACCCGATGATGACGATGGCAGACACAGCGGATCAGGCAGGGATGGCGGGGACCACGGGGCTTTCGCGGCGCGCGCCCGAGGTCAAGGCCTCCGCCGACACGATGACCGCGGCGCTCGACGATTTCCTCCACACCTTCGAGGCGTTCAAGGAGAGCAACGACCGGCGGCTGGACGAGCTGGAGCGAAAGTTCGGCGCGGATGTGGTGACGCGCGAGAAGGTGGACCGGATTGCCCGGGCCATGGACGAGCAGAAACAGGCGATGGACCAGATGCTGCTGCGCAAGGCGCGGCCGGCGCTCAGCCGCGGCGAGGGGATCAGCCCGGATGCCGCCGAACACAAGGCGGCCTTCGAGGCCTATATCCGGCGGGGCGAGGAGGCCAGCCTGCGCGCGCTGGAAGAAAAGGCCATGTCGATCAGCGTCGGCGCGGATGGCGGCTTTCTGGTGCCGGCGCAGGTGGATGGCGAAATCGGCCGCCGCGTGGCGGTGATCTCGCCGATCCGCGGCCTTGCGACGGTGCGACAGGTCTCGGCCTCGCTTTTCAAGAAGCCGTTCTCGCTGGCGGGCTTTACTTCGGGCTGGGTGGCGGAAACGGCGGCGCGGCCGCAGACCAACACGCCGCAGCTGGCCGAGCTCTCCTTCCCGACCATGGAGCTCTATGCCATGCCGGCGGCCACTGCCGCCCTGCTCGACGATGCGGCGGTGGATGTGGAAAGCTGGATCGCCTCCGAGGTCGATATCGCCTTCGGCGAGCAGGAAGGACTTGCCTTCGTCACTGGTGACGGGGTGAACAAGCCGCGCGGCTTCCTGACCTATCCGACGGTCGCCGACAGCGGCTGGAGCTGGGGCAATATCGGTACCATCCTGAGCGGCGCGGCCGGCGCGTTCCGCGCGGCCAATCCCTCCGACACGCTGATCGACCTGATCTATGCGCTGAAGGCCGGCTATCGCCAGAAGGCGAGCTTCGTGATGAGCCGGCGAACCCAGGCAGAGGTGCGCAAGTTCAAGGATGCCGATGGCAATTATCTCTGGAAGCCGCCGGCCGCCGTGGGCCAGCCGGCCTCGCTGATGGGGTTTCCGATCGCGGAATCGGAGGAGATGCCGGATCTCTCGGCCAACAGCCTGTCGATCGCCTTCGGCGACTTCCAGTCGGGCTATCTGATTGTCGACCGCACCGGCACGCGGGTGCTGCGCGATCCCTATTCCGCCAAGCCCTATGTGCTGTTCTACACCACCAAGCGGGTGGGGGGCGGCGTGCAGAATTTCGAGGCGATCAAGCTGATGAAGTTCGCCGCCTCTTGATTGTCCGCGCGGCTGCGCTTGTTGTTTAGATCCAGCCCAAGGATCGTCCCGCGGGGGGATGGGCAGGCTCGCAAGAGCGCTTCCCCCGCTTGGCGGACGCGGACCCTCCTCCCACCGCGTCCGCCAATCCCGATCCTTCGCTTCTCCTCAAATGGGTGACACATGACCATCGTCGAACTGGCGCCGCCGCCGGTCGAGCCGCTTTCGCTCGGCGAAGCGCGGGCGCATCTGCGTGTCGATCAGACGGCCGAGGACGGGCTGATCGCCGGCCTCATTCGCGCCGTGCGCCACCATCTGGAGCGCGAGACGGGGCTGGCGCTGATCAGCCGGCCGTTTCGCCTCTATCTTGATCAATGGCCGGCGGGCCGCGTGCTGGAGATCGGCCGCGGGCCGGTGCGCTCGATCGAGGCGATCACGGTCTACAGGGCCGACGGGACGCCGGGCGCGGTGAACCTGACCGGCTTCTGCCTGGACGGGGCGGCACGGCCGGCGCGGCTTTTCCTGCCCGCCGTTCCGGAAACGCAGAAGGCGATCAACGGCATCGAGGTGGATTTTACCGCGGGCTTCGGCGAAACCCTGGCCGACATGCCGGAGGGGCTGCGGCGCGCCATGCTGCTGCATCTGACCCAGCTCTATTCTTTCCGCGGCGCGGTGGGCCTGGAGGAGCAGCCGGCTGCGGTGCCGAACGGCTATGACCGCCTGCTCGCGCCCTACCGGCTGAGGCGGATCGCATGAGCGCGCTTGGCAGCGGCGTGATCGATCCGGGGCTGATGACGGCGCGGCTCGACCTCGAAACCTTCCTGGAGACGCCGGACGGGCAGGGCGGGGTCATACGCAGCACGGTGGTTCTCGCGACGCTCTGGGCGCGGATCGAGCCGCTGGCGGTGTTCATCGGCGAGCGGCAGGACGAACGGCTGAGCGAGGCGAGCCACCGGATCGACCTGCGCTGGCGCGGCGACCTGAAGGCGGGCATGCGGCTGCGGAAGGGTCCGCGCCTCTTCGAGATCCTGGCGGCGATCGATCCCGACGAGAGCCGGCGGATCATCAGCTGCCGCTGCCGGGAGCTCCTGCCATGAGCGCGGCCAACGAGCTCCAGGCGGCGATCTTCGCCCGATTGTCGGGCGATGCGGCGCTTGCCGGACTGGTTGCCGGAGGGACGATCACCGACCGGCTGACGACGCCGGGGGCGCGGCCGGCCCTGCGCTTCGGCGCGATCGAGAGCGGCGATTATTCCACCGCGAGCGAGCCCGGCGAGGAGCATCGGCTGGCGATCGAGGTGCGGGGCGAGGAGGGCGGGCACAAGGCCGTGCAGGCCGTGGCGGCGCGGCTGCGCGCCCTGCTGCACGACCAGGCCCTTACGCTGCCGAGCCACATCCTCGTCAACCTGCGGCACCAGACGACGCGCACCCGGCGCGACGGCGAGACGCGCGGGCACCGGGCGGAGCTGATGTTTCGCGCGGTGACCGAGCCGCGCTGATGACCGAACGGCCGATGACGGCGATGGCGAAAACAGGAGAGGGCCGATGGCGGCGCAGAAGGGCAGGGATCTTCTGGTGAAGATCGACAATGGCACGGGGTTCACGACGGTGGCGGGGCTGCGCTCCAAGCGGCTGTCCTTCAACGCCGAGACGGTGGATGTGACCGATGCGGATTCGAGCGGGCGCTGGCGCGAGCTCCTGGCCGGGGCGGGGGTGCAGCGGGCGGCGGTTTCGGGAACCGGGCTCTTCAAGGATGCGGCCTCCGACTTTCTGGTCCGCGCCGCCTTCTTCGATGCCACGACGCCGAACTGGCAGCTGGCGATCCCGGATTTCGGGGTGATCGCCGGCCGCTTCCAGGTGACCGCGCTGATCTATACCGGCCAGTATGACGGCGAGCTGCAGTTCGAGATCACGCTGGACTCGGCGGGTGCGCTGACCTTTACGGCGGTGTGAGCGATGAAGGCACGAACCGAACCACGACGCGCCAATCGCCGGCGCGGGGAGATCGAGGCCGTGCTCGACGGCGAGCGGCGAATCCTCTGCCTGACGCTCGGCAGCCTTGCCGAGCTCGAAACCGCCTTCAGCGCGGACAGCCTGACCGATCTCGCCGCACGCTTTGCCGCCGGGCGGCTGAAGGCTGCGGACATGATCCGCATTCTGGCGGCGGGCCTGCGCGGCGGCGGCGCGGAGGCGAGCGAAGCCGAGGTGGCGCGGATGCAGGCCGATGGCGGGCTTGCGGCGCTGGCGCGGCTGACCGGGGCACTGCTGGCCGCGACCTTCGGCGAGCCGGACGAGACAGGGGCCGCGCACGGTGCGGGGGACGCCGCGGACCCTTGAGAGCCGCAGCCGCGACGGACGGACTGGAGCCCTTCCCCTGGGAGGCGGCGATCCATGCCGGCCTGGCGCGGCTGCGGCTTGCCCCGCGTGATTTCTGGGCGATGACGCCGCGCGAACTCTCGGCGGCGCTCGCCCCGCCGGGCGGCCCCCGGCCGCTGCGCCGCGGCGAGCTTGCCGCCTTGATGGCAGCCTTTCCGGATGAGGAGGAGGATGGCGATGAAGGGTGAGGATCCGTTTTCCGACCAGAGGGACGCGGCGCAGGCCTTGGGTGACGTGCTCGCCGATCTCGAGCGCCGCTCCGCCGCCTTCGGCGCGGCGCTGACCGGGGCGCTGAAGGGCGCGGCGCGCGAGGGGCGCGGGCTCGAGGGCGTGCTGAGAAGCGCCGGCCTGCGCATCAGCGAGATCGCCCTTTCCGCCGGGCTGAAGCCGCTTGAAGGGCTGATCGGCCAGGCGATTTCGAGCGCACTTACATCGGTGGGCGAAGGGCTCGGCGGCGCAGCGGCCGACGGCGGCGGAGCGACGCCCTTCGTGGCCGGCGGACTGGCGGCACCGAGGGGGCTGGCGCGGGCGCTGGCCGCCCAGACATCCGAGAGCGGACCTGACGGCGAGGCGACCCGCGGAAGCGACGCGGGGGCGGCGGGGCGAACCGGGGCCCAGGCCACGGCCGGGCCGACCATCCAGTTTCATGTGACGACGCCGGATGCGGAGAGCTTCCGCAAATCCGAAGGGCAGATCGCCGCCATGCTGACCCGCACTGTCGGGCGCGGGCGGCGCGGGGTTTGACGGGCATCGCGGGAGCCGGTGGATGCTGGCGCTTCGACCGGCGCGCAGAATGCGGATCGACGCGGAAAAGGGGGGGGGGGGCCATGGCGGCAGGATTTCACGAGGTGCGCTTTCCGCTGCGGCTTTCGCTCGGAACGAGCGGCGGGCCGGAGCGGCGCACCGAGATCGTCAACCTTTCCAACGGGCGGGAGGCGCGCAACCGCCGCTGGCGGGACGCGCGGCGGCGCTATGATGCGGGATCGGGACTGAAATCGCTCGACGATCTCTATGCCGTGCTCGCCTTCTTCGAAGCGCGTTCGGGCGCGCTCTACGGGTTTCGGTTCCGCGATCCGCTCGACTTCCGGTCCGGCCCGCCGGGCCGGGCGCCGCAGCCGAGCGACCAGCTGCTCGGGATCGCGACGGGGAGCCAGACGCGCTTTGCCCTGATCAAGACCTATGCCGATGCCGGCGGCGCCAGCCAGCGGGAGATCGCCAAGCCGGCGGCGGGCACGGTGATCGTGGCGCTGGACGGCGTCCTCGTTCCGCCGGCGCGTTACACCGTGGATACGGTGGCGGGCGCGGTCGAGTTCCTGCCGGCCTTCAAGCCGGGGGCGGGCGCGGCGGTGACGGCGGGCTTCGAGTTCGACGTGCCGGTGCGCTTCGATACGGAGCGGATCGAGGTGGGTCTCGCGGCCTTTCGCGCCGGGCGCATTCCCTCCATCCCGCTTGTGGAGATCAAGCCATGAGACGAGTGCCTGCAGCGCTTGCCGCGCATCTGGCCGGCGATGCGACGACCGTCTGCCACTGCTGGCGGGTGACGCGGCGCGATGGAACGGTGATCGGCTTTACCGAGCACGACCGCGATCTGCCCGTCGACGGCACGCTCTGCCGCGCGGCAAGCGGCTTTCGCGCCAGCGAGGCGGAGGCGGCGCTGGGGCTGGCGGTCGATGCCGGCGAGGTGGCAGGCGCCTTTTCAAGCGAGGCGATCCAGGAAGCCGACGTGATCGCCGGGCGCTATGACGGGGCGCGCGTCGAGGTGTTTCTCGTCAACTGGGCAGCACCCGAACAGGCGGTGTTGCTGCGCGTGCAGGAGATTGGCGAGGTGCGCCGCGCGGGCGCCCGGTTCCAGGCCGAGCTGCGCGGGCTCAGCCACCGGCTCGGCGAGCCGCATGGCCGCGTCTATGGGCGGCGCTGCGATGCGCTGTTCGGCGATCCGCGGTGCGGGCTCTCGCTGGCCGGCCGCCAGGAGACGGGAACGATCGTGGCAATTGCCGGGCCGACGGCCTTGAGGATGAGCGGGCTCGATGCGCCGGAGGGCGCTTACCGCGCGGGCACGCTGCGGGTGACGAGCGGGCGCGCGGCCGGTTGCGTGGCCGATCTCGACGACGACCAGCGGGAGGGAACCATGCGGCTGCTCACTCTGTGGCTGCCGCCGCCTGTGATGCCGGAGGTGGGCGACCGGCTGCTGGCGACCTTCGGCTGCGACAAGAGCTTCCGCACCTGCCGGGAGCGCTACGGCAATGCGGTGAATTTCCGCGGCTTCCCGCACCTGCCGGGGAGCGACTTTTCCTATGGCTATGCGGACGAGGATACGGTGCATGACGGGCGACCGCTGTTCGACTGAGATGAGGGGCCGGCGCGAGACGGCCGAGCGGGTGGTGGCGGCGGTGCGGGGCTGGCTCGGCACGCCCTATCGCCATCAGGCGAGCCTCAAAGGGGTTGGCTGCGACTGCCTGGGGCTTATCCGCGGGCTCTGGCGCGAGCTTTACGGCACTGAACCGGAGGTGCCGCCGCCCTACAGCCCGGACTGGGCGGAGCGCAGCGGCGAGGACCGGCTGCGCGCGGCGGCCGAGCGGGCGCTCGGGCCCGGCCATCCGGCAGAGGCGATGCAGCCGGGCGACCTGCTGCTCTTTGCCTGGCGAACTGACATGCCGGCCAAGCATGCGGGCATTCTCTCAAGCGCAGGCCGCTTCATCCATGCCTATGAACAGGCAGCCGTGGTGGAGTCAGCGCTGGTGCCCTCCTGGCGGCGGCGGATCGTGCGCGCCTTTTCCTTTCCCATGCTCTGACGAGAAGGGGGTTTCGCGATGGCGACCATCGTTCTGCAGGCGGCCGGTGCCGCGCTCGGCAGCGTGTTCGGCCCTGTCGGTACGATCCTCGGCCGGGCGGCCGGGGCGCTGGCGGGGGCGGCGATCGACCGCGCCCTCCTGACCGATCGGCCGGGCACGGCCGGCAGCCCGCTGATCGGCGCGCGGATTCCCGGTGCCGAGGAGGGCACGGCGATCACGAGACTGTATGGCACGATGCGGATCGGCGGCACGCTGATCTGGGCCACCCGCTTCGAGGAGAGCGTGCAGGACGAGCGCCAGGGCGGCAAGGCGAGCGGGCCGCGTGTCGAAACCTTCCGCTATGCCGCCAATCTGGCCATCGGTATCTGCGAAGGGCCGATCGCCGGGGTACGGCGGGTCTGGGCGGATGGGCGGGAGCTCGATCTGACCACGGTGGAGATGCGGCTCCACATCGGCGGCGAAGGCCAGGCGCCCGATCCGCTGATCGAAGCCAAGCAGGGGGCCGGCAGGGCGCCGGCCTATCGCGGCCTTGCCTATGCCGTGTTCGAGCGCCTGCCGCTCGGCCCCTATGGCAACCGTATTCCGGTGATCCAGTTCGAGGCGATCCGCCCGGTGGGGCGGCTGGAGAGGCTGATCAGGGCGGTGACGCTGATCCCCGGCGCCAGCGAACATGGCTATGATCCGCAGGTCGTGAGCGAGAAGACCGGGGCGGGAGAGAAGCGGTTGATCAACCGCAACATCTTCCACGCCGAGACCGACTGGCAGGCGGCACTCGACGAACTGCAGGCGCTGTGCCCGAACCTGGAGCGGGTGGCGCTGGTCGTCTCCTGGTTCGGGACCGACCTGCGCGCCGGCTCCTGCCGGCTGCGGCCGGGGGTGGAAACGCGCAGCCGACCGGGCGAAAGCAAGGCCTGGTCGGTGAGCGGCATGGACCGCGGCACGGCGCACCTCGTCAGCCGGATCGACGGCAACCCCGCTTATGGCGGCACGCCGTCCGACGACAGCGTGCTGGCGGCGATCGCCGATCTCAAGGCGCGCGGGCTGCAGGTGTTTCTCTACCCGTTCCTGATGATGGACGTGCCGCCCGACAACAGCCTGCCCGATCCCTATGGCGGCCAGCGGCAGGCGGCCTTTCCCTGGCGCGGGCGGATCACCGGCGTCAAGGCGCCGGGGCGTCCGGGCACCTCCGACAAGACGGCAGCGGCACGCACGGAGATTGCCGCCTTCTGCGGGCAGGCCAAGGCCTCCGATTTCGAGGTCGACGGAGGGCGCATCATCTCGCATGCCGGCGACGAGGGCTACCGGCGCTTCGTGCTGCATCATGCCCAGCTTGCCAGGCTCGCCGGCGGGGTGGAGGGGTTCATCCTGGGTTCGGAACTGCGGGGCCTGACGACCTTGCGCGACGAGCAGGGACGCTTCCCCTTCGTCTCGGCGCTGATCGATCTGGCGAATGATGTGCGGGCGCTGCTCGGCCCCGGCACGAAACTGACCTATGGCGCCGACTGGACCGAATATTTCGGCTATCAGCCGCAGGACGGTACGGGCGATGTGCTCTTCCATCTCGATCCGCTCTGGGCGGCAAGCGCCATCGATGCGATCGGTATCGACAGCTACATGCCGGTGTCCGACTGGCGGGACGAGGATCTGAATTCCGGCAACCCGGACGGAATGCGCACGCCGGAGGACAAGGCTGGCTTCCGCGCCATGATGATGGCGGGCGAGGGCTATGACTGGTTCTATGCGAGCGAGGCGGCACGCGCGGCCCGCACGCGTACGCCGATCACCGACGGGCAGGCGGGCAAGCCCTGGGTGTTCCGCTACAAGGATCTGGCCGGCTGGTGGACGAACCGGCACTATGAAAGGGTGGGCGGGGTGGAGAAAGCTCAGCCGACCGCCTTCCAGCCGCGCGCCAAGCCGATCTGGCTGACGGAGATCGGCTGTCCGGCGATCGACAAGGGCGGCAACCAGCCGAATGTGTTTCTCGACCCGAAATCGTCGGAGAGTTTCGCGCCCTATTTCTCACGCGGCGGGCGGGCCGATGCGCTGCAGCGCCGCGTGCTGGAGGCGCAGCACGACGTCTGGCGGGCGGATGCGGGGGCGAGCGGGGTCGAGGCGGATCACCTTTTCGTCTGGACCTGGGACGCCCGGCCGGTGCCGGCCTTTCCGGGCGACGGCACCCTGTTTGCCGACAGCGCCAACTGGACGACCGGCCACTGGCTGAACGGGCGGCTGGGAACGGCGAGCGTGGCCGATACGATCGCCGCCGTGCTGGAGGACCATGGTGTCGCGGATGTCGATACGGCTCTGGTCTGCGGCGATCTTGGCGGTTTCGTGCAGAGCGAGGTGGCGGCGGCGCGCGACGTTCTCGAGCCACTTCTGCAGGCGCTTGCCATCGACCAGACGGAACAGGGCGAGCGGCTGGTCTTCTCCTCGCGACTGCAGAACGCCGCCCCGCCGGTCGCGCTCCAGGTTCTGGCGGACGAGGATGGCGCGGCGCATTTCGAGTGCGAGCGCGGCCATGAGAGCGACTTTGCCAGCGAGGCGGTGCTCGACCATCTGGACCCCGAGGCGAACTACGAACGCGCGACCGCGCGGTCGCACCGGGCGAGCCCCGCAAACGATCGGATGCTGCGGCTTTCGATCGCCGGCGCCCTGCACGAGACGGCCGCGCTGGACGCGGTGGCGGCGGTGCTGCGCGACCACCAGGCCGGCCGCGAGCGCCTGCGTTTTGCCCTGCCGCCGGGCCAGATCGCGCTGATGCCGGGCGATGTGGTGACGCTGGAAGGCGGGCCGCTGCAGGGACCGGCCGGGCGATACCTGATCGAGCGGATCGAGGAGGGGGCCACGCGGCGGGTGGAGGCGCGGGCGTTGGTGCGCGGCGGTTCGGGACGCCTGAAGCCGCGGCGGCTGCCGGGCGACGAGAGCCGCAAGCCCTCCGCCGGCTTCGACCCGGTTCTGAGGCTGATGGACCTGCCGGCCTACAAGGAGGGCGCGGCGACCGACTTTGCGCGGGCGGCGGCCTTTGCCCGGCCGTGGCGGGCCATGGTGCTGTCGGCCTCCTCCCTCACGGAGGGCTATCAGTCGCGCCTCGGCCTCGACCGGCCGGCGACGATGGGCGCGCTTGCCGCAGCGCTGGGCCCCGGTGTGACCGGCCGCTTCGATCGGTCCCAGACCCTGACGGTCGACCTTTACGCCGGCGCGCTCGCCGCAGCGCCGCGTCTTGCCGTATTGAACGGCGCGAACCGGATGGCAATTCTGGCACAGAACGGAGCCTATGAGATCATCGGCTTTGCGGAGGCGGAGGAGATCGCCGCGGGCCGCTGGCGGCTGTCGACCCTGCTGCGCGGTCTCGCGGGCACCACGGATGCGATGGCAGCCGGGGCGGCGGGCGGGGCCGCAGTCGTGCTGCTGAACCAGGCGGTCAAGAGCCTGGGGCTGACTGCGGCGGAGGCCGGGCGGCCGCTCAACTGGATTGCCGAGGCGAGGGGCACGGCGGCAGCGCCGCCGGCGGTGCAGCGCTTTGCCGGCGGCCGGCGGGCGCAGACGCCGTTTGCCCCGGTGCACCTCCAGGCGGAGCGGCTGTCCGACCAGTCGATCGCGCTCCGCTGGATCCGCTGCACGCGCCAGGACGGCGACGATTGGGCGGATGGGGAGGTGCCGCTGGACGAGGCGGAGGAGGGCTATCGGCTCGAGATCCTCTCCGGCACCGGCGCCGTGCTTCGCCGGATCGACCTGTCCGTGCCGCGATTTCTCTATCCTGCGGCGCAGGAGATGGCCGATTTCGGAGCGCGCCAGACGACGCTCGGCCTTCGCGTCCGCCAGCGCGGGCGGATCGTGGCGCTTGGCCTGCCGGCTTCGGCCACGCTGCCGGTGTGACGCGATTCCTCCACTCTTGCAGCACGTCTGGACACATAAGGGTGAGGCAATCGCGGCGCGGCTCCGCGTTGCGTGCGGCGTGCAAATCACCCACACTGGGGCGCATGGTCCTTTTAAGCAGACGTTCATTTGCCATTCAGACGGGTTCATCTACAAGTTCGGCCACACGCGGCGGATGCCGGCCGGAAGCCAAGAGTGTCGTCATGTCCTCACCTCTCCTTGTCACAACGCTTGCCGCCGGCCTGATGGGCGCCGCGCCGTCGAGCGTGGACGGCACGGACCGTGTGCTCCGCGTCAGCGACGATTGCGGCATGGCGGCGCAGCAGGTGGTGAGCGAAACAGGCGGCGAGCTGCTGTCCGTGCAGCCGACGGGCGACGGCGAATGCGTCATCACCGTGCTCATTCCGGGCAATGGCGGGCGGCCGAAGAAGATGACGGTGCGGGTGCCGATGTAGGCGGTTCACATGGGCCGGGCGAAGAGGGGTCGGCAACCCCCGGCAAACGCCGGGCGAGCGGGATTGCTCTTGCGCCTCGTTTCGTCGCATTGTCGGACGACGGAGCGATGACGCTTCGTCTCTACAGGCTTTAGGAACACGTGCTGCCCCGCAAGGGCCGGCCAGCGGAAGGTGAAACGGCATCCATGCGCATTCTGGTGGTCGAAGACGACGTCAACCTGAACCGGCAGCTGGCGGACACGCTGAAAGAGGCCGGCTATGTCGTCGACCAGGCCTTCGACGGCGAGGAAGGGCACTATCTCGGCGAATCCGAGCCCTATGACGCGATCATCCTCGACATCGGCCTTCCCGAGATGGACGGCATCACGGTGCTGGAAAAATGGCGGGCCGCCGAGCGGCGCATGCCGGTGCTGATCCTGACGGCCCGCGACCGCTGGAGCGACAAGGTGGCCGGCATCGATGCGGGCGCCGACGATTACGTGACCAAGCCCTTCCATGTGGAAGAGGTGCTGGCGCGCATCCGCGCGCTGATCCGCCGCGCCGCCGGCCACGCGACCTCGGAAATCGTCTGCGGCCCGGTGCGGCTGGACACCAAGGGCTCGAAGGCCACCGTCAACGGCGTGGCGCTGAAGCTGACCTCGCACGAGTTCCGGCTGCTTTCCTATCTCATGCATCACATGGGGCAGGTGGTGTCGCGCACCGAGCTGGTCGAGCATATGTACGACCAGGATTTCGACCGGGATTCCAACACGATCGAGGTGTTCGTCGGCCGGCTGCGCAAGAAGATCGGCAACGACCTGATCGAGACGGTGCGCGGGCTCGGCTACCGCATGCAGGCGCCGGGTCTGGTCGACAAGGACGCCAAGCCTTGAGCCAACGCGACCGGGGAGGGCGATAGGACCATGCTGCGGCTCCAGTCGCTCACGGCCCGCGTGCTGCTCGTCTCGACGATCTGGGCGGTGGCCGCACTGGTCGTGATCGGCGTGGTGATTTCGACGCTTTATCGCCAGGGGTCGGAGCGCGGCTTCCAGGATCTGTTGCGCGCGCAGCTCTACAACGTCATCAACTCGATCTCGGTCAACGACAAGGAGGTGCTCGCCGGCAGCCCGCAACTGGGCGACCTGCGCTTCTCGCAGCCGCAGACCGGCTGGTACTGGATCGTCGAGCCGATCGGCGAATTCAACACGCCGCCGCTGGTTTCCACCTCGCTTGGCTCCGGCAAGCTGCCGATCGTGAGCGTCGACGAGGTGCCCTTCGACATTCGCTACGAGCGCTTCTACACGACGCGCGATTCCTTCGGCAACGAGGTGGAGGTGGCAGAGACCGAGGTGGTGCTGGATATCCAGGGCCATACGGCGCGCTTCCGCGTGGCGGGCAATCGCGACGTTCTCGAATCGGACCTCAACGACTTCAACCGCAATCTCTACGTCTCGCTGGCCATCTTCGGCTTTGGCGGGCTTGGGATGAATGCGCTGGCGATCCTCTTCGGCCTGCGGCCGCTCGACCAGGCGCGGCGCTCGCTGGAGAAGATCCGCGCCGGGGAGAGCGAGCGGCTGGACGGCGAATTTCCCCGCGAGATCCAGCCTTTGGCCAGCGAGGTGAATGCGCTGATCGAGAGCAACCGCCGCATCATCGAGCGGGCGCGCATGCAGGTCGGCAATCTCGCCCATTCGCTGAAAACCCCGCTGGCCGTGCTGATCAACGAGGCGCGCGTGCTGGAGGCGCCGCATGGCGAGCTGGTGCGCAACCAGGCGGATGCGATGCAGATGCAGGTCCAGTCCTATCTCAACCGCGCCCGGATCGCCGCGCAGCGCGAATCCGTGCTCGCGCGCACCGAGGTGGAAGCGGTGCTGGAGCGGCTGGTGCGGGTGATGCGACGGCTGCATGCCGACAAGGCCTTCGTGCTGACCATCACGCCGCCCGGGCTGGTGCTGGCCATGGAACAGCAGGATGTGGAGGAAACCGTCGGCAACCTGCTCGACAATGCCGCGCGCTATGCGACGGGCGAGGTGCGGCTGACGGCCGAGCTCGCCAGCGAGGAGGTGACGGGGCGCGATCCCGGGCGGCGGCACTGGATCATCATCGATGTCGAGGACGACGGTCCGGGCCTCGAGCCGGACCAGATCGCGGTTGCGATCAAGCGCGGGCGGCGCCTGGACGAGAGCAAGCCCGGAACCGGGCTCGGACTGTCGATCGTGCGCGAGATCGCCGGGGAATATCACGGCACGCTGGGCCTGACCCGCGGCGGGCTCGGCGGCCTGAAGGCGCGGCTGGTTCTGCCGGCGGCCTCCTGAGCGCGGTTGCCTGTTCCGATCGGCTCCGATTCGGGCAGGCGGGAAAGCGGCGCTTGCGGCTTCCAGTCTTCGATCGGCTGTTGCCTCGCCCGGCCGGGAGTGCCAGAAGAGGGGCAGCCACCCTTTGGACCAGCGCCCTGACGGATACCGGAATGATCGATTGCCCGCCTTCTGCCCGCCTTCGCCCGCTCATGCTCGCAAGCCTTGGCTTCGCACTGGTGGCGTTGGCCGGATGCGGGACGCGCAGCGGAACGGGCCCGACGGCGGCGCTGGCCTCGACCGGCCGGGTCGCCAATTCCGCGGCCTATATCACGGCGCTGCAGGGCGGGATCATTGCCAAGGGGGCCGGGCAGACCCTGAGCACGGCCGACCGCCAGCGCGCGCTGGAAGCCGAGTACCGCGCCCTTGAAGCCGCGCCGGGCGGTCAGCCCGTTGTCTGGCAGGGCGCCAAGGTGCGCGGATCGGTGGTGGCGACGGCGCCCTATCAGGTCGGCTCGCAGAATTGCCGGCAATACAGCCATACCGTGACCGACGGCAGCGGCGACACCGTGGCGCGAGGCGTGGCCTGCCGCAACAGCGACGGCAGCTGGACTCCGCTCACCTGACCCGTCCACTCCGGACGCTGTAAGGCAGAGCGGTGTGCCGGTCATCGCTTACGCGGCGAAAGGCCTCACTTCTCCGTCAGGGCCGAAATAGCGATTGGAAGCGGCAAACCCGCGGTGTAATCAGCCAGCATGCAGTTCTGGATCCTCGTTGCCCTGATGACGGCCGTCGTCGCCATCGTCCTGCTCAAGCCGCTGCTCGGCGCCCGCGCGGCGCCTGTGGTGGAGGGGCGGCATGATGCGGCGGTCTATCGCGACCAGCTCGACGAGATCGGCCGCGATCTGACGCAGGGCCTGATCTCGAGGGACGAGGCGGAGCTCGCCCGGGCGGAGGTGGCCCGGCGCCTTCTCTCCGCGGATGCGCAGGCCGGAACGCAGGCAAAGGAGGCAGGGCCCTCTGCCAATCGTCTGGCGCAGGCGCTGATCATCCTGCTTCTTCCTGCGGTGGGGCTCTGTCTCTATCTGACGACCGGCAGCCCCGGGCTGCCCGATGCGCCGCTTGCCGCGCGGCTGGCGAACCCGGCTGACGATATCACCCTTCTCATCGCGCGTGCCGAGCAACGGCTGGCCGACAACCCGGAGGATGGCCGGGGTTTCGATGTGCTGGCGCCCATCTATTACGGCAGCGGCCGGCTGGACGATGCGGAGAACGCCTTTTCCCAGGCGATCCGCCTGCTTGGCCCCACACCCCAGCGGCTCGGCGGGCTCGCCGAAAGCCGGATCGCCAAGGCGGGCGGACGAGTGACGGAGGGCGCGCAGGCCGCGCTGCGGCAGATGCTGACGATGAACCCCGGCGAGCCGCGTGCCCGCTATTACCTGGCGCTGGCGCTGGAGCAGGATGGCAAGACCGACGAGGCGAGGGCCGCCTATGGGCGGCTGCTCTCCGAAGCGCCGGCCGATGCGCCCTGGCGCGCGCAGGTGGAGCAGAACATGGCGCGACTGGCGACCCCGCCGGCCGGGCCTGCAGCCAATTCCGCTGCGCCCGGCAATCCGAGCGCGGCGGATGTCGCCTCTGCCGCGGCCATGGCACCGGCGGAGCAGCGGCAGATGATCGCCGGCATGGTCGAAAGCCTGGCGGCGAAACTCAAAGACGATCCGGCAAATCTCGAAGGCTGGCTGCGGATCATCCGCTCCTATGCCGTGCTCGGCGAGCGCGGCAAGGCGGAGGCCGCACTCGCCGACGGGCTGGCCGCCTTTCCCCGAGACAAGGCCGAAGGGCAGCAATTGCTGGCGCTGGCCGGCGAACTGGGCCTGAACCCCGAAGGACGCGCGCAATGACCCGCAAGCAGAAGCGCCTGAGCCTGATTGCAGCGGGTGTCGGCTTCGTGGCGGCGGCGGTGCTTCTGGTGCTCTTCGCCTTCGGCCAGGCGGTCGCCTATTTCTATGTGCCGGGCGACCTGCAGGCGGCGCATGTGGCGCCCGGAACGCGCATCCGGCTGGGTGGCCTGGTGGCCAACGGCTCGGTCGAGCGTGGCAGCGGCATGACGGTGCGCTTCGACGTGACGGATACGCGGGTCACGGTGCCGGTTCGCTATACCGGTATCCTGCCCGACCTCTTCCGCGAGGGGCAGGGTGTGGTGGCCGAGGGCGTGATGAGCGACCAAGGCACCTTCCTTGCCGACACGGTGCTCGCCAAGCATGACGAGACCTATATGCCGAAGGATGTGGCCGATCGGCTGAAGGCGCAGGGCGTCTCGCTCGGCGGCAAGGAGACCATTCGATGATCGTCGAGCTTGGCCATTATGCGCTGGTGCTGGCGCTGGCGACCAGCCTGATCCAGGCGCTGCTGCCGGCCTTCGGTGCCTGGCGGCGCGATGCGGCTCTGATGGAAAGCGGCACCGCGGCCGCGTCTGCCAGCTTCGTCCTGGTCGCCATCGCCTTCGGCTCTCTCACCTATGCGCATGTCACCTCTGATTTCTCGGTGCAGACTGTCTGGGCGAATTCGCATTCGATGATGCCGCTCGTCTATAAATTCTCCGGCGTCTGGGGCAATCACGAAGGCTCGATGCTGCTCTGGCTGCTGATCCTCGTCTTCTTTTCGGCGCTCGTGGCCCTGTTCGGGCGCAACCTGCCGGCCTCCTTGAAGGCGAATGTGCTCGCGGTGCAGGCCTTGATCGCCAGCGCCTTCGCGCTGTTCATCCTTCTGACCTCCAACCCCTTCACGCGCCTGATCCCTGCGCCGGGCGAGGGGGAGGATCTGAACCCGGTGCTGCAGGATATCGGCCTCGCGATCCATCCGCCGCTGCTCTATCTCGGCTATGTCGGCTTTTCCGTCAGTTTCTCCTTCGCCGTGGCGGCGTTGATCGAAGGGCGGCTCGATGCGGCCTGGGCGCGCTGGGTGCGGCCCTGGACGCTCGTCGCCTGGTCCTTCCTCACCGCCGGCATCGCCATGGGCTCCTACTGGGCCTATTACGAGCTCGGCTGGGGCGGCTGGTGGTTCTGGGATCCGGTGGAAAACGCCTCCTTCATGCCGTGGCTCGCCGGCACGGCGCTCCTGCATTCGGCGCTGGTGATGGAGAAGCGCGAGGCCCTGAAGATCTGGACCGTGCTGCTGGCGATCCTGACCTTCTCGCTGTCGCTGCTCGGCACCTTTCTGGTGCGCTCCGGCGTGCTGACCTCCGTCCATGCCTTCGCGACCGATCCGCGCCGCGGCATCTTCATTCTGCTGATCCTCATCCTGTTCATCGGCGGAGCGCTCGCGCTCTTCGCCCTGCGGGCGACGCGGCTGAAGGCGGGCGGCATCTTCGCGCCGATCTCGCGCGAGGGCGCGCTGGTGCTCAACAACCTCATTCTGACGACCGCGACGGCGACCGTGCTGATCGGCACGCTCTACCCGCTGGCGCTGGAAGCGCTGACCGGCGACAAGATTTCCGTCGGCGCGCCCTTCTTCAACCTCACCTTCGGCCTGCTGATGCTGCCGCTGCTCTTTGCCGTGCCCTTCGGCCCGCTTCTCGCCTGGAAGCGCGGCGACCTGATGGGGGCCGGCCAGCGGCTGATGGCGGCCGCGGCGATCGGACTGGTGCTGGCTGCCGCGCTTGCCTATGCGCAAGGCGGCGGGCCGATCCTGGCAGCCTTCGGCCTCGCGCTCGGTTTCTTCATGATGGCCGGGGCACTGACCGATCTGGCGCTGCGCGCCAATTTCGGCCGGGTTCCGGTAGGGGTGGCGCTGCGGCGGCTCACCGGGCTGCCGCGCTCGGTCTTCGGCACGGCGCTCGCCCATGCCGGCCTCGGCGTCACGGTGATCGGCATCGTCGGCGTTTCGGCCTTCGCCACGGAGCACATCGCCGAAATGAAGCCCGGCATGGCGCTGGAGGCGGGTGGCTATCAGGTGGTGTTCGACGGGGTGAAGCCCGGGCAGGGGCCGAACTTCACCGAGGAGCGCGGCCATTTCACCGTCCGCCGTACGGGTGTCGTCGTGGCGGATGTCTATTCGGCCAAGCGCGTCTATACGGCGCGGCGCATGCCGACCACCGAGGCCGGCATTCTCACCTTCGGGCTCAGCCAGCTCTATGTCTCGCTCGGCGACGATCTGCCCGATGGCGGGATCGTCGTGCGGCTCTGGTGGAAGCCGGTGATTCTCGCGATCTGGGGTGGGGCGGTGCTGATGATGCTCGGCGGCGCGGTGTCCTTGAGCGACCGCCGCCTGCGCATCGGCGCGCCGGCCCGGCGCGCAGCGCGGCCGCGAGCCGCTGCGGCGGAGTGAGCGGGGTGGGGCGCATGTCGAGCGATGAGCCCGTTTGGGGTGCCGAAGGCAAAGGCATCAATCTGCCGCAAGACCCCCTCTGGGCTGCCGCCCATCTCCCCCACAAGGGGGGAGAGACCGGGGGGCGGGACCGTCGCTCCCTCTCTGCGCAAGGCTGCGAAGATGGAGTTCAATTCGACGCTGGAGGAGACAGAGTTCGATTCGATGGTGGAGATGGGCCGAGCGGGTGCCGCTCGGTCTCTCCCCCCTTGTGGGGGAGATGGCCGGCAGGCCAGAGGGGGTCTTTCTTTCCAGGCGCAGTCCTCGCTCTTTTCCTTGCCCTTTCCGCCGCCCCGGCCTTTGCCGTCAACCCCGACGAGGTGTTGGCGGATCCGGTGCTGGAAGGGCGGGCGCGGGTTCTGTCGGGGCATCTGCGCTGCATGGTCTGCCAGAACCAGTCGATCGACGATTCCAACGCCGAACTTGCCAAGGATCTGCGCCGGCTGGTGCGCGAGCGGCTGCAGCGCGGAGACAGCGACGAGGCGGTGATCGATTATGTCGTCTCGCGCTATGGCGAGTTCGTGCTGTTGAAGCCTCGGGTGGAGGGAAAGACGCTGGTGCTCTGGGCGGCTCCTGCCGTGCTGCTGCTTGCAGGCGGCACCGCGCTGCTGATCGCCGCGCGCAGACGACGCGGGACGAGCGCGCGCGGCACGCCGCTGTCGCCGGAGGAGCAGGATGCGCTCGACCGGCTTCTCGAGCGGCAGCCGGGCGAGGCCTCCGGGCCGTCGACTGCTCCCGAGCGCTGAGCGGCCTCGATCCGACAGCCTCCAAAGGCGCGAAGGCTTTCCTCCGGGCGGTGTAAGACCGGAACAACATTACGAAGTTTTCATTCCCCGGTCACTGCGCCGTAAGGTCGGAAGCCCTATCTCTTTGTCATCGGCCGATGCCTCAAAGGGGTTCGGCCAGGCGTTAAGGACAAA
The DNA here is from genome assembly GCF_034720595.1 of Rhizobium sp. CC-YZS058. Lineage (NCBI taxonomy): Bacteria > Pseudomonadati > Pseudomonadota > Alphaproteobacteria > Hyphomicrobiales > Rhizobiaceae > Rhizobium > Rhizobium sp. CC-YZS058. Next base: position 2,573,910 of record NZ_JAYESJ010000001.1, on the reverse strand, counting down.
AAGGTGACTCGGATGAGCAAGACCCAAACCCCCCGTTCTACCCTGAAAACCACGCTCAAGGCCTCGACCGTTGCGGGTCTGGCGGCCGTGATGCTGGCGACCGGCCTTCCGGCGATCAGCCAGTCCTTTGCCGAGCCGGTGAAGATCGCGACCCCCGACGCCGTTCCGGGCTTTGCCAATGTGGTCGATGCGGTGTCGCCCGCCGTCGTCTCCGTCCGCGTGTCCACCCGCGCCAATCCGGTGTCCGACGATGCCTCGAACGGATTCTCCTTCGATTTCGGCGGCCGCGGTTTCGACGATCTGCCGGACGACCATCCGCTGAAGCGCTTCTTCCGTGAATTCGGCGGCCCCAACGGCGGCGGCCCGAATGGTGGCGGCCCGCGCGCCGAGCGTGGCGACAAGGGCAAGCCCGGCCGTCTGCACCCGACCTCGCAGGGCTCTGGCTTCTTCATCAGCGAGGATGGCTACCTCGTCACCAACAACCATGTGGTCAGCGACGGCGCGGCGTTCACGGTCGTCATGAACGACGGGACCGAACTCGACGCCAAGTTGATCGGCAAGGACAGCCGCACCGATCTGGCCGTGCTGAAAGTCGATGCCAAAAGGAAGTTCACCTATGTCTCCTTTGCCGATGACAGCAAGGTGCGGGTCGGCGACTGGGTCGTGGCGGTCGGCAACCCCTTCGGCCTCGGCGGCACGGTGACGGCCGGCATCGTCTCGGCGCGCGGCCGCGATATCGGCTCCGGCCCCTATGACGACTATCTGCAGGTGGATGCGGCGGTGAACCGCGGCAACTCCGGCGGCCCGACCTTCAACCTGGCCGGCGAAGTGGTGGGCATCAACACGGCGATCTTCTCGCCGTCGGGCGGCAATGTCGGCATCGCCTTCGCCATCCCGGCCTCGGTGGCCAAGGATGTCGTCGCCGACCTGATGAAGGACGGCTCGGTTTCCCGCGGCTGGCTTGGCGTGCAGATCCAGCCGGTGTCCAAGGATATCGCCGACAGCCTGGGTCTTGCGGAAGCAAGCGGCGCCCTGGTGGTCGAACCGCAGGCCGGTTCGCCGGGCGAAAAGGCCGGCATCAAGAAGGGCGACGTCGTGACCGCGGTCGATGGCGACCCGATCAAGGGCCCGCGCGAGCTTGCCCGCAAGATCGGCGCGATGAAGCCCGGCAGCACCGTGGATGTCTCGCTCTGGCGCGACGGCAAGTCGATCAGCGTCGATCTGAAGATCGGCCAGCTGCCCGACGATCCGCAGCAGGCATCGGCCGAACCGTCCGACCAGCAGAGTGAGGAGCAGCCCTCGAGCGAGAAGGCGCTGGCCAATCTCGGCATCTCGGTCTCTCCCTCCGAGGACGGCAAGGGCGTGACGATCTCCACCGTCGACCCGGACTCCGACGCGAGCGACCGCGGCGTCAAGGAGGGCGAGAAGATCGTTTCGGTCAACAACCAGGAGGTCAAGTCGGCCGACGACATCCTGCGGGTGATCAACGCCGCCAAGAAGGACGGCCGCTCCAAGGCGCTGTTCCAGATCCAGGCCGAGAACGCCAGCCGCTTCGTGGCGCTGCCGATCGACCAGGGCTGAGCGGCTCCGACCTGACGAATGAGGCGCCGCGGGACCTTGCCGTCCCGCGGCGTTTTCTTCCCGGACGATGCTCCGGAAGAGAGGGCCTGATGCGCCAGGCCGTTGCGGGACGATGAGGACCGGGATTATGGTCAGCCACATGAAGATTCTGATTGTCGAGGACGATCTCGAAGCCGCCGCCTATCTCGCCAAGGCCTTTCGGGAAGCCGGCATCGTCTGCGACCATGCAAGCGATGGCGAAAGCGGCCTGTTCATGGCCAGCGAGAACAGCTACGACGTGCTGGTCGTCGACCGCATGCTGCCGCGGCGCGACGGGCTGTCGCTGATCTCGGAGCTGCGCCAGAAAGCCATCCACACGCCGGTCTTGATCCTCTCCGCGCTCGGCCAGGTCGACGACCGGGTGACGGGCCTGCGCGCCGGCGGCGACGACTATCTGCCGAAACCCTATGCCTTCAACGAACTGCTCGCCCGCGTCGAGGTTCTCGGCCGGCGCAAGGGCACGCCCGAGCAGGACATGGTCTACCGCGTCGGCGATCTGGAGCTCGATCGTCTCTCCCATTCCGTCAAGCGCCAGGGCCGCGAGATCCTGCTGCAGCCGCGCGAGTTCCGCCTGCTCGAATATCTCATGAAGAATGCCGGGCAGGTGGTGACGCGCACCATGCTGCTCGAAAATGTCTGGGACTATCATTTCGATCCGCAGACCAACGTCATCGACGTGCATGTCTCGCGGCTGCGGGCGAAGATCGAGAAGGACTTCGACCAGCCGCTGCTGCGCACGGTGCGCGGCGCCGGCTACATGATCAAGGATGATGGACGCGTCGAGGCATGAGGCGGATCGCCATCCTCTGGCGCACCACGGCGGTGCGCCTCTCGGCCCTCTACCTGCTTCTCTTCTCCCTCTGCGCCGCCTTTCTCGTCATCTACGTCACCGCCATGTCGCAGCGCCTGCTCGAACAGCAGACGCGCGACGCGGTGAGCGAGGAGGTCTCGCAGATCGAGACCATCTACAATCGCGGCGGAGTCAACGCGCTTCTGCGCACGCTGGAGCGGCGCGCCCGGCAGCCGGGCGCCAATCTCTACGTGATCGCCGGGCCGACGGGTGAAATTCTTGCCGGCAATGTCGCCTCTCTGCAGCCGGGCCTGCTCGACAAGGAGGGCTGGACGGAGGACAGTTTCCGCTACCAGCGCTATACGGAAGAGGCGCGCCGGCACTGGAACGTGGCGCTGGCGCAGGTGCTGTTCCTCGACAACGGCCTGCGCGTGCTCGTCGGCCGCGACCTGCAGGAGCCGGAAAAGTTTCGCGAGCTGGTGCGCCAGGCGCTGGTGGTGGCGCTCGGCGTCATGGGTGTCGGCGCGCTGATCATCTGGTTCGGCATCGGCCGCAACGCGCTGCGCCGCATCGACCGCATGTCGGATGCCAGCACGCGGATCATGGCCGGCGATCTCTCGCAGCGCCTGCCGGTCAACGGATCGGGCGACGAGTTCGACCGGTTGTCCGTTTCGCTCAACACCATGCTCGGGCGGATCGAGAAGCTGAACGAGGGATTGAGGCAGGTCTCCGACAACATCGCCCATGACCTGAAGACGCCGCTGACCCGGCTGCGCAACAAGGCGGAAGCGGCGCTCTCGCGCAGCGGCGCGCATGAAGGGCACCGGACCTCGCTCGAGGAAATCATCGCCGAATCCGACCAGCTGATCCGCACCTTCAACGCGCTTCTGATGATCTCCCGCGTCGAGGCGGGCTCCTCGGTGGCGGAGCTGAGCGAGGTGGATTTAAGCGCCAGCGTGGCCGATTGCGTCGAGCTCTACGAGCCGCTTGCCGAGGACCAGGGGCTACGCCTGACGGCGGATATCGCACCCGGCATTCGCCTGACCGGCAATCGCGAGCTGATCGGCCAGGCGCTCGGCAACCTGATCGACAATGCGATCAAATATGCCGATGGCGCGGACAACGCGGAAATCGCCGTGTCGCTGATGCTGCGCGAGGGCAATGCGGTGATCCGCGTTGCGGATCATGGGCCGGGGATACCGGCGGACAAGCGCGAAGCGGTGGTCGAGCGCTTCGTGCGGCTGGACGAGAGCCGCTCCAAGCCAGGTACCGGGCTCGGCCTGTCGCTGGTCGAGGCGGTGATGGAGATCCACAAGGGCAGCCTGAGCTTCCTTGCGACGAGCCCGGAGGCGGAGGCTGCGGAACAGGGCGGTCCCGGTCTGACGGCGGAGATGGTTTTCCCGGACGCGCGCAGCTGATAGCCTGACCGCCGCCACGGGAGGACAGGATGGCAGAGGAAGAGACACCGGTGGAGACACGTCTGCCGGAAGACGGGCGCGCTTCGTGCCTCGGCGCACTGACGCGGTGCGCGCTTGCGCCGCTCACCAAGGCGGACGCCAAGACGGCGCTTGCCGATCTTCGCACCATGGCGCGGGAAGAGCCGCGGCTTGCGGAGTTCATCGAGGAGGCGGGGCCCGTCCGCGATGTCCTCGTCGCGGTCTTCACTCTTTCTCCCTATCTGCGCGATGCGGCGGCGCTCCGGCCCTCGGTCCTGGCCGAGCTTTTGACAACGCCGCTCGACCGCTTCATCGAGGCGCGGATCGCCGCTGCACGGGACGCCTGGCAAGGCGAGGCGGTGAGCGATGGCGAGATCATGACGCGGCTGCGCAAGGCCAAGCGCGAGATGGCGCTCGCAGTTGCGCTTGCCGATCTTGCCCGGCTTCGCGACGCCAAGGCGAGCGCTGCGGCGCTCAGCCGCTTCGCAGGCGCCGCCGTTTCGGCCACGCTCGATCACCTGCTGCTCGGGGCGCACAGGGCCGGGCAGGTTCGCCTCGCCGATGAACGGACGCCCAGCGCCGGGTCCGGCGTGCTCGTGCTCGGCATGGGCAAGCTCGGCGCCGAGGAGCTGAACTTCTCCTCCGACATCGACCTCGTCGTCTTCTACGACCCCCAGGCGACCGGCATTGCCGATCCCGACGATGCGCCGGAGATCTTTGCGCGGCTGCTCCGGCGCCTGATCCGCATTCTCCAGGAGCGGACCGGTGACGGCTATGTGTTCCGCACCGATCTGCGCTTGCGGCCGGACCCGGGCGCGACGCCGCTCGCCATCCCTGTCGAGGCGGCGCTGATCTATTACGAGGGACGCGGGCAGAACTGGGAACGGGCGGCCTTCATCAAGGCGCGGCCGGTGGCGGGCGACCTGGAGGCAGGCACGGCATTCCTGCGCGAGCTCCGGCCGTTCGTCTTCCGCAAATATCTTGACTATGCGGCGATCGCCGACATTCACTCGATCAAGCGGCAGATCCATGCACATAAGGGCCATGGCGAGATTGCGGTGAAGGGGCACAATGTGAAGCTCGGCCGCGGCGGCATTCGCGAGATCGAGTTCTTCGTCCAGACCCAGCAGCTGATCGCCGGCGGGCGGGCGCCGAGCCTGCGCGGGCGCGAGACGGAAGCCATGCTGGCCGAGCTCTGCCGCGAGGGATGGATCGACGCCGAGACGCGCGACGAGCTGACGGCAGCCTACTGGTTCCTGCGCGATGTGGAGCACCGGATCCAGATGGTGCATGACGAGCAGAGCCATGTGCTGCCGACCGTCGAAGCCGAGCTCAAGCGCATCGCGCTGATGATGGGCTATGCCGACACGCGCAGCTTTTCCGAGGCCTTGTCGGCCGTGTTGCGCCGGGTCGAGCGGCGCTATGCCCAACTTTTCGAACGCGAGGCGGCGCTGACGACCGAAAGCGGCAATCTGGTCTTTACCGGGCAGAACGATGATCCCGACACCTTGGAGACCCTGCGGCGGCTCGGCTATGAGCGGCCGGAGGATATTTCCCGCGTGCTGCGGACCTGGCACAATGGGCGCTATCGCGCCACGCAATCGGTGGAGGCGCGGGAGCGGCTGACGGAACTGACGCCGGCTCTCCTGAAAGTGTTCGGCGAAAGCCGGCGTGCGGACGAGGCGCTGCTGCGCTTCGACGGGTTCCTCCGCCAGCTGCCGGCCGGAATCCAGCTGTTCTCGCTGCTCGGCAACAATCCGGCGCTGCTCTTTCTGCTCGTCACCATCATGTCGTTGGCGCCGCGCCTGGCGGAGATCGTCGCGGCGCGGCCGCATGTGTTCGACGGCTTGCTGGACCGGCGGCTCCTGGCCGAGCGGCCGGAGCGGGCGGCGCTGGCTCTCCGGCTCGCCGACTTCCTGGCGCCGGCCCGCCATTACGAGGATCGGCTCGACCGCCTGCGGATCTTTGCTGCCGAGCAGCGCTTCCTGCTCGGCGTCCGCCTGCTGACCGGCGTTCTGGATGGGGAGGCGAGCGGCGAGGCGCTGACCGATCTCGCCGATCTCGTCATCGCCGCCGCCTTGGAGGCGGTGGAGGCGGAGATGATTGCCGCGCATGGCGCGATTCCCGGCGGGCGGCTGGCGCTGATCGCCATGGGCAAGGCCGGAAGCCGCGAGCTGACGGCCGGCTCGGATGTCGACCTCATCCTGATCTATGACCATGATGACGGCGACAGCGAGAGCGACGGTCCCCGCCCGCTTGATCCGACGCGCTATTATGCGCGGTTGACGCAGCGGCTGATCGCCGCGCTCTCGGCGCCGACGGCGGAGGGGGTGCTTTATGCCGTCGACATGCGGTTGCGCCCGTCCGGCAACAAGGGGCCGGTGGCGACACGGCTCCCGACCTTTGCCCGCTACCAGCGGGAGGAGGCCTGGACCTGGGAACATCTGGCGCTGACCCGCGCCCGGGCGATCGCCGGCGATGCCGGGCTGATGGCGGCGGCCGGCGCGGTCTTCGCCTCGGTTCTCGCCGCACCGCGCGATCCGCGCCAGACGGCCAAGGACGTCGCCGAGATGCGGGCGCTGATCGACAAGGAGAAGGCGCCGGAGGGCAGCTGGGACCTGAAGCTCGTTCCGGGCGGGCTGGTCGATCTGGAGTTTTGCGCGCAGTTCATGATGCTGATGGCGGCGGAACGGGGCATTGCCGCGCCTTCAAGCGGAACACCGACGCTCACTGTGCTGGAGAGGCTGGCGCCGCACTTCCTGAAGGCGGAGGAGGCCGAGACGCTGATCCGGGCGCTGCGGCTGATGACCGCTCTTTCGCAGGTGCTGCGGCTCTGCCTGGACGATCCCTTTCGCCCCGAGGGCGCGCCGGCCGGCCTCATCGACCTGCTCTGCCGCGCCGGCGACGCGCCGGATCTCAAGGTTCTCGAGGCCGAGCTGCGCAGCCTCACCAAATCCGTCCGCCGCATCTTCCTCGCGCTTGTTGCGGCCTGACGGCCGTCCTCAGGCGAAGTCGGGGATGCGGACGGAAATGATCGTGCCCTTGTTCTCTTCCGAGTGAATGCGCATGCGCCCGCCATGCAGGATGGTCAGCGACCGCGAGATGGCGAGGCCGAGGCCGGAACCGCCCTTGCTCTTGGCGTATTGGCTCTGCACCTGCTCGAAGGGCTGGCCGATCTTGGCGATGGCGCTGCGGGGGATGCCGATGCCGCTGTCGGCAATGGTCAGCATCACGGCGCCGGAGACCTTGCGGGCCCGGAGCGTGACCTGGCCGCCTTCATTGGTGAACTTGACCGCGTTGGACAGCAGGTTGAGCAGCACCTGCTTCATCGCCCGCCGGTCGGCATGCATGGTCAGGCCGGACGAGATCGCCTGGATGACGCGGATGTTCTTCTGCTCGGCCGGAATGGTGGTCAACCGCAGCGTTTCCTCGATCAGCGGCGCGAGATCGATCGTTTCCCGGTCGATCTGCATCTGCCCCGCCTCGATCTTCGACATGTCGAGAATGTCGTTGATGACGTTGAGCAGATGCTTGCCGCTGTCGTGGATGTCGTGGGCATATTCGTCGTATTTCTCCGAACCGAGCGGGCCGAAGAGCCGGCTTTTCAGGATTTCGGAGAAGCCGAGAATGGCGTTGAGCGGCGTGCGCAGCTCGTGGCTCATATTGGCGAGGAACTCGGACTTGGCACGGTTGGCGGCCTCCGCCCGTTCCTTCTCGGCGAGATAATTGGAGTTGGCGATCGACAGCTCGGCCTTCTGCCGTTCGAGCGTCGACTGGGAGGTGGACAGGTCGCCGATCGTCGCCATCAGCCGGCGCTCGGATTCGCGCAGCCGGACCTGGTGGCGCTTGAGGAGCGTGATGTCGGTGCCGACCGAGACGAGGCCGCCGTCACGGGTGCGACGTTCGTTGATCTGCAGCCAGCGCTGGTCGGCGAGCTGGACTTCCGAGGTGGAGGAATGGGCCTCGCGGTCCGGATCAGTCAGGCGGCGTTCGATCATCGGGCGGGCGGAGGCGGCATAGACGACGGCGCGCTCGGTGCCGGGCACGAGCACCCGGTCAGGCAGCTGATAGGCTTCCTGATAGTGCTTGTTGCACATGACCAGACGGTCGTTCTTGTCCCACAGCACGAAGGCTTCTGAGGTGCAGGCGATGGCATCGGCCAGCCGCTGGTCGGCCTCGGCATAGCGCTGGGCCAGGCGGTGCTGCTCGGTCACATCCATGGCGATGCCGATCAGGTGCACGCGGTCGCTGCCGGTGCGGATCACCTGGGCGCGGGCGCGCAGCCAGACGTAGTGCCCGTCCGCATGGCGCATGCGGAAGACATGGTCGATCTGCGGCGCATCCCCGCGGGCAATGGCGCGGGCAACCTGGTAGATGCCGTTGTCTTCCGGATGCATGAGCCGGGCGGCATCGCCGAAGGAGAGGACGCTCGTCTGCGGTGTCATGCCCAGCATTTCATACATGGAGCGCGACCAGAACAGGCGCCGGTTCGGCAGGTCGAAATCCCACAGGCCGCAACGTCCGCGCGACAGGGCGGACTCGACGCGCAGGTTCGACTCGGCGAAGATCTCGTCGGCATCCCGCGCGCGCTTGGACTGGATGTAATAGGCGTAGAGCACGACGAGGAGGATGGCGGAGATGCCGGCAAAGAGCGTGACGTTGAGCGAGACCTCGTCGCGCCAGAGTTTTTCCATGTCGGCAAGCGGGGTTGCGACGAGCAGCGTGCCGGGCGCCCCACCGGCCTCGGACGAGGCGACCTGGATCAGCGCCACGATATAGTGCTCGCCGGCAATCGCGGTCTTCATCACGGTGGAGTGCTCGCCGAAATACTGGAAGGCCGCGACATCCGGGGCGATGGCCGAGAGCGTGCGGCCGGCAAAGACCGCGCCGTCGCCGGTGGCCCCGAAGATGCGCCCGTCATAGCGCACGGCGAGCGCGAAGGCGCCGCTCTGCAGAGTATCGGAATCCAGAATCTCGGAGAGGCGCGCCTCGACGCCGGCGCGGCTGGCGGTGTCGTAGACAAGGCCCTCATCCTGGCGAAGCACGGCCTCGCCCGCCATGGCCGCCAGCCGCGTCGTCTGCCGCGCATGGGCTTCCATGCGGCTGTATTCGACGATGATGCCGCTGATGCGGGCAATGGCCACGACGCAGAGAAACAGGATGATCAGAACGGGGATCGAGCGCTTGAGCAGCGGCTCGGCCTTGGTCAGCTTCAGGGCCGCCGGTTCGGTGAAGATCCGGGCGTGCTGGATCAGTTCCTTTTCCAGGCTTTTCAGAGCCTCGAATCGGGGACGCAGCCGCTCACCGGCCGCGCGCAGGGGCTGCGCTTCCGCCATCTTCGTCAATTCTTTAGACCTCGCTGATTCGGCGCGCCGCTCGCCCGAATCTGCCGTAATGAATCAACTCGGATTCCGCTTGTCCAGAGCCGGCGGTAAAGAAGTGTTAACCACTTCTCATCCATGCAATTTCACAGACTTGACGAAAAAGCCTGCGCTTTCCGATAAAAGCGCAGGCTTAACAATGGCTTGGAACATTCGTTCAGTCGAAAATGCTTAAGCCTTGAGCGTGCGATCGACGATATCGGAGACGTCCGCCGACAGCTTCGCGCCAGCTGCGATTTCCTTGAGCGCAAGTTTCGCCTTTTCGGCCCGCTTTTCCTCCAGCGACCGCCAGGAGCGCATGGAGGTGAGCAGCCTTGCGGCGAGCTGCGGATTGCGGCTGTCGATGTCGAGGATCTGGCTTGCCAGGAAGCGATAGGCCTCGCCGTCCGCCCGGTTGAAGCCGGTCGGGTTGGAGAAGGCGAAGGTGCCGATCAGGGCGCGCACCCGGTTCGGGTTGAGCGGATTGAAGAGCGGGTCGGCCATCAGCGCCTTGACGCGGCCGAGCGCGCCTTCGCCCGGAATGGTCGCCTGGGCGGCGAACCATTTGTCGAGCACCAGCGCCATGTCGGCAAACTGGGTCTTGAAGTCGTCCAGGGCGCGCGCCGTGTCCGGCGCATCCGGGAACCGATGGCATAGCGTCGTCAGCGCATGGATGCGGTCGGTCATGTTGTCGGCGGCGTCATACGCGGCGGCAGCGCGGACCGGGCTGTCTTCGGCGAGCACGAGATAGCTGAGCGCCGCATTGCGCAACGCCCGCCGGCCGGCGCTTGCCGCATCGGGGGAGAAGGGGCCGCTCGGCGCCATGCGGTCGTAAAGCGCTGCAAAATCCGATGCGCCGGCCTTCGCAATGGCGGTCATGATCTGCTGACGGGCGGCAAAGATGGCATCCGGATCGACCTGGCGGCCGATCTCTCGGGCAATATCGGACTCGCTCGGCAAGGCGAGTGCCTGGGCACGGAAGGCCGGCTCCAGCGTTTCGTCGCGTGCGGCGGCGAGCAGTGCCTCGATAAGCGCCGGCTCGACGGCGAAGGTTTCGCCGGTGCGCACCGAGGCCGTGCCCTCGACCAGGGCCAGCAGCGCCATGTCGTTCAGCGCCTGCCAGCGGGCGAAGGGATCGGTCTCGTACCGGGCAAGATGGGCGCGTTCGGCGGCGGTGCGCTCCAGATGCAGGTTGATCGGGGCGGAGAAATCACGGTTGAGCGAGACGACGGGGCGACTGGCGATACCCTCGAAGACGAGGGTCTGGCTGCGCTCTGTCAGATGCAGGACGTCGCCGGTCATTTCACCGCCGGAGACGCTGGATGGGGTGGCGATCGACCCGTCTTCCAGGACCAGAGCGAGGCGCAGCGGAATGTGCATCGGCTCCTTGCTGGATTGCCCCGGCGTCGGCGGCACCATCTGCTCAAGCGAAAGGGTGAAGCGCTGCCGGCCGGCGTCGTAGCTGCCCGAGGCGCTGACGAGCGGCGTGCCGGCCTGGTGGTACCAGAGCGCGAACTGCGAAAGATCGCGGCCGCTGACGGCGGCAAAGCAGGCGATGAAGTCCTCGATGGTGACCGCCTGGCCGTCGTGACGCTCGAAATAGAGGTCCATGCCGGCCTTGAAGAGATCGCGTCCCAGAAGGGTCGCGATCATCCGCGTCACTTCCGAACCCTTCTCGTAGACGGTCGCCGTGTAGAAATTGTTGATCTCGCGGTAGCGGGTCGGGCGCACGGGGTGGGCGAGCGGCCCGCCATCTTCCGGGAACTGCTCGGCCTTGAGGAAGCGCACCTCGGCGATGCGCTTGACGGCGCGGGAGCGCTGGTCGGCGGAGAATTCATGGTCGCGATAGACCGTCAGCCCTTCCTTCAGGCAGAGCTGGAACCAGTCGCGGCAGGTGATGCGGTTGCCGGTCCAGTTGTGGAAATATTCGTGGGCGATGATCGCTTCGATATTCGCATAATCCTGGTCGGTCGCCGTTTCCGGGTCGGCCAGGACATATTTGTCGTTGAAGACGTTGAGCCCCTTGTTCTCCATGGCGCCCATGTTGAAATCGGAGACGGCGACGATCTTGAAGATGTCGAGGTCGTATTCGCGGCCGAAGACCTCCTCGTCCCAGCGCATGGAGCGCTTGAGCGCGTCCATGGCATAGGCCGCACGCGGCTCGTTGCCGTGCTCGACATAGATCTTCAGCGCCACCTCGCGGCCGGTCATGGTGGTGAAGGTGTCTTCCACCACGCCGAGATCGCCGGCCACCAGCGCGAAGAGATAGCTGGGCTTGGGGTGTGGATCGAACCAGGCGGCGAAGTGGCGGCCATCGCCCATATTGGCGCCGCCGAGGAAATTGCCGTTGGAAAGAAGCAGCGGCACGGTGGCCTTGTCGGCGATGATGTTGACCGTATAGACGGCGAGCACATCCGGGCGATCGGGGAAATAGGTGATGCGCCGGAAGCCTTCCGCCTCGCACTGGGTGCAGTAGACATTGTTGGTGCGGTAGAGACCCATCAGCTGCGTGTTGGTCTGCGGCGAGAGCGACGTCGTGATGCAGATCTCGAAGGGGACGCTTTCGGGCAGGGTGCGGATGGTGAGCGCGGTTTCGGTTTCGGTATAGTCGGCTTCGGCGATCGGCTCCTGATCGAGCAGCAGGCCGGTCAGGGTCAGCGCGTCGCCATCCAGCACCAGGGGGGCCGAGGGATCTGCGCCCGGGCGGCGGTGGAAGATCAGCCGCGCTTCGACCTTGGTGTCGGTCGGATCCAGCTCGAAGGTCAGATCCACCCGCTCGAGGACGAAATCCGTTTCGCGATAGTCCTCAAGATGGATGATCTCGCCCGTATCTGTCCGCATGGTCCGTCCCGTTGTCTCCGGCACTCTGGCTGGCGCCCGGGCGTCGGAGTCCGCCGGGTTCCGTTTGCGACAAGGCTTAAGCCCATCAAGCTAACAATCGATAAAACTCTAAGCGATTCCCTGAAACACGAAAGCCCCGCGGACCGAAACGGGCTCCGCTTCGACCATCGACGGCGCCGGATTCGGCCGATCGGGGATGGTGCAGGCGGCACGGGCGCGCCGCACCCCTCTTTTTAGCCCCCCGGGTGGCGAAACCCATAACCGCTCTCTATAGCGGGCCCGAGAAGCGGGTGGCTCGAAGGTCGCCCGGGAGTGAGGCTGTGCCTGCCATGGATCGATCGGACAGAAACCCGCTTGTCGGCATCGGGCTGAAGGTGGCGTCCGTCATCGTCTTCGTCGGCATGTCGACGGCGATCAAGGCGGCCGGGGCGGGCATTTCCACCGGCCAGATCACCTTCTACCGCTCCGCCTTCGCCATGGTGCCGATCCTGCTCTATCTCGCGCTCCGCGGCGACCTGCGCCGCGCGTTCCACACAACCAATCTGACCGGTCATCTGTCGCGCGGCTTCATCGGCATTCTTGCCATGAGCTGCGGCTTCTACGGCCTGACCCGGCTGCCGCTGCCCGAAGCAATCGCCATCGGCTATGCCATGCCGCTGATCGCCGTCATCTTCGCGGCCGTCTTTCTCAAGGAGGTGGTTCGGGCCTATCGCTGGTCGGCGGTCGGGATCGGGCTCTTCGGCGTCGCCATCATCACCTGGCCGCGGCTGACGCTGTTCGGCGCGGCGGGGGCGGACACCGGCGCGGCGCTGGGCGCCATCGCCGTGCTCGCCTCCGCCAGCCTCGGCGCCACTGCCATGGTGCTGGTGCGCAAGCTGGTCGACCATGAGCGCACGCATACGATCGTCCTGTACTTCTCGCTCTCGGCCTCCTGCTTCTCGCTGCTGTCGCTGCCCTTCGGCTGGGCCACCCTTTCGGGCGAGCAGTTCCTGCTGCTGATGCTGGCCGGTTTCTGCGGCGGGGTGGGGCAGTTGCTGATGACCGAGAGCTACCGCCATGCCGACATGTCGGTGATCGCGCCGTTCGAATATACGTCGATCGTGCTCGGCCTCGTCATCGGCTACCTCCTGTTCGGCGATGTGCCGAGCGTGGAGATGCTGATCGGCACGGTCATCGTCATCGGCGCCGGCATCTTCATCATCTTCCGCGAACACCGGCTCGGCCTGGAGCGCAAGGGTGCCAGACGGCATGTGACGCCGCAGGGATAGCGCTCAGACGATCAGCAGGGAGGAGAGGTCGAAGGTGTGGTTGTCGCTCGTCACCAGGGTCTCCACCACATAATGGCCGCCCTTGTAGAAGTCCTTGATCGTCACCGAATTGTCGATGACGCCGTTGTCCTTCTGGTCGGCCTTGGAATAGATGACGAGATCGTTCCCCTCGCGCTTATGCGCCCAGTCGGCGTCGGTGTAGCCGACGATCAGCTTGTCGGATTTGTCGAAGAGCTTGTCCGTGCGCGCGGTCATCGAGGCGGTGACGCCGTCATTGATGATGTCGAAGCCCTTGCCGTCGAAGGTGTAGGTGTCGCTGCCGGCATCGCCAAAGAGAAAATCGCTGCCCGCGCCGCCATTGAGCATGTCCCGCGAAGCGCCGCCGTACAGATAATCGCTGCCATCCCCGCCCGACAGGGTATCCTTTCCAGAGCCGCCGCTTAAGCCATCATCCCCGGCGCCGCCGGACAGCGCGTCATTGCCCTGGTCGCCGGTCATCCAGTCGTCGCCATCGTCGCCCGACAGCGAGTCATTGCCCGCGCCGCCATAGAGCGTATCGCTGCCGGCACCGCCATAGAGCTTGTCGTTCCCACGGCCGCCATCCAGCGTGTCATTGCCGTTGAGGCCGGAGAGCATGTCGTTGCCGGCGCCGCCGAGGATCTGGTCGTTGAAGGCGCTGCCATAGACGGTGTCGTTGCCCGCCTTGGCATCGATCAGCCACCAGGCCTGGTATTTCGACCAGTCGCTGGGCGGGGTCAGCGGGTCGTTGCGCAGATCGATCGTATCGCTGCCTCGGGTTCCGGTCTTGCTGGGCATGGACTCTCCTTCTCGCACGGCCACAGCCGGCGTCGCGTGGTTGCTCGACACGCCTCCACGGCCAACCGGCCCCGCGCGGCGCAGGACGCCGTTGCACGGGATGGCTGTGTTCGCGGATGATGCATGTCGAAGGGTGATGGCGGAAGGATAGAGGATCGGAGACGGCTTGCAATAGAAAATTCTAATATCGCCTGCGGTGCCGCAAGCTTCGAGACAGGTTCGAGGGAGGCGGGCGGGCTGCGGGGGCTGACGTGTGTGGACGCATTCGGGGGTGGGCGAAGGAACGTGTTCGGGTTTTCTTTGGGGCGACGGCTTCGGAGGCGCGCGGGATAGGATCTACAGCGATCTTAAATCAGAATTTCCGAAATGCTGAATTCATACAAGGTTGGCGCAAGACCTCAAAGACACACTTCCTCAGAACCACGGGAAACTAAGCCTTGTCGGACGCGCTGAATCTGCGAATCCTCAACCAAACAGGAGACTGCAATCATGACCACAGTTGGCAATTCTTCTTCTGCTAATCTCTCTCGTCCATTTGACAGCGACAGGCGTGCTCACCTGCGGCCGGGACGGGGAGAGAGCGCGGAGAGCCGCCAGGATGCCTTTTCGGAAACACTTGCAAGGTCCAACTCGACAGCGTCGATCGAGCCTCGCTTCTCTTTGGCTGCGTTCGCGCCGAAGCTCATGAACTCGCTTGGCTCCGCGAATGACGACATGGCCGCTAAGGCCCAGCCAGTTCATCCCGACCAAGTCGGAGCAGAACAAAACGGTAAGGACACGAGGAGGAGCTTCACCTATGAGCTGGACGGAGAGACCTTCATTATAGAGGCTCAGTATGTCGGAAGGATAAGCGAAGTGCAGCGTAATGCCTCTAAATAGGAGATGATTTAAAACGAGACAGTGTATACACCTATAAGAAAATGGCTGTGAAAATACATAAGAATTATGCGTTGTGTAGGCTCCATTAATAATTAATATATGTAATTTATATCATTATATATGTTTCCCGGAATGGGGAGGAAATTTAATGTAATTTGAATCTTAATGGGAACTTAGGAACGATGCGGCGGGAGATCGTTTTAGTATCGATCTGTCCCGCCACTTCAAATCAAGCATTTAAAAGTAATGTCAAATCAAATGAAACGCCGTCTCCAGTAATGAGTGTCTCGACAACGTAATGCCCGCCTTTGTAGAAATCCTTGACCTTCACGGAGCTTTCAAAATGTCCGTCGGAGTACACATCCTCATGAGAAAAAAGGATAAGATCGTCTCCTGACCGCAAGTAGTCCACGTCTGAGTACAAATAGCTCACTTTGAGCTGATCGTTGGTATCATAATAGCTGTTTGTGCGTGGCGAGCCTGTTGCGGTCACGCCGTCATTGACAACGTCGTAGCCTGTTCCGTCGAAGACATACGTATCGTTTCCCGCATCTCCGAAGAGTTGATCGCTGCCAGCGCCGCCGATGATGGTGTCTGCTCCAGCGTCTCCGTAGAGAAAGTCTTTGCCTGTCTCGCCCCTCAAGATGTCATTGCCAGACCCGCCCGACAGGAAATCGTTGCCATCCCCTCCAAAGAGTTTATCGATCCCGCTTTCGCCTAGGAGGAAATCGTCGCCGCTTTCACCGTAGAGTTGGTCGTCGTCCGCGCCTCCGCGAAGAGTGTCGTCACCATTTCCACCGTAGAGGCGATCGTCGCCGCTTCCACCTTCCAGCGTATCCCTCCCGTTATAGCCAAACAGCCTGTCAATTCCAGTGCCGCCGTAGATAAGATCGCTATAGGCACTGCCATAGACGAGGTCGTTTCCACCCTTGGCGTTGACCACCCACCAGGCCTGGGTGGCCGGCCAGTCTTTTGGCGGCCTTGAATGTTCGTTGGTGAGGTCAATGGTTTCGCTCGAATTCGTTCCGTTCCATGTCGGCATGATATCTCCTTCGCGCGCTGGGTGTTGGCGTTGTTGATGCGTTGACATGCGACCACGACTGCGTTCTGCGGCCTGCGCGCGAGGATTGGTCGCGCGCCGCGATGCGGGACGATGGCTGGAAGAGATCAGGCGTGGATCAAGGAGATGCTACAACATCGAAGTTGAATTGCAATAAAAATCTTCTAAAACTCTAATATATTTTGTACTCTTGTAGTACATCTTACGCGAGCGGGAAGTTGTATTGATCGGATGTGCGATCGAAAGCGCGCTCCCCGTCCGCCGGATTTCACGCTGTCATGCTTGAGCCAGAAAACCCGTTGAACGGAGAGGGGCGTCTTCGTTCCAGCGACGATGGAAATCCGGTTTCGGTGGGTGAGCGGAGCGGCCGATGGACGCGGGTGATGCTGCGGTGAGGTGGGGAGCGCGCTCAAGCCGGCGCCGGGCCTTTGCGGGGTCGTCAACGGAAGCGGGCGCCGCTGAGGAGCGCTTGCCTGCCCGCGCGGTGTCGCTCGTTCAGCGCTCGGAACTTCGCGAACACCTTTGCAGGGCAGGTATCGCGAGGGAAGCCGACGTCGGCAATGCAAGAAGTCACTCAGCTTGCGCGGCTGATGACCGTTTTCGAGGCAGAATGAAGCCCTGTTTGCAACGCGTTGCGGCGTAACGCGTCCTGTTCGACTCTGTTGGCTGAACGCGGAGCTGCTCTGCGCTGGCTGTCGACGGGGAGTTCGACACTCCCCGTCATTTTCGCGTGCGGCGCGTCAGGCATGAACGAGTCCGGTCATATCGCACTCCACGCTGTGCGGGGCCTCAGTCGCTTCGTCCGCGTCGTTAAAGTCCTCGGAGAAGTGCCGGGCCGCCTTCTCGGCTTCAAGAAGCTCTTCAATTTCTTGTATGAAGTCGAATGAAATATGCATCGCCGGATCTGTTTCGCGATGTAAACCCGTAGCGTCCAAATAGTATGCTACTCCATCGACCATGCCGGAGCCGTAATTACCCTCCGCGGCGTAGCTAGGAACTTGATCGGAATTTCCGAAATCGAAGCTGGAATCATCGTCAGAATAGTCGCTGTCTTCGGTATCGCCCGAACCGTCAACGACGGTTTCGATGTCAGAGGCGTCGTAGGCTTCGTCATCGCCGTCGATGCTCTCGATCCAGTCGTTCTGCTTTTCAGCCATGATCGTCTCGCCCTCGGCGCTCCTTTTTTCCTGCCTCTGCGCGCGATGCCGCTTTGACCCGGCATGGCTGCGACCGGCAGATGAATGGTGATCTCACTGTGACCTAAGCAATGCTGCGAGCGCCACAAAAGGTTGCTACAGTCTGTGCCGCTAAAGTGTAATTTAGGAATTTGAAAATAGGTGTCAATAGAGTAGGGCTTCGGCTGTGTTTAAGGCGCGATCGGAAAAGTAAGTTCGTAATAACGATAAATATTGACGTCCATATATTCAGTCGATCCTCGAGGCGATCGCACTGTCTCTTCAGCCGGTTGCTTGCCTAAGTGAAGTTTGACCCAAGCGCCGCCCCGAAACCAAGAAGAGCGTTCCGGTGGGGGCCATTCGCCCGACACGGCAAGATATCGGACGCAAGGTGGTGTCGGTCCGGCTGCCGGGCGATCTTGAGGAGGGGGAGGAGCGGGCGGCAGCGACAGTGCGGCCGCCTCTTCGTCGTCGCGCCTGATCTCGTCGGGCGGGCGGAGCGGCGGGCGGGATGCGGCTAGCGCTGGATGAACTCGGCGAACATCGTGTTGGGGCGGACCGTGCGGGCGTAGCCGGCGGCGGTCAGCTGCTCGTTGGCCGCGGAGCCGAAGCCGGCATGCGGGGCGCGCCGTGCGGGGCTGGCGGTGCGGAGCGTTTCGAAGCCGCTGTGCAGAGGGCGGTAACGGGCGGTCATGGTCGTCGTCCTGTTGATTCCATTCCTCCCGTAGCGTCATATTGCGCTGCAGCAGGGCTTTCACAAGGACGGGTGACGCGGTCCTGCCATGCGGGTTGCGCATGGCTTGGTTCATTTTTCCTTCATGTTCGCGTTCGTTGCGGCTTTCGAAAGGCAGAGCTCAGCCTGCGGAGGCGGGCTTGGCGAGCGCGGCCTTGGCGAGCGCGGCCTGAACCAGCCTCAGGTCCTCCCAGGCCAGCCGCTTGCAGATGGGGGCGGAGAGCAGGTCCTGCGGGTGGAGGGTGGCGAGCGTCTCCACCTCGTGGCCGCCGGCCGCCACGCGGCGCCAGCTGCCGCGCGTCTCGTGAATGGTCTCCTGGCCGCCGAAGAGGAAGCGGGCGGCGAAATTGCCCATGGCGAGCAGAAGGCGCGGCCTGGCCAGCGCGATCTGCCGTTCGATGAAGGGGCGGCAGATCTCCATTTCGCGGGCGGAAGGCACGCGGTTGCCGGGCGGCCGCCAGGGGATGACATGGGTCAGAACCACCGCCTCGCGCGCCAGGCCGATTGCCGCCAGCATGCGCTCCAGCATCTCGCCGTGCCGGCCGGTAAAGGGGCGGCCTTCGCGGTCGTCCTCGCCGGTCGGGGCGGGACCAACGATCATCAGGCCCAGCGCCGGGTCACCTTCGGCAAAGACGAGGCTGCGGGCGCTGTTGCGCAGGTTGCAGCTCGTAAACCCTTCCATCGCCTGGCGAAGATCGATGAGCGTCTGGGCGGCGCTGGCGGCAAACCGGGCTTCGGCGATCGCCTGTTCATCCGGCACGGCGACGGCCACGCGGCGGGCGCCGGCGGGCTTGCTCTCCTCGGTCGCCTGTTTGCGGGCTGCCTGTTTTTGCGGCAGCGCTGGCGGCGAGCCTTGCGCCTCCCGCACGGGCTGCGCGGCGCGGGCGGCGGCGAAGGCGGCGATGCGGTCGATCGGATCCTCTTCGACGAGCCATTCCACCCCGGCATCGGCGTGGAAATGCAGAAGGGCGGCCAATTCCGCCGGGCTCATCGTCTCGATGTCGGTCATGGCTGAAAGCGTATCAGAAGGGCAGCGGGGGGCGAAAGGGCAAAACGCTGCGGCTCACGCCGCACCAGCCGTCCAGCGCTCCAGATCGTCGCGTTCGCCGATCAGCGCCAGGCCGTGGGCGATCGACAGGAGTTCGCCGCCGCTTTCGATCCGGTCACGGGCAAAGCGGGTCTCGAACAGCCGGCGGATCGCCGGAACGAAGGAGGTGCCGCCGGTGAGGAACACCTTGTCGATGGCGCCGGCCGGCGTCTGCGTCCTCTCCAGCACCTCGTCCAGCGCCGCCTCGATGCGGGCGAGATCCGGGGCGATCCAGGCCTCGAAGTCGGCGCGCTTCACGCGCTGCCGGCTGCGCTCGCCGAGTGGGGCGAAGAAGAACTCCGTTTCCTCTTCGGCGGAGAGGCGCATCTTGGTGGCCGAGACAGCCTGGTAGAGCGGATAGCCTTCGTCATGCTCGATCAGGTCCACGAAGGCCTCCAGCTTTTCCGGCTCCAGCGAGGCGCGCACCAGGTGCTTAAGATCGGCGAAATCCTTCAGCGTCTTGAAGATGGAAAGCTGGTTCCAGCGGCCGAAATTGGCGTAGTAGCCGGAGGGCACGTCCAGCACCTTGTCGAAGGAGCGGAAGCGGCTGCCCTTGCCGATCAGCGGCGAGACCAGATGATCGATGATGCGGAAGTCGAAATGGTCGCCGGCGACGCCGACGCCCGAATGGCCGATCGGCGTGGCGCTCAGGCGTCCGGCATGGGTTTCGAAGCGGATCAGCGAATAGTCCGTCGTGCCGCCGCCGAAATCGGCGACGAGGACGGTGGCGTCGCGCGTCAGCCCCTGCGCGAAATAGAAGGCAGCCGCCACGGGTTCGTAGACATAGTGGATATCGCGATAGCCGAGGCGCTCCAGCGCGGCCTGGTAGCGGCCAAGCGCGAGAGCATCGTCCGGATTGGCGCCGGCATAGCGCACCGGGCGGCCGACGACGATGCGCCGGCCGGAGGCGGCGAGCGCGCCATCCGCATAGTCGGAAAGCCGGGCGACGAAGGCCTGCATCAGATCCTCGAAGCTCTGCCGCCGGGCATGGACCAGCGTTCCTTGAAAGAGCGGGCTCGCGGCGAAGGTCTTGATCGACTGGAGAAAGCGCACCTCGCCCGGATTGTCGATGAACTGGCGGATCGCCGCCTGGCCGGCCTCCACCTGCAGGGCCGCGGCGCCCAGCGCATCATGCTTCCTGAAGGACAGCGCCGTGCGCATGCTGTCGAACCGGCCTGCCGGACTGTCGAAGGCGACGGCCTGCGTCTGGCCGTCCTCCACATGGGCGAGAACGGAATTGGTGGTGCCGAAGTCAAAGCCGAGGGCGTGGCGCATGGGGCGCTCCTTCGCAGATGGTCGTCCAAGAGGTGAGTGGATCTGGTGGGCGCCTGGCGGCGTGTTCCCTTCGCGCCGGAGCGGCGCAGCGGATCCTGTGGGCGGCTTCAAAGCATGTCCGTCCGGGTCAGGTCCAGCGCAAAGCGCGCCGACTGCGCGAAAATCAGTCCGCTTCACGCGCGCGCGGCAGGGAGGGCCGGCCCACCGAACGCGCGGCGGAGAGCAATTGTACGTTTTTTACCATAACACATGGAGCCGACTACGCTTTATTAGGATAATATGATAGTATAAGACCAAATCAGCGAACCAGGCAGGCAGACAGAGTTGGTAAAGACAGAACCGTCAGACAAGGAGATCGACGCCGTGGTCCTGCAGGAGCAAGCCCGGCTGATCCGGGAAAATTCGATTCCTGCGCTGATCGGGACGCAGCTGTCGATGGGTTTCGTTGCGCTCAATACCTGGATGCACGAGCCGCGTCGCGAGGTCATGATCGCCTTCTTCCTGTTCTCCCTGCTGCAGTTCGGGCGAACGGGGTATATTCTGCTTGCCGATCGAAAGGGTCTGGTCGACCGCAGACCGGACATTTTCATTTTCTGGGGGTCGATCGGCAGCTTCTCGACAGGCTTCTGCTGGATGGTGACGCCGTTCCTTTGCTGGTCCATCGGCGGCGGCTGGGCGGGCGTTACGGCCACCATCTCCGTCGCCGGCGTTTCCGCCGGGGCGGTCCTGCTCAGCGCCTCGCGCGCCACCTACGCGCTGCTCTACGCCATGCCGGCGCTGTTCGGGTCGTTTATCCTGTTTCTCTTGCAGAATTCTTCCGACGGCTATGTGCTGGCCATCGCCACGGTCCTTTTCGGTCTGCTGATGACCGTCTGCGCCTTTCGTTCGGAAGCGCTGGTCGTCCGCAACATTCGCCTGGCCTTTGAGCGCAGCCGCCTCGTGTCCTCGCTGGAAATCGCCAACCAGCGCGCCCAGGCCGCCGTGCAGCAATTCGAGTTCCTGGCCATGCACGACCCGCTGACGGGGCTGCTCAACCGCTCGGCGATCGGCGATCAATTTCAGGCGCGGATCGGCGAAGCTGTGGTCAGCGGGACGCGCGTCGGCGTCATGGTGCTCGATCTCGACCACTTCAAGCAGATCAACGACCTGTTCGGCCATCCGGTCGGCGACCGGCTGCTTGTCGAGGCGGCGGCCCGCATCAAGTCCGTCCTGCGATCCGACGCCCTTGTCGGGCGGCTGGGGGGCGATGAGTTCGCGATCGTTTTCGACATGACGACCAGCGAGGTGGGAACGATCGCCCAGTCGCTGATCGACGTCATGTCCGCGCCCTTTCCGCTCGGGGGGCGGCCGGTCAATGTCGGGCTCAGCATCGGCGTTGCACTCTGCCCGGACCATGGGGAAACGATCGATCTTTTGATGTCGCGCGCCGATATCGCGCTCTATGCCGCCAAACATGCGGGACGCCTGCGCTGGGCCATGTTCAGCGATCGGCTGGGCGACCGGGCGCGCGACGAACAGGAGATCGAGGCCGAACTGCGGGTGGCGCTGCGCAGCGGGCAGATCCGCTACCACTACCAGCCCCAGGTGGCGGTCACCGACCGCCGGCTGATCGGTCTCGAAGCGCTGCTGCGCTGGGACCATCCGGTACGCGGCCGCATCCCGCCGAACGAGGTGATCGCCGCCGCCCAGCGCTCCAACCAGGTCGAGGCGCTGATCGGCTGCGCGCTCAAGGATGCCTGTCTCATGCTTCGCCGGCTGGATGCCGCCGGCCATGGCGATGTGCGGGTCGCGCTCAACATCAGCCCGCGCGACTTCGAGCTTTGCAATGTCGCCGCGCTTGTCGAGACGGCGCTGCTGAATCACCAGGTGTCGGCCGCGAGGCTGGAAATCGAGATCACCGAGGACGCCATTCTCGAGGGCGAGATGGGCGGGCCGCAGCTGGAGCGTCTGGAGCGGCTCGGTGTGCCGCTGGCGGTCGATGATTTCGGCGTCGGCTATTCCTCGATCGCCCGGCTGAAGGACCTCAAGATCGACCGGCTGAAGATCGACCGGCGCTTCGTCATCGACATCGAGCGCTCTCAGTCCGTGCGCATGCTGTTCGAAGCCATCGCGGCTGTCGGCCGCAGCTTGAAGATCGAGCTCTTGGCCGAAGGCATCGAGAACATCGAGCAGTTGCAGGTGATCGCCGCGCTTGGCTGCGATGTGGCGCAGGGCTTCCTGTTCGCGCCCGCTTTGTCGCCCGACGATGCCATCGCCTGGCTGACGCGCGAGCAGCCCCGCATCGCGGTTTGACCGCACCATCCATCACCATCCCGCGAAGACGTCTGACAACGTCGCAGTTTGGCTCGACAAGGCGGACGCTATTTGCCATGACGACGGCGGATAGACATGCGGCGCAGGCCGCAAAGCCGAAGGGATGGCGCATATGGTTGAGGTGGATCTGCCCGAACGCGAGAGCATGGAGTTCGACGTCGTCATCGTCGGCGCCGGCCCGGCGGGGCTCTCCGCCGCGATCCGCCTGAAACAGGTCAATCCGGATCTGTCGGTCGTCGTGCTGGAGAAGGGCGCCGAGGTCGGCGCGCATATCCTCTCCGGCGCCGTGGTCGATCCGGCCGGCATGGATGCCTTGCTGCCCGGCTGGCGCGCGGAGGCCGATCACCCGTTCAAGACGGAGGTGACGGCCGATCACTTCCTCGTTCTCGGCCCCGCCGGCTCGCTGCGCCTGCCGAACGTGCTGATGCCGCCGCTGATGGGCAATCACGGCAATTACATCGTCTCGCTCGGCAATGTCTGTCGGTGGCTCGCGACCAAAGCCGAGGCGCTCGGCGTCGAGATCTATCCAGGCTTTGCCGCGAGCGAGCTGCTCTTTGACGATGCCGGCGCAGTGATCGGCGTCGCGACCGGCGATATGGGTATCGAGAAGAGCGGAGAGCCGGGGCCGAACTTTGCGCGCGGCATGGCGCTGCTCGGCAAATATGTGCTGATCGGCGAAGGTGTGCGCGGCTCGCTCGCCAAGCAGCTGATCGCCCGCTTCGATCTCGCCAAGGACCGGGAACCGCAGAAATTCGGCATCGGCATCAAGGAACTCTGGCAGGTGAAGCCCGAGCATCATCGCCAGGGCCTCGTGCAGCACTCCTTCGGCTGGCCGCTCGATCTCGCCACCGGCGGCGGCTCCTTCCTCTACCACATGGAAGACAATCAGGTCGTCGTCGGCTTCGTCGTCCATCTGAACTACAAGAACCCCTATCTCTCGCCCTTCGAGGAATTCCAGCGTTTCAAGACGCATCCGAGCATCCGCGGGGTCTTCGAGGGCGGCAAGCGCATTTCCTATGGCGCACGCGCCATCACCGAAGGCGGCTACCAATCGGTGCCGAAACTGACCTTCCCCGGCGGCGCGCTGATTGGCTGCTCGGCCGGCTTCGTCAACGTGCCGCGCATCAAGGGCAGCCACAATGCCGTGCTCTCCGGCATGCTGGCGGCCGAGAAGATCGCTGCGGCCATCGCCGCCGGTCGTCAGAACGACGAGGTGGCCGAAATCGAAGCCGAGTGGCGCGCAGGCCCCATCGGCCGCGATCTCAAGCGGGTGCGCAACGTCAAGCCGCTCTGGTCGCGGTTCGGCACGGCGCTGGGCGTCGCCATGGGCGGCATCGATATGTGGATCAACCAGATCTTCGGCAGCTCGCCCTTCACGCTCAGGCACGGCAAGACCGATGCCGCGAGCCTGGAGCCCGCCGCCCGGCACCGGCCGATCGCCTATCCGAAGCCGGATGGCGTGCTCACCTTCGACCGTCTGTCCTCCGTGTTCCTGTCCAACACCAACCACGAGGAGGACCAGCCGGTTCACCTCAAGGTCAAGGACATGGAGCTCCAGAAGCGCTCCGAGCACGATGTCTATGCCGGTCCTTCGGCCCGCTATTGCCCGGCCGGGGTGTATGAATGGGTGGAAAAGGACGGCAACCCCGCCTTCGTCATCAACGCGCAGAACTGCGTCCACTGCAAGACCTGCGACATCAAGGACCCGAACGGCAACATCATCTGGGTCCCGCCGCAGGGCGGGGAAGGGCCGGTCTATCCGAATATGTGAGACGGCGAGCCTGTCGGCACGCTATTGCAGCGTCGCCTCATAGGCGACGTTCAGTCGTGTCGCGACAGCGTGGAGCCGTTTGTCCCGCGTCCAGAGCCGGTGCCCGATGCTGACCGCAACGGAAAGCACCAGATGAGCATCGACATAGCCGATCCCTGAACCTGACAGAGCCAAGGATCGGATCGCGCGAAGCACATCCGCGTCCTGCATCATCACAATGGATGGAAGGCTTGCCAGGTCTAGAAGCCCCTGACTTGTAACCGATGCTGTGCCCAAGGCGAGTTCACCCAGAACGAACGGGTGAACGGTTACCTGCCGCGCTGTGAGCAGAGCGCTTAACATCGCATCGCTTGAGCGGATATGGTCGATCCAGATCGACGTGTCGACGAGGATCATCGCTGCCTTAGACCGGATCGAAACGGCGCCGGGGTGGAGCGACGGCGTTCGGCGCTGTTCCGCCAAGCGCGATCAGGCGGCGCGCTGCTTCAAGCTGCACGAGCGCCTCCAGTCCGGCCCTGATCAAATCCGGAGTCTCGCTGAGGCCCGTCGCTTCGCGCGCATCGGCAAGCAGTGTGTCATCAATGGTGACCGTCGTTCGCATCTCGATCTCCTTCAACACAACTTAGCACGCTCCGGATCGTCCATCAACAATCACTGATACGCCGGTTTTACCATCCATTAACCATAAACGCTTCACCTTGGCCTCCACAGAATCACCATTGCGAGGCCATCATCATGTCCATGTCACGCCGCGGCCTTCTCTTGGGGATGTCTGCCCTTCTGGCTGGGTGCGCGCAGACCGGGCCGAACTATCGGCAGCTGTACGCCGCCCGGCCGGACGAGACTTTTCCCCTGCCGGCCATGCCGCTGGAGCGGATCAAGCCGGAGTTGCGCCGCCAGGAGGTGGCGTTCGAAACAGCCTATGCGCCGGGGACGATCGTTGTCGATACGCCGATGCGCCGGCTCTACTATGTGCTCGGCGACGGCCGCGCCATGCGCTACGGCATCGGCGTCGGGCGGGAAGGCTATGCGCTTTCCGGCAGCGCCACTATAGGCCGCAAGGCGGAATGGCCGAGCTGGACGCCGACGCCCAACATGATCCGCCGCGATCCCGACCGCAATCTGCGTTACGCCGGCGGCCTGCCGGGCGGCCTCAACAATCCGCTCGGTGCCCGCGCCATCTATCTCTACCGCGATGGGCGCGACACGATGTTCCGCATCCACGGGACGAACCAGCCGCAATCGATCGGGCTTGCCATGTCGAGCGGCTGCGTGCGCATGCTCAACCATGATGTGATCGACCTCTATGATCGGGTGACGCCCGGCAGCCGCGTGGTCGTGCTCCAGGCCTGATCGACGGCGGAAAGAAGTGGGCCGGTGCATGGCACCCGCCCACCGATCGTGCTCAAACGCGCACGAGCCCGGAGTCTGAGGTCGCGACCGGCCGGCGTTCCGGCGCCGATTTCCAGGCGACGACCATGAGCGCGCCGATCACCGTCAGGTGCTCCACCGCCACATAGAACTCGACGCTGCGCATCGGCTCGTCCATGGTCCAGAAATTGTGGGCGATCGGGATGGTCAGCGCGGTGAAGACGCCGAGCATGCCGGCGCCGAGCCAGGTCCAGCGATTGGCGATGATCAAAGCCGAACCCACCAACTGCGTCAGCGCGACCGCGAGCGCGATGGGGGCCGCCGGCGACAGGCCGAAATGCG
The DNA here is from genome assembly GCF_034720595.1 of Rhizobium sp. CC-YZS058. Lineage (NCBI taxonomy): Bacteria > Pseudomonadati > Pseudomonadota > Alphaproteobacteria > Hyphomicrobiales > Rhizobiaceae > Rhizobium > Rhizobium sp. CC-YZS058. The sequence continues at coordinate 2,547,773 of NZ_JAYESJ010000001.1, read as the reverse complement.
CCATCTCCGCCATGGCGGTGTCGAAATCAATGAGTTTCGCCAGGCCACTTGCCCAGAACATGAAGGTCAGCGCGATGCGCGCGGCAAGGCCGAACCAGCGGGAGGTGATAAGGGTGGTGATGGACATGCGAGGTTCTCTTTTCTAGCCTGATGATCGTCTGCGCCGCAGCCCGGATCTGCCGGCGCGGCTGGAGAGGCGGCGCCCTCTCCATGGCGCCCGTCTCGTTTCATCCTTATGTCAAAATCCGCCCTGTCCTGCGTTCCGCCGGGAACAGGGCCGATAGACATCGACGAACCCATCTGCGGCCGCACGCGGCAGGATGGCGCGAAGCACGGCAATCATGAAGAGCTGAAATGTCATGGCCGGCTCGTCTTGAAGAGGCTGGGGCTGCGCCGCATATACGCACCCGGCGGGCCAGACCCGCAATCCGCAGAGCCGAGAGCCGCCCTTCATGAAGCTGAAAGCCATTTTCAACCGCGACGGCGGCACCTTCCGGACGACCGACATGGAGGACTATACCGCCAAGGTCACCCAGGTCTTCCATGATGCGGGCCACGAAATCGAGGTGGCGGTGGTCGCCGGCAAGGAGATGGAGGGCGTGCTGGAGAAGACGGCACGGCGCGACGATCTCGACGCCATGATCGCCGGCGGCGGCGACGGCACGATCTCGGGCGCGGCGGCCGTTGCCTGGAAATCGGGCATTCCGCTCGGCATCGTGCCGGCCGGCACGATGAATCTCTTTGCCCGCTCTCTTAAGCTTCCTCTTGATATTGTTGCGGTTCTGGACGTCCTGGCCCAGGGCCATGTCATCGACGCCGATATCGGCAGCGCCAATGGCCGCGCCTTTGTCCACCAGTTCTCCATGGGCCTGCATGCGCGCATGGTGCGCTACCGGGAGTCCTACAGCTTCGCCTCGCGGCTCGGCAAGATTTCGGCCAGCACGCGGGCGGCGATCGGCGTCATCTTCAACCCGCCGCGCTTCAAGATAGATTTCGAGATCGACGGGGTGCGCGAACGGCGCAAGGTGTCGGCGCTCTCCGTGTCCAACAACCACTTCGGCGCCAACTCGCTGATGTATGCCGACAGCGTCAATGGCGGGCATCTGGGCTTCTACACGGCGCCGCCGCTCAAGCCCGCCGGCGTCGCCCGCCTGACCTTCGACATTCTGCGGGGCAAGTTCCGCGAGAGCGCCTTGATCACCGAGATGAGCGTGACGAATGTCACGCTGCATTTCCCGGATGCCAACCACAAGATAAACTGCGTCATGGATGGCGAGCTTCTGCCGCTGCGTGGCGATGTCGATTTGCGCGTGCATGCGGGCGAGCTGAAGCTGCTCGCCGGGCAGCAGGACATGCAGCCCTCGCCCTGAAACCTGCCGGGCGAGGGCGCGGCCGTTTGTCGGTGCTCAGGCTGCCAGCGCCTCGACGTCCGCCGGAAGCAGGGCGCCGGTAATCGGCGTGCCGCGCGTTCTCTGGAATTCCATGACTGCAGCACGCGTCGACGGCCCGAAAATGCCGTCGGCATCGAGATCCAGGCCGAGGACAAGATTGAGCCGCTGCTGCAGCGTCCGCACCGCCTCGCTGCGGTCGCCGAGCTCAAAAATTTCCTGCGTCACCTGCGGTCGAGCGTCCCCGAAGCGGCCCTCGCCATGCCACTGTCGGATGAGCTGATCAGAGGCTTCGAAATGCATCGAATCCTCGGTGGGGAAGGCGGCGCCCCAGAAGAAGGAATGGGCGTTGAAATATTTGGCGATCGCCTGAAGGCCGATCTGGGCGCGCCCGTCGCCGCGCTTGTCCAGCACGCCTTCGACCGTCAGGTCGATCGCCGTTCCCCAGGCGTGGTTGCTGATCGCCGTCGCGCTGCCGCGCACCCTCCGGCAGCAGAGCATGCCGGCCGTCCCGAGCACGGCATAGATCTCCGGCTCATGCTGGCGGATATCGACAAGAATCTGCTCGAGCGTCTCGACGGCGGGCCTGAGGCCGGCTACCTTGAACGGACCGACATCGCGCTGAATTACAAGATCCAGCACCCTCTTGTTCGTCGGCCAGCGGCACTGGTCGTCATAGGTGCCGCGCGGATTGCCAATCAACGACAGCATCGTCTTGTTCCGCGCGCCGATCAGCGCACCATTCAGGGAGGCTCGGTCAGGGCCGAGCGCGGTGGTGGATGAGTATTTGGGCATTGCTGATCCTCTCCAGGCAGCGTCATGCTGCACTGGAAGAATATCATGATGCCTAATGGAGTGAGGTTTAGATCAGGATAGCCTTATACGTTCCGGAGTTTCGCGTCGCTGGCCGCTATTGAAACGCCGTTTCGAAGAAGCTGCGGAGTTTGCGGGAATGGAGTTTTTCGGGCGGCATGGCGGCCAGTTTTTCGAGCGCCCGGATGCCGATCTGCAAATGCTGGCTGACCTGGGTCTTGTAAAAGGCGGTGGCCATGCCCGGCAGCTTCAGCTCGCCATGCAGCGGCTTGTCGGAGACGCAGAGCAGCGTGCCGTAGGGCACGCGAAAGCGGAAGCCGTTGGCGGCGATGGTGGCCGATTCCATGTCGAGCGCGATGGCGCGCGACTGCGACAGGCGCTTGACCGGGCCGCGCTGGTCGCGCAGCTCCCAGTTGCGGTTGTCGATCGTCGCCACGGTACCGGTGCGCATGATGCGCTTCAGGTCATAGCCTTCGAAACCGGTGGTTTCGGCCACCGCGCCTTCCAGCGCCAGCTGCACTTCCGCAAGCGCCGGGATCGGCACCCAGACCGGCAGGTCGTCGTCGAGCACATGGTCTTCGCGCACATAGGCATGGGCGAGCACGTAATCGCCGAGCCGCTGGCTGTTGCGCAGACCGGCGCAATGGCCGAGCATCAGCCAGGCATGCGGGCGCAGCACGGCGATATGGTCGGTGATCGTCTTGGCATTGGAGGGGCCGACGCCGATATTGACGACCGTGATGCCGCCATGGCCCTTTTTCTTGATGTGGTAGGCCGGCATCTGCGGCAGGCGGGCAAGCGCCAGGTCGCTGTCCGGCTGGTCCGACCCGGCCTTGGTGGTGATATTGCCGGGCTCGACGAACTCCGTATAGCCATTGCCGCCCTCGGCCATCTGCTTGCGGGCCCAGAGGCAGAATTCGTCGATATAGAACTGGTAGTTGGAAAACAGCACGAAGTTCTGGAAATGCCGGGCGCTGGTGGCCGTGTAATGGCTGAGGCGGGCCAGCGAATAGTCGATGCGCTGGGCGGTGAAGGGCGCGAGCGGGAAGGGCTCGCCGGGACCGGGCTCATAGGCGCCGTTGGCGATCTCGTCGTCCGTGGTGGAAAGATCGGGCGTGTCGAAGAGATCGCGCAGCGGCAGCTCGATCGCCTCGGCCATCGAGGCCTCGACATGCGCCCCTTCCTCGAAGGCAAAGTGCAGCGGGATCGGCACGCTCGATTCCGACACGGTGATGCCGACGCCATGGTTGCGCACCAGAAGCCCCAGCTGTTCCTTCAAATAGTGCCGGAAGAGCCGCGGCCGGGTGATCGTCGTCGTATAGACGCCCGGCGCCGTCACGTGGCCATAGGAGAGACGCGAATCGATGTGGCCGAAGCTCCCCGTCTCGATCGAAACCTGCGGATAGCAGGCGCGGGTGCGCGTCAGAGGCCGGTCTTTCGCCAGCGCCGTGAAGGCCTCGACGAGAAAGCCGGTGTTGCGCTCATACAGCGCCGACAGCGCATCCACCGCCGCCACCGGATCGGTGAAGGTCTGCGGCGTAAAGGGCTCCGGCGAGGCGACGGGAAGGGCGGCGGGCGAGGGGATTCGTGTGTCCATGGCGCATTATAGGTCGGCGCGCTTGACAAGCAAACGACAAGTCACGCGCGGCTTTCGCATAATCCTATCGCGACGGCAGAAGAATCACGAGCGCGCCGAAAGGGCCGGGGCAGCACCGGCGATGTCATGGCGGTCCGGCGGCAGGCCATCGATGCGGCCGCTTCGCCAAGGGCCGGTCCGAAATACCCCCTCTGGCCTGCCGGCCATCTTCCCCACAAGGGGGGAGAGACCGTGGGGCGGCCGCTCTGGTCACGGAGGAGAGACCGTGGGGCGAGCGCGCGGGACACGGAGGAGTCGCCGTGGGGCAGCCGCTCAGGTCATCGGGAGATGGATGTTTTGGTGACGTGGGGGCGGGGATGGCTTTTTTCCGCGCAACCGAAGAGAGGAAGCGTCGGGCCAGCCTCCTGGTCTCTCCCACCTTGTGGGAGAGATGGGCGGCAGCCCAGAGGGGGTTCGTTGCGGGTGGCAGGCCGGCGAGGACTGGCTTTCAACGGACGGTCCGGGCCGGCCCTGTTTCGTTTGAGATGCGCGGCCGGGCTTAGAGCTTGGTTCGGCAGAATTGGGCGGTGTGGACCGTGCAGTCGGCCAGGGTGGTCGTATAGTTGTGCTGGCGCCGGCGCTCGGTGTCCGCGCTGACGGCAGCGGCGAGGCTCATGGCGAAGACGACCATGAGGAGGCTGATGATGGTGAGGCGGCGAGCGAGAATGTCCATGTCCCTGGGTCCGTTCGAGAATGTCTTGCGCTCTTGATCGAGCGTTGGACTTCTTTTCGCACAGGCTAACTGAACTCTTGCTGAGCCCCCGGTTCATCTGGCGTTCAGGTGGAATGGTGCATTGCACGCGTTCGTCTCGGGTGTCGTTGAAGGCCTTGCGGCGCCTTTCCTTCACGGCGCTCCTTCCTACCTTTCCCACGCATGCAGAAGGAGACGACGATGGCTGCCCCGATCGACCTTTATTACTGGCCGACCCCGAACGGCTGGAAGATCACGATCATGCTGGAGGAGCTCGGTGCTCCCTACACGGTCCACTATGTGAACATCAGCCGGGGCGATCAGTTCGAGCCCGATTTCCTGAAAATCGCGCCGAACAACCGCATGCCGGCCATTGTCGATCCGGACGGCCCGGATGGGGCACCGATCTCGGTGTTCGAATCCGGGGCGATCCTGCAATATCTTGGCCGCAAGTTCCAAGCCTTCTATCCGACCGAGGAGCGGGCGCGGGTGGAGGTGGACCAGTGGCTGTTCTGGCAGATGGGCGGGCTGGGGCCGATGGCCGGCCAGGCCAACCATTTCCGCAATTACGCGCCGGAAAAGATCCCCTATGGCATCGATCGCTATACGAACGAGGTCAACCGCCTCTACGGCGTGATGAACCGGCGGCTGGCCGATCGGGAGTTTCTCGCCGGCGCCTATTCGATCGCCGACATGGCCTGCGTCGGCTGGGTGCGCCAGCATGAAGGCAACGGCCAGGATCTCGCCGATTTCCCGAACCTGAAGCGCTGGTTCGAAACGCTGTCCGCACGGCCGGCCGTGATCCGCGGTTTCGAGGTCGGCCGTGAGGAACGCGAGCGGCAGAAACATCTGTCGGAAGACAAGGACGCCCAAGCCATCCTCTTCGGCCAGCGGGCGCGCTAGCGCCACCGACGGAAGAAGCGGCGCGCTGGCGAAGGCAGCTGCCTCGCCCGGCGCGCCCGGTCACCGCCGCAGGGCAGCCTGCGGGCGGCCGCTCAGGCGCGCCGCCGGGGTGCCGCCTTGCCGGCCGGACCGCGCGCCGCCGGGCTGCCCATCGCCTTTGCCGTGGCATGCAGCGCCTGTGCGGGGGAGCCCGCAGCCTGCTTAAAGGTGAACTGGGAGATCAGGCTGCGCAGCATCTGCGCCTCGTCAGCCAGCGCCTTGGCGGCCGCGGTGGATTGCTCCACCATGCTGGCATTCTGCTGGGTCGTCCTGTCCATCTGGCTGACGGCGGAATTGACCTCTGCGAGGCCCGAGGATTGCTCCCTGGCGGAGGTGGCGACCGCCTCCATATGACCATTGATCTCGGCAATGAAGCCGCCGATCTCCGTCAGCGCCGCGCCGGTGGCGCGCACCAGCTTGACGCCGGAATCGACCTCCGAGGCGGAGTTCTTGATCAGCGTCTTGATCTCCTTGGCGGCCGTGGCCGAGCGGCTGGCAAGCTCGCGCACCTCCATGGCGACCACGGCAAAGCCCTTGCCCGCCTCGCCGGCGCGGGCGGCTTCCACACCGGCGTTCAGCGCCAAAAGGTTGGTCTGGAAGGCGATCTCGTCGATGACGGAGATGATGTTGGAAATTTCCTGCGAGGACTGCTCGATGCGCCGCATGGCGTCCTCGGCATCTGCGACGACCTTGGTCGATTGCGTGGCCGACTGGTTGGCGCGCACGGCAAGGCTGCGGGCGTCCTCGGTTCGCCTGGTCGCGTCGGTGACGATGGCGGTGATCCGCTCCAGCGCGGCGGCGGTCTCCTGCAGGGAATCCGCCTGATGCTCCGTCCGCCCGGACAGTTCGTTGGCACCGGACGCCATTTCATGGCTGCCGCTTTCGACGGCGTGAACCACGGTCGAGATTTCCGCCAGCGTTCCGCCGAGCTGGTGCAGGGAGCGGTTGAAGTCGAGGCGCAGTTTCTCGAAATCCGGGGCGAAGGCCTGATCGATCTGGAAGCCGAGATCGCCGTTCGACAGGCGTTCCAGCGCCAGGGCCAGGCCGGAGGTCGCGTTGCGCAAGCGTTCCGCCGAGCTCTCTTCCGCCTGGTGCTGTGCTGCGAGCAGATCGGCCTGGGCCTGGGCACGGGCCGCTTCGGCTTCCTGTTCGAGCTGCCGTTTGGCAATCGCTGCCTGTCGGAACACCTCGACGGCGGCAGCGATCTCGCCGATCTCGTCGCGGCGACCGGCAAAGGGAATCTCGCTGCCCGTATCGCCGGCGGCGAGCGCGCGCGTGGCCTTGGTGATCGTCTTCAGCGGCCAGATCACCCGGCGCCCGATGATGACGAAGATGACGACGCTGACCAGCGAGGAGACGATGAGGAGGGCAAACATCGTCATCATCCGCGACCAGGCCTGTTTGGCCTCGTCCTGCGCCAATTCCCGCGCGGTTTCGATGAAGACGGTGGCGGTCTGCGCCAGCGTCTGCAGCGCGTTCAGCGTCACGCCGTCCCAGTGCGGCCGGTCGAAGTCGAGCGGCTCGTTGTTGATCAGCTTGCGGAGCGATGTCACCTGCAGGGTCCGGAAGGACTCGTCGAAATAGCCGGACTTGGCCGCGGCCATGGCGGCAGCGGCCGCCTCGTTCGGCGCGAGCATCTTCAGCCGATCCTCGATGACGGACCAGAGCGTGTCGATCTTGCCGAAGGCGGCGGCCTGGTCCAGGGGCGCCTCGGGCTTGATCTCGCCGCGCACGATGATGTTGTTGGTGATCGGCGAGAGCGCCATGCCGGAGGCAAGACGCGCCTTCCAGGCCATTTCATGCAGATCGAGATAGCTGTTGATGACCGGATCGAAATCGCGGGCATAGGCACGAACGATGCCGCCGGATTCGATGATCTTCTTCTGCATCTCGTCGGCCAGGGCGACGAAGTCCTTGTAGAGGGTGGCGGGGCGTAGATCCTTGGCTCTCTTCGCGGCCTCGTCCGCCTGCTGCTGGAGGCTGCGCAGCTGGTCGAAGCCTTCGCTAAGCGCCTGGACGAGCGGAGCCTGATCGGGCAGAGCGAGCTGATGCAGCGGTTCCAGCGCCCGCGTCATGCCATCGAGTTCTGCTTCACGGGCGGGCTGCAGCCGCGGATTGGGGGTGACGGTGGGCTCGGCCTTCTCCAGCGCCGCACGCGTCAACGATGCTTCGACGCGCATATTGACCAGGGCCGTGAACAGGCTCGCCGCCGCCTCGGTCGCCAGCTCGATATGGCTGGCCCGATCGTACTTCGAATGGGCCTGGTAGGCACTCTGCGAGGTCAGCGACAGGCTGACAAGGCCCAGAACCGCCACGCCGGTTTTCAAGATCGCGTTCATCGAAAGCATGTTTGGTCCTCCTGATTGCGGAAGCAACTATGCACGCGATGAGTTTCTGTTTGATTAAATTAGGAGATATCAAGGAAGTCCGTTCTCACGCGCTTACGCAGTCTCAATGTCACCGGGTTATGGGTATGGTCCCGCCTCCATGCGCGTCCAGCTTTGCGGGCGGCAGAGCACCTTCAGGACGCAGCCCTTCAGCTTCAGCGTCGCCCCTGCGAGGGTCGCAGAGCCGCTACAGGTCTTCTCATTGGCGGGATCGGTCATCTCGCCGGTATAGTCCGGCGCCGAGCCGGAGAGCTGGCCGATCTGTCTGCCGGCATGCTTGCCGGTCTTCAGCGTGATGCAGACGGCGCTGCCGCACCGGTCGATCGCCGCCGTTTCGCCGCTCGCCGTTTTCCAAAGCCCGAGAAGAGGGTCGGCCGCCGAGGCCGACAGGCCAGGAGCTGCGGCGAGCGCGGCGGCTGCGATCAGCCGAAGACAAAGACGAACACGCATGACGATCCTCAAGCTATCTCCCTTGCCGGGTCACGAATCACGCGAACGTAAGCGGCATGTCGAGATCGCCGGGATCCCGGGCGTCGCTTGCTCTGCTCCTGGCCAGAGGCATCCGACGGCATGGTTAGGGAAGCGTTGAACCTGCGCACTGAAGGAAAGGTAAAGATCGGCCGGCATGCCCGCTGCGGCAGGCGCTTCGATGTTTAACAAAAACCCAAGTTTACCAAGCGTTTGAACTTTGTTCGGTGCAAATTAATCATGCATTTTAAGCGCCCGTTGAAGGCCGGCGGGTAGAGTAAGCCTATCAAAACGAGCGAGGCGCCAAGAGCTTCGCCACACCGCCGGACGGCCGAAAGCGCCACGCAAAGAGGGCCAGGCCAGCCGGCGAAAACAGGGACTGAAAACGGCAAGACCAACCAGATCAAACAGGGACAAGAACCATGGCACGCTTCGATTTCCACACCCCATCCGAGGTCAATTTCGGCGGCGAGAACCGCGCCGAGGCGTTCTGCGAAATGGGTCTCATGTATGCAACCGGCCGCGGCTGCGCGGTGGATCTCGTGGCGGCGCACAAATGGCTGAATATCGCGGCCATCAAGGGCTCGGACCGGGCCGCCGCGCTGCGGGCCGACCTGTCGACCACCATGTCGAAGAGCGAGCTGGCGGAAGCCCTGCGGGCTGCCCGGGAGTGGATGACCATTCACTGACCGCGCCGTCCGCAGCAGACTGCGGCCGAAGCTCCGCGCTGCGGCCCGGACGGAGCCGGCTCCTCACGGACTGGAAACCGCACCCCCTTGCAAGTCCGGGCACTGCTGCGAACTCCCGCGGCGGTGCCGGTCGCCCGGCCGGTGCATGAGCGGCCTCTGTCACCGCAATGCAACATGCGCGATGGATCGAAACGCGCGCTCGTGCGTTGGAACGTGCTGAACGCATTCTGGCCTTCTTCAGATGGCCTCCCTTCACGGGTGAACGTTGCGTATCTCGTTCTGACAGGAGACTTTTATGAAACTGACCCTCGCCAGCACCGTCTGCGCCGCCGCTCTTGGCTTCACTGCCCTGCCGAGCCTGGCCGCCGATCCCGTCGAGGCGGCCCCAGTCTATCGCGACGGCGGCGCCCGCAATGGTGTGAAGATCGGCTATCTCGATTGCCGTATCGCCGGCGGCGCCGGCTATATCCTCGGCTCCGCCAAGGAAGTCGATTGCGACTTCAAGTCCTCGATCGATGGAGAGCCGGTCGACAGCTATAGCGGCGCCGTGCGCAAGCTCGGCATCGACCTCGGCTTCACCACCCAGGCTCGCATGGTCTGGCTCGTCATGGCGCCGACCGCCGGCTACCACCACGGCTCGCTCGCCGGCCTGTATCAGGGCGCGACGGCGGAAGCCACGCTCGGCCTCGGCGTCGGCGCCAATGTGCTGACCGGCGGCACCTCCGGCTCGATCAACCTCCAGCTGGTCAGCCTCCAGGGCCAGGTCGGCCTGAACGTGGCGGCGACCGGCACCTCGATGACGCTGACCTCGGTCAACTAGAGCATTTCCAGCCGAAGCGTGATCGCTTCGGCGTCGGACAATGCGGCCAAAACAAAGACATAGAGCATTTCAGGTGATCCCGTGATCGCTGGAAATGCTCTCAGAGACAGCCTGAACGATCTCGAAGGGCGTCGGCTTCGGCCGGCGCCTTTTTCGTGCCCGGATGGAACGCCTCAGCCAAGCGCGGCGAGAACGGCGGGCAGCGCTTCCGCCAGCCGGTCCATTTCGGCCTGCGGTCCGGTGGAGATGCGGATGCAGCGGTTGAGCGGCGCCACACCGGGCATGCGGATGAAAACGCCGTGGTCTTCCATCAGCCGATCGACGATCGCGCGGGCATAGGCCGCGTCGCGTCCCGTATCCACGGCCACGAAGTTGGTGGCAGACGGCAGGGGCGCAAGGCCGGCGGACCCGGCGATCTCGCCGATCCGCGCGCGGGACGCGGCGATGCGGGCGATGACGGCTTCGAGATAGGCCTGATCCGCCAGCGCCGCCAAAGCGCCGGCCGTGCCGATGCGGTTCATGCCGAAATGGTTGCGGATCTTGTCGAAGGCGCGGGCGTTTTCGGGCGTGGTGATCACCGCGCCGACCCGCGCTCCTGCCAGCCCATAGGCCTTGGAGAAGGTGCGGGTGCGCATGACGTTCGGCCGATCGAGAAGCGCCGCGATGGGCGGGATGGTGCCGGCGGGCGCGGTTTCGCCATAGGCCTCGTCCAATACGAGCAGCGTCGTCTCCGGCAGCGCCTCGGCAAAGTCCACGACGCGCTCGGCCGGCCACCAGCTGCCCATCGGATTGTCGGGATTGGCGAGATAGACCAGCGGCGCCGCCTCGCGCCGGACGGCGTCGAGCAGGCCGTCGAGATCCTCGCGGTCGTCGCGATAGGGCACGGTGACCAGGCGGCCGCCATGGCCGGCGACATGGAAGCTGAAGGTCGGATAGCCGCCGAGCGAGGTGACGACGGGCTGGCCCGGCTCGACGATCAGCCGCACGATCTGGCCAAGCAGGCCATCAATGCCTTCGCCGATAGCGAGGTGGTCGGGCGAAACGCCGAGATGAGCCCCGAGCGCCTGCTTCAGCGCCCAGTTCTCCGGATCATTATACATCCAGACCGTCTCGGCCGCGGCACGCATGGCCTGGAGAACGGCGGGCGAGGGGCCAAAGCCGCTCTCATTGGCGCCGATGCGCGCGGTCAGGCTGCGGCCCTTCTGCCGCTCGATCGCTTCCGGCCCGACAAAGGGCACGGTGGCCGGCAGCGACTGGGTGAGGGGGGGGGAAGCGGGCAAAGCCGGTCATGTCTGCAAATCCGGATCAAGGCAAAGGGGCGCCAGCTATAGCACGCGCACTCCCTCACGCCACCGGCCTTGCACGCGCCGCCTGCCGCTGTCTCAGCCGGCAGAGACCAGGCGGGCTGCCAGCAGGCCGCAGACAGCGGAAATGCCGGTCAGCACCGTGCCCCAGCTCATGTCCACGAAGCTCATGGCCATCGGCCAGCCCTTCAAGGTCGAGAGGTTGGTCATGTCATAGGTGCCATAGGCGGCAAGGCCGAGGACGGCGCCATAGAAGAGCGCGGTCGTGAGCGACCCGGCTTTCAGCCCCGGCAGGACGGCAAGAATGACGACGGCGGCGGCAAAGAACAGGTAGAAGACGGCAGCGAAGACGAAGTTCGGCTGCGGCAGCATCAGATCGCCGAGCTGATCGCGGTAGAAATTGCGCGCCACGATGCCGAGCCAGACGGCATCCAGTGCCAGGAACGAAGCCAGCGTGCCGGCATAGGCCACGAGAAAGGTTTTCATCGATCGTCTCCCACTTTCTCCCGCTACGCGCCAGCAAAGTCACTGGATCAGGCGGTGGGAAAGAAGGCGCAGGTGTCTCGATCTAGCGCGAGGGCAGGCCGCCGGTCGCAAATTCGGCGCGGATGATGCGGCTCACATAATCGGACGGCAGCGGCATGTTGAAGCGCGCCCCGAGCTCGGTGCCCACCCGGTGAACCCGCGTGGCGCCATGCTCGCCCTCGAAGCCGACGATCTCGATGAAGAAGTGCGGCGGCAGCGGAATGGCGGCATTGAAATCGATCATCACCCCGCCGACGGAGATATGGCGAATCAGCCCCTGATACTTGGTCTTCGGCTTCAGCCGATCGGCGACGACGAGGATGCGACAGGGCCGTTCCACATAGAAATGCTTGTAGGTGGTGGCCAGCGCCCCCGGCCTCGGCTCCGCTCTGTGCATGATCATCGACATCGGCACGCTCCATTACTGCGCACATGGACCCTGCCAATCTGCCGATCGAGACTTGCGTGAATCTTTCAGCGGCGGGAGTTTCCTCCGATAAGGTTAAGTGATGACTTATCAAGGGCGCGACCAACGCGGATCGGTCGGGCGATCGGTTGGACAACCGCGCCGGTCACGGCGAAGTGACGCGAACGGATCGTCCCGAAGGATGACGACTGCCCCGAGCGCTCCATATGTCCAGCTATGCCCGTCGCCTGGCGCGGGCCGACCGTTCCACTCCCGGGGCCTTTCCCATGAAGCCTGCACTTCTCTCCCTTGCCGCCCTCGCCGTTCTCGCCGGCTGCACCGCCACATCCAATGCCGGGCCCGAGCCCATACCCGGCAGCATCACCTATGGCGGCCAGCCGAAAAGTCGGCTGACCAAGGCGCCGATCGGCAGCACCTTCACCAATCAACTGACCGACGAATATGGCCACCGCGCCGAAGAGGTCTATCGCATCGAGCCCGACCGTTCGCTGAAACTCCTTCGCCGCAGCCGGATCGACGACGAGGATTGAGCCGGCCGCGCCTCTTTGCAGGCCTCGTCCGCAAAAAAGCCTTGCAAAGGCGGGCGGACGACACTAGTCAAGCGCGTGACGGAGAGGTGGCCGAGTGGTCGAAGGCGCTCCCCTGCTAAGGGAGTATACCGGAAACGGTATCGAGGGTTCGAATCCCTTCTTCTCCGCCATTTTTGGGTTTGCTATGGCCCTTATGGTACATGATTGCAGCCATTTCTATGCACCGTTCCTTCCGCTCGCGGGCGCTGCGTCGGGCCTGAACGAGGCGATGCGGCGTTGACATCATCGATCCTCTGTTCCGCGTTCTCGCCGCGAACGATCGCTTGCTCAGCCCTTTCCCAAGGTGGTTATCCGTCTGGCGATGAGCCGGGCGACCACGATCATCAAGTTCAGGATCGCCAGACCCAGCACCGTCGAGAGCATGGTTCCGATGCCCGCCGACACGATCAGCCGGCCGGCCACGAGCGGGAAGCCGCTGCCCCATCAAGAGCAACAGGCGACGGATAGGGACCTTCTTGACGACTTCCATCCGGTTCCTCCGCCGGGCGGTCCCATCGAAAAATCGCTGTCCCGCCGAGTGAGCCTGCACGAAGAGCTTGCTTGGACAGAGGGTCATGAATAAAAGTAAATTATAAAATAGAGAACATCGATAAAGCGGCAGGATCGGTTCGGTGGGACCGTATGGTGCCAACGGGACAAGGGTTGGCCGTCATTACAACAGAGGCGCGGGCAGCGCGTTTGTGGGTCGAGACGGTGCGAAGCGGACGGTTTTTCCCTTTCGCGTTGACCCGCGCATGTGAGGTGAGGTGCGCATGCGGCTGACCAACAGGACGTTTGAAGAAATCGAGCCAGGCGAGTGCTGCGAGCTTCGGCGGCTCATCACCAGCGATGATCTCATCATCTTTGCGGCCTCCTCCGGCAATACCAACCCCCAGCATCTGACGGACAGCACGCCCGATGCCGAAGGCAGGAGCGAGCGCAGTGCGCCGGGCATGTTCGTCGCCTCCCTGATCTCGGCCATCCTCGGGACCAAGCTGCCGGGACCGGGCACGCTCTATCGCAGCCAGAGCCTCGACTTCCATGCGCGGGCCTTCGCGGGAGATGAGGTGATCGCCACTGTCCGGGTGCTGGAAAAGCGGGAGGATGGCGATATCCGCCTGGAAACCACCATTCGCCGCGCCGGTGACGATGCGCCGATCGTCACCGGCGAGGCGATCGTGGCAGCCCCGACCGAGAAGTTCGATCGGGATGGGATCGATGTGCCGGGGCTGATCGTCCAGCGGCATCGCCATTTCGAGGCGCTTCTGGAGCGCGCGCGGGCGCGCCCCGCGCTGCGCACCGCCGTGGTCTGGCCGGCCGAGCCCAATGCGCTGCAGGGTGCCGTGCTTGCGGCGCGGGAAGGGCTCATCACGCCGACTCTGATCGGCTCCCGGGATTTGATCACGTCTGCGGCCAAGGGGATCGACGTCGATCCCTCTGCCTTCGAGATCGTCGAGGCCGGCAGCGAGTCGGCCGCCGCCGCACGGGCCTGCGAGCTTGTTCATGAGGGCCGGGCGGGCGCGGTCATGAAGGGCCACCTGCATACGGACGATCTGTTGAAGCCGATGCTCGACAAGCAGCGCGGCCTGCGAATCGGCCGGCGCTTCACCCATGTCTTCGTCATGGACGTTCCCGGCCGGGACGAACCGCTGATGGTGACGGACGCTGCCATCAACATCGCGCCGGATCTCGCCACCAAGGTCGATATCTGCCAGAACGCCATCGACCTCGCCCTTTCCTTGCGCCTGGAACCGAGGGTCGGGGTTCTCTCCGCCGTCGAAACGGTCAATCCGGCCATTCAGTCTTCCATCGATGCCGCCCTCCTGTCGAAAATGGCCGAGCGTGGCCAGATTCGCGGCGGACAGGTGGAGGGGCCGCTCGCCATGGACAATGCCGTGGATCTTGCGGCGGCGCGCGGCAAGGGGTTGAAGGGCGGCGTTGCCGGACGGGCCAATATTCTCGTGGCGCCGGGGCTCGATGCCGCCAATATGCTTGCCAAGCAGCTTGCCTATATCAGCCATGCCGAGGCCGCCGGGCTGATGCTCGGTGCGCGTGTGCCGGTCATTCTCACCAGCCGCTCGGACAGTGCGATGTCGCGCCTGGCCTCCTGCGCCGTGGCGGCGCTGCACCAGGCGGCGGAGCGGCCCAAGGCATGACGGCGGCGGTTCTGACGCTCAATGCCGGTTCGTCCTCCTTAAAGGTTTCGCTCTACCCGGCCGAGGGCGAGACGCCGCTTGCCACAGCCCTTGCCGACAGGATCGGGCCGGAGGGAAGGCTTATTCTGAAAGACGCATCCGGGCAGGCGCTGGCCCTTGGCGCAGACCCTGCCGCTGGCGTGACGCAGGAACAGGGGGCTGTGCAGGGCCTCGCCGCCAGCCATGCGGCGGCGATGGAGGCGATCATGGCCGCGCTGTTGCGGCGCTGGCCGGATCTACAGCTGCAGGCGATCGGGCACCGGGTGGTGCATGGCGGGGCGAAACGGCGCGGGCCGGCCCGGGTGGACGGCGACTTGCTGGCCGAGCTCGAGGCGCTTTCCCCCTTCGCGCCGCTGCATCAGCCGCACAATCTGGCCGGCATTCGCGCGGCCCTTGCGGCCTTTCCGGGCGTGCCGCAGGTCGCCTGTTTCGATACGGCCTTTCACCGCGACCAGCCCTTCATCAACCAGACCTTCGCCCTGCCGCGGCGCTTTTTCGCCGAGGGCCTGCGGCGCTACGGCTTTCATGGGCTGAGCTACGAGTGGGTGGCCGGCCTCTTGGCGGAGGAAGTGCCGGCAGTGGCGGCCGGGCGCGTCGTCGTGGCGCATCTCGGCAATGGCGCCTCGCTCTGTGCCCTGCAGGGCGGCCGGTCCATCGCCTCCACCATGGGATTTTCGCCGCTGGACGGCTTGGCGATGGGCACGCGCTGCGGACAGATCGATCCGGGGGTTCTGCTTTATCTTCTGCAGCAGAAGGGCTTGAGCGCCGAGGCGGTGTCCGATCTCCTTTATCGGGAGTCCGGTCTGCTCGGTCTTTCCGGTCTGTCCAACGACATGCGGCAGCTGGAGGCGGCGGGGAGTGCGGAGGCGGCAGAGGCGATCGCCTATTTCGTCGCACGCTGCCAGAGGGAGATCGCCGCCATGGCGGCGGCACTCGGCGGGCTCGATGCCTTGGTGTTTTGCGGCGGCATTGGCGAGAACGCGTGGCGGGTTCGCGCCCTGATCTGCGAGGGGCTCGGCTGGATGGGCGTCGCGCTCGACCCGGAGCGCAATGCGGCGGGCGAGAGGGTGATCTCGTGCAGGGGGGCAACCCGCATCGTTCTGGTTATCCCCACCAACGAGGAACAAGTGATTGCCCGGGCGGCCCGCAGTCTACGGGACCGGAGCGTCGACCCGGCTGTGGCTGCCGAAGCGTGAGCGAGGGTTTTGCCGGTCTTGCACAGCTCTCTGCG
This sequence comes from Rhizobium sp. CC-YZS058, assembly GCF_034720595.1. Lineage (NCBI taxonomy): Bacteria > Pseudomonadati > Pseudomonadota > Alphaproteobacteria > Hyphomicrobiales > Rhizobiaceae > Rhizobium > Rhizobium sp. CC-YZS058. The sequence goes on along the minus strand of NZ_JAYESJ010000001.1, from coordinate 2,531,688 downwards.
GAACCTTCCCTCAGGGAAACGTGTTCTTCGGCCAGAGAAACAGGGAGACTGATCATGATGAACCAGGGCGACGTTTCGCCGGCCGTACAATCGATCCGGCGCGAGAAGGAACGGCAGGCGGCCAATGGAGGCGCCGGCGACCTCGAAGATGCGCTGAAAGACACGTTCCCGGCCTCCGACCCGATCGCCGCCACCGGCACGACGGGCCCGACGCGGCACACGGCAGACCGGCCCGGTTCGCGCTGGTCGGGCGAATCGCGCGGTCGTGCGCGTCCGCGCAGCGCGGCCGATGCCGGCGCGACGGTGGATGCCTATGTGACCGATCTCGCCCGCAGCGTGCGCGAGCGGCCCCTTGCCGCCGCAGCAATCGTCGCGGCCGCTGCCTGGCTGTTCGGCCGGACCCGCTGAGGTCGGACGTAGTCCGGGGCTCGCACCCGGTTTTTGATAGGCTGGTGAACACCGGAACCCTTTCGCGCCGACGCGCGGAAGGGTTTTTGCTTATCGGCGAAACCGGCGGAGGAGGCCGCAGGCCTGGAGCGGCCAGAGAACGAGGAGCGGCTGCAGCGCCAGCCGGGGGAGGTGGTACCAGAGCCCCAGCCCGCCGGTCGGGGAGGCAAGGTCGTTCAGCATGTGCTGGATATTGGCGGGATAGACGGCCACGGCATAGAGCGCCAGGCCGATGGCCGCGAGGGCGCGAAGCTTTTTCGAAGGGACCAGCAGAAGGACGGCGGCGAGAAGCTCGAACAGCCCGGTGAGGAGCACGATCGCGCGGGCAAAGGGCACGGCGGCCGGGACGATCGTCACCAGTGCATCTGCGAAGACGAAGTGGCCGAGCCCGGCCAAGGCGTAGAAGCCCGCGAGAAGAAAGCGCGACAGCGGATGCGTCTCGCGGGTGCGGACGGCGGGAGCGGCGGGAAGGGGCATGGTGGCAATCCTGAAGGCAAGGGCCGTGGACCGGACGCCATGGCGGCAACGCTTTCTACGCTGGCGGACCGGGATGGTTCACCGCTCGGCCGGGATCAGGCTGGAACCATTCGGCACGCGCCCTGTTCGGAGCGCTCGACCCTTCGATCCAACACCACGCGAGGAGACGCCGCATGGCCACTGATGTGAGAACGATTTTCGTAACCGGTCTGAAGAATGCCCACGCCATGGAAAACCAGGCGCTGTCGATCATGAAGCCGCAGGTCGCGCGCATCGAAAACTATCCGGAGGTTGCCGCCAAGCTGGAGCAGCACATCCGCGAAACCGAAGGGCAGATCACCCGGATCGAGACCGTGCTCGACAGCCTTTCGGAAGATCATTCGACGCTGAAGGACATGGCGCTGTCGCTGACCGGCTCCATGGCCGCGCTTGGTCACACGGTGGCGGGCGACGAAATTTTGAAGAACTCCTTCGCCAATTACGCCTTCGAGAATTTCGAGATCGCCGCCTATCGCTCGCTGATCACCGTGGCGGAACTGGGCGGGTTCCCCGCCGCCGTAGCGCCGCTGACCGCCAATCTCGACGAAGAGCGCGCCATGGCCGCCTGGCTGAACGACAATCTGCGCATGGTGACCATGCGTTTCGCGGCGCTGAAGGAAGCGGGCGCGACCGCCAAGATCTGACGCGCCACGGCCTGCCACCCTCCCAAGCCGAGCGGAGGCTTGCGACAGGCTCGCAGGCGCCGGTCGACCGAACGGCAGGCCTTCCGGGGGACCCTGTTTCCGGGATCCTGTCTCTCGGCCGAGAGCCGGTGCCTCAACGGCGCCGGCTTTTCGCGTTCGGTCCGGCCAAGGGGCCGGAGCGTTCCAGCACCGGCACGCAGAGAGCGAGATCGGCGGAGGCGAGGTGGGCATAGCGCATGGTCATCTGCAGGGTCTGGTGGCCGAGCCACATCTGCACGCGGCGAATATCGATGCCGCCGCGCACCAGCCGCGACGCGCAGGTATGGCGCAGCACATGCGGCACCAGATCCTTGTCCTCGAAAAAGCCGGCCTCTTCCTTCGCCTGTTTCCAGACTGCGCGAAATTGCTGCGGATCGATGCCCGCAAAGGGCCCGAGTCCGCGCCCGCGCGCCGCGCCGATCGCCTCCAGCGCCCGGCGGGTGAGCGGCACGGAGCGGCTGCGCCCGGATTTGGTGATCCAGAAGGTGGCAAGCGCGCCCTGGACATCGTTCCAACGCAGGCCCAGCGCCTCGCCCAGCCGCGCGCCGGTATCCACCAGGAAGATGCAAAGCCTGCGGTAAAGCTCTGAGCGCGCGCCGATTGCCGAAAACAGCCGATCCTCTTCCTCGATTTCGAGAAAGCGGATGCGGCCGGCCCGCTCCTTTTGGCGGGAGAAATCCGGCAGGCTCGGAATGTCGCCCATCTTCTGCGCCTTGCGCAAAAGCTTGCTCAGCGCCGAGATCTTGCGGTTGATCGTGGCATTGCTGTTGCCCTTGAGCCGGAGTGCGGAAATCAGCCGGTCGAGATCCTCCTGGCCGAAGCGGGAGAACTCCTTTCTCGGCATCATGGCATAGAGATCATGGAGGAAGGCGACGACATTGTCGCGATGGCGGCCCGCCTCCCACAGCGTCTCGCCATAGCGATCGAGCAGGGTGAGGAGCGTATGGGTGCGCGGCGCATCCTGACCCCCGGCATGCAGCCGATAGGTGAGGCCGGGCAAGGCACCGAATGTCGAAGGGGCCGACAGGGTCTCGCTGAACGTCATCCGTATGTCTCCATCATGCTGCGGGCAATCCGCATGTTGGCAAGGGGCGCGGGCGAGCCCGCAGGTCTGGCAAGGGGCTGCGGGCGACGCCGCAGGTCTGGCAATTCGGCTGCGAGAAGACCCGCAACACTGGCAGTTCACCGGGGAGGCGCGCAGGACGCGCCGACCGCCGGCCATTCGATGCACCGGCCGAGGCTGCACGGGCAGCGGGCCGGGATGGGCGGCCGTGCGGCGGCGGTGTCTCCATTGCCGCAGGACGCAGGGGCTCCTTCCCGGACTCGCGCGAGACCGGGTCAGGTCGTATCGGGGAGCGGAGGGCTCCGGCTTCGGATGGCAGAGCTAGGAAGCGTCCAGGCTCTCAGCTCTGCGTGAAACATGCGTCATGAAGCGAATGCTTAATCTCAAAACTCCAACACCGCAAGGCCCACAGTCCGCGAGGACTGCAGGCTGAAGTTTGCGAAGCCATCCTCGCGAACGAGGAGGGCAGGTTAAGCGGGGCGCGCCTTAGAAGGAGCGCTGCAGGCGGAGGAAGCCCGAAAGCTCGTGATTTCCCGGACCATCCGGGTCGAGATAGGCAATATCCGCCAGCGTCTTCAGGCCATCGGTGATCTGGTAGCCGACCTGCAAGCTGCCGTAATAGGCGTTCTTGCCGCTCTCGAAGTCGTAATCGCCGTAGTACTGAAAGCCCGGGAGAATGAAGAGCTTATCCGTGACGTTGAACTTGTAGTCGGTCGTGAACGACCACTTCGACGTGCTCCAGTAATAATTGGGATTTTCGGCGTAGACGGCGGAGAGTTCCCATGTGCCATTTCCGATATCCGTCGAAATCATGCCCTTGAAGGCAGGCCGATCGGCATCGAAATCATAGGAGGCCAGTCCCCAAACGGAGATCCCGTCTTCGACGGAATAGCCGATCTTGCCGCTCACGCCGATGTCGTCGTTGCTTGACGTGTTGCTGTCGATGAGCTCTTCGATCGAGGCGCCAGCGGTCCAGTTGTTGGCCTCATAGACATAGCGGATCCCGTTCTGCCCCGTCCGATCGGACGTGGTATCAACATCCCCGAGAGGATCGTCGCCCCAGAAACCGTAGAAATAACCGATGTCGAACCCGGCGATGTTGATCCACGCATCGTCGAGCGAAAGACTGTCCTTGTCCGGTGCGATGATATCGATGGTCCCGAGCAAGGTGCCGTAGTCGGTCTCGCTGTAGGATTCGACGGTCAAATAGGCCTTGGCCTTCGCGTCAAGGTCGCCCTTGCCGTCGATGCCGTAGCTGTCTTCCGAATAATTGATCTGCGAGCGAATGAAACCGCTCATGCCGAGGCAGGTTTCCGTGCCGGGAATGAAGAAATAGCCCGGTCCGTAGGCATCACACACGCGCACATAGTCAGCTGCTTCGGGCTCTGCGGCGACGATCGCGTCGGCAGCCTGGGCACTCGTCATGGTGGCCAAGGCGGCAGCAGAGCTAAGGAGGAGGCTCTTGAAGTTCATTTCATGACCTCTGGATTGGTTATTGTTGTTGTCACCCCCGCCGAAGCGGGGGTGATTCACGCAGAGTCGTCTGGCTTAGAAGTCGCGCTGCAGGCGCAGGAAGCCGGTCCACTGGTCGTTGTTCGGGCCGTCTTCGTCGAAGTACTTGACGGATGCGAGCGTGCGGAGACCTTCGGTCAGCTGGTAGCCGGCGGTCAGGCTGGTCTGCCAGGCTTCGTGGCCGGGGGTGAAGCCGTAGTCGCTGAAGTACTGAACGGCCGGGGTGATGGTCAGCTTGTCCGTGGCCTTGACCGAGTAGGAGCCGGCGATGGTCCATTCGGCAGTGCTCCAGTAGTAGCTCGGATCATCCGCATAGACGCCGGCGAGCTGGAAGGTGCCGGGGCCGACATCAGCCGAGAACTTGCCCTTGAAGGCGGCTTCGTCGGCATCGAAGTCGTAGGAGGCGATGACCCAGGCCGAGACGCCGCCGACCGCGTAGCCGAGTTTGCCGGAAAGGCCGATGTCGTCATTGCTGCTGGCGTTGGTGGTGACCAGTTCTTCAACAGCCGCACCGGCCGTGAAGCCGCCGCCATCATAGGTGTAGCGGATCGCGTTCTGGAGCGTGCGGGACGAACCGAGGCTCATGCCGTCGCCGTTGATGCCGTCATCCCACCAGTTGTAGAAGTAACCGACGTCGAAGCCGGCGACATTGATCCAGGCGCCATCGAGATTGACGTCCCCGGTGTCCTTCAGTTCGACGTTGATATAGCCGGTCAGCGCGCCGAATTCGGTGTCGGACTTGGCCTCGACGTTGAAGGTGGCCTTGGACGCTGCGTCGTAGTCGCCCTTGCCGTTGATGCCGTAGCCGTCTGCCTTGAAGGACAGCTGCGTGCGGACGTAGCCGCTGAGCTTCAGGCAGGTTTCGGTGCCGGGGATGTAGAAGTAGCCTTTGCCGAAGGCGTCGCAGACCTTGACGTATTCGACGGGTTCCGGCTCGGCAGCGACGATCGCGTCAGCCGCCTGGGCGCCGGAGACTGCAGCCATTGCAGCCACGGAGCCGAGAAGAAGGCTCTTGATATTCATTTCTGACCTCCAGTCAGAAATGGCCGCAGAATCCCCAAGTCCCTGAATCGAAAGCGGTGGCGAACGTAGTGCGTGCACGCGCGCGTACCCAGCGCCGTGGGAGCTCTCCCCGATCGCCGGCCGATTCCCAGGATCGGGAGAGAAGGGAATCGATCTTGAAGGGGGAATCGTCGCCCGAAATGGAACGAGTCGCCGCGTCACCTGGGGCCGGACCGAGCGGCGCATCGGCGCCGTGACGGCCTCGCGCGGCGCAGACCTGCGCCTCAAAATGATGATCCGCACCGGCAAAGCCACGATTCTGCCCACTTGCCGACCAGCCTCGCGCAAGCTTCGGCCTAGCTAAGGCCTTGCGTACGCTGAATTTTTTTAACCCCTTGTTAAGAGTTTGCTCGCCAGGCGGCAATTTTGTGTCGTTTCAGCAACAGCGCATGGGGAAGGGCCGACCAAAGCCACCGGACTTGCAAGTTGGTGATTGCGCCGCCGGGCCGGGCGAGTATTTTCAACTCCGGAAGCAAGGGCGGTTGATCGTCCAACTTCTCAAGTGTTGGGGATGGGGCAGGGAACGCTGTCCTTCAGCAAAATACCCAGACCCGTTTGAAACTTTTGACTGGAGGTCAGAAATGAACATCAAGAGCCTTCTTCTCGGCTCCGCTGCAGCTCTCGCAGCAGTCTCCGGCGCCCAGGCTGCCGACGCTATCGTCGCTGCCGAGCCGGAAGCAGTTGAATACGTCCGCGTTTGCGACGCCTTCGGCACCGGCTACTTCTACATCCCCGGCACCGAAACCTGCCTCAAGATCGGCGGCTACGTTCGTACCGAAGTTCGCTTCAACGACGACGCCTACGGCGCAAACGGCGAAGGCGACTATGACGCCTACACCCGCGGCTACCTGACTTTCGAAGCCAAGTCCGACACCGAATTCGGCGCTCTGACCGGCTACATCAACCTGCAGGCCGACACCGAAGGTGATACCTTCCTCGACGGCGCATGGATCAACATCGCTGGCTTAGACGTCGGTTACTTCTACAGCTGGTGGGACGATGGTCTGTCTGGCGAAACCGACGAACTCGACTCCTCGCTCGGCGCTCTGCAGAACTCCATCCGTTACACCTATGACGGCGGTTCGTTCCTGGCTGGCGTTTCGGTCGAAGAAATCGACAACGGCGGTGCCTACTCTGCTGACCGTGGCAACCTGCTCGACAGCAACGACAACGTCGGCTTCTCTGCCAAGCTCGGCGCAACCGTTGCCGGCTTCAACGTCTACGGCCTCGCTTCCTACGACCTGAACGCTGAAGAAGCTGCTTTCCGCATCCTCGCTACGGCCGACCTCGGCCCGGGCAAGCTCGGCATCGCTGCTGAATACGCAACCGACCCGAACTACTACTACGACCGCGCTGAGTGGACCGTTGCTGCCGAATACGCAATCAAGGCAACCGAAAAGTTCACCATCACCCCGGCCGCTCAGTACTTCGGCAACTACCGTATCGGCTCCGAGTGGAGCAACGGCGACGCTTGGAAGGTTGGCGTAACCGCTGGCTACCAGATCACGGAAGGCCTGCGCACGCTCGCAACCGTCAACTACACGGACATCGACGAAGAAGCTGGCTTCCGCGGCGACAGCGAAAACTGGTCTGGTTTCGTTCGCCTGCAGCGCGACTTCTAATCAGATCCGACCTCTGGTCGGTAACGGAAAGCCCGGCAGCAATGCCGGGCTTTTTGCGTCGTGAGCGCCGAAACTCGCCCTGCCGGCGGGCGGGATCATTCGTTTGGGCCGTCTGCGGGAAGCCGCGGCGCGCGCCGCTTCAAGGGAGCGTGGCGAGGAAGGCGCGCAGGGGCCCAAGCACCGCTGGATGATGGGGCAGGGGGACGTGGCCCTGGCCGGGAATCGTGGCGGCAAGCATGTGCCTGTTCCGGGCCTGCATTGCGGCCACGGTTTCGGGCGAAAGAAGAGATGAGGTCTCGCCGCGCAGGACGAGAAGTGGAATATCCGCCAGCGTCTCGAAGGCCGGCCAGAGATCGGCGAGCTCGGTCTGCCGCGTCAGGCTGGCGAGCGGAGCGGCGATGGCGGGGTCGAAATCCGGCACAAGCCCGTCGTCCGTTTCGGTGAAGATGCAGCGGGCCATCTCCTCCCAGTCCTTCGGCTCGAGGACCGGAAATTCCGCGCCGTATGTCCGGCGCAGGGCGAGGGCGGCCTCGGCCCATGTCGGATGACGGATCGGTCGGGTCAAGACGGCGGCAATCGCCAGGAGACCATCCAGGCCGATCACCGGCCCGATGTCATTGAGGATTGCCCCGGCCAGCAGGCCCGGCGCGAGCGCCGGCAGAAGATGCACGAGGAGCCCACCGCGGGAAGTGCCGAAGACGATGGCACGGTCGATGCCCAGTGCGGCGAGCACGGTGACGACATCGCCCGCCTCCACCGCAAGCGTATAGCGCGCCGGGTCTGGATCCCAGTCCGAGCCGCCACGCCCGCGCGAATCGATGGAAACGACACGCCGCGGCGCATCGCCATCCGCGACGAGGAGGCGTGCCAGCGGTTCAAAATCCCGGCTGTTGCGGCTGAGACCCGGCAGGCAGATCACCGGCAAGCGACCGCCATCGTCGCGCGGGCGCACATCGCGCACAGAAAGAGTGAGCCCATCGTCGACCGCAATCCGCCGTTCCACTGGTAAAACCCCTCCGTTCCGTTGGAGCCAAGCCTAGCATCAGGGCGGTTCGCGTGGGAGGTGGTGCCAGGCATGGGTGCGGCGCGGCGAATGGTCCTACTTGTCCGGCCGGTCTTGCGAAGGCGCCACCCGCGCCGGTCCGCGGTCGCCCTCCGTTCAACGCAGCATCGTCTGGCTGAGCGGCGAAGCCATGGACCGGTCCAGCGCCGATTCCGCCAGCAGGGCTTCGAGCGTCCGGCTCGTGCGGGCCGGGGCAATGGTCGGTCTGGAGGGAGTGGCATCGAAGCTCGGAAACGATCGCTCGTCTCTCGCCTGCGCATGGTCACCAGAAGAGCGGGATCCATAGCCGGGGAGGCGGTAGCTCTGCACCAAGGAGGAGATGTGCATGGTCTAATCCCTTCGATCATCATGATCGAAGTCTAAATTAGATGCGATCTCTTGCGCGAAGCTTTCCGTCGATGCCGACGCGGCCGCCCAGCACGGAGAGTTCTGTCTAGGAGGCCTGGCGGCCGACCGTCAGGTCGTCGACGATGTCCGGCCGCTGCCCCAGCCGCGCCTTGTAGACCTGGTAGTTCTCCATGACCCGCTGAACATAGCCGCGGGTTTCGGCAAAGGGAATGCGCTCGATCCAGTCGACCACTTCGTCGATCGACTTGCCGCGCGGATCGCCATAGCGCGCGATCCATTCCGGCACCCGGCGCGGTCCGGCATTGTAGGCGATGAAGGTCAGCACATAGGATCCGCCGAAAACGCTGATCTGTTCGCCGAGATAATGGGCACCGAGCGTGGCATTGTAACCGGCATCCGTCGTCAGCCGTTCCTGCGAATAGGAAAGGCCGTGGCGGCCGGCAACGCCGCGGGCCGTGGTCGGCAGGATCTGCAGCAGGCCGCGCGCATTGGCCGGCGAAATGGCGGCCGGATTGAAGGCGCTTTCCTGCCGGGCGATCGCATAGGCCAGCGCCTTGCCGGAGCCGGCAATATTGGCGCTCGGCGGAATGACGCCAAGCGGGAAGGCGAGGGCGGCGACATCGATGCCGCGGCCGAAGGCGAGCTTGCCCACCTGCAGGGCCAGGCTGTGGCTGCGGGTCTTCTCCGCCCGGGCCGAAAGCAGCGCCAGCTCGCCGGGGCTCGTCAGCTGGTCGGCCAGCGCGCGGTACAGGCTGTCGGCGCGCCAGCCATGGCCGGCCTGCTCGAGCCGGCTGATCGCGCGCACGGCTTCGCGCGCTTCGAATCGTGCGCGGTCCTCGGTGCTGGGGCTCGGGTAGCGCACGTCGAGCGTCGCGCGGTTCAGCCGGGCGGCGGCAAGCTGGCCGTAGAAGGTGCCGGTCAGGCTGGCGGCGCGGGCGAAATAATCCTTGGCGACGCCCGGTCCACCGGCCTCGGCGGCCCGACCGAGCCAGTAATAGGCGCGCGAAACGGAGATCGGGCGGTTGGAGGCCTTCAGGATTCGCTGGAAGTGCCTGGCGGCCGTCGCGCCGTCGTTCAGCCCGCGCAGCGCATACCAGCCGGCGTGAAACTCGGCATCGACCACATCGCTCGCCTCGCTCGCCACATGATTGGCGGCCACGCGGTAGGCGCCGCGGTAATCGCCGAGGTCGAGCAGGCCGCGGCTGATGATGCGCTGCTCCGTCCACCATTCGCCGGGATCGACCAGCAGGTCCTTGTCGCGTGGCAGGTCGGCCAGCAGCGCGGCGGCCTTGCGGTATTCTTCCTTCTTGCGCAACTGCTCGATGCGCACGAAGAGATAGGCCGGATCCTTGCGCCAGGAGGGGTCGACAGCGGCGATCAGGGCATCGGCATTGCCGGCCTTGCGCGCCATGGCCACCCAGGCGCGGTAGAGCGACTGCGCCTTGCCGAGATCGCTGAAGCGGGCGGCCTGTTCGATCCGACCGCGATAGAGGAGCATGTCCATCCGCCGCTTGTGGTCGGCCGTCGTCAGCAGGCTGGCAAATTCGGACAGCACCTTGCTCTCCGTGGCGACATCGAGCGCTTCGCCGTGCCAAAGCGCGGCGATCAGACCGGCCGCCCTTTGCGTCTTGCCGGCGGCCACGAGCGCACGGGACAGGATCATCGTTCCTTCCGGCGTTTCCGGCTTCGAGCTGCCGAAGGCGGAGAGGATTTCGGAGGCGGTGGGGTTCTCGCGGTAGAGCGCCCGTTCGGAATGGGCGCGCAGGCTGTCCAGCCCGGGCCAGCCGCGCAGCTCGCCCTGCGCGGCCGCGATATCATAGGAGGGAACGCCCTTCTGACCGGAGACCGCGATGGCCCAGGTCAGGATATGGCGGTCGAGCGTGCCCTCCGGCATCGCGTCGCGAATGGCGATGGCGCGCGCCGGGGTCCGGTTGGACAGGGCGTCGAGCCCATTCTTGAGAGCCGACGCCGTGGCGGTGCGGGTGGCCGAGGGAATGGCGCCGGTGATGTCGCCGGGAGCAGGCACGAAGCCGAGCGGTTTGGCGGCGGGACGCGGGGCAGAAGGGGCGGGCGAGGCATCCAGCGCGGCCGCGGGCTCGGCGAGGAGCGCGACGGCGAGCGCCGTCATCAGAGCGCGGCGCCTCAGGCCGTTCCCTCGCTGATGTGCGCGCATTCGAGCCCCCATGCCGATGTTGACGTCCTCCATTTGGCGATCGATGTCTTAAGCGGAGGTTAACCCGTTCACGCCGATCCGGCAAACCGGGTTGACGTTCGCGTGAAGCCCCTTATCTCCCGGCTGCCAAGACCGCGGCCGCCGTCTCTTCTTTAAGCCTATGTCCATGGCGCGACCGCGCTTTCCCCTGTGGACGGTCACTTGCCGGGGCGGCGGCGGGCGATTATGGTGCCGCGATTTTCTAACCCCGGAATACGGCCAAAGCGTGAGTTGCTGACGCGCAGTCCGCCGTCAGGAGACCGTCGATGTTCAAGGGATCCATTCCCGCCCTCGTCACCCCCTTCACCGAAACGGGCGCCGTCGACGAGAAGGCCTTCGTCGACCACGTCGAGTGGCAGATCGCCGAAGGGAGCCACGGTCTCGTTCCGGTCGGCACCACCGGCGAATCCCCGACGCTCTCGCATGCCGAGCATCGCCGCGTCGTCGAACTCTGCATCGAGGCGGCCCGCGGGCGCGTACCGGTCATTGCCGGCGCCGGCTCCAACAATACGCTGGAAGCGATCGGTCTGGCCCAGCATGCCGAACAGGCGGGCGCCGACGCGATCCTCGTCGTCACACCTTATTATAACAAGCCGACGCAGAAGGGGCTGTTCGCGCATTTCGATGCGATCGCCAAGGCCGTGTCCCTGCCGATCCTCATCTACAACATCCCCGGCCGCTCGGTGGTCGATATGACGCCGGAAACGATGGGGGCCCTTCACAAGGCGCATGCCCACATCATGGGCGTCAAGGACGCGACCGGCAAGATCGAGCGGGTGTCCGAGCAGCGCATCACCTGCGGGCCGGACTTCGTCCAGCTTTCCGGCGAGGACGCAACGGCGCTCGGCTTCAACGCCCATGGCGGCGTCGGCTGCATTTCGGTGACCGCCAATGTGGCGCCGCGGCTTTCGGCCGAGTTCCAGACGGCGATGCTGGCCGGCGAATTCGCCAAGGCGCTCACCTACCAGGATCAGCTGATGCCTCTGCACAAGGCGATCTTCCTGGAGCCCGGTCTCTGTGGTGCGAAATACGCGCTGAACCGCCTTCGCGGCATGAGCCGGGCCGTGCGCTCGCCGCTCCTGCCGACGCTGGAGCCGGCGACGGAGGCTGCGATCGATGCGGCGCTGCGTCATGCCGGGCTGACGAACTGATGGCGCCCAAAGGCCAGAGCCAGAGCACGGTCCGCAAGGTGGTGGCGGAAAACCGGAAGGCCCGCTTCAACTACGAGATCGTCGACACCTATGAGGCAGGCCTCGTGCTGACCGGCACGGAGGTCAAGTCGCTGCGCGAGGGCAAGGCCAATATCGCCGAATCCTACGCCACCGACGAGGGCGGCGAAATGTGGCTGATCAACGCCTATCTGCCGGAATATCTGCAGGCCAACCGCTTCAACCACGAGCCGCGCCGGCGGCGCAAGCTGCTCCTGTCGAAGCGCGAGGTGAACCGGCTGCAGGGGGCAGTGAACCGGGAAGGCATGTCGCTGATCCCGCTCAAGATCTATTTCAACGATCGCGGCCGGGCGAAGCTCGAACTGGCGCTCGGCAAGGGCAAGAAGCTGCACGACAAGCGCGAAAGCGAAAAAGAGCGCGACTGGAACCGGCAGAAGAGCCGGCTTCTGAAGGATCGCTGAAGCCCGGGCTCTGAAGCGCCCGCCCGTCGACCGTTCATTCTGTCAATTGTTGGGATGGAGCGTGTGGGAGACCGGCTGGCCAGCCTCCCACGCTGTGCCGATCAGGCGGCGTCGCCGGCCGGGGGTTCCACCACCGTGCGGGAGGCGCGTTCGGAGGGGTCGCGGCCGATCTCGGCCTTGAGGCTCATCAGATCGATGAAGTGATCGGACTGCCGGCGAAGATCGTCGGCAATCATCGGCGGCTGCGTGGCCATGGTGGACACGACGGAGACCTTGCGGCCCTTGCGCTGAAGGGCTTCGACCAGGGTTGTGAAATCGCCATCGCCCGAGAAGAGAACGAGGTGGTCCACCGTCTCGGACTGTTCCATGGCGTCGATGGCAAGCTCGATATCCATGTTCCCCTTCACCTTGCGACGACCGAGCGAGTCGGTGAACTCCTTGGCCGGCTTGGTGACCACCTTGTAGCCGTTGTAATCCAGCCAATCGATGAGGGGACGGATGGACGAGTACTCCTGATCTTCGATCAATGCCGTGTAATAATAGGCACGCAGCAGATAGCCGCGCTTCTGAAAGGCCTTCAGAAGCTTGCGGTAATCGATGTCGAAGCCCAAGCTCTTCGAGGCGGCATAAAGATTGGCGCCGTCGATGAACAGGGCGATTTTTTCACGCGGATCGAACATACTTACCTTCCCTTGTCCGGCCTGCTTCTGTGTCCGCTGGGGAGCGAGGAATCGGGCGAGAAGCAAAACCGGCATCGCAAGAAACTGGCATAACAAAAGACATGCCGGAGGGAAAGTTCGCCAAGCCCGCGATTTCCGTTGGTCTGATCCCTACACCTAGTAACAGCCGTGACTAGGCCGGCATATGGCGGTGGAGAAGCCCGGATTTTGCTCGATCTTAAGGAATGATTGCTCGTCAAACGAGCATTCTGATTTCACCAAGACACTTTGCCAAAAGCGGAAACGTTTCGTTACATTTCTCATCTTGGCACAGGCGCGGAAAAAGCGCGCCGTGCGACAAATCTTGCTCTTGTGCGAAAGACCGTGTAAGGGCAGCGAAACTGCACGATGCACGGCCTCGCGCGGCGGCTTCTGTCGTCCGCTGGCCGGCCGTCACATCAATCGGCTGGCCTGAAGCGAAAGCGTCGGGTCCGAGCCCACCCAAGCGATAAGGATAGGCAATGGCCCGCGTTACGGTCGAAGATTGCATCGACAAGGTCGACAACCGGTTTGAACTGGTCCTCCTGGCCAGCCACCGTGCCCGCCTCATCTCGCAGGGCGCGCAGATCACCATCGATCGCGACAACGACAAGAACCCGGTCGTGGCGCTGCGCGAGATTGCGGATGAAACGCTCTCTCCCGACGACCTGAAGGAAGACCTGATCCACTCGCTGCAGAAGCATGTGGAAGTGGACGAGCCCGAGCCTGATCCGGCGTCGATCTCCGATGCGCCGGCCGTTTTCGCCGACGCCTCCGAAGACGACGATCAGCCGGAAGCCGTCACCTTCGACCGCATGTCGGAAGAAGAGCTTTTGGCCGGCATCGAAGGCCTGGTGCCGCCGGAAAAGAGCGACGACTACTGATCAGAGGCGCTCGCCTCTGCTCAAGCGGCGCGCGGTCCGGACGGACCGGGCGCCGTTTGCGTTTCGCGAACCGTTCGCACGCCTTGAAATTGACGTGAAGCCGCCCTGACCATAGGGGTGGACATGGCAGGTGGAAGCGGGCCCGGATGCCGATTCGGGCCGCGCAGGATGCATGCCGCCAAAAAGGATGGACGCTGTCTCATTCGATCCGGGCCGAACGCGGGGTCGATTGGCGACGGTCTTGTGGAGCCGCCAGGGAATGATGCGCCAATACGAACTCGTCGAGCGGGTTCAGAAATACAAGCCGGATGTCAACGAAGCGCTCCTGAACAAGGCCTATGTCTATGCCATGCAGAAGCATGGCCAGCAGAAGCGGGCGAGTGGCGACCCCTACATCTCCCATCCGCTCGAAGTCGCGGCCATCCTGACCGAAATGCATCTCGACGAGGCGACCATTGCGGTGGCGCTGCTGCACGACACGATCGAGGACACGACGGCGACCCGCGCCGAGATCGACGATCTGTTCGGCGAGGATATCGGCGCGCTGGTCGAGGGCCTGACCAAGATCAAGAAGCTCGATCTCGTCAGCCGCAAGGCCAAGCAGGCCGAGAATCTCCGCAAGCTGCTGCTCGCCATTTCCGACGATGTGCGGGTGCTGCTCGTCAAGCTTGCCGACCGTCTGCACAATATGCGCACGCTCGACCATATGGCAGCGGACAAGCGCGCCCGCATATCGGAAGAGACGATGGAGCTCTATGCGCCGCTCGCCGGCCGCATGGGCATGCACGACATGCGCGAGGAGCTGGAAAACCTCTCCTTCCGCCATATGAATCCCGAAGCCTTCGACGCGGTCAGCGCCAAGCTCGAGGAACTTTCCACCCGCAATGAAGGGCTGATCAAGAAGATCGAGGACGAGCTGCGCGAGCTGCTCCACGCCAAGGGCCTGCCGGCGAGCACGGTGAAGGGGCGGCAGAAGAAGCCCTATTCGGTCTTCAAGAAGATGCAGTCGAAGTCGCTCTCCTTCGAGCAGCTCTCCGATGTCTGGGGGTTCCGCATCATCGTCGCCGACATTCCCGCCTGCTACCGCGCGCTCGGCATCGTCCACACGCGCTGGCGGGTCGTGCCGGGCCGGTTCAAGGATTATATCTCGACCCCGAAGCAGAACGATTACCAGTCGATCCACACGACCATCGTCGGCCCCTCGCGCCAGCGCATCGAGCTGCAGATCCGCACGCAGCTGATGCACGAGATCGCCGAATACGGCATTGCGGCCCACACGCTCTACAAGGACGGGACGCCGACCCCCGGCGACGTCAAGCTGTCGCCGACCTCCAACGCCTATTCCTGGCTCCGCCGCACCATCGAGGCCCTGGCCGAAGGCGACAGCCCGGAGGAGTTTCTGGAGCACACCAAGCTCGAGCTTTTCCAGGACCAGGTCTTCTGCTTCACGCCGAAGGGCCAGCTGATTGCCCTGCCGCGCGGCGCGACGCCGATCGACTTCGCCTATGCCGTCCACACCAATATCGGCGACACCTGCGTCGGCGCCAAGATCAACGGCCGCATCATGCCGCTGGTCACGCGGCTCGCCAATGGCGACGAGGTGGAGATCGTGCGCTCCGGCATCCAGGTGCCGCCGCCGGCCTGGGAGGAAATCGTCGTGACCGGCAAGGCGCGCTCGGCAATCCGCCGCGCGACGCGGGCGGCGATCCGCAAGCAATATTCCGGCCTCGGCTACCGCATCCTCGAGCGCACCTTCGAGCGCGCCGGCAAGCACTTCACCCGCGAGGGCATGAAGCCGATCCTCCACCGTCTCGGCCAGAAGGAGAAGGAGGTGGAAGACGCCATCGCCGCCGTCGGCCGCGGCGAGCTCTCCTCGCTCGACGTGCTGCGCGCCATGTTCCCCGATCACCAGGACGAGCGCGTCACCGTCAAGCCCGCACCGGACGACGGCTGGTTCAACATGCCCTCGGCCGCCGGCATTGCCTTCAAGCTGCCCGGCCAGTCGCGCGATGTCGCAACGCCGATCGATGCCGGCGGGCCGGAGGATCTGCCGATCCGCGGCATTTCCGGCAATGCCTCCGTCGCCTTCACCGAATCGGGCGCGGTGCCTGGCGACCGCATCGTCGGCATCATGGAGAAGGACAAGGGGATCACCATCTATCCGATCCAGTCGCCGAGCCTCAAACTCTTCGAAGACGAGTCCGAGCGCTGGATCGACGTGCGCTGGGATCTGGACCAGGCCAACAAGACCCGCTTCATGGCCCGCGCCAAGATCATCGCGCTGAACGAGCCGGGGACGCTGGCGGAAATCGCCCAGTCGATCGCCGATGGCGACATCAACATCCGCACCATCGCCATGGGACCGATCGCCGCCGATTTCTCGGAAATCATGCTCGACCTCGAGGTCTGGGACCTGCGCCAACTCAACCATATGCTGGCGCAGCTGAAAGAGCTGCCGGTCGTCTCCACCGTCAAGCGCGTCTTTCTCTAGGGTTCTGTCGATCCTTTAATCAACCATGAACATGGCCATGCATGAACTGCATGGCTGCCGCTCGGAGCTGGCGCTGGTGGACACGCGGCCTCGCACCTATCTTCCGTGTCGGGAGTAAACGAAAGAGGTTTACCATGTTCAAGCAGATGAAGAAGATCGCCGGCGCCCTGCGCGCCCCCTCCGCCGAGCAGCGCGAGCTCGACTATCTCAACGGTTCCTTCGACCGCATCGATCTCGAATACCGCCAGCGCCAGATCGACCGCGGCCTGTTCCGCAAGGGCTTCTGAGGCGAGTTTTAGGCAGGGCTGGTATGAGCTCTGCGCATAGCTGGTCGCTCGCGCGGCTGCGTCTCCTGTGTGGAGGCCGCGCGGCGAATACCGACGAAGACCGCACTGCGCAGGATGATCGACCGGGAAGGCCGTCTTTCCGGAGGAGGAGCATCCTGTCTGTCGGTTGCCGAACGTTTCGGACGAGGCCCATCCCCGTTCGCCGGGCCCGCAAACAGTCGGCAGCGCCGCGGGACCTGTTGTCTTTTCGCCGATCACTGAGCCGGCCGTGCTGTTTCGGTTGGCCCTTGCCTTAATCCGAGAGCGATCCTGGCCGGGTCGGCCCCGCGTGATGGTGGTGTCCATCTGGAACCGTCACGGGGTTCTTGCTGTTGTGGCGCAGCGGCAGGCTGTTGTGGCGCAGTGCCGGGCCCGCTGCATTTGCCATTGAACCGCCACACGGCCCTGTCTATCACTCGTTCATGTTGTTTCGCCGCCGCACGCCTGCTCCGTTTTCCGCGCGTCTCAGGGAGTTTCTCTGGCCGCGCAAGGGGTTTACGCGCGGCTGGCGCTATCTTGGGCTGAAGGTGCTGCGGCAGTCCGGCTCGCCGCATGCGATTGCGCTGGGCGTGGCCGCGGGGGCGGCTTCGTCTGCCACGCCCTTCATCGGCTTCCATATCGGGCTGGCGCTCGTCATCGCCTATGTCTTTTCCGGCAATCTGATCGCCGCCGGCATTGCCACCGCGCTGGCCAATCCGGTCACCATTCCCGTCATTCTCGCCACGTCCTATGAGCTGGGCGCGGCCCTTCTCGGGGCGGCACCCGGCGGTCGGGCGTTTTCGGGAGACGACATGCTGCAGATGCTGACTCAGCTCGATCTCGCGCGCCTCTGGCGTCCGGTGCTGATGCCGCTGATCGTCGGCTCGCTGCCCCTGGCGCTGCTTGCCGCCGCCATTGCCTATCCCGCCGCCTTCCAGGCCGCGCGCCTTTTCCGCCTTCGCCGCGACAGCCGGCGCCTGGCCCGTTTTGCAGCCCGGAACGGCTGAAGGATCCCAGTCATGATCATCGGCCTCGGCAGCGATCTCATCGACATTCGCCGCATCGAAAACTCGCTCGAACGCTTCGGCGAGCGCTTCGTGCGTCGCTGCTTCACCGAGATCGAGATCGCCAAGTCGGAAGGCCGCAAGAACCGCGCGGCCTCCTATGCCAAGCGCTTCGCCGCCAAGGAGGCCTGCGCCAAGGCGCTGGGCACCGGGCTGGCGGAAGGGGTCTGGTGGCGGGACATGGGGGTCGTCAACCTGCCGGGCGGCAAGCCGACGCTGCAGCTGACCGGCGGCGCGGCGGAGCGGCTGGCGGCCTTGATGCCGGAGGGGCACCGCGGCGTCGTTCACCTGACCATCACCGACGATTTCCCACTTGCACAGGCCTTCGTCGTTATCGAGGCGCTGCCCGTTGCTCCTGAGACCGGAAGCGGTTAGAGGAAGCCGGCGCAAAGCCCGCGTTTCCGGCCTTTCATGCGGCCGGCAAGCGGGTGCCGATGCATGGCCCGGCAGGCGCGGATGTTCCCGGGAACGAAACAGGCGACAGCGATCGCTTCAGGCAAAGGACCGCGGCGCGGTCGGATCAAGGAATGACGGGCGTGGTAGACAAAGTCGAGAAGAAGGAAGGCGGCCTCTGGGAAAACGTCAAGGTCGTCATCCAGGCCCTGTTGCTGGCCGTGGTGATCCGCACCGTCCTGTTCCAGCCCTTCACCATCCCTTCGGGGTCGATGATGCCGACCCTGCTCGTCGGCGACTACATCTTCGTCAACAAGTTCGCCTATGGCTATTCGAAATATTCGCTGCCCTTCTCGCCGGATCTCTTTTCCGGGCGCATCTTCGGCAGCGAGCCGGCGCGGGGCGACGTGGTGGTGTTCCGCTTTCCGCCCAATCCCGACATCGACTATATCAAGCGGGTGATCGGCCTGCCGGGCGACCGCGTCCAGGTCCGCAACTCCATTCTCTATGTCAACGACAAGGAAGTGGCGCGCGCCCCGGACGGCGCCTTCCGCGCCGACGACCAGTATGACACCGGCGCCGACGTGCCGGTCTTCCGCGAAACGCTCGACAATGGCGTCAGCTTCGACACGCTCGACCAGTTTCCGGATTCGCGCGGCGACAACACCCGCGAGTTCACCGTGCCCGAAGGCCATTATTTCATGATGGGCGACAACCGCGACAATTCGGCCGACAGCCGCTTCGATGTCGGCTATGTGCCGGCGGAAAATCTGGTCGGCCGCGCCAGCATGATCTTCTTCTCGCTCGGCAACGACACCTCCTTCCGCGAAATCTGGAAATGGCCGGCGAACCTGCGCTACGACCGGCTGTTCAAGGCCGTCCACTGATGCAGCCGCGGCCGCTTGCTCCGGCGGAGCGCCAGGTTCTCGAAAGCGTGCTCGGCCATGTCTTCGCCGACAAGGCGCTTCTGGACCGGGCGCTGACCCATTCGAGCGCCCGCACCAGCAAGGGTGCCGATTACGAGCGCTTCGAATTCCTGGGCGACCGGGTTCTTGGCCTCTGCGTGGCCGAGTTTCTGTTCACCACCTTCCGCGAAGCGAAGGAGGGCGAACTTTCCGTGCGGCTGAACCAGCTGGTCAGCGCCGAAAGCTGCGCGGCGGTCGCCGACGAGCTGGAGCTGCACCGCTTCATCCGCGCTGGGGCGGATGTGAAGACCCGCGGCGGCAAGCAGGTGCTGAACATCCGCGCCGACGTGGTGGAATCCCTGATCGCCGCCATCTATCTCGACGGTGGCCTGGAGGCGGCGCGACGCTTCGTGCTGGCCCATTGGCAGAACCGCGCCAGCCGCGCCGATGGCGCACGGCGCGACGCCAAGACCGAACTGCAGGAATGGACGCATGCGAAGTTCGGCCGCGCGCCGAGCTACCGCGTCGACGACCGCTCCGGCCCGGACCATGATCCGCGCTTTACCGTGACCGTCGAGATTGCCGGACTGGCGCCCGAAACGGGCACTGACCGCTCCAAGCGCGCAGCCGAACAGACCGCTGCGCAGAAGCTTCTGCAGCGGGAAGGGGTCTGGCGCAGCGATCGCTGACCTTGAGACTCGCTGCAACGAAAGCACCGTCTTTCCTTTGCAGGCGTGCGTTGTTGCGCGCGCCGTGCCATACTTGCCTATCCAATCGAGAGAGCCGGCCGAAGCGGCCCAAGAGACAAGAAGGGTGACCCCCATGAGCGACCAGCATGATATGAGCGACCAGCACGATATGAGCGACCAGCAGGAGATGAGCGACCGGCCGCATATGGCCGACGACATCGACACCGCTGCGGACGCCCTGCCGGCGGATGCCGCACAGGCCGAGCCTCAGGACACTAAGAGCGAAGCGCCGACGCGGTCCGGCTTTATCGCGCTGATCGGCGCCACCAATGCCGGCAAGTCGACGCTCGTCAACCGGCTGGTCGGCGCCAAGGTCTCGATCGTCAGCCACAAGGTGCAGACGACGCGTGCCATCGTGCGCGGCATCGCCACCCACAAGCGGGCGCAGATCGTCTTCATGGATACGCCCGGCATCTTCAAGCCACGCCGCCGGCTGGACCGCGCCATGGTCACCACCGCCTGGGGCGGCGCCAAGGATGCCGACCGGATCATGCTGCTGATCGACAGCGAGCGCGGGCTCAAGGGTGATGCGGACATGATCCTCGACGGGCTGAAAGAGGTGCATCAGAAGAAGATCCTGGTGCTGAACAAGATCGACCAGGTGTCGCGCGAGGATCTGCTCAAGCTTGCGGCCGCCGCCAATGAAAAGATCGAGTTCGAGCGCACCTTCATGATCTCCGCCCTTACCGGCTCAGGCTGCGAGGATGTGATGGACTATCTGGCCGATGCCCTGCCGGAAGGCCCCTGGTACTATCCCGAAGACCAAATCTCCGACCTGCCGATGCGCCAGCTCGCCGCCGAGATCACCCGCGAAAAGCTGTTCCTGCGCCTGCATCAGGAGCTGCCCTATTCCTCCCATGTGGAAACGGAGAAGTGGGAGGAGCGCAAGGATGGTTCGGTGCGCATCGAGCAGGTGATCTATGTCGAGCGCGACAGCCAGAAGAAGATCGCGCTCGGCAAGAACGGCGATGCGATCAAGGCGATCTCCATGGCCTCGCGCAAGGAAATCTCCGAAATCCTCGAACAGCCGGTCCACCTCTTCCTGTTCGTCAAGGTGCGCGAGAACTGGGGCGACGATCCCGAGCGCTTCCGCGAGATGGGGCTGGAGTTTCCGCGCGGTTGATCGGTGGAGCCGGTCGCCGTCGACCGTGCGCGTTGAACAGACTGTCGCCCATCGCTCGCCTTGCCCGGCGGGCGGGCCCGTGAGACCTGTGAACCCACACGGACACGGGGGATGCAGCCATGCCGCAATTGGTCGACGGGGTTTGGGTGAAGGGTGATGTGGCGGAGAGCGAGATGAAGGCGGGCGCGTTTCACCGCGAGCCGACCCGCTTTCGCCGCTGGATCACGCCGGATGGCAGCCCGGGGCCGGAAGGGCAGGAGGCTGTGAAGGCCGAGGCCGGGCGCTTCCAGCTCTTCGTTGCCTATATCTGCCCCTGGGCCAGCCGCACGCTGATGATCCGGGTCCTGAAGGGGCTTCAAGAGGCGGTGCCGCTTGCCGTCGCTGAACCCGAACTTGGCGAAGACGGCTGGGCCTATGCGCCGCAGGCCGATGCGGGCGAACGGGTCGGGCCGATCCGCTTCCAGCACCAGCTCTACACCGCATCCGACCCGCATTACACCGGCAAGGTCTCCGTGCCGGTTCTCTGGGACCGGCAGGAGGGGCGGATCGTCAACAATGAATCTGCCGATATCCTGCGCATTCTCAATTCGGGCTTCGAAGGGATCGCCGGCAATCGGGCCGATCTCGCTCCACCGGCCTTGCGCGGCGAGATCGACCGGTGGAACGCGGCGATCTACGACAGCGTCAACAACGGCGTCTACCGCGCCGGGTTTGCCAAGACGCAGGCGGCCTATGACGAGGCCGTGACCGGACTCTTCGCCACGCTGGACCGGCTGGAGACGCATCTGGCGACGAGCCGCTACCTTGCCGGACGCCATCTGACCGAGGCCGACCTGCGCCTCTTCGTGACGCTGATCCGCTTCGATGCCGCCTATCACGGCGTCTTCAAATGCAATCTGCGGCGATTGTCGGATTATCCGGTGCTTTCGGCCTATCTGCGCGACCTTTATCAGTGGCCGGGGCTGCGCGAGACGGTACGGATCGACCATATCAAGCGTGGCTATTATTCGATCGCGCATCTGAACCCGACCGGCATCGTGCCGCTGGGGCCGGTTCTCGATTTCGATCGTCCGCATGGTCGCGAGACGTTGCCAGGCGAAGGGATTGCCGAGCGCTGAGCCGCCGAAGGCGGCGCTTGGCCTTCGAGAAGCATGGGCTTATGGTCCGGCCGATTCGAAGGAGCGCCGCCCATGAAGAAGCCCGCCACCGCCATTCCCGTTCTTATCGCCGCCGAGATCGGCGCGACGCCCGCACAGGCCGTGTCCGCGATCGAGCTTCTGGACGGGGGCGCCACCGTGCCCTTCATCGCCCGCTACCGCAAGGAGGTGACCGGCGGCCTGGACGACACGCAGCTGCGCCAGCTGGCCGAGCGGCTGACCTATCTGCGCGAGCTGGAGGCCCGGCGCGGCGCCATTCTCGACTCGATCCGCGGGCAGGGGAAGCTGACCGAGGATCTCGAAACCCGCATCGGCGCCGTCACCACCAAGACCGAGCTCGAGGATATCTATCTCCCCTACAAGCCGAAGCGGCGCACCAAGGCCGAAATCGCCCGCGAGCGCGGGCTCGGCCCGCTGGCCGAGGCGATCCTTGCCGACAGGACGGTCGATCCCGCAAAGCGCGCCACCGGTTACCTCTCGGCCGACGTTCCGGATGTGAAGGCCGCGCTCGAAGGCGCGCGCGACATCGTCGCCGAGGGCATGACCGAGAATGCCGATCTCCTGCAGCGGCTGCGGGCCCATATGCGCGAGACAGGCCTGATCCGCGCCAAGGTGGCGGCGGGCAAGGAGGCGGCGGGCGCTAAGTTCTCCGATTATTTCGACCATTCCGAACGCTGGGCGACGGCGCCCGGCCACCGGGTGCTGGCCATGCTTCGCGGCTGGAACGAGGAGATCCTCTCGGTCGAGATCGCGGTCGACGAGGCGGAGGCCGGCTATGCGAAGGGGCAGATCAAACCGGTGGAGCGGATCATGGCGGCCGCCTACCAGGTGCGCTCTGCGCCGGGCGATGCCTGGCTGATGGAGGTGATTGGCTGGTGCTGGCGGGTGAAGCTGTCGCTGTCGCTCTCGCTCGACCTGATGCGCGAGCTGCGCGAACGGGCGGAGGAGGAGGCAATCCATGTCTTCGCCCGCAATCTCAAGGACCTGCTGCTCGCAGCCCCTGCCGGCTCGCGCGCCACCATGGGGCTCGATCCGGGCATCCGCACCGGCGTCAAGGTCGCCGTCGTGGATGGGACCGGCAAGCTGCTGGAGACGACCACCGTCTACCCCTTTCCACCGAAGAACGATATTCGCGGCACGCAGGCCGAGCTCGCCAGCCTGATCCGCAAGCATCATGTGGAGCTGCTCGCCATCGGCAACGGCACGGGCAGCCGCGAGACCGAGCGGTTGGTGGCCGACATGCTGGCCGCGCTGCCGACGCCGAAACCCACCAAGGTGATCGTTTCCGAAGCCGGCGCCTCGGTCTATTCCGCGTCCGAAGCGGCAGCGGCCGAGTTTCCCGCGCTCGACGTCTCGCTGCGCGGCGCGGTCTCGATCGCCCGTCGGCTGCAGGATCCGCTGGCCGAGCTCGTCAAGATCGAGCCGAAGTCGATCGGCGTCGGCCAGTATCAGCACGATGTCGACCAGGGGCGGCTCGGGCGATCTCTGGATGCCGTTGTCGAGGATGCGGTGAATGCAGTGGGCGTCGACCTCAACACGGCCTCCGCACCGCTGCTCGCGCGCGTTTCCGGTCTCGGAAGAGCGACGGCGGAAGCGATCGTCGCCCATCGCGACACGGCGGGCGCGTTCAAGAGCCGCACGGAGCTGAAATCCGTGCCGCGGCTCGGCGCCCGCACCTTCGAGCAATGTGCCGGCTTCCTGCGCATCACCGGCGGCAAGGAGCCGCTCGATGCCTCCTCCGTGCATCCCGAAGCCTATGGCGTCGCCAAGAAGATCGTCGCCGCCTGCGGGCGGGATCTGCGTGCCATCATGGGGGATACGGCGCTTTTGAAATCGCTCGACCCGAAGGCCTTTGTCGACGACCGCTTCGGCCTGCCGACGGTGCGCGACATTCTGGCCGAGCTCGAAAAGCCGGGCCGCGATCCACGACCGAGCTTCCGCACGGCGACCTTCGCCGACGGGGTGGACGACATCAAGGACCTCAGGCCCGGCATGATACTGGAAGGCACGGTGACCAACGTCGCCGCCTTCGGCGCCTTCGTCGATATCGGCGTGCACCAGGACGGGCTGGTCCATGTCTCCCAGCTCGCCGACCGCTTCGTCAAGGACCCGCACGAGGTGGTGAAGGCGGGCGACGTGGTGAAGGTGCGGGTGACCGATGTGGACGTTCCGCGCAAGCGCATCGCGCTCTCCATGCGCAAGGACGCCGCGCCTGCGAGCGGGAGGAACGTCACCGACCGCCAGCCCGACCGCAAGCCCCAAACGACCCGACCACCCATGCCCCAGAAGGACACAGGCGGCGGCGCGCTGGCGGCGAAGCTGGCCGAGGCGCTGAAGCGGCGGTGAGCCGCGTTTCAAACCAGCCTTTCGCGTTTGTTGCATTGCAGCTATGCGCGGAAGGCATGACTAATGTCCCAATTTGAAACGATTTAGTCATGAAGCTCGCTTTCGTCCAAGCGTTGGGTTCCCATCATCATTTTAAATATTGAAATGAAACAGACGCATAGCCTCCGTTAATGCTCTGTTCACCGCGTTTTCTGCATTCCGAATCCGTCCTTGTTCGGCATGCACTGGTTAACGGACTATGAGCCGAGGGGGTGACATTTGCCTCTAAGTTTGGCATGTTGCGTCGCACAAGAAATGACACGCTCAATCACGACGACCCGGAGAGCCCGATGAAGCAGTTCCGAGCGACATTTACGAGTGAGCCCGCGGTGGCAAACTTCCCCACCCCTGCCATTGACATGTTCCGCCGTGGCGAAATCGCCAGCAGCACCTTTCATTTCGCCGCCAAGCGCGCGCTGGACATCACGGTTGCGGGAACGGCCCTCTTGATACTGGCGCCGCTCTTCCTTCTCATCTGCATCGCCATCCGCCTGGAAAGCCCGGGCCCGGCTTTCTTCCGCCAGGTTCGCTGGGGGCAGAACTGCACGAAGATCCGCATCTTCAAGTTCCGCTCGATGCGCACCGATCTTTGCGATACCACCGGCGTCCAGCAGACGACACAGAACGACCCGCGCATCACGCGTCTCGGCGCGATCCTGCGCAAGACGAGCATCGACGAGCTGCCGCAGCTGATCAACGTTCTGCGTGGCGACATGTCGCTGGTCGGCCCGCGCTGCCACGCGATCGGCATGCTGGCCGCTTCCAAGCTCTATGAAGAGCTGGTGCCGCACTACCACTACCGCCACATGGTCAAGCCCGGCCTGACCGGCCTCGCCCAGGTGCGCGGCCTGCGCGGCCCGACGACCGACCCGGTCAAGGCCCGCGCCCGCATCGCCTGCGACCTGCACTACATGCGCAATTTCACCATCTGGATGGACCTGAAGATCATCTTCCTGACGGTCTGGACGGAACTGCGCGGCGGCAAGGGGTTTTAAGGCCCTTTTCCCAGACGGCGCGCATCAACAGCAAAACGGCCGGAGCGATCCGGCCGTTTTGCTGTTGATCACTTCCTCTTTCGAATTGGCCGCCGGCCCCATGAAGCCCGCCATGGGGGCTCGGTCGCGCGCATCCGCTGCTGCCGGCGCAAGGTTGAGGGGAGAGCGGTCATTGCTCTAGGCAGGGCAGGTCGCAGGACCTCTCGCCAAGCACTCAGCGCAGGACTGACGGGGCCGTTCGTCCGCTCTCGCCGAGCTCCGCGGTCCAGATCGGTGCGGTTTCGCCTGGTCCCGTGGCATAGGGGTAGAGGATGATCGCACTCTTGATGACGATCCCCCACAGCGCGAGAGAAACACCGAAGGCAGCGAACAGGCTTTTCATTCTCAGGGACATGCGAACCTCCAAAGATTGATTGGAGGCTACCGCCGGCCCTTCTCCGAAGGCTTAACGGACCAGGCTTTGGGACCGGCTCTGTCGATGTTCAGCCTGTCTTTCCAATGGGATGCTTTGCAGTCCGTCAGTCAAAACCGTCAAATTTGAACGATTGCCGGCAATCGGTCAGAGGAGGCGGGCCTTCCGTCCTGCAATGCGCAGGACAGACAGGGTGCCATGGGCATAGGCACCTGTATCGAGCGCGATGCGGCGATTGACGAATTCCGGCTTGGGAACGATCGTGTGGCCGTGAATGACGGTGAAGGGAAGGCGAGGCCCGAGACTGAGGAACGGCTCGCGAATCCACATCAGATGCATGTCGGACTGGTCTGCCAGAGCCCGTTCCGGAAAGACGCCGGCATGGACGAACAGATAATCCCGGCAGAGCCGCGCGCAAACGGGCAGTGCGTTCAAAAAGGCAATATGACGGGCCGAAACCCGGCGCTCCAGAACCTCGAGCAGACGCTGGGGACTGCGCGCCAGCCGTGCAATCTCCAGTGGCGACATGCCGTAGGACATCAGCGTTTCCCTTCCGCCAATTGTCAGCCAGTCACTTGCGTTCTCACGCCCGCGCAGCACGGACAGAAACATGTCGTCATGGTTCCCGCACAGCATGATCCGGTGAACGCCGTCGATCTCCGTTGTGGAGAGGTGTTCGAGGACCTGGGCAGACTGCGGCCCCCGATCCACATAGTCGCCGAGATAGACGATGTAGGTCGGCCCGGCGCTGCCGCGGCGATCGGCCTCGATCCGCTGCTCGGCCTCGAGAAGAGCATCGAGACATCCGTGAATGTCCGGGATCGCATAGATGAGCGTGTTGAACGGATCGAGCTGACTGAGATCCACCCGACGCCGCGGTAAGGGTGCCCGGACACCTGAATCTCTTCCTGAACCATCTCTCATGGAGCTGGCTTGGCGTGACTGGGGTCGCCTGTCAAGCGTCCTCCGCACGACACCGATCGACCCTGCCGGAGTAAACCATATTCCGGGAAAATCGGGTTGCAACTCTTGCGATTCCCTCGCACTTGGCTTAACGCACAGTTCATCATACTCTCATGAATGCCCTAAGGCGGGACCGCTGTTTACAAGATCTCAATCCTAAAGCCTCTTGCTCGACTTTACGAGCGCTCAGAAAC
The DNA here is from genome assembly GCF_034720595.1 of Rhizobium sp. CC-YZS058. Lineage (NCBI taxonomy): Bacteria > Pseudomonadati > Pseudomonadota > Alphaproteobacteria > Hyphomicrobiales > Rhizobiaceae > Rhizobium > Rhizobium sp. CC-YZS058. The sequence continues at coordinate 2,504,812 of NZ_JAYESJ010000001.1, read as the reverse complement.
GCGACTGTTGCGGCAGTGCAACGGTTGGTCGTCTGCTCAGCGAAAGAACGACATTAAAGTCATCTAGGATCTAGCAGTCCATCGCTAGAACTCGTTTGAATACTGGCATGTTTTATGGAGATTGGGGACTTGAACCTATTTCGCCTGACCCTCGTGGTCCTCTCCGCAGCGACCGCTTTGACGTCGTGCACGTCTCTCCCCGCGTCCGGTCCGGATTCCCGCGCCGTTGAAGCACAGGCGGCGATCAAGGTCTCCGACACGCGATCGAGCGGGCGGCGCATGGCGCCCGGCGTAGACTACGCCTTGGTCGATCTCAGCGCAGCCGTCATTGCCAATGTCGCCCAGGCGACGACGCCGTCGCTGCAGGGCAGCTTTGGTGGTCGCGGCGGGGGAGGCGGCTCTCCCAGTCTTCCGCTCGGCATCGGCGATGTCGTGAGCGTGACGATCTTCGAATCCCAGTCCGGCGGTCTTTTCATTCCGGCGGATGCCGGATCGCGCGCTGGCAACTTCGTCACCATCCCGAACCAGACGGTTGATCGGAACGGCACGATCACCGTGCCCTATGCCGGCCGCGTTCGCGCCTCCGGTCGTTCGGTCGATGAGGTGCAGCAGCAGATCCAAGAGCTTCTCTCCAATCGGGCGATCGAGCCGCAGGTGGTGATCACGAAGGTCAGCAGCCGCTCGGCGCAGGTGGCCGTGCTCGGTGACGTAAACCTGCCTAACAAGATAGAGTTGACCGAAGCTGGAGACCGGGTGCTCGACGTGATCTCGCAGGCTGGCGGCCTGAAGACGCCGGGCATCGAAACCTATGTCACGATGCAGCGTCGCGGCCGTACAGCAACCGTGCTCTACGACCACCTGATTAACACGCCGTCGGAAAACATTTTCGTGTCTCCCGGCGATACGATCATCGTCAACCGCGAGCGCCGTACCTACCTGGCCTTCGGCGCTTCGGGCGAGAACGGACGCTTCGACTTCGAGGATTCGAACCTGACACTGGGCGAAGCCCTGGGCAAGGCCGGCGGCCTGCTCGATGGGCGTGCAGATCCGGCCCAGGTTCTGCTCTACCGTGTCGTGAATCGTGAATTCCTGCGCGGCCTCAACGTCGATGTCAGCCGGTACAAGAGCGAAACGATCCCGGTCATCTTCCGCGCCAACCTGCGCGATCCCTCGACCATGTTCCTGGTTCAGAAGTTCCCGATGCAGGACAAGGACATCATCTTCGTCACCAACTCCAAGTCGACGGAAGTGCTCAAGTTCCTGGACATCCTCAACTCGGTCACCTCTTCGGCGTCCGGCGTCTCGTCGGATGTCATCTCGACCCGGGACTCGGTCAAGGATCTCTAAGGTCGCGCTGCGCCATCCTCAGTGGAGGGCGGCGCAGCGGTTTAAAGACAAGGCCCCCGGAGCCTTTTCTTCGCCTCGTCGAAAAGAAGCCGCGCGCACTCTTTGTGCCCGCGGCTTTTCTTATGGTCAGGCGTCGTCTGTTCCCGTCCGGCCGAGCCATATTCGGGCTGCGAGGGGGGAGGACCCGCGATTGTCTATTGAAGGTCCCACACGCCTCATCGGCAAGGTATTATTGTCGTTCCGTGAGGGTTGATTGGGCCTGCAAGCGTCAAATATCCCAGCCCACCGTCGGAGCGGAGCTTTCGAACGGTGGCTGAGCGTGGCCGACGATGGTACCGAGTCGACGGCCGTCTAATACCCAACTGCCCGGAACTGGCCGCGCCGGTTGATGTCGGCGCGCGGGGAGAGGTTCAGCGGGGGATAGCAAACCTGCACGATTTCGCTTCTTGGCGGGTTGGGCGGACGATAGTCGACGCGCAGCAGGCTGCAATCGACATAGGTAACAACGGGCATGACGACCCGTTTATGATGCCGGGGCGGCGGCGGCATATACCCCTCGATGAGATCTGCGGCATTCACCGCTTCGCCACCCGCAAGCGCTACAAGCCCGGCTATCGCCATGCATATCTGTTTCATCATCAGCCTCTCCACCGTTCGCCAAAGGAATATGGGCCGCTTTCGAAGACTGTCGAGTCCAGCCAAATGATGATCTTCATGCGCGTGACAAGAGAGCTGCAAGGAGGACTATATGTCGACAGAGAGCCGATCGCAGCCCGCGGCCGCACTAGGTGAGGAGCGCTCCGCCAGGGGCAGCGCCGTTAGAGTTCGAACCAGAGACGGGGGTTGGCACCCGACTGAATTTTGAGGATTCGCATATCGGTCGCGTTCCAGCGCTTGATCTGGTCGAACCGGTTATCAAGAACCACATCGCCGCGGTCGGTGCGGACGACCAGCACCGCGTGGCCCTCGCCAGACCATGTGCGCGCCACGGCAATGCGCAGCGCAGCGGGAGCGAAGCCGGCACCGATGAGGCGCCGGCGCTTGGTCAGCGCATAGTCCTCGCAATCGCCGGCGGTGACATCGGCCTGCCAGCGGTCCAGGGAGACCTGGTCGTACTGGGGCGTGATCGCCCGGTTGACGGCACCATTGATCGATTTGAGTTGGGCCACCCGTTCTGGCGACATGACGATCGTATCCTCACCGTCGCTGGCCGTGCAGTCGTCCGCATTCGCAACGCAAAAGCGCACGAAGGCGAAGGGCGCCATGCTAGGTCGTCCCGTGCTTAGATAGGGGCTCTTGAGGCCGGGCGGCATCATGCGCTGGGCAGGGGCACCGAGCGCCATCGTCGCCATGGCAACCAGGGAGCAGGCCGCCAGAGTGAAGGTTTTTGTCATGCGCTTCATGAGGAGCCCCTGCCAAACACTTTGATCCAGTGCCTCGAGGTTTAGCAGCCCTTCATGGAGCCCCCTTTAAGTGGAACGCGACAAGTTTAACGATCGCCGAAAAACTCGCGCTTTCTGGCTGCTTGTCGTCCTGCTGAGGACGCTGAACCCAAGCGAGGTGCCCAGGATGCCCGCGCACGTTAGCGATGTTTTAGGAAATTCCTTCAGCTTGCTTGATAGGACACGGCAATCGTGGCAAAGCTCTTGTCTAAAGTCTTGGACCCTGTCTTCTGGAGATTGTGCATGAGTTCTCGCCGTTCGCTGGGGCAACTTCTCCTTTTGGGGAGTGTCATCGCAGGTTTCCATGGTTTCTCCGAAACTGCCCATGCGCAGTCTGCGCCTTCCGCAGTCAAGGGTGTTCCGGGCATCAGCTGCTATCTCCCGCCGCTCAAGCTCTCCGACGCGGATATTGTGAGTTTCCTCGGCCGTTCTTCCGAGGATCTGTCGAGTTTCCAGGGGGCGGGGCTGCCTCTGTCGACCCGCGTTCGTATGCTCGCCGCCTCGGACGTACGAACCTTGGCGCCTATTCTCGCCCATGTCCGCACCCTGAAGGGGTCTGCGGCGCCCGGCGCTGCCGTCACGGCACCGACCACAGGGGGCGCGCAGCCCAGCGCGGTGACGCCGCCGGCCAGCTCGACCACATCCCCCGAAGCCGCAGGCGCGGCCGCTCCTTCTCAACCAGCTGTCGCCCCGCCGGTTGCAGGGCAGGCTGCGACCCCGGCGCCGCCGGCCTACATGACGACGCTGCAGGTGGCCGCCATTACGGAAGGTCTGGCTGCGGCCTCGGTTTCCTGCTCGCGGGTGGGCAACGAGCTTGGAACGATCATCCAGGAAGAGGTGGTCAAGACGGGCGACGAGGCTTTCATGCAGGCTTTCGTCAAGGCGCTCGAAACTCAAAACGTTCAGCAGCTGGAAACGGCGGCGCTCGGCGCGGCCGGTGCCGCCTCTGCGTCTCCTGCTGCCGCGATCGGCAATGACGGCCAGGCAGGCAGCAATACCGGCGACTTCGGCGACGAATCCGTTCTGACCACCAGCGGTGAATTCTCCGTCAGCAACGGCGGCGCGCGATACTTTTCGACCGACGGATCGGGCGGGTCGACCGACAATCAGGTAAGCCCGACGCTTCCCTAAGCGAACATTGGACAACCGGGTCTGCGGCGCGCGCTATCAGACCGTTCGACTACGCTACGGGAGAAGATGCGCTTTTGTGACGAAAGCCTCGGTTCAGGCGGCCGTGCGCGGAAAATGATTTCGGATGTGCTCGAGATAATGCTGGCCGGGCGATCGTGCCGACACCAGCGCCTCGACGGCTTTTCGAGGAACGTTTCGGTAGAGCCGCTGCTGACCGTTGCGAAACTCGATCCACAGCTGTCCGCCTGACGCCAGGAAGGCAACCTTCTTGATTATTCGAGAATTGACGTCGAACGTTTCCATGGCTGCTCCTGACCGTTCCTTCCGCTCTATCAGGCCGCTTTGAAAAAGTGCTGAAAGAACAGAATGAAAATCGGGTTTACAGCTTGGCTTTGACGATGCCTGCGTGATCCAAAACCGACCGTGTCCGGCGCGCCTTCAGGCTGCACCATGAGGAGGGGAAGCCTCGGTTGCCAGACTGCCGGGTACTGGCGCGGCGTGCATTGCCGGTGCTGCCTTTCAAAAGGCAGTCTCTTTGCCTTCGAAGGCAGGCAGTTTTTCTTATCCTGCTCTCGCATGACCGATTCTGGAATCCGGTCCCGTTCTGCCGGCGCAGGCTCGACGCGATGACGGCGACGTCAGGGAGAGGCCGAGATGTCGCGGGAGCGCTTCGTCGTCGCGCTCGAAAAGCGAATGATCCGTCCCGGCGGAGTTATCGCCTGTCGTCTGCTGATGGGAGCGGGAACGTAACTCAAGCGCCGATGTCGTCACTGCCCATGGGCAAGTTCGGGGCCTGGGGGGCGATCGACCGACGCTCCTGCCGCCGCAGGCATGCGTGCTCCGGATCATCCTGCCGAATGCGGCAAGACCGGAGCCGGGCATGGCCCGGATCCGGTGTCGATGAGGGAAGCGTCCGGCGCCGCGATTGGCATGGCGCTAGGCAATGGAATCCGGCGGCGCCGCTATTGCCTGCCGAACTCGTCGACCAGGCGGATGATGTCATCTTCGCCCAGATAGGAGCCGGTCTGCACCTCGATCATCTCGAGGAGAATCTTGCCGGGGTTGGCGAGCCGATGAATTTCACCCTGCGGAATATAGACGCTCTCGTTTTCGCACAGGGTCGAAACCTCATCGCCGATCGTCACCTCGGCCGTGCCCTTGACGCAGATCCAATGCTCGGCGCGATGGTGATGCTTCTGCAGCGACAGCTTCTTGCCCGGCGATACGAAAAGCCGCTTCACTTGGAAACGATCTCCCGTGAGGATGGAAGTATATCCGCCCCATGGCCGGTAGGAGGTAGGGTGCGTCTGCGTCAGCGGGAACGTTGACTTGCCCGCCGCGAGCTGCTTCACCAGGTGACCGACGCTCTGGCTGTCGTCTAGCCGACCGACATAGACGGCGTCTTCGCTGGCGATCACGGCAACGCCGTCCAGACCCTGAACAGCCAGATGCCCGTGTCGTGACATGATCAGCGAGTTGGTGGTGTTCAAGGATGTGGCATTGCCGGAAAGCACGTTGCCGGCCTCGTCCTGCTCGCCGAGCTTCCAGACCGCATCCCAGCTTCCCATATCGGACCAGGTGAAGGTGGAGGGGACGACGGCGCCGTTTGCCGTGTTCTCCATCAGCGCGTAGTCCACCGAAATGTCCGGGCTCTTCGCGAAGGCCTCGGCATCGAGACGGAGGAAGTCGAGATCGCCGACAGCCCGTTCCACGGCTTCGACGGCCGCTTCGACCACCAGCGGCGCATGGCTGCGCATTTCGTCCAGCACCTGACGCGCCTGGAACATGAACAATCCCGAGTTCCAAACGTAGTTTCCGGCCGCAAGCATCGCTTCCGCTTTGTCCCGCGCCGGTTTTTCCACGAAGCGCCGGATCGCGTGGGCGCCGGTTTCAAGCTGCGATCCCACTTCGATATAGCCGTAGCCCGTGGCCGGTTCGCTCGGTGTAATGCCGAAGGTCACCAGCTTGCCACCAATCGCCGTATCGCGCGCGATGCGGATCGCATCGTCGTAACGCGCGTCGGATACGATCTCGTGGTCGGAGGCGAGGACCTGAAGGATGGAGTCGTCTCCCATCCGGTCTGCGACGAACGCAGCCGCCACGGCGACGGCCGGAGCCGTATTGCGCGCCATCGGCTCCAGGAGGATCGCCGAAAGCGATATGCCCATCTCGCGCGCCTGCTCCGCGGCGAGGAACCGGAAATCCTCATTGGTGATGACAACCGCAGGGGCATAGAGCGTCTCGTCAGAAACCCGCGCCAGGGTTGCCTGGAAGAGTGTCCGATCTCCAACGAACTGAATGAATTGTTTCGGCGCGTAGGCGCGCGAGAGCGGCCACAATCTCGTTCCCTTGCCGCCCGCCATGATCACGGGGATGATCTTTTTCGTCATACTCTGCTCTCCGATACGTCGCGCGCCCCATGATCTGCTTGGTCCGTAGGGGCTGTCGCGAGACGCGTGATTTGCGGTTTGTCTCTCGCTTAACGGTTCGCCGCCCAGTTCCGGATCAAGTCGAGGCCTTGTTCCAGAAGCGCTTTGGCGGCGTCCTCGTCGGCTGCTTCAACATAGCAGCGCATTTCCGGCGCGTTGCCTGATGGCCTGAGATGAATGATGCGCCCATCGGTCAGCGTCACCCGCAGACCATCGATGTCGCTTTGGCCGGAAACGGTGCCGAGCGGGGCGAGAAACGCTGCCAATGCCTCTGGTGAGCTACGCAGGCTGGCCATCAAGGCGGCGCTCGTTTCCACCGGAAAATTCTCTAGCCGATCCGCGGCTGCGGCGGGCAGAGCGAAGGAGGCAACAATGCTGGACAGAGGCGCTTGCCGATCCTTGCGCAGCTTCAGCATGGCCAGGACAGGAAGCAGGCTGTCGCGCGTCGGCAGCGGGGCGAACGCTCCCGTGGCGGCTGGAAAGGTGGAGGCGGTCAGCGTTCCGCCGTTCGCCTCGAAGCCCACGACGCCGACTGCCTTGTCCGCAAGGGCGGCTGCCATACCGGCAATGACGAAAGGAGAGCCGACTTTGGTGCGGATGACGCGGAAGGATCCAGCGGCTTCGATTCCGGAATTGGATGTAATAGGGGTGACGACGACATCGGCCTTCAGGAACTGGGCTGCGACGAGGCCGAGAAGATCACCGCGCACCGGCTCCCCTGTTTCGTCGGACAGGAGCGGCCTGTCGCCATCCCCATCGGCAGAGACGATCGCGTCCAGACCGTGCTCTTTGCTCCATCCCTTCAGCGCACGCACCGTGTCCGCTGAGACGGCTTCCGTATCAACGGGGATAAAGGTTTCGGATCGGCCGAGCTCAAGGACCTCGGCACCAGAGAAACGGAGCGTCTCGACGAGGAGATCCCGCGCCACTGTCGAATGCTGGTAGACACCGACCTTGAGCCCTTGCAGGGCCGAGGCGGGCAACAGCTCTGCATTTCGCGCGGAAAAAGCCGACATGACGTGGGACGCGAGATCGGGGGCCGTTCCCGGGCCGATGTCGAGAGCGGTGCCGCTCTTCTCGGCCGCTTCGATCTCCGCAGCGATGGCGGTGATCGCCGCCTCGTCGGCCTTGTCGATCTCTCCGTCGGGCCGATAGAACTTGATCCCGTTGCGGTCGGCAGGGATATGCGACCCGGTCACCATCAGGGACGCTGCCCCGGTTGAAATGCCGTGAAAGGCGAGGGCTGGCGTGGGGACCGCGCCACAATCGATGGGCGATAGGCCCGCACGTTCCAAGGCGCCGATGCAGACCGCTGCAATATCGGGGCTGGAAGGGCGCAGATCTCGACCAACGAGAATCTTGCCGCCCGGTTTCGTCAAGCCTTCCCGAAGCAAATGATGTGCGAAGGCCGTAGCGTAGAGGGCCGACACACGACCCTCAAGATCAGTTACTAGACCCCGCAGGCCGCTTGTTCCAAATTTCATGCGCTGTCCGATCACTTAGCTGGTTGTATGGTTCATGCTGCCTCCGAGGCACAGAAAGGCCGGAGCAACAGCGGAATGACGAAGGCTTTGTCCTTCCCTATCCGGAGAGTCGAAGGAAAGCCCAGAGAAGGTGTTCCAGAACGGCAAAGCTGGGCTTTAGGTCTCCGATTGAAGGGCTTGCTGATCCTAAATTCAGTACTATCTAAAATAAAGGGTTCTGTTTCTCGAGTCTTGGAAGCACATGCGCGATCGTTCACCCGGGACGTTTGAATGAGGCGATGGACCCATCGATACGGCAATGTGGTCCTGCAATAACGAGTCATGTCAGACGCTGCTCCACTGCTCGAAGGGGTTGGGTGGCAAAGAAGAGGATCAGCACCAGCAATCGTATGGCACTGCACCATATTCGATCAAGAGCCTTTCGCAAGTGCGAAGACGAGGGGTCTTGCACTCGTCCCCGTTCATGTCCTTGTCGATCAAGCTTCCCCGGCGATTTCCGAGAGTGAATGCTCAGGCCAGTGATGGGATCGGACTCTTCTGGCGAGGAGTGAATCTGAATGTCGAGTTATAAGAGCGTAGTCTCGTCTCAACAGGGAAAGGCAGATGTCCCTAATTAAGAGAGGTGTCCGTCTTCTGCTGGGTCTTCATTGACTTCTCCTAGGCGTTCCGGTACCCGGTGAGGGCTGAAGGATGATGGGACGGTGCGTGACAGCGGGGACAAGGCAGCCACGTTTGTCTCCGTCGAAATCAGCGATGCCATGATCAGTCATTTTCCCTACCTGTCTACGCTGCTGGACTGGGTAACAAAGGTCTGATTGAAAGAGGGCATTTGAAGCTTGGGCTCGTGCACTGATCTCGCAACGCAAGGCTCTTTCGCGCGAACAGACCCGCATACAGGGAGCGTTCATGCTTCGATCGCCAGCCATTGCAGAGGATGGCGCTTTCCAAGCCTACCAGTGACCCCCCAAACGCGCCAACCGGCGTATCGAAAATCCCGGTCGAGGTTGATCCATGCAAGTCCACAATCGTGATCTTGCCAACAGTCTGAAGATCGACCTCGATCAGGACGAGCAACAAGCGGAGCCGATCAGTTTCGATGCGCTCGGTGGCATGCTCAGACGGCAATGGCTGTTCATTGCCGGATGCGTGATGGTCGCGATGATCCTCGGCATGGCTTATACGGTTGTCGCCGTGCCTTATTTCACCTCGAAGGTGACGGTGCTGATCGACCGCGGGAACAGCCAGGTCGTCGAGCAGCTGTCTCTGGTCAGCGCGGTCACCAACAATGATGCCTATGTGCTCAGCCAGGTCGAACTGCTGAAGTCCGATACGATCGCGCTTGCCGTCGTCGACAAGTTGGATCTGTCAAGCAACCCGCAGTTCATGGCGAAGACCGGTTCGCTCGTATCGAGCGTGAAAGCGCAAGCCGGATCGATTCTGGAAGCGTTCGGGCTCTCGACGCCATCCGGCCCGACGCCGGCGTCCGCTGAAGCAAAACGGAGGGAGGCGGCCGCCCGGCTGAAAACGGGCATCACCGTTTCCCGCGTCGGCAGAACCTATGCGCTCGCGATCGAATACGTGTCGACGTCGCCAGTCCTTGCTTCGCAGATCGCAAATGCGCTGGGGGACGCCTACCTTTTCGACAAGCTGAACTCCAAGTACGATGCAACCCGGCGCGCAGGCTTCTGGCTTCAGGACCGCATTGGCGAACTGCGACAGAAGTCGCTGGAAACAGACCTCGCTCTTCAGAGATTCAAAGCTGCCAACGGCCTCGTCGCGGCGGGCAAGACCTTGGTTTCCGATCAACAGCTGTCGGAGTTTGCGAGCGGGCTGGTCTTGGCGCAGGCCGAGACGGCCCGCGCGCGGGCGCGCCTCGAGCAGATCGAGAAGATCGTCTCGTCGGGCCAATCTGACGCCATCGTCAGCGATGTGTTGAAGAGCTCGATCTCCGAAGATCTTCGCCGGAAGTATCTGGCCGCTTCCAAGCTCCAGACCGAGATTGCTGCAAAGCTCGGACCGCAGCATGTTGCGGCTGTCCGCGTCCGCTCCGAAATGGAGGAGTATAAGCGACTGATGTTCGAGGAGGTCTCGCGGATCGCCGAAAGCTACCGCAGCGACCTCAGCGTGGCGGAAGCCAGGGAGAAGGAAATCCAGGACAAGGTCGCCGCGGCAACGCAGGTAACGGCGGTGGCAGGCGAGACCATGGTCCAGATGCGCGAACTGGAGCGCGAAGCCGAGACCTATCGCGATCTCTACCAAACCTTCCTCCAGCGTCACCAGGAAGCGGTGCAGCAGCAATCTTTCCCGGTCACCGAGGCGCGCATCATCACCAAGGCAGTGCCGGTCTGGCTGCCGACGTCGCCGCGCAAGTCCCTCACGCTAGCCTTGTCGATCGTTCTCGGCCTAGCAGCCGGCAGCGCGATCGGCGCCTTCCGAGAGTTCCGTGATCGCTTCTTCCGCACCGGTGACCATGTTCGATCTGCGCTGGAACTGGAATATCTTGGCATCGGTCCCTTGATCGAGGAGACAGGCCGGACCCGCGCCGAACCGCAATCCACCCATCCTCACCAAATACACAAGACATCCGCCATCACGAATTATGTCGTCGATCATCCGCTCTCGGCCTTCGCCGAGACGCTCCGCAGCGCCAAGATCGCCATCGATCTGACCATCCCCGGCAAGGAGTGCAAGATCATCGGCGTGGTTTCCGGCTTGCCGGGCGAGGGCAAGTCGACGGTATCGATCAACTTCGCCGAACTGCTGGCAAGTCAGGGTGTCAGGACCGTGCTGGTCGATGCCGATTTCCGCAATCCCGGCGCAACGCGGGCCCTCGCGGCGCATGCCGAAAGCGGGATCCTGGAAGCGCTGATCGAAGGCAGGAATGTGCGCAGTCTGTTGATGCGCAATCTCAAGACAAAGCTATCCTTCCTGCCTCTGGTTTCCAAACATCGAGTGGCGCATTCGTCGGAACTGCTGTCGTCGCCGGTCATGCGCAATCTGCTGGCGGAACTCAGCAAGGACTTCGACTATATCGTCCTTGATCTCCCGCCGCTCGGGCCGGTGGTGGACGCCCGTGCTATCGCGCACCGCATCGATGGATTCATCATGGTTGTGGAATGGGGCAAAATCACCCGCCGCGCCGCCCGACAGATCCTCGATGGCGAGCCGCAGATTTTCGAAAAATGCATCGGCGTGATCCTGAACAAGGTGGATCAGAAAAAGATGAAGCTTTACCAGACCCATGGATCGACCGAGTATTACGGTGCGAGGTTCGCCCAATACTACCATGAGAACGACTCGCTGTGAGCTGGGCGAGGCGTTCACCTCGGTGCTCTGCATTGATGGTGGATCGTATTCGCGCTGCGGCGCTCCTTTAGCGATCGCCCTCTAAACGTCATGGCGCAGCCCGACACAAAAGGGTGGTCTCGATGATGGCGCTCTGATGAGAGTCCCGGCTGGCGACTAAGCAAACAGGGCGCTGTAGGCTTTCGCGGCCGTCTTCCACGAGAACTGGGCGGCATTCACTTTGCCGAGCGCGCGCAGACGGGCGGCGGCAGTCTCATCTGTGAGAATGGCTTCGATCGCTCGGGCCGCATCGTCGGCATTGCGCGGATCGAAGGTGATTGCCCCTTTTCCCGCGATCTCGGGCGTTGCCGATAGGTTGGAACAGACGACAGGGCAATCTCTTTCCTGAGCCTCTAGCACAGGAAGGCAAAAGCCTTCATAGAGTGACGGGATGACCAAAGCGCGGGCATGGCGATACAGGGCACCGAGCTGAACGTCGTCGATTCCCTGAAGCCTGATCACGCGCTCCTTGACCGTGGGGTCTTGGATCGCTGTCCTGATCTCCTCGTCATCATCCTTCCCCACATGGACGAGACACAGGTCCGGGTGGCGCTTGCTCAGTTTGGCGAACGCATCCGCCAGAACCGCGAAGTTCTTGTTCCATGTAGCGTTTCCAACGGCGAGCAGATAGTGCCCATCCACCGGAGGCTGGCCCGTCTCTTCCGATGGAGTAACATCCAGGGTGCTTGCGGAATGGATCGTCGTGGCTTTCCCTGCAGTCGAGGGGTACCACTTCGCGAGGTCGCGCTGCGTGGCCTCGGAAACCGAAACGACATGATGCGAGCCAGACAGGACCATCTGGAAGATGACGTTGATGGTGAAAACGGCGCGACGGCCGATCTGCTCGGGTATCGTCTTGAAATAGAGGTCGTGGACGATGGTCACACGCCGTTTCGAGCCAGTCGGCGTTCCAAACGGGTCGGCATTGAGGATGGCATCGATGCCCAACCTGCGGCACAGGCGCGGCATCGTCAGAGCCTGTCGGAAGACATCGAAGATGATAAAGCCCGGTCTAGGGGTCACTTCGAGCGCGAGGCGCGAATTGCGCAGGGCCGCGGGCAATTGCTCCCGTGTCCAGGGCGAACGAAGCACGTAATCATGAGATGTCTGTTCGAGGAGTTGCTCCAGCAGGCAGAAGGTGACGCGCGCCACGCCGGATGGACGGCCGCCAAACTGGCTTGGCATATTGACCAAAATTCGCATGAATGACGCCTTGTCCCTATGACCGCGCTTCTTGTTCCTATGACCGTGCTGCCGAATGGAGCACCCGCGCCATCGATGTCCTTGTCTCCTCAAGCGAGAACCGCCGGGAGACATCCAGACGACCTGCGTCCGCCAGACGTGCAGCGCGCAAGGGGTCTGCCAGCACATCTCGGATGACTTCGACCAAGGCCGCCGGATCCTCCGGTGGGACCAGCCATCCGGTTTCACCCCGACGGACAATCTCACTGACGCCGCCGCCTTCCGTTGCGATCACCGGTCGTCCGGCCATCATGCCCTCGACCACGACACGGCCGAACGGCTCGGGAACGGTGGAGCTGTGCACGACGATATCGGTTGCCGCGATCAGGTCCGGCACGTCCGTTCGGAAGCCGAGAAAGCGAACCCGGTTCTCGAGGTCGAGCTCGGCGGCGAGGCTACGGATCGACTGTGCATAGGCATCCTCGCCGAACATTGCTGCGCCGACGATCACCGCCTGGACATCCGGGCATTTGGCAAGCGCCTGGAGAAGGACATGCTGTCCCTTCCACGGGCTCAGGCGACCAAACAGTCCGATGATCGGTCGATCGTCGAGACCCAATTCCGCCCGTAAGGCCTTCCCCCGAGCGGCCTGATGCGGTTTCGCGGCTGCCGGATCGAAGCCGTTATAGACGATATCGACCTTTTCCGCTTGGCCGCCGGCTCTGATGAAGGCATCGGCACTTGCTTGCGAGTTGACGGCGACCCGCGTAGCAAAATGCCGCGCGAAGTATAAAGCCGCGCGACGGTTGACCGAACTGAACGCCGGATCGGTGATGATGTCGTGCAGGAACCAGACCATTGGACGCCGCGATAGCTTCGAAGCCAGGCTGCAGACGAACAAGGCCTTTTGAGAGTTGGCGCAGATCACGTCGAAGCTGCGCGCCTGCCGCGCCAACTGGCGGGCCACAGCAAACACGTCTGCGGCGCCCGCCGCCAGGGTCGGCAGAGAGGATTCGCGGCGAATGGCCAGCATTCGGGCGCCGGCCTGCAGAACGATCGGAGGGCGTCCGGATGCGGTGAGGCGGTCGGCTGCGGCTCCCTGTCCAAGGAAGCAGGCTCTCCACTCCGGCGGACCGCCCTCAAGAAGATCAACAAGGAACAGTTCTGCCCCGCCAATCTTGGCGGTGTGACTGACGAACAGTGCGGATGTCATGTGGCGCTGACCTGTGCCCCGATTGCCTTGGTCGCGATCGCACCTTCGAAAATTCCCAACGTTTTCTTGGACACAATGTCATGCGTCATGTTTTCGTTGACATGGGCCAGCGCCGCCTTCGACAGACGCGCGGCGAGCTCCTTGTCCTCGATCAGCCGGAGCAACTGCTGGGCCAGGGAGTCCGCATCTCCCGGCGTCGCCAAAAGCGCGGTCTTGTCGCCGATCGACACGTCGGTAACGCCGGTTTGCAGGTTCGACGCCACCACCGGCGCGCCGCAGATCATCGCCTCCAACTGGGAGATGCCGAAAGCTTCAGTGATCTCGGTCGAGGGGAAGGCGAAAACATCGAGAGAGGCCAGCAACCGCAGTTTTTCGCGATGGCTGAGGCGGCCGAGGAAATGAACCCTGTCCGCAATTCCCAGTGCCTCGGCGCGCGCCTGCGCTTCGGCCCTGTAGGGACCGTCGCCGCCGATATATCCGTGAACACCATCGAGTTGGGCAAGCGCCTCCATCAAGACCGTCAATCCCTTGTACCGCGCATGGCGCCCCACGAAGCCAACCACCGGCGCCGTGCCGCTCAACCCCTCCCGCCAGGCGGCAGCCTCTTGTCTGAGGTCGGCATCGATCTGGTAATCCTGAGGGGTGATGGCCAGCGGCACAACGACATAATTGGCGTCGTGCGGAAGATCCTTGGAGATGGTCAGATTCTTGCGGGAGGTGACAATCGTCGTTACCGCACTGCGGATCAGGTGCCGCAGGAACGGCAAGGAGATCATGCGCAAGAGCTTGCGGCCGAAAATGTCCATATGGTGGGTGACCACCACCGGCGTCTTCGGCGACAGCAGGCTTCTCAACAGTAACTGGACGTTGGCGAGCGGGTTGGGCGAGTGAAAATGAATCATGTCGTAATCGCCGAACCGGATGCCGGAGAAGAGGCGCAGGCAGATCGGTTGTCCCTTGAACTGCCACTGGACATGGCGTCGCACGACGCGCACACCGTTGAGCGTCTCGACCTTGTTTCCCGGCTCATGATTGCTGGCAACCACGGTCACGTCATGGAACCGCGCTGCATATTCCGCCACGAACTTGACGCTTTCCTCGATGCCGCCGCTGAACGGGTAGTAATATTTGCTTACAACGAGGATCTTCGCCATGTGCGCCCCATAAGAGAACTCTGAACTTTAGACGGTGGTGGCTCGAAGAGCTTCATCACTGACTAGGCGTTATTCTTGACGCATTTTTGTCAAAGATTACGGTGTAGACACCGCCCACCCTGGTGCAGCCGACTTTGCTTTTCTCGCACGCGCCATCGAACCGCTGTGAGATCAATCGGTATCTTATATGCCCCGCCGGCCAAAACAACAAGAAAATGCTGCAATGCAAAAACGCATACGAGCTGAAGTGTAAAGGCAAAGCCCGATGACGACCGTGCCCTCCCTGTCCCTGTCGCGACGAACGCTTTTGGCGCTGGGGCTCGGTGTGCCGCTCGCCAAGGCTGCCTGTGCGGCGACATCCATCAACGCCTCTGCCTTTTCGCCCATCAAGCGGCGTCTCGCCAGCGGGCAAAACGGCGTCATCTTCGTCAATGCGGACAGCACCGGCTTCTCCGAGCACGGTCCGTTCTACAAGATGGCAGCCCGCATCGGAGAGCGGTGCGACGCGACGGTCGTTCTGCACCGTTGGGGCGAATGGGTGGGATCCGCGCCGTCCGGTCCCAAGGCCTATGCGGCTCCTGTCACATTGCGGCGTGGTTCTGGTCCAACCTTGACCGTCTATCTTGCCAGTCTGCCGGGACAGGTTGCCGGGGCCATGTTCGATGGATCGCGACGCGGCGCTGCCATCGACGCGATCCCGACCCCGGATCTCTGCATTCTGCATCACGGCCACAATATGCAGTCGTTCCATCAAATCGATCCGGAGGATATGTCTACGGGCCGGGGTCTCTTCTTCGGTCCGTTGGGACTGACAGAACTGAAATGGCCGGGCGTCCCTCAAGTGCTGACGACACAAAATCCCTGGCAGGATAGCACATCCTTCGACAAGGTCTATGCGTCGATCCTCGATGTTGCCCGCAGCCACCCCGGCCTGACGCTGGTGGACAGCCACGCTGCCTTCATCGACGCCGGCAAGGCGAAGTCTCTCTTTCGGGACAGTATTCACCCGAGCGATACGGCGAGGAACTCCGATGGAGCAGAGCTCGTCGCGTCGGCCCTTCTGTCCTCCTACGATCAGGCGGCAGCGGCCTCCTTCGCGACGCCAAGCTGGCCGCGATTGCGGGCTCGCAACGAGATCGCCAACGGAGATTTCCTCGATTGGAGCCAGGATTCTCCAGCAGGGTACAGGCCGCTCGCCGGGGCAAGCGCCGCCAAGGACAGCGCAGGTGCCTTTCCGGGCTTTGATTATGCGCTGTCGCTCAGGCCCAACGGAAACACGAGAGCCGGTCTCTTCAGGCCGATGACGGAAGATGAACGCCGAAGACTAGCCGGCAAGACGATCAGCCTTGCCGTGCTTGCAAAGGGATCGGCCTCGCAACCGCGCCCTTTCGGGTCGCTCGTGATCCCGACAGGCGGCGCGGTTAAATCCATCGTCATCGGCGATCTGTTGAACTGCAGGGACGGGTGGATGTGGTTGGTCGCAGCGGGGATCAAGGTTGACGCCAATGCGGCCACCGATCAGAATACCGGCATTTCGCTCTTTCCAGCTTTCGACCTGCATGCGCCGACCACCAACGAACCTCTGCTGGTCCAGAAAATCATCGTGGTCGAAGGCTCCTTGCCAATGGGTGCCCTGTAGGACCGAGCGCTGCCTCGCCTGGTGATGACCGCAGGGCGGTCGGCGCTGGGGCAGACTTTAAACGCCCGGGCTTCACGGCGGAGCCGTCGGGTCCACTCCATGAGGACCGAGGATGAATCAACTGCGTCGTAAAGCGGCAGGCACGGGTGAAGCGGATCTCGTCGTTCCGGATTTCGTTGCAGCGATGCCGATGTATCCGCCGAAGATCCTGCCGATTCCTGCAAAATTCCTCGCTCTTTTCGCTTTCGGAGTGGGCTTCCTCCTTCAATGCAATGTCATCACGAACTCGATCGGCCTTCGCCTCCTGCATATCAGTGACCTGATCGTGCTAGTCGGCTTGCCGGTCCTTTACGTCGTTTACGTGCGGCTGCTCGCATCGGGTCCGCTTATTCTGCATCTGGTTGTTCTAAGCTTCTCCTTCCTGCTCTCTGTCATGCTTTTTCATGAGCGTGGGGAAGGAGAGTTCTACACATCCATCTTCACCTATCTCTACACGCTCTTTTTCCTGCCGTTCACCTATATGCTCTTTAAAGAAAGGCTTCTTACGCCGTTCTGCTGGGGCATCTTCTACGGTTTTTCAGCGGCTGCCATGCTGTTGGGCCTTGATCTTGTGCTTCACGATCAGCTCTCCTCGATCGGGCTAGCTTTCGTGTTCGATCCTGCTGCTGTCGCCGAAGCACTGGCCCGTGGTGAAATTACCAGTGCACTGCGTCTTGAGAAGGCTGGGGGCATCTGGGCCCATGGGAACGAGGCAGGTCCCGTTTTTGCGCTTGCCGCCGCGGCTGCTGCCTACCTCGCAGAGAAAAAACAGAATTTTTGGATCTTCACTCGCTTTACGTCCATCTATCTGTCGACCTTCACCCTGACGCAGAACCGCTCTGGTCTGATCGCCGTCATCCTCGTTGGGCTCGTTCTCTATATACGCCGACTGTCGATGGCGACATTGAAACGCTCATTCTTTACGATCATCGCCGTTGCGATAGGAGTGATCGTTGTTTTGCCGTTCGGTGTTTTCGACTTCGTCGATTCGGCGATTTCGAAACGATTTCTCGAAGATTCGAATGTCAGCAACAATGCGAGTGAGCGCTTCAGTTCGCTCGGCCACGGGTTCGAGGTAATGTTCCAGTATCCGTTCGGGATCGGCTACACCGCCCGCTACAATCTGATGCAAGCCATCGGAGGGATTGGTTCGCCTCACAACGGGTTTCTTGCTACGGCATTCGCCAATGGACTTGTTTACGTCGTTCTGCTGGTGACGACCATATTGTACCTTGCGGTTCGCCGCCGTAAGATCGGCTTTTTCGCCTATGCGGCCGCTGCGCTGGTTACAGTCTATATGTTTGAAGAGCTAAGCTATAATCCATGTATGATGGCATTCGTCGCATTGATGATCTCGTATGTCGCACTCGATCTTGATTTCCGACTGGCGCGGGCAGGAGCTGTCTTGAGGCTGCGCTCGAGCCGGAAGCGGTTGGCGGGGGACGCGCTTCACGGGAGAGATTCAGGTGCACGTCCGGGCGGTCCGTTTTCCGCTGCGCCCGCCCCTCGCTAAAGATTTTGAAAAAAACATCCTCGCGGCCTAGAAACCGCAAATAAACGATGCTACCCATTTTGCAGTGCACCATAACCTGCTGTGCTGCACAATCGCGTTCGTGAGCATTCGATCATGCGTCGCATAGATCCAGGAGTCCAATGCGTATCCTCCATGTGACATCACTGTTCGCGCCCGACCGAGTCGGTGGTGCCGAGTTGTTCGTGGAAAATCTGGTGTCCCAGCAGAGAATATTGGGACACGAGGTTGCCGTGGCAGCGGTGACGCGCAGAGTCGAGCCGCCCCGCCGTCAGGGTGACGCCACACTCTATTCCCTCGGCCACGACACCCCGTTCTTCGTGTTGGATTGGCCGAACCAGCCCGGCTGGAAGCAGAAGCTCTATAAAATTGCGGTTCAGCGGAAAGGCGCGGTCGTTGGCCGGCTTGAGGCCGCGATACGCGACTTTCGACCGGACGTGGTGAACACGCATTCGCTTTCGGAACTGACCCCAACCATCTGGCCGATGATCGCGCGCTGTGGTGTTCCTGTCGTCCACACGCTGCACGATTTTACCAGCATGTGCTCCAACGGCTCCCTGTTTCACGACGGGCATATCTGCGACGGCAGTTCGATCAAGTGCCGGTTAATGACGAAGTACCATCGCCGGCAACAGCGAACCGTCAAGGCCGCGGTCGGCGTTGGCAGTGACATTCTCGAACGGCATGTCAGAGCCGGGTTTTTCGCGGACGTGCCGGTGCAGAATCGCAAGGTCATTTGGAATGCCATCGATGCTCCGACGGAGGCCCGCAAGCGTCAGCCGCCCCCGTTGGGCGAACCCGTCGTGTTCGGCTATCTTGGCCGCTTGGAAGCCCCCAAGGGGGCGGATGTTCTGCTCGAAGCCCTTGGCCTTCTGCCTGCGGAAGGTTGGTCTCTGATCATGGCCGGAAAGGCCCCGGATGGGCTGGATCAATATCGCCGGAAGGCTGCTCATCATCCTGTGACGTTCCCAGGCTATGTGGACGCCGACCAGTTCTTCGAACAAATTGACTGCCTCGTCGTGCCGCCTCTCTGGCCGGAAGCATTTGGCCGGACGGTAACGGAGGCTTTGCTGCGGGGGATTCCAGTCATCGGCTCGGATCTTGCCGGCGTCGCCGAGCAGATCGCCGCATCCGGCGCGGGTTTCGTTTTCGAGCCCGGAAACGTCATGGAGCTTGCCGCAGCGATGCGATCCGTCATGGATGATCGAACTCGCCTTCTGCAGGCTGTGAACCGCCAGTCGGCGATCGCGGCGCGGGTTGATCCCGACCGCGTTGCCGCAGACTATCTTGACCTTTACACGTCGCTGGCCGCCGGCTCGCGCGCGGACGTCAGAATGGACTCTTGAACGATGCGAATCCTTCATCTCCTTTCACTATACCCTCCCCATGTTCTCGGCGGTTGCGAACTGTCTGTTCGCGATCTTGCGGAGGAGCAGGTCCAGATGGGTCATACCGTTGGTGCAGCCTGCATCGAGCGTCAGGCGGAACCGAAGACCGTCATCAATGGCGTCACTGTTTATCGGATGTTCCACAACAACGATTTCTGGATCGAGGATGGAGCCGGCCATTCGTCGCATGAGCGACGGATGCAGAAGATCAAGCAGCAGTGGAATTTCAACGTCGAGAGGCAGTTCGAGCAGGTTCTCGACGACTTCAAGCCGGACCTGCTGAACACCCATTCTCTGCTCGACGTTCCGACCCTGGTCTGGCGTGCCGCGGCCCGCCGGAAGATTCCGATCGTTCATACGATCTGCGAATATGATCTGATCTGCGGCAACGCGGCGATGTTCCGCCGCGGCGAGAACTGTAACCATATCCACATGGGTTGCAAAGTCGTCAACTTCTCGAAGAAATTTACGCAGCGGCATATTGCCGGCGTTGCCAGCGTCAGCCATGAGACCCTGAGAATTCACACGGACAACGGCTTCTTTCACCATATTCCGGAGCGGCTTCGACGGGTCATCTATTATTCCTGCTCCGTGCCGGATGGTGATCCGGTCGCGCGCGCGCAGATCGATCGCAGCGGTCGCCCCCTGACCTTCGGCTATATCGGCCGGATCAATACCGAAAAGGGTGTTGGAACGATGGTCGAGGCCTTCAAGCAGATTGGCCAGGGTAATTGGAAATGTCTGGTGGCCGGGAAGGCGCTGGACGATTCCGTCGAACGGTTCAAGGCCGAGGCCGGCGACCTGCCGATTGAGTTCCTGGGCTTTACGAAACCAAAGGATCTCTATGATCAGGTCGACGTGCTGATCGTCCCGTCGATCTGGGCCGAGCCATCGCCACGCACGATCTACGAGGCCTTCTTCATGGGCGTGCCTTGCATCGGTGCGAAATCTGGCGGCATCCCCGAACTGATCGGCGAGCATCAACCCGATTATCTCTTCGAGCCTGGCAACGTGAATGAGCTGGCTGACAGGATCCGTCGTCTCCTTACGAAATCTCGCGAAGAGATCGTTACCGAATACGACTTCGGGAACGTGGTCGAGGAATCGACCTCGCGTCGGGTTGGTGAGAATTACGACCGCCTCTATCAGGACGTCATGGCGTCGGCAGGAAAGTCCTTCGTTTCGCCGATCCGGAGTGTCGCGCGATGAACCGTCTCGCCCACCTTGATTCCTTGCGCGGACTGGCCGCTCTCAGCGTAATCTATTACCACGTTGCAGAGTTCGCGCTCAAGACGGGCAAGGTCTCCTTCGGCGCCGAACACGCCTTGTTCGCGCTGTTGACCGAGTGGGCAGATCTCGGAAAGATTGCCGTCGCCGTCTTCTTCGCGATTTCAGGTTTCGTCATCCCCTATTCGATTTTGAAGCCGCGGGAACAGCCTCTGAAGCATTTCGTCATCAGTCGCTTTTTCCGTCTCTATCCGGCGTTCTGGCTATCCATTCCCGTCGGGCTTCTCGTCCTTTTCGTCATGCTGAATCGGCCGTTTACCCTGCCGATGGTGCTGGCGAATTTGACAATGGTCCAGCAGTTCCTCGGATTCCCGAACATCATCGGAGTCTACTGGACCCTGCAGATCGAACTCATCTTCTACGCTATCAGCGCAGGGCTCTTCGTAATCGGCTGGCTCGGCAAAGCCAGGATGGTGGCAGCGACCACTCTTCTCTTTCTCGGAGCGGCTCTGCTTGCGGCAGCGCTTCGCTATTGGACGGGCAAGAGCCTGCCGGTAGCGATCCCTCTGGGCCTGACGGTGATGTTCTGGGGGCTCCTGTGGCGCTACACGCTCGAGCAGCGCGAGAATGTCCGTCGACTGTTCATTATGGTCACCGCGGCGATTGCCGTTGTGCTGCCGCCGCTCTGCGTCCTGGCCTACAACTTCGATACGGGGTTCGGAGAGACCTGGTACCGATACCTGATCAGCTATTATGCCGCGATGGCGCTGTTCGTCCTGTTCACTGCGCGGATCCGGCTTACCCATCCCGTGCTGATCTATCTCGGAACCATCAGTTACTCGCTCTATCTCTTCGGCCCTATCGGTCAGGAACTGGCCAACATCCTGCTGGGCTCCGCGGTCGAAAGAATTCCGATCCACCTCTTCATCCTGCTGGCCATGGTATTCTCGATCATCATGGCGGCACTGACCTATCGCTTCGTCGAAGCACCCGCGATCGCACTGGGCAGAAGGCTTTCGGATCGCGGTATTGCCGATCGACGCCAGACAGCGTGACTCGCGAACAAAGCGATTGGGGGCACAACGCATCATGGTGCGGGTACTGTTCATGCGGTCTTATGACGAAGGCCGGTCTCCGGTTGACAGGCGCAAGCCGTTCCGACGGCAGGTGCTGGGCAGTGCCTCTCTCGGAGCATTACTATCGGAAGAGGCCGATCTGAGAGGCTCGGCAATGTTCGTTGGTTGCAGGCAAACCTTGCTGGACCCATTCCGGATGCCAGCGTTTGACGCGGTTGCTGCGCAAGGTTGTCCATTCCGGAAAGCGAGAACGTGACGAGACGTGGAAAAAATCAGGTGTCGGACGCCATGAGATCGAACGAGATGCCATACGTGCTCTCGTATGACGCCAGTGGATCGGCTCCCCTTGGGGAGGGCAGCTAAGATGTCGTCGACCAACACGACAGAGGCTTCCCGTCAACCATCATTGGCAGGTCAACGCCGCGTTGAATTCATCGATGTCGTCAAAGGGCTGGCCATCGTGCTGGTTGTCTACGGCCATGCGTTCAGAGGATTGGTGAACGCCGCGATGATCCCTGCTGGCAGTCCCCTTTTCGTGATCGACTATGTCATCTATGCCGCTCACATGCCTGTTTTCTTCTTCCTGTCCGGCCTGTTCTTCGAGCAGTCTTTGAAGAAGGGTGCGGGTAAGTTCTGGAGTGGGCGTGCCAAGACTATCGTCTATCCCTATCTCTTATGGTCGGTCCTGCAAGGCAGCGTCCAGGTCATGATTTCTGGTACGGGCGCAACGAATGGTGGTATGACCTGGGCAAGGCTCGGCGAAATCCTCTGGTCGCCGCTCTCTCCATTCTGGTTCCTGTATGCGCTGTTCTTCGCAAACCTGTTCGCTTACGTCATCCGCTCGATCACACCTCGTCGGGCGGGAATGCTGGTCGCGCTCGCGCTGAGCTTTGCCGCGTTTCTCCTGAGTTTCCGCTTCCCGAACCTTCCTGTTTTGAACGATGTCACCTACGCCATCTTCTATTTCCTTCTCGGATGCGTCACCGGTCTTGCCGGAGTGAGAAGATTGATCTCGATGGCAGGCCGCCTGTGGATGCCGTTCATGCTGTGCTATGTGGGGGGTGCGATCGGATGCTTTATGTTGAGCGTTCCCGAACGTCTGCCCCTGCCGGCCGCCTTCTTGGGATTAGCTGCGTTCCTTGCCACCGGCGCACTCATCGAGCGAAGCTCTTTCGAACGCCTTCACTTCTGGCTTCAGATGCTCGGGGCTTGCTCCATGGGTATCTTCGTTCTGCACATCCTGGTCATCGGCTTCACGCGAGCGGTCCTCGTACGGCTGTTTCATATCGACCAGGCGGGTGTCCTGCTTGTTCTGCTGACTGTAACGGGCGTGCTCGTTCCGTCCGTCGTTGTCATTATTGCTCAACGGTTGCGCATCGGGTCTTTGCTTGGCATCGCATCGACCGGCTTGCCGTCGCAGAAGACAGCGCACATGGTGCGATCACTATGACGGACGTCTGTGTAGAACGCGCATCAGCTGTGACCGCGGCGGTGATCGACACTGGTCGCGGAAGGTGCCCGTCCCTTTCGCCGCGCGAGCGAAGGTTTATGCGGGTTTCGCACCCTTCACCGTACATTGCGAGGCGATGGGCCGCGTCTTCGCAGTCCGTCGCCTTCCAGCCCACCATGGGTCAACGCCGGGGTTCACTTTGAGCAACGATCGAAAATTCGCACCGCTAGAGCGTCGCTCCGTCGTGGGAGCATTCTGGAGCGCGGTCAGCACGTACGGGAACGTTATCCTGTCGTTTCTTGTCTTTCTGGTGCTGGCAAGACTTCTAACGCCGGACGAGTTCGGCATCGTCGCAGTCGCCAGCGTCTTCGTCGATATCATTCTAATCGTCTCGCGCGGCGGGCTTCCGGAGGCTGTAATTCAACGTCCTGTCCTCGAGGAGGAATTCGCCGATACCGCGTTCTGGCTGTCGACCGGAGGAGGGTTCCTTCTCTGCATCATCCTCGTCCTTCTCGCCCTGCCGATCGCCCAGTTGTTTTCCATGCCGGAGCTTGGGCCGGTGCTCATGACCCTGTCGCTGGTGCTCGTCTTCGGCGGGGTTGGCGCGGTTCACGAGGCGCGGCTACAGCGCAGTTTCGCCTTCAAGCAGCTTGCAATGCGCGCGATCGCGGCAAATATCGTTGCGGGCGGGATTTCGGTTCTGCTTGCGGTCTATGGATGGGGGGTTTGGGCAATGGTCGCTCAGCGCGTCCTTGCAAGCCTGGCAACCGCCATCCTCAACTGGGTGACCCTCGGCTGGGTTCCCAAGATGCGGTTCGTGCCTGCCTTAGCAAAGGACCAGTGGACCTTCGGTTCCCGCGTCTTCGGCGCCAATCTGCTGATCGGGTTGAATGTCCGTCTACAAGAGCTGATTGCGGCAGCGTTTCTCACACCGGCCGCCGTTGGCTATATTCGCCTTTCCTGGCGCTGCATCGATCTGGTCAGCCAGCTTGCTGTCATTCCGCTGGGCGCTGTCGCTATGGCGAGTTTCGCGCGAACGGGTGCGGAAGGCGGTCGGGTCGACGAGGCCTATCTCGGCTTCATCCGCCTCTCATCAGTTCTGGCCTTTCCCTGCTTCTTCGGGATGGCGGCCATTGCGCCGGTGATGGTTCCCGTTGTTTTCGGGCCGAACTGGGCGGATGCTGTGCCAGTTCTGCAATTGCTCTGCCTGACCGCGGTCCCCTTCGTGGTCAGTTCCTTCATGTGGCCGCTGATGGCCGCCATCAAGCGCGCAGATCAGAACTTCTACATCTCGTTGGTCCAGGTCGGGGTCGGGACAACGCTCAGCCTGATGGCGGCGCCGTTCGGACTTTACGCCGTCACATTCTCGCATCTGTTGCGGACCTACCTCGTCTGGCCTATGACGCTCCGCATCATGCGCACGGACGCCGGTGTCTCCACTTCGCGGATCTTCTCGGCGATTGGCCCGCCGCTTCTTCTCTCGCTGGGCATGGCCGCCATCGTGTACGGCATCTACCTGACCGTTGCAGGACGAATCCCGGATCCAGCCCTTTGCGTCGTCCTGCTCGCAAGCGGCGGTATCGTTTATCTTGGTGGGAGCTTTCTCTTCATGCCGGACATCGTCCGCAGTGTCTCGAGCGAAGCTCTCAAAATACTGAAACCGAAGACGCTTTAATTGGGGATAGCATTATGAAGACAATCACCCTTATGGATACGACGGTAGCCTCGGACAATCTCGGCGACCAGATCATTGTTGATGCCGTCAAGGATGTCCTCCTGGAGGTCCTTCCCGACGCATATCCCTACACCGTCGCAACGCATGAATACATGACGAAGGCATCGAAAAGCCTTCTCCAGAAAAGCCAGTATGCGTTTGTCGCGGGAACGAACATTCTCGCCTCGAACATGGAGGCACGCGTTCTCTGGAAGCTCTACCCATGGGACGCATACAGCTTCAACAACGCAGTCCTGCTCGGCTGCGGCTGGATGAACTATATGAAGGCTCCGAACAAATATTCGGCTTGGCTCTTGAAGAAAGTCCTTTCCTCCGAGGTGATCCACTCGGTTCGGGATAGCTACACCGAAGAAAAGCTGCGCTCCTTTGGCAAGAGGGTGGTCAACACCTCCTGCCCGACGATGTGGAAGCTCAACCCTGAACATTGTGCTAAGATACCGACGACCAAGGCGCCGGCCGTCGTCACGACGCTCACGCATTATCTGAACCGCCCGGAAGAAGATGGTGAGATGCTGCGGATCCTCAAAGAGCGCTATGAGAGGGTCTACTTCTGGCCACAGCAGCACGCCGATATGGAGTACTTTCAGAAGCTGAGCATTCCGGGCATCTTGCAGATCAACCCGACGCTCGCCGCCTACAACGACTTCCTCGACAAGAATAATATCGACTTTGTGGGGACACGGCTGCATGGTGGTATCCGCGCGATGCAGAAGTTTCGTCGCGCGCTGATCGTCAAGGTGGACAACCGGGCAACGGAAATTTCCAAAGATACTGGTCTACCCACTATGGATCGGAAAGACTTCAAGCGCATGCGGGAGTGGATCGATGGCAGCCCGGTACCGGTCATCACGCTGCCTCTTGAGGCAATCGCGACCTGGAAAGGCCAATTCGTTTAAGGTCTTTCTGACCGACGAGCGTGTTGAACAGGAAAGAGACGAGTAGCCTACCAAAGCCGTAGCGAGAGAACAGACAGCACCTCAGATCGACTAAACCGCGATCCATGGCGGTTTAGTTGCCTATGGATGCATTCCCGCGCCTGTCTCGATTGTTCTCATCTCGTCCCCGTGCGAGGCGCATGTGCGGTTTCGCGCCTAGGGAAGGTGCCCGAAAAGCCGATCAAGGGCCATTCCTCCGTGCTGCAGTTCGTCGGCGACGGCCACCCGAGACGGTGTCTTTCCGCGGTTCGATCGGCAAACAGGATGAAAGGATCGACGCGAGGAACGCTTCGAGGCTGTCCGTCCGGCTGAAGCATCGTGCGTGCCTGGTTCATCCGCACCAGCGACAAAAGCATCAGGATAGGGCAAAGCGCCGGCGGGGGAGGGGCGCTTTTAAGCGGGTGTCAGTTGAGCCCAGTCGATGTTGACGGCGTTACACCCCGTGGAAGGTGATACGCCGAAGACGAAGGCCTTGGACACCGGCATTCCTATCTTCGTCATCACACGATAGTATTGGAGATAGGACCAAGTCCTCCACACGGGTTGTTGGCCCGGATAGACTTGTCCGCGCGTCACAAAAAGAAGATTGCGACCCGCCGCCATCACCATCATCTGCGACTCGTTCCACCCCTCCGGCGCAACCTCCTTGATGATGACATCACACGATCCGCTCGACGCCGTCACCTGGTCCTGTGTCTGCTGGGTGATTGTGAAGCCGTTTTTGTCGAGAAACGGCTTCACCGTCGAGTGAATCTCTTCCGTCGAGTGGATGTTGGCCTCCACAGGGCGCCATCGCAGCGCGACGAGCCCGAAGGTTATCAGCAGAACCACTGCAATCTTAGACAGCGAGTTGGTGTTGTTCACGCTTGATACCGGATGAGCAAATCAGGATGACGACGAAAGTGGTAAGGTAGCCCGCGACCATGGCACCCCACGGACCATGAACGAGATTGTAAAGGTCGGGCCGGACGGCGATGATCGAGATCCGTGTGATGTTGATCACGACGACATTCAGGCAGGCGTAGAAACAGGTGATATAATCTGCGGGTGTGCGCTCGCGCCTGCCCCGATACTCCATGAACATCAGCCAGCACAACATCGCCAAGGAAATGTTCCCGAACGAGGAGCAGGCGTCTGCAATCCACAGAAAGCCGCCGCCGTTCGGCAAAGCAACGACATTTCCCGTCCTGGCTGTTCCGGTCACCAGCGAAACCAAAGTCGCATCGGCTTTCAGAATAACACTGCTCGCCAGGCTGAAGACGAGCCGCCCCCAGAACATCGGCACCGTGGCGCCGATCATCAGGGCAGCGCCGCGCTTGAGAAGCGGATCCTGATTGCTCCGCAGATATTCGCGAGCCGCAACAAACGTAAGCGAAAGCCAGCTGATAATCGGTGTCGCGATCAGGTTCAGCGCGAGAATAGCGGAGAAGATGATGAGATCGGATCTTGTCAGAGGCTGTGGGGTTGCCGCCAGCACATTGCGCAGCGCCAGATAGAAAGCGATGAGGACGAGCGCGCTAATCCCGAAAAGGCTCATGAACGCCGGAGAAAGGCCGAATTCATGCACGTAGGCAGACGCCCGGGTGGCGACGCCATTCATGAAGCACAGAAAGAAAACGGCCGAAATTGCTTCCGACCGTTTCCACGACTTCAACCAAGGCAAGAGCAAACTCATGCCCGGCAATCGTCAAGCAGCGTTGTTGGCTGAGCGCGCGTTGCGGATTGCACGGTAAGAACCGTAGGCAATGGCAGCGGCAAGAATCGGTAGACCGGCAGCAAGTTCCGGACCGGGAACGCCGACATAGTTGACGTTCTGGTAGAAGGTCGACGACTGAACCGGGCCGGCGCCGACATTGTACATGACGGCAACAGACGTGCCGCCACCGATGAAGGTGAAGCCGGTAACGGTGGTGCCGAAGGAGGCGAAGCCAGCCTTAACGGACTGATAGAATGCCTGGAAGGTGGGAAGAGACATTTCCTGTTCCTCTTGTCTGCAATAAATACTGAAACAACCGTCTCGGCGCACTCTCTCCTCAGAAAGATACACCAATTAAGCGAGCAGTAACAGAATTTTGACTCTGAAACAACCGCTCTTTCGCGGGTGCGGAAAAAATTCCAAGCGTATCACTAACATTCGCTAGAAATTTAGTAAACTCTTAAATTTCGGCATAGGCTAAGTGCCTGCTCATTTAAAGCCCGTTTAGGCAGGGTCGTGGGTCGATTTGTCAGGTCCCGAGATGCTGTCATCCGAAGCAGAGGAGAGCCTTGGATCGCGGCCCTTGCAGCGCAGCGAATGCTATCGGATGCGGCCCGTGGTAGGATTACGAACGGAGCCAAATCTCGCCGAATTTGTCGAACCTCGAGCTCGGTGATCGTGACCGGCAAGGCTTACTGCGTCTATGCTTCGTGACGGTTGCCGATCAATGACGCAGGGGCCGCACAGAGGGTTACAGCGTTTTGTGTCCCGCTCGGTTGTGCAGAATCGACGATGCCTGCGTCACAACGCGGCCAACATGGGGCCAGCCTCGACGTACCATCGTGTTCTCGGCAGCGGACAAGGATTCGGTCAGGGCGGGTGTGTTGACTTGGATGCGCTGCCAGCAGGTCTGTCGCGACAGCGCGGGGGTTTGCCCTAGGACTGTTTCATCGCCGCGGACGGTTGGCGCACAGCCGTGAGACCACGTAGCTTAGCGTTGATACGACGTTCGATGAGGACGTGAAATGCGTGGGCACAGCTGATCGTTGCCAGCACCATCGCAGCAAGGATCAGCGGCTGCAAGGTCGGAATCGTCGGCAAGTACTCATGAATGGCCTTGAAGGCGAGCAGAACGAAAGGATGCAGCAAGTACAAGGCGTAAGAGGAGTCGCCAAGGGTTGAGAGAGACAGAAGCGGCTTGGGAAGGTCGAGGTCGCGGGTGAGCGTTGCTGCGGCCATGAGGCATATCGCGCCCCCTCCTAGGACGATGAACCTTGGGAAGGCGTAGTACCCCGGTCCCTCGCCTGAAGCATACTGGCTGAAGGTGTTACCGAACCAGATGTACAGGGCCGCGGCAACAAGCAGAACGCTGACCCAAGGAGAGATCCGCACGCCGCTCATGTAAATCAGAGCAAGCGCCATCCCGGAAACGAATTCGAGGATGATCGGCTGGAGCCAGAACCCGAAGGGAAGGGGCAAAGGGAAGACGAACGCCAGGCCGACTCCGAGCGCCATGACAAGGCCGCAGGCGAAGACCGCGCGCCGCATGGGCAGGGCTAGAAAGAACGCGAAGACGAGGTAGAAGAACATCTCGAAATTGAGCGACCAGCCGAGGTCGAGGATAGGGAAGGGGTAGGCGTCTCCGTATCCCATGCTGTCGTGCGGAATGAAGAAATATGAGGTCAGGATGTCCACGGCGTCGGGAAACGCCTTGACCCCCGCAAGCGCACCGGCTGCCAGCATGGCGAGGCGCAGCGTCAATGCCATCCAGTAGAGCGGGACGACGCGAATGATGCGAAGCAGGAGGAATCGCCGCCAGCCGCCGGGCTTCTCGAACAGGGACCGCGCCGAATAGACGATGACGAAGCCGGAGATGACGAAGAAGAGGTCGACCCCCACGCCGAAGCGCGGAATGAAGGGCAGTCCGCCCTCCGGATAGACGACGATCGAGGCGTGTAGAATGACAACCATCGTTGCAGCGATGGCACGAAGAAGTTGGATGCTTTCGAGTCTCGAAGCGCGCGACGGCGGCTGGACTTGAGATGTAACGGTCATCGGAAATCCCGCATGTCTAGGTGGAAAGAACCCGTCGCAGCGCAGCCGGCGAGCCTGCCATGACGAGACGCGTCATCCGATCTCGATGACGCTCATCTGATCGCTGACGACGGCTGTATAGTGTCCGGTGGCTGCCGAGATTTTTGTGACCTCGACAGTTCCATTGTCTCGAAACCTGTGAACTGAGACCGGGCGGTCCGCGTCCGCGAGGCGGAAACGAAGCGTGCGGTCTTCCGGCGGGCGTTCCACGCCACCGGGCCAACGCCACGCCGGTATTCCCAGCCAGACCGGAACCAAGGTCGTGCCATCGGCGCGCTCCAGCCTGAGGCTCTGGCGGTCGCTGTCCGGATCGAGGAAATCGACGGCCCCTTCATAAGGCTGCCGCGACCCGGATGTCGATGCGCTGCCGCGGCAGAGGTCGAGCAGAGCCTTGGTTGCCCTGAACGCAGGCGTCACCTCCAGCTCGTTGGTGATGAGCCCGAAGGACGCTTCCGGATTCGCCGGATCGGAGGGGAAGCTCGACACGAACTCGTAAAGGTAGGTTCGCACGATTCCCGATTTGAAAGACCACAGCAAAGTGCGCGGCAGATATCGCGTTTTGATGTCCTGCGAGACAGGGAAGAAGCTTCCCGTCGTGCTCGTGGCGATATGATAGCCGATTTCCGTCACGACGGCCGGCTTGTCTCGAAAGATTCGACGAGACGCGCCGACGGCTCTGGCCAGGCTGCCGTTCCGCTTTGTCTCGGGATGTTCCATCCCCGCATAGGGGTGAATATTGGCGTAGTCGCAATAGGCGGACTGCTCCAAAGCCAGTCCGATATTGCCCTGGACGTAGCTTGCTCCAGCCAGAGGGATATGTCGCAGTCGCTCGCTCCCCTTGATCCGCTCGAACAGCATCATCTGGTGCTCTTTTGAAATGAGCGGCTGGCGCCACGATGCCGTAGCAAGATTCGGTTCGTTGCTGCCCTCAAACATGTCGACGCCGCCGTCGCACCAGTCATAGATCGCCTCCAGCATGCTCGGCGGCGTATAGGAATAGGGGCTGTTGGCATCGAAACAGATCAGGCTGAAGGAAAAGCCTGACGCCACACATTGGCGGATTCGCTTGAAAGTGGGAGCATTTCGGCTCGAACGCACGCTCAAGCCCGCCTCGTCCCGGAGACGGCGGATACCCAACTCCTTCATCAGCTCGAAGACGCGATCGAAGCTGCGAGCGCCCGGGGTCTGCTCCTGCGACAGATGCGTGCAAATGCCGACGCTATCGACGAAGGCCGAAGCACTTAACCGAACCTCCTGAGCCTGTGTCGCCACTGGCCGAAGCGCCAGAGTGGTCGCTGCAATCGCAGCGGGCACAGTTGTCAGGAGTTGACGTCTACTGAAACCGGAAATGGAACAGTCTCCTTCGGACTACGGAGTGTCGTGCCGCGATTCCAGGCTCGGGCAGCGGCCTTGTCGATCCTAACGATCTCGTCGCGCGACCGTCGAACGCGGCCAATTGCCGCCTGACGCCGCACCCAGAACTCGGTCATCGCGCATCTCTGCCATGGCTCGATTTTCGCGACATCGCCGACGACATAGAGCATCCGGGATGGCTCATGTAAACCCTCCGAACGCGGAGATCGTTCTCGGTCAGGCAGAGGGACGGGAAAAGTCGCGGTCCTGGTGGCCGAACTCCTCGCCTCACGCGTCGCCCGGCATGCGCTCGTCATGGAGGGGCGGACGCTGGCAGACGGTCGGCGACGAGGTGAAAGCCTCATCGAAATCATCGGGGCAAATCGAGCTGGGCACCGATTGTCGGAGGGTGGAATAGGCTTTGCGATAGAACGCGGCAGCCACGTCGGTGGCGGCCTGTGTCGCCTGGGTCACCTGTCGCCTGGGTCACCTTGATGGGAGGCGGCTTCGCGGCAGGCCGATGGGACTGCTCGCCGAACACCTCCGGCCCGTCGCGGGCCGCGCTATGACGGCACCACGACACGTTGATGCACCGCCTCCGGATCCGTCATCGTCAGAGGTAGAAATCCCCGCTGACCAGTTTGGCGACATCCTTGAGATAGATGGCAAAATCGGCCTTTCCGTCGCCATTGACGTCGCCGTAGACCTGGACGCCCGAAGAGTCCGCTTCGTACCGCAGCTGCCCGTGCTTGCCCGAGAAGTCCTTGTCCCCGATGAAAGCAAAGGCCTGATCGCCAGAAGCCTTCGAGTTCGCATCGATCGCACGCAGGTCGATATGGTCGCCCTTTTCGAAGTCGTAGATCGTATCGCGACCGCTGGCTGCGACGGTGCTTTCCTTGATGTTCTTGAAGAGGAAGGTATCGGCGTCTGCACCCCCGAAGAGCTTATCCGCGCCCATGCCGCCGTGCAGAAGGTCCTTCCCGGCGTTGCCGTAGATCATATCGTTCCCGTTCCCACCGTAGAGCTTGTCCGAGCCGTCATTGCCAACGATGACGTCCTTAGACGACTGGCCGCGAATGACATCAGCGCTCGTGCCGCCCACCAGATGCCCGCCGACGCTGGCAGCCTTATCAGGGACAGCGCTTTTGCCGGTCGTTTCAATGATCAGGGGATGGTCGGATATATCGACCTTGATCTCGCGCACACCGAAATAAGTCTTGATCGCGTTCTTGCCGAGCAGCGGATCATAGACGGACACGATGCTCTCGACCGATCCGAAGGTAACAGTGACCGTCGTCGTGGGAGCAAGCACGCCTGTCTTGGTGTTCTGGTTCCAGAGAGTCGGTTCCGACCAGACGATGAGATCGACCGACCCGTTCCCTTTCGACAGAACCATGTCCTGACCTTTAAGCGGCATCCCCTTCAGCGAGTAGGTGAACGAGGCATTCGTCACCGGAGCCTTTAGCGAGCTGTCATTGGCGAGGATCGTCGTCATGTTGTGGATGGCGGTCGCGGCGAGCTTGGGGGTGCCATCGGCATTGAACAACCCGAAATGGCTGTTCGCGCTGCCCGGAGTGAGGTCCGGCCGAAAATCGAAGAGCTCGTAGAGATAGGTCTTGCTAACGCCCTTGTCGAAGGCCGAGGCGAGCGTGTTCAAGGTGTATTTTGCCTGAACGATGTGGGAAACACCGTTGTACCAGTAATTGTCGAGGGTCGTATATCCAGCCTCGGTAATGACCACGGGCTTGTTCGGCGCGGAGATTTTGGCAAAGCCGATGAGATAGTCGAGCCCTGCCGAGATCGTAGTCGTCGACATCACGTAAGCATGTGCGTTGGCGAAGTCGGTGTGACCGGAGAGATTGCCCAACTGCTTGTATTGATTGGCATCGGTCGAACCGAGGCTGACGTTGTAGATGTCCTTGTCTTTCAAGAGAGACGACTTGTTGATCGCAGCATAGAGCTGCTTCTGGACCTCGGCGCCCGAGGCAATGGTTTTCACGCCCTTGACATTCACGGCGTAGATATTGACCTCGTTCGGTCCTTCGATCGCGGCGATCGAGCCTGGGTGCGCTTTCTCGAATTTTTCGAGGCCCTTGATGAACGCTGCGACATCCACGGTCTTTTCGATCCAGTGAGGAATCGGAACGAAATCGAACTTGATGCCCGCATTTGCCAAAGCATTGATATTGTTCAACCCAAGACTGGTCTCGGCGTAATGGTTGCGCAGGTAGCTGACACCGAGATAATTCATCGCGGAGACAGTGCTGTTTGGATTGGCATAGGCAGACCCAGCTTGTTCGACGTGGCCGTTGACGCCGATGGACGCGATGAACGCCTCGGTGGATGCCATGCTGCTGATCTTGATCGTCGTCATTCTGATGCCCCTGCTTGGTAGAGCCCAAGATGGCGGCGGAGTTCTAACGGACCGAAATGCCGAAGCTGAAGATTTTAACGACCTGTTCGAATCTCAGAAAAAACGGCTGACCTGGATGGGTTCGGCAGCCGGCAGGGCTTGACTGCGGGATCTGAAAGCGTCCGCTCGTTCGGAAGCGCCACGAAATGAACCACGCAGACCTTGAAGGATCTCCGTCTTGCTCGAACGCGTCACCTCCTCACCGTGCTCCCTTCTCCAATTCTCGCTGCAACGACTGGCTGGGCGGATACCGCCCCGTATACTCGGCCATTCCGACATCTCCTGTGGTCGACATCCGAGGATTTGCAGGCTAAAGCCGCCCTGCCGACGGATCGCGAGGTCGGCCGACCGCCGTTCATTGCCCGCCTCGGAGCGTCCATGCACTATCTTGTCACCGGCTCAGCAGGCTTCATCGGCTACCACCTCAGCCGTCGGCTTCTGCAGGAAGGGCATCATGTCGTCGGCTTCGACGGGCTGACTCCCTACTACGACGTCGAGCTCAAGAGGCGCCGGCATCAGGACTTGAGCCAGTTCGCGGCCTTCACGCCGGTGATCGGACGCCTGGAGGATCGCGACGCGCTTCTCCGAGCGGTCGCGGGATCGGCGCCGGATGTCATCCTCCACCTCGCAGCGCAGGCCGGTGTGCGCTACAGTCTGCAGGACCCCGAAAGCTACGTCTCGTCGAACCTGATCGGCACCTTTAACATCCTCGAGCTGGCAAGACAGGTGCGACCGGGCCATCTCCTGATGGCGTCGACCTCGTCGATCTACGGTGCGAACACCAAGGTTCCTTTCTCCGAAGGGGATAAAGCCGACGAGCCGCTGACGATCTATGCGGCGACAAAAAAATCGTCCGAGCTGATGGCGCATAGCCATGCCCATCTCTACCGCGTTCCGACGACCGCGTTCCGGTTCTTCACGGTGTACGGCCCCTGGGGCCGTCCGGATATGGCGCTCTTCCGCTTCGTCGAGGCGATCCGCAAGGGTATGCCCATCGACGTCTATGGCGAAGGGAAGATGACGCGCGATTTCACCTATATCGATGATATCGTCGAAGGCATCCTGCGGCTTGCGGCGCTTCCTCCAAACACCGCCGTTTCGTCACCATCGACTGAGCAGGACAGCCTGTCTCCCCAGGCGCCGTTCCGGGTCGTCAATATCGGTGGCGGCCGTCCGGTCGAACTCTTCCGCTTCATCGACATCATCGAAACCTGCCTCGGACGGCGCGCCGTGCGGCATCTCCTGCCGATGCAGCAGGGAGACGTTCCGCATACATTTGCCTCTCCGGACTTGATGCAGGCTCTGACCGGCTTCCGACCCCAGATCGATATCGAAGAAGGCGTTCGTCGCTTCGTCGCGTGGCATCTTGCCACGTATCAGGACGGCTTCTAACGGATATCGATTCCTTTAAGTCTGCCCGATACCATGCGCGCCGGAGAGGGCGGGCCTTGCGCGTTCTGCAATCCGGCGCGCGCACCCTGTGTAGGTCCTGATGATTCTTGTTCGGCGGATTTTGTCGGTTGCGGCTTCTTTCGTGATCCTGCTCGCGCTCACGATCTATGGCGCGGTCGAGCCTGCGACCTATCTCTCCCTGACACTGGTGATGGGGGGCATTCTCCTCGCCGGCGTCAGCCTCTTCGGCCTTCCGGCAAAGCCCAAATCGGCCATTCTAGTTACGGTGGGGATCGCCGCTGCTGTTACAGTCTGGGTCGTGGCGCAGACGACGCCGCTGCCTGCGAAATTCATGAGCGACGACGCATGGCGGGAGCTGGCGGAACCTGCGGCCGGGGTGATCTCGCTCTCACCAGGCGATGATCTCGCCGCCCTGCTGAAGGTGCTGCTGCCCTTCGCGGGCTTCCTCGTGACCCTCATCCTGTTCGACACGGATGAACGGGCGTTGGGCTTCCTGAGACTGCTCGTGCTCGGCGCTGCCATCCTTGCGGCCGTGGCGCTGGCTCAATTTTTCGAAGACCCCGGGAGCTTGCTGTTCGTAGAAAAACGTTTCTACCGCGATAGTTTTACCGGCTTCTTCGTGAACAGAAACACTGCCGCGACTTTTTTTGCGACGGCGTTGCTCGCTTCGATTGCCCTGACGCTCAGAACGCTGAAACGCATTCCTGTTGCGGCTCTGACTGTCGCGTGGAACACTGTCGGGCCTCTCTCGCCGGTCGCCCGTTCGGCGCTGCTTCGCGCGGGCTTCAGCCTGTTCCTCACCTTGGTGCTGCTGGTCGCGCTCGTGCTGACCAAGTCGCGGGCGGGGATCGGATGCTTCGTCGTCGCCCTCGGTGTCCTGATGCTGATCCGGACGTTCGGATCCCGCAAGCATGGAGCAGCGTCCGGTACGACGCCCGTTCAGATCTGGCGACGGCGCGCGGGTGTCGGACTGGCACTGATTGCCGTGCTGTTCTCCATCAACCTCGTCTTCGGTCAGGTCCTGCTCAGGGCGCAAACGGCCAGCACGACCGACCCAAGGTTCTGCGTGATCCCCGCGATCGCCAGGGCCGTCCTCGACCATCTCCCGGCCGGTTCGGGGCTGGCCAGCTTCCGCACCGTCTTTCCGGCCTATCGCGACGCATCCTGCGGCATCGCGTTCGTCTGGGACATGGCGCACAATGTTTATCTGGAAGGGCTGCTCTCGCTGGGCCTGCTCTTCCCTGTCGTACTCCTTTGCGCCCTTTATACCCTCTCCAGGATCTTCGTGCTCGGGATGAAGACACGGCGGCGCTACCGCTTCGCTCCGCAACTGGGCTTGGCGGTCCTGCTTCTGGTCGTTCTCCACTCCGCTCTGGACTTTTCCATCCAGATCCCAGGCTACGCCCTTTATTTTGCTACAATTTTAGGCTGTCTGGTTACCATATCGACCGGCGGCGGAGCCGCCAAACGAGAAGACATGGACGGGTCGGCGTCGACGTGAATGCTGCACTGCAAAAAAATGTTGGATTCCTGATCAAGTGTTGTGGCATAACCCCTCAGACACTTGGATGATGATGCACTCCGCGGTGAGCGTAGGTCCGAGCCGCTTGGTGAAGTCGCAGAAATCGTAGATAATCACCCGAACGCCAGCGGGTTCGCACGGACGCAAGCCCGATTCGACGCGACTGGTACCATTTGACACTCGCGATGGCGGAGAAACTGGGCGTTCGCACAGTCTTCCGCATCGCCGATGAAGTGGAGACCGCCTTTGCAGCTGTTACAGCGCGACTTGTTGTCAAGCACGCAGGAGGACCGTCGTGGGTCCGAATCCACGGCGGAACTGATCGATCTCGACTCGATCCTCAGGGTCGCGCGCAGGCAGTGGATGCTGGTGGCACTCGGTCTCGCAGCAGGCGCCGTCGTCGGGCTGATCTACATCTTCACCGCCGTTCCGCTCTACACGGCGAGCACGAGTATTCTGATCGACCGTGGAAACCGGGAGGTGATCGAACAACTGACTGCCCCGAGCATGCTGGGCGAAGACGAGGCCACCGTTCTCAGCGAGGTCGAGCTTCTGAAGTCGGACAGCATCGCCTTGTCCGTGGTCGACAAGCTCGATCTGACCAATGAACCGCTGTTCACAGCGCCCAAGGCCTCCGCGCTTTCGGCGGTCCGCTCGATGATCCGGTCGGCAATCTCGCTGGTCATTCCGCGACAGGAAGGGGCCGTCGATCGGGAGCAGCTTCGCCAGGGCGTCGCAGCCAGTTTGCAGGCCAATCTCGGCGTCATGCGCGTCGGTCGGACCTATGTGCTTGAGGTCAGCTACACCTCTCCGTCGTCCGCGCTTTCCGCACGCGTCGTCAACGCCTTCAGCGATGCCTATCTGGTCGACAAGCTGAACGCGAAATATGAAGCGACGCGGCGGGCGGGCACTTGGCTGCAGGACCGGATTGCCGAACTGCGCCAGAAAGCGCTAGAGACGGACCTGGCCGTCCAGAAATTTCGCTCCGCGAACGGGCTCGTCTCGATGGGGACGGGGACGACGAGCACGCTCATCTCCGACCAGAAGCTCTCGGAACTGAACAGTGCGCTCATCGAGGCTCAGGGCCAGACGGCGCGCATGCGCGCCCGCTACGAAAGCGTCCAGGCGATCATCGCCTCCGGCCGGATGGAGGCGATCGTCACCGACGTTCTGGGCAGCTCCGTCTCGAATGATCTTCGCCAGAAATATCTGGAAGCGTCGAAGCGGGAAGCCGAGATCTCGGCCAGACTTGGCCCCAACCACGAACAGGCCGTCCGCCTCCGCAGCGAAATGAGCGAATACCGTCGCCTTCTGTTCGAAGAGCTGAACCGGATCGGTCAGAGCTACAAGAGCGACCTCGACGTCGCCGAGGCGCAGGAGCGGAGCCTGGCGGAGAGCGTCTCGTCGGCAACGGGCGTCAGCGCTCTGGCCAGCGAGACCCAGGTCCAGCTTCGCGAACTCGAGCGGGAAGCGGAAACCTACAAGAATCTCTACCAGACCTTCCTGGAACGCTATCAGGCAACCGTCCAGCAGCAGTCTTTCCCGATCACCGAGGCGCGTGTGATTACGGCCGCAACGCAGCCGACCATTCCCAGCCACCCGAAGAAGCCGTTGGCTTTGGCTCTGTTCATCATTCTGGGCATCGCCGCCGGCAGCTTGGCAGGCGCCTTCCGCGAGTTTCGCGATCGCTTCTTCCGGACCGGCGAGCAGGTCCGCGACAGCCTCGAACTGGAGTTTCTGGGCACGGCTCCGCTCGTGCCGAGCAAGGATCTCGCTCCGCCGAAGGTCGTGGATGGCGATCCGAGAGCGGTGCGCAAGATCTCGAGCATCTACAGCTACACGACCGAGCATCCGCTCTCTTCCTTCGCGGAGACCTTGCGAAGCGTGAAGATTGCCGCGGACCTGTCCTTCCCCGGCAAGGACTGCAAGATCATCGGCGTCATCTCGGCCCTGCCGGGCGAAGGCAAGTCGACCGTGTCGATCAATCTTGCCGAGCTCCTGGCCTCTCAGGGATCGCGCACGCTGCTGATTGATGCCGACCTTCGCAATCCGGGTGCGACGCGCGCCATGGGCCAACATGCGAACGAAGGCCTGATGGAGGTTCTGCTCGAGCAGACCGACGTGAAGAACGTGGTCTTGCATAATCCCGCAACCGGGCTTCGCTTCCTGCCGGCGGTGATCAAGCATCGTGTGCCCCACTCCTCCGAACTCTTGGGTTCAGCGGCGATGCGGAAACTCTTAACCGATGTCAGCGGCTTCACCGATTACATCATCGTCGACCTGCCGCCGCTTGGTCCGGTCGTCGATGCACGGGCGATTGCGCCGCGGCTCGATGGCTTCCTCTTCGTGACCGAATGGGGCAAGACGGCGCGTCGCGTCGTCAAGCATCTGCTCGATGTCGATCCGATTATTCGTGAGAAATGCCTGGGTGTCGTTCTCAATAAGGTCGACCAGGAGAAGATGAAGCTGTATCGCACTTACGGCTCCACCGAATTCTACCAGTCACGCTATATGAGCTATTATCAGGACGGCAAGTAAACGGTGCATGGGGCGCTTCGCAGGCTGAGCATTCTCCTTATCCAGGCCATGGCACTGTGTATCGTGCTTTTGGCCTGGATGGTGCTCCGGGAGGAGGTGGAGGCGGAACCCTTCGTCTCGCTGGCGCAACGTATCGAAAGCGGCAAGACGGTCGATCCGAACTATGTCATAGACCTGGCCGACACGGTTCTCGCCTTTCCGCAGGACGGGCGGTGCGCGTCGCAAACCGTGAAAGCCGGCTTAACGATCCTGCTGAAACGGCTCGATACGCTGGATCCGAAGGCGCAAGCGCCGGCGTTCTTCGAAGCTTTGGCGCAGACACGCGCCTATGTCGACCACGCCTTGGCCTGTACTCCGGCAGACGGCAACCTTTGGCTCCGACGGGCGATGATTTCGCTGGCAGAGGGTCGAAACCCGGAGCTGGTGCGCGCGGACATGGAGCGCTCTCACCGCTTCGCACCGGCGGAGCAGAAGGTTCTCGGAGGGCGATTCGCTGTCTGGAACCGGTTGCCGATCACTGAACTCTCTCGCTCTACGCCTGTTCTCCTGGCAGACCTGAAGGTCATCTGCCGCTCGCCCGACTTCATGATCAAATTGCCCAAGGCGAGTGCCTCGCTCGAGCGTTTCCTTGACGCCCAGGCGCAGCGGACCAAGCAGACGGTCCAGACCAAGCCGGTCGCAAAGGTGCGGCGAAACGATCAGACAGGCCGAAAGGAAGGGCCCGGCCTGTGGTGCGAACAGCTCTCCCTTCCTAATTAAGGCTGAGACGCGACCGGCGTCGACCAGGCAGGACACACGCATGCAATGGACCGATCAGGCCATCATTCTCGGCGTCAAGCGGCATGGCGAGACATCGGTGATTGCCGAGGTGATGACGCAGGCGCGCGGGCGGCATCTGGGGCTGGTGCGGGGCGGGCGGTCTCGCAAGATGCAGCCGGTGCTCCAGCCGGGCAACGAGGTTGAGGTTACCTGGCGGGCCCGGCTCGACGAGCATCTCGGCGAGTTTCGCATCGAGCCCGTGGCGCTGCGTGCCGCACGGCTGATGGAAACGGCCACCGCCGTCTATGGCGTTCAGGCCATGGCAGCCCTTCTGCGCCTGCTGCCGGAGCGGGATCCGCACCCGCATCTCTATGACGCGCTGGCCGTCATTCTCGAAAATCTGCACGATCCGAGCGATGCGGGCGAGCTGGTGCTCCGCTTCGAGATCGCCGTCCTCGACGACCTCGGCTTCGGGCTCGATCTGTCGCGCTGCGCGGCGACGGGGGCGGAAGAGGACCTGGCTTTCGTGTCGCCGAAGTCCGGCCGGGCGGTCAGCCGCGTCGCCGGCGAGCCCTATCGCGATCGCCTGTTCTTCCTGCCGGCCTTCCTGCGCGGCCCCGGCCGCGCCGCCGATGCGGCGAGCCTGGCGGAAGCGTTCCGCATGACCGACTTCTTCCTGCATCGCCATGTCTACGAACCCCGCGGTCTTGCCGTCTCCCCGGCGCGGGACGGCTTCGTCCAGGCGGCCTTGAAGGCGCTGACCGCTCTTCCCAAGCCGGACCCTGCCGCGCCTGTTGCCAAGGAGAACGAACCGCTCGGATGAGCTGTTGTCGTTCCGGCTGTCCTCGACAACCGGCTTCTCGGCGGGAAACAGCGGCCGCTTTCGGAATGGGAGCAGCGGACCGCGCCGCATTTGCGTTCTCCGAGCCTGCGTCTTCCTCGGCACTCATCCTCTTGCGTTCCTCCTCCCGGGTTGCAGGGGCGTGGTGAAACCTGCGATAGAGCGGGGAGGGGTCAGAGACTGGCCTTGACGCGGCGTGCCCGGCGCGCCCTCGCATCATGGAACCCTGATGATCGAACTTCTCGTTCTTGCCGCCTTCATTCTGTCGCTCAACGCTTTCGTGCGCGCCCGGCGGGCGACGGAGCGGGTGGAGCGGGAGCTTCTGGCGCTGAAGGAAGAGGTCGCAGCCCTTCGGGCGGCAGGCGGTGTCGGCGGTGCGCCGAGGGTCCTCGTGCCGGAGGGGCAAGGTGCCGCGGCGACTGCAGTGCCGGCTGACCCTCAGGACCAGGGCGAAACCACGCCCGAGGCGCTACCCGGATCGGAGGCGGGCCGTGCCGCCGCGACGTCGATTGAAGCTCCGTCGGCGGTTCTGGCCGCAGTGTCGCCGCAGGCGGATCGTGATGGTGGGGTAGGGGAAGCGGCCTCGATTTCTCCTGAGCTTCAAGCCGCATCCACCGCGCCGAAGGGAGCGCTGTCGCTTGAAAGCCTGATGGGCGGCCGCTGGGCCGTCTGGGTCGGTGGCGTGGCGCTGGCGCTCGGCGGCGTGTTTCTGGTCAAGGTGTCGATCGATGCCGGACTGCTCGGGCCCGGCCCGCGCTTGATTCTGGCCAGTCTCTTCGGCCTCATGCTCTTCGGGGCGGGCGAGATCGTGCGGCGGCGCTCCGCATCGGCGACTTTGCCGGGTGAGACGGCCGCGGACCCTGCAGGCCGCAGCGTTTCTCAGGGTGCGGACGACGCGCTCTCGCGAGCAGACGCGTCGGCGTCGCGCCGGTGGCGCGCCATGACGCCCGTGGCGACCTCCGGGCTCATTCCAGGCGTTCTGACGGCGGCGGGTGCGGTCACTCTGCTGGGCGCTGCCTATGCCGCTCATGGCATCTATGGGTTCATTGGTCCCGGCCTCGCCTTCGTCGCCATGGCGGCCGTGTCCTTTGCCACGCTGGCGCTGTCGCTGCTGCATGGGCAGGCGCTCGCCGGCCTCGGTCTTGCGGCCTCCCTCCTGACGCCGGCTTTGATTTCCACCGAGGATCCGAGCGTCGAAACGCTGTTCGGCTTCCTGACGCTCGCCTGGCTGGCATCGCTGGTGGCTGCGCGGCTCGGCCGCTGGCGGATCGTTCCCGTTCTCGGCAATCTGGGGCTCGGCCTCTGGGCGCTGGCGACGCTGGTGACGGCCGATGTCGTCGCGCCGACGCCCTTGACGCTTGCCTTCCTCGTCGTGGTCGCCGGGCTCGGCTTCATCTGGCCGGCCGGCGCGGACGAGGTGGGTCGCCCGGCCGAGCCGGCTGCGGAGCCGGCGGTCGATGCGGCGCGCGAGGCGCCCGTTCCGGGTTCGGGCTTCTCGCGCCTGTTCATGGGCGGCGATCGCTCCGCCCGTCCGCCTCGCCAGCCGGGTCCCTGGCGGCGGCTGCTGCTGCCCCGGCATGGCTGGGTGGTCCTGTCCGGTGCGCTCGTGGTGCTCATGGTGGCGCTCGGCTATCTCACGCCGGATCTCCTTGCCGAACGGGACCCGACGCTGGATGCGGTTCTCCTGATCGCGACGCTGGCAGGGCTTTCCGCCTGGCGCAGCGGGGCGGCCTGGGCAGGGGGGCTTGCCGGCTTCGGCGCGGTCGCTGCCACGCTCGTCGCCGCCTCCACGCCGGCCTTGAACCTGCCGGTCGACCTCACCATCGCCCCCGGGGGTCCTCTGGAGCCCTCCGGTGAAGCGGCGCGCCCGATCGCCTTCGGCCTTTCGGCGATCTTTCTTCTCCTCTGCGGCTTGGTCGTCCGCCGCCGGCGCTTGCAGCCCGGTGCGGCGCTGACCTACTGGTCGGCGCTGACGGCGCTCGTCACCTTGGCAAGCCCCTCCATCACCTTCCTGATGATCGGCCTGTTCGGCCTGGATCTCGTCCATGGCGGCGCGGCGCTTGCCATGGCGGCTGCTCTCCTCGGGCTCGCCGCGCTGGCGGGGCCGGCGGCGGGTGCCGCCCAGGTCTGGCTGCTGGCCGGGGCTCTCGCGCAGCTCGTGCTCGCCGCCCATGCGCTGACCGAAGGGCT
The DNA here is from genome assembly GCF_034720595.1 of Rhizobium sp. CC-YZS058. NCBI lineage: Bacteria > Pseudomonadati > Pseudomonadota > Alphaproteobacteria > Hyphomicrobiales > Rhizobiaceae > Rhizobium > Rhizobium sp. CC-YZS058. Next base: position 2,462,246 of record NZ_JAYESJ010000001.1, on the reverse strand, counting down.
GGTCACGGCGCTGGTCATCTCGGCCGTCGCGGCGCTCTTTGCGCTCGCCGGCCGGCGGCTGGCCTGGCCGGGCCTGCCCTGGATGACCGCGCTCGGCCTGCTCGCCATTCTCGGCCGCATCGCCATCGAGCCGACGGTGGTGGGGCAAAGCGCGCTCGGGCGAACGCCCATCCTCAATGCCCTGCTGCCTGGCTATGGCGTGCCGGCGCTGGTGGCGCTCGGCGCCGCCTGGGCCTATCGCCACAGCGCCGATCGAAGGCTGCGCAATGTGCTGCAGGGGCTGGCAAGCCTGCTCGCGCTGCTGACACTGGCGATCCTCGCCCGCCACGCCATGAATGGCGGCCAGCTTTCGGGCGGCCCGCCGTCGCTTGGCGAGCAGTCGATCTATACGCTGCTGCTGATCGGTGCCTCCGGCATCATGATGCGGCTCGATCTCAGCCAGCCGAGTTCGGTGCTGCGCCTGGGCAGCCTCGGGCTCGGCATCGCCTCGCTGCTTTCGGTTCTGTCCGCCCATCTCATCGGCCTCAACCCCTATTGGTCAGGCGAACCGCTCGGCCGCTTCCCCGTCGTCGACCTGCTGCTGATCGGCTATCTCCTGCCGGCACTTGCCTATGCGGGCCTGGCGCGGTTTGCGCAGGGTCGGCGTCCCAGGGCCTTCATCGTTGCGCTCGGCATCGGGTCGGGGCTGCTCGGCTTTGCCTGGGCGACGCTCAGCGTGCGTCGCGCCTGGCAGGGGCAGGGCATTGCCGACTGGAAGGGCTTCCTTCCCGGCGAGACCTATACCTATTCCGTGGTCTGGCTGTTGCTCGGCGTGGCGCTCCTGGCGCTCAGCAGCCGCTTCCGCTCGGCAGGCCTGCGTATCGCCTCTGCCGTGCTCGTGGTGTTGACGGTCCTGAAGGTGTTCCTGATCGACATGTCGAACCTGGAAGGCCTGTTGCGGGCGCTGTCCTTCATCGGCCTCGGCGCCGTGCTGATCGGCATCGGCCTCGTCTACCAGAAGATCCTGACTGGCTCCAAATCGCCTGCCGAAAACGCATAAAATAAAGCATTGGCGGTGGTTTGCGCCGCCCGGCTCGCTTTCTTTCTCACCGTCATGACTCAGATTCAGAGGTTTCCCATGTATCTTGCCGGCCTGTTCCAGTATCCGCTGAAGAGCGGCCGTGCCATTGCGCGCCAGGCCGCCGATATCCGGCTGGACGGGATGAGCGGCGATCGCCGTCTCATGCTGGTCGATGACAAGGGGCAGGGCGTGACGCAGCGTGATCTGCCGGCGCTCGCTGCCGTCGTCGCCTCGGTGGAAGGCGATCAGGCGACCCTGCACTTCGGCGGGAACCAGGTTTCTGCATCCTTCGAGCCCACGCGCCGTCTCTCCGTCACCGTCTGGTCGAGCCCTGTCGATGCGGCCTTGGCGCCGGAGGCGGTGAATGCGACACTGTCGGGCTGGTTCAGCCAGTCCCTGCGGCTGGTGCAGATGGATGGGCAGGCGGCGCGCCTGGCGGGCGGCGACTGGGCGGGCGCACCGGTTCCGGTCGGCTTTGCCGATGAGTATCCGCTGCTTGTGACCACCACCGGCTCGCTCGCTGCGCTCAACGCCACGCTGGCGGAAAGGGGCGAGCCCGCGGTCGGCATGGATCGCTTCCGCACCAATCTGCTCATCGCGCACGATGTGCCCTGGGACGAGGATCTGTGGGAGGCGGTCGAAATCGGCGGCGTGCGCATCGACCTCGTCAAGCCCTGCACGCGCTGCATCGTCACCACGCAGGACCAGGAAACCGGCGCGCGGACGGGTGGCAATCCCATTCCCGCCCTGTCGCGCACCCGCATGTCGGGCGACCGGCGCGTGGTCGGCGTGCTGTTCGGCTGGAACGCCGTGCCGCGCGGCGAGGGGAGGCTGTCGGTCGGCGAACCGGTACGGGTGCTTTCCCGCCGGGCCGAAGCCTGGCCGATGCGCCAGCCCGGCCAGCGCCGCGAAGGCCCATGAATCAACAGCGCTGATGCTCCGGCAACCAAAATTCGTTTCTCTTAGTGTCGGCGACGCCTTACGGGTAAGACATCGACATTGGGGGCCTTCATGTCCGTTTCCTCATCGGCAGTCCTGCCGCGCCGCGCCGAGCCGCGCGGCCTGCCCTGGCTGATCATCACCGCGGGCGCGCTGGTGGCGCTGCTCACCTTCGGCCCGCGTTCGGCCATGGGCTTCTTCCAGTTGCCGATGCTCGGCGAGCTCGGTTGGGACCGCACCACCTTCGGCCTGGCCATGGCGCTGCAAAATCTCGCCTGGGGTGTCAGCCAGCCGATCTTCGGCGCCGTGGCGGACCGTTTCGGCACCTGGCGGGTGCTGCTGCTCTCGAGCCTGCTTTACGCAGCCGGGCTGCTGATCATGGCTTTCGCCACCGCGCCGATCTGGCTGCATGTCGGCGGCGGCATCCTGGTGGGGCTGGCGGTCGGCGCGGGGTCCTTCGGCATCATCCTTTCGGCCTTTGCCCGCAATGTCACGCCGCAGCAGCGCTCCATGGCCTTCGGCATCGGCACGGCGGCCGGCTCGGCCGGCATGTTCCTGTTCGCGCCGCTGAGCCAGGGCCTCATCTCCGCGCTCGGCTGGTCGGACAGCCTCGTCGTGCTCGGCGCGCTGATGCTGCTGATCCCGGTCATCGCCATTCCCCTGCGGGGCAATGCCAATTCCGGCAGCCAGAGCGAGGCGGCCTACAAACAGTCGATCGGCGAGGCGCTGAAGGAGGCGCTCGGGCATAAAAGCTATGTGCTGCTGGTTCTCGGCTTCTTCGTCTGCGGTTATCAGGTCGCCTTCATCACTGCTCATTTCCCAGCCTATATCGGCGATCTCGGCATCGATGCGCGCTATGCGGTCATCGCGCTGGCGCTGATCGGCTTCTTCAACATCATCGGCTCACTGTCCTCCGGCATCATCGGCCAGCACTATTCCAAGCCCAAGTTCCTCGCCTTCATCTATATCGCCCGCTCGATCGTCGTGTCCGGCTTCCTGTTGGTGCCGGCCTCGCCGACGACGGTGGTGCTCTTCGCCGTTCTGATGGGGCTTCTGTGGCTGTCCACCGTGCCGCCGACCAACGGCCTCGTCGCCATCATGTTCGGCACGCGGCATCTGGGTCTGCTCGGCGGCGTGGTCTTCCTCTCGCACCAGATCGGCTCCTTCCTGGGCGTCTGGCTTGGCGGCTATCTCTACGACCACTTCGGTTCCTACGACCCGGTCTGGTGGATCGGCGTGGCACTCGGTCTTGTTGCGGCGCTCGTTCATTGGCCGATCGAGGAGAAGCCGGTGGCTCGTCCGCAGGTCGCAGCCATTGCCTGACGGCTGGCGACGATTTCAAGCGAGGTCCGCTTGAATCCCGTCACAAAACCTTCTAAATCAAGTCAACCGGCCCTGCCGGTTTTCTTTGGTCCCACTTATGCTCAAAGTGAGCAAATAATGGGGCGGCAAGTCTTGGACGGGAGTGGATGGCGATGACGAGCGTGACGATGACCAGGCCGGTTCAGGCCGCTGCCTTTCCGCCCGGATCGGAAATCGTCCCGTCCGAACCTGCGAGCGCAGCGACGCGTTTTGGTGTTCTGCCGCGGCCCGATCTGACCTTTACGCCGGAGGTGGCGCGCGAGACCGAGCCGCTTTACCAGCGCGTCAAGGAGTTCATCCCCGCCGTCGAATGGCCGGTCTACGCACCCTACATCGCGGCCATCAACCGGCTGAAGCGCGAGCGGAATGCCGTGATCCTCGCGCACAACTACCAGACGCCGGAAATCTTCCATTGCGTCGCCGATATCGTCGGGGATTCGCTCCAGCTCGCGCGGGATGCAACCAGGGTCGATGCCGAGATCATCGTCCAGTGCGGCGTGCACTTCATGGCCGAGACCTCGAAGCTGCTCAATCCCCACAAGACCGTGCTGATCCCGGACGGCAAGGCCGGCTGTTCGCTGTCGGAGTCGATCACGGGTGCCGACGTCCGGCTGCTGAAAGCGCGCTACCCCGGCGTTCCCGTCGTCACCTATGTCAACACCTCCGCCGAGGTGAAGGCCGAAACCGATATCTGCTGCACCTCCTCCAACGTTCTCTCCGTGGTTGAGAGCCTGGAAAGCGACACGGTGCTCTGCATTCCGGACGAATATCTGGCGATGAACGTCGCGCGGCAGACGCGCAAGAAGATCCTGACCTGGAAGGGTCATTGCGAGGTGCATGAGCGCTTCACCGCTCAAGAACTGCTCGCCTTCAAGGAGGCCCATCCCGGTCTCGAGATCATCGGCCATCCGGAATGTCACCCGGATGTGATCGCGGTGTGCGATTTCGCGGGCTCGACGGCCGGCATGATCAACTACGTCAAGGACAACCGGCCGGCGAAGGTTCTGCTCGTGACCGAGTGCTCGATGGCGTCCAACATCCAGGCGGAGGTGGAGGGTGTCGCGTTCATCAAGCCCTGCAATCTCTGCCCGCACATGAAGCGCATCACCCTGCCCAAGATCCTCGACAGCCTGTTGACGCTGACGGAAGAGGTCACGATCGACCCCACCATCGCCGACCGCGCCCGGCTCGCGGTGGAGCGGATGGTGGCGCTGAGCCGATAGGTGGTTGAGCGATGGGTGATATTCGTCTAGATTTCGCGTCGAAAGGGGAACCTCCATGTCAGGTCCATTGCCGCCGCTCCTCTAAAGGTCATGCGCTCCTGCCATCGGCGGGTTCGGCCAGCGTGCCACCGCGGCTTGAGACGTCGTCTCGGACGCTGAGCGCGCTGAGCTTCGTCGCAAGCACCTCCTGCTTCTGTCTGATCATCTCGCTCAGAGCGGCATCCCGCTTTACGAAGTGGTGGCGCTTGGCGATTTCCGAGGCAGCAAGTTCTGCGAAGAGCCGCGTGGTCAATCCGATTTTATGCCACTGCAGCAGCGTTTTGAGCTTCCGCGCCTTCGTCATCGTCGCGAAGTCGTCGGTACCGAGAAACAGGGTCATTCGCTCGTACAGTTCGCTGTTCGCCGTGTACCCGCGGACACATCGAAGCTCGCTGGAGCTCAGCCGATGAAGAAACGGCTTGATCTCGTCGATATCGAGCCTCTCGGAATGGCCCACGAAGAAGCGGAAATCATCCGGCCCATTCGAGACCATGTCCATGTAGATCCTGATATGCGCGTCGTCGAAGTGCATGTCGAATCCACTTCGCCAGAGTTCGACATCGTTGTGGAACCGGATGATCGCCGATCGGCGCTTGCGGTGATCCATCCAGAGCGTCACGGCTGCACTGATCACGCCTTTGAGAAGATACCGCAGCATCGCGATGATCGCCGTGACGATCAACGCGAGGATCGTCGCGTCGGTGTGCGTGTCAGGGAAGCGGAAGAGAGCAGTGGTCGACGCGATGAGCCGATCCATGTCGGCCAGAAAATGTTCGAGCATGGGTCGCACTTCCCCATCATGACACCGCGTCGAGCATCACATGAAAACATTCTGATATTCAATCGTTCTGTCGGTTCTCCGCTCGTTGACTGAAGGAAAGAAAGCCATGCCGACCGACCCCTTCCGCTCCCAGTCTTTCAACGGCGTCGATGACATTCTCATTGTCGGGGGTGGGTTGGCGGGGTTGTTTTGTGCGCTGAAGCTGGCGCCGCGGCCGGTGACCGTGCTGGCGGCCGCGCCGATCGGGCAGGGGGCGTCCTCGGCCTGGGCGCAGGGCGGCATCGCCGCCGCGATGAGCCCGGGCGATACGGTGGACAGGCATGTGGCCGATACGCTGGCCGCCGGTGCCGGCATCGTCGATGAGGCGATGGCCCGGATGATGGTGGCCGAGGGACCGGCGCGCATCGAGGATCTGCTGCGTTACGGCGTCCCCTTCGATCGGGATCTCGAAGGCAAGCTCTTGCTGTCCCGCGAGGCCGCCCATTCCGAGCGTCGGATCGTGCGGGTGCGTGGCGATATGGCGGGCCGGGCGATCATGGAGGCGCTGATCGCCGCGGTACGGGCCACGCCCTCGATCCGCGTGCTTGAGGGCTATGCCGTGGAGGACCTCTTGCGCGAGGGGCCTTCGATCACCGGCGTGGTCGCCCGGGCACATGGCGGGCGGGCGAAGGTGCGGGTCGCTTTTGCGGCGCGGGCGGTGGTGCTCTGCTCCGGCGGCGTCGGCCATCTCTATGCGGTCACCACCAATCCGCACGAGGCCTGCGGCCAGGGCGTCGGCATGGCGGCCCGCGCCGGCGCCATCATCGCCGATCCCGAATTCGTCCAGTTTCATCCCACTGCCATCGATCTCGGTCGCGATCCGGCGCCGCTCGCCACCGAGGCCCTGCGCGGCGACGGAGCCCAGTTGATCAATCGCGACGGTCACCGCTTCATGCTGGACCTGCATCCCGACGGCGAGCTCGCCCCGCGCGATGTCGTGGCGCGCGGTGTCTTTGCCGAAGTCGCCGCCGGGCGCGGTGCCTTTCTCGATTGCCGGACGGCGATCGGGGCGCATTTCGCCGATCTTTTCCCGACCGTGCATGCCTCCTGCCTTTCGGCCGGGCTCGATCCCGCCACCATGCCGATCCCGGTCGTTCCGGCGGCGCATTATCACATGGGCGGCGTTTTGACCGATGCGTCCGGCCGCACCTCGGTCGACGGCCTGTGGGCGGCGGGCGAGGTGGCGTCCACCGGCGTGCATGGGGCAAACCGGCTGGCCTCCAACTCCCTGCTCGAAGCCGTGGTCTTTGCGGCGCGCATCGCCGACGCCCTGTCCGGCACGCTGCCCGCGCCGTCGGCGCGCGGCCCTGGCTGGCCGGCCGGCGAGAGCGACGATCCCGTTACCCCCGTCGACAGCACCGCGCTTGGCACCCTGCGCCAGCTGATGAGCGCGCATGTCGGGGTCATCCGCAACAAGGACGGGCTCATCTCCGCCATCCGCGCGCTCCAGGCGCTGGAGCGCCGCACGCCGCGGCTGCGTTTCGCCAACATCCTCACCACGGCGAAGATGATGGCCGCCGCTGCGCTGGCGCGCGAGGAGAGCCGTGGCGGCCACTACCGCAGCGACTGCCCGGAACCGCGCGCCGCTTGGCAGCACCGCAGCCTCCTGACGCTGGCCGAGGCGGAAACCATCCTTGCCGATGCTGCCGAAAGCCGGGCCGCGTGAGCCGCACGGTTCGCCGCCCCATCTGCCTCGCCTTGTGGCGGAGCGCGTGTTGCCGCATGAAGCCCGAAATTGCCAAGGACATCTCATGACTGCCCTTAGACCTTTTCTGCCAGACCTTCTGATCGAGGAACCGGTCCGCCTTGCGCTCGCCGAGGATCTCGGCCGCGCCGGCGATATCACCACGGCGGCGACGATCGCCCCGCATCTCTCCGCCATGGCCGTTCTGGCGGTGCGCGAGGCGGGCGTCGTGGTTGGGCTTGATCTGGCGCGCATGGCCTTCCGCCTGGTCGATCCGGCGCTCGTCTTCACCGCCCTGGTTGCCGATGGCGACCGGGTGACACCGGGAACGGCGATCGCACGGATCGCCGGTCCGGCGCGCGGGCTCCTTTCGGCCGAGCGGGTTGCCCTGAACTTTCTCATGCATCTCTCCGGCGTCGCGACCCTCACCGCGCGCTATGCAGAGGCGATCGCGCACACCGCGGCGCGGGTCACCTGCACCCGCAAGACGCTGCCCGGACTGCGGGCGCTGGAAAAATATGCGGTCCGGCTCGGCGGCGGCTCGAACCACCGCTTCGGCCTCGACGATGCGGTGCTGATCAAGGACAACCACATCGCGGTTGCCGGCGGCGTGGCGCAGGCGATCCGCGCGGCCCAGGCCTATGCCGGACATCTCGTCCGCATCGAGGTGGAGGTGGACCGGCTCGACCAGATGCGCGCGGCGCTCGAGGCCAAACCCGACGTGATCCTGCTGGACAATATGGGGCCGGACATGCTGCGCGAGGCCGTGGCGCTGAACGCGGCCCATGCGGGCCTCTCCGGCGACGCCTATGCCGGCGACCGCCGCCGGGCGCAGCTCGAAGCTTCGGGAAATGTCGCGCTTTCCACCATTGGAGCCATTGCCGAAACCGGCGTCGATTACATCTCCACCTCCAAGATCACCATGTCCGCGCCGACGCTCGACATCGGCCTCGACATCGAGATCGGCCCGGACATCGAGAACGGCCCGGACATCGAGAACGGCATGGGCGGGGCCTGAAACCGGACCGCGTGCCGCCGGTAAGATCGAACGGAACAAGAGAGAGGGCAGGGGCGCATGGGTGATCTCTGGGTGTTTATCGTCATCGGCTTCTTCGCCCAGATCGTCGATGGTGCGCTCGGCATGGCTTTCGGCGTGCTCTCGACCACCAGCCTGCTTGCCTTCGGCGTGCCGCCGGCCACCGCCAGCGCCATGACGCATGTGGCCGAGATTTTCACCACCGGCGCTTCGGGAGCCTCCCATGTCTGGAACCGCAATATCAGCTGGAAGCTCGTCGCAAGGCTGGCGCCGGCCGGCATGGTGGGCGGGGCGATCGGCGCCTATCTCCTTTCCAATATCGACGGCAAGGTGATCGAGCCCTTCATCTCGCTCTACCTGATCGCCATCGGCCTCTACATCCTGTTCAAGGCCTTCCGACCGCAGTTCAAGCGTGATGTCGACGACTGGACCGTGCCCTTCGTCGGCCTGGCGGGCGGTGGTCTCGATGCGGCAGGCGGCGGCGGCTGGGGGCCGATTGTCACCACCTCGCTGATCGGCCGCGGCCATGATCCGAAGAAGGTCATCGGCTCGACCAGCCTCACCGAATTTGCCGTGACAGTCACCATCTCGGCAACCTTCATCCTCACCCTTGGCTGGTCCGAGCTCGACAGCGCCATCGGGCTGGTAATCGGCGGGGTCATTGCCGCCCCCATCGGCGCCTATATCGTCAAGCATATTCCTGTGCGCCCGCTGATGATCGCCGTGTCGATGATCATCATCGCCACCTCGCTCTTCCGGCTTTTCTAGAGCATTTCCGGCGATCACGGGATCACCTCCAATGCTCTATGTTCTTGTTCGGCCGCATTGTCCGACGCCGAAGCGATCACGCTTCGGCTGGAAATGCTCAAGAGGCGCCTGCCGCGCTTCACGCCCTGTTCACGCGCTCGTGGGGGAACATGGGCGAGGGCGCGGCGTTGCCGTTCTGACGCTCACTCAGGAGGATGGACCATGCTGAAGACCTGTCTCGCCGCCGCGCTGGCACTTGGAACCGCTGCTGCACCGGCATTGGCGCAGCAGACAAGCCAGACCGCCATGGCCAACTTCGTCGGCAAGGACGGCAAGGAAACCGGACGGGCGATGCTGACGGCCGGCAAGAACGGCGTGCTGATCGAGCTTGAAGTGAGCGGCATGCCGGCCGGAACCTGGGTCGCCTTCCACGTGCACGAAACCGGCAAATGCGATGGCCCCGGCGGCCATGAATCGGCGGGCGGCCATTTCAACCCGGGCGATACCGAACATGGTTTCCTCGCCGCCAACGGACCGCATGCCGGCGATATGCCCAATCAATATGTCAGCGCCGATGGCGTCTTGCGCGCCCAGGTGTTCAACAGCATGGTGAAGCTGGACGACAATGCGACCGGAATTCGTGGCCGCGCCCTGATGATCCATGCCAAATCGGACGACAATCGCAGCCAGCCCGCGGGCGATGCCGGCGAACGGCTTGCCTGCGCCGTGATTGAATGAGGCTTGAGCGTTCGGCACCCTCTGTAGGCGCGATGAACGATTTACGACAAACGGATCTCCGAACGACCGCTACAGGCTAGCCTGTGGCGGTCGTTCCCGCGTTCTGACGACCGCCGCTGCAGGAAGGTCGGCCACCGGCCGACGATGGTTGTGGCATTTCTGCATGAATCTTAGGAAGTCCTAAAGAGAGGCTTGGCGCCTCCGCGAATCTTCGCTACACAGGCACCATCGTTCCCCACCAGCGCAGGAGGCGTGCATGACACAAGCATTCACCGGCATCCTCCGCATGGGAATCGTCGCTCCTGTTTCCCGCCTTCAGGGGATGGCCGCCCGACCGGTCATTATGCGCGCGGCCGCCTGAGGTCTCGCTCACGCAGTCTCTTCCCAATGCTTTGACCTGGCCCGGCCGGACAGAGATGTCCGCGCCATCCGGCCATCCGTTTTTCACCCTCAACCAAGGGACCGGCCGCCGTTGCGCGCGTGCCGGACAGTGTCTCATGGCTCGCAGGAAATTCAATTTTCGCACGGACGCTTACAGGAAAGTCTTCGGCTTTCTCTTTCACCGCTGGACGCAGCATCGCGTGATGGTTGGCGCCACGATCCTGGCGATCGGTGCCGGTACTCTGGCGGAGGTCTTCGTACCGATCTTTTCCGGCCACATCATCGATGCGATTGCGGGCGGTGGCACCGCCGATGACGCCGTCCATGCCTTCCTCTTCGCCATTGCGTTGAGCATCGCCGCCGTCATTCTGACCTGGGCCTCGATCCAGGGACTGATCACGCTGAGCATCGTCATGATGGTCGATGTGGCGCAGGACGGCTTTCAGAAGGTCCAGCGTTTGTCCGCCGAGTGGCATGCCAACAGCTTTGCCGGCTCGACCGTCCGCAAGATCAGCCGCGGCATGTGGGCGGTCGACGCCTTGAACGAAGTGCTGCTCGTTGCGATGATTCCGTCGCTCTTCTGCCTGCTGGGTGCCACCCTGGTGCTGGGCAGCCGCTGGCCGGTCATGGGGCTGATCGTGGCTCTCGGCGCCATCTCCTACATCGCGGTGACGGTGCTGCTTTCGACCGGCTATGTTTCGCCGGCCGCTAAGCTCTCGAACGAATGGGACACGAAGGTCGGCGGCGCGCTGGCGGATGCGATCAGCTGCAATGCCGTGGTGAAGGCCTTCGGCGCGGAGGCGCGCGAGGATGCGCGGCTGGAAAAGGTCCTGTCGAAATGGAAGCGCCGCACCGTTCGAACGTGGAATCGCGGGTTGGTCAACGGAACGAGCCAGCATGGCCTGATGGTGGCGATGCAGACGAGCATCCTCGGCACCGGCCTCCTCCTGTGGAAGAGCGGCTCGGCCACGCCGGGCGACATTACCTTCGTGCTGGCGATGTTCTTCGTTCTGCAGGGCCATCTGCGCTCGGTCGGGCAGAACTTCCGGGATCTGCAGCGCGCCGTCAACGATATGGAGGAACTGGTCGAGATTGCGCAGCTGACGCTCGATGTCGAAGACAGACCGGGGGCCGAAGCGATCGCAATCGACGGTGGCGGCATCGTCTTCGATCGCGTCACCTTCCGCTATGGAGTCCATCCGTCGCCGCTCTATGAGGACTTCTCGGTCACCATCCGGCCGGGCGAGCGGGTCGGTCTGGTGGGGCATTCCGGGTCCGGCAAGACAACCTTCGTCAAGCTGATCCAGCGGCTCTACGACGTCGATGCCGGGGCGATCCGCATCGATGGGCAGGATATTGCCGGCGTCACGCAGGCAAGCCTGAGGCGGCAGATCGCCATCGTCCAGCAGGATCCGATCCTGTTCCACCGGACGCTGGCGGAAAACATCGCCTATGCCCGTCCCGGCGCATCGCGGCTGGAGATCGAGGAGGCGGCGCGGCAGGCAAGCGTGCACGACTTCATTCTCGGCTTGCCGAGGGGATACGAGACGCTGGTCGGCGAACGCGGGGTGAAGCTCTCGGGGGGCGAGCGCCAGCGCGTGTCCATCGCCCGGGCCTTCCTGGCGGACACACCCGTGCTGATCTTCGACGAGGCGACCTCCAGTCTCGACAGCGAGAGCGAGCAGCAGATCCAGGAGGCGATGGAGCGGCTGATGAAAGGCCGCACGACGCTGGTGATCGCCCACCGTCTGTCGACCGTCCGCGCGCTCGACCGGCTTCTCGTCTTCGACAAGGGCCGGATCGTGGAGGAGGGCACGCACCAGGCGCTCGTCCGGATGAACGGCGGCATCTATCGCCGCCTGTTCGAGCGCCAGGCGCTGGAGCTGACGAAGGGCATCGTGGCATGATGACGGGACACCGGAGGGCAGCCTCCGGTGTCGCCTTCGGACGGAGTGGGCGGCGAGCCGGTTTGAACGCTCAGACCTTGAGGCCCGGGGCGGGACGTTCGTCGAGGATCTGCCGGCGGAAGCGGAACAAGGCCGCCGGCCGACCGCCAGTGGCCGCCGTGCTCATGCCCGTCGGCTCTACCAGCTCGGCCCCCTCGACCAGCCGGCGAAAATTCTGCTTGTGCAGGTGGCGGCCGGAAATCGCCTCCACCGTGGCCTGCAGATCGGTCAGGGTGAATTCGGGCGGCATCAGCTCGAAAATGACCGGGCGGTATTTGATCTTGCCGCGCAGCCGCGCAATGGCGGTGGCGACGATCCGGCGATGATCATGCTGCATGGCGCGCCCGCTGCCGGTCTGCAGGGGGCCCTCACCGGCAGCGGAGGCATCTGCGGAGCCTCGGTCGATCATGGCTTCCGCAACGAGGCCCGCCTCGTAGAGAAGCTCGTAGCGCTCCAGAACGCGCTCTTCGTCCCAGGGAAAATCATCCGTGCCGAAGGCGAGGCGCAGGCGGGACCGGCGTTGTGCGGTGATCGGCGCGCCGCCCGTGCTTGCCCAGCGCATCAGCGCCGGCAAGATTACCCGGTCGATCAGAGACGGCCGCCCGGCCCGCCAGTCTTCCCAAGGCAGATAGACATACCAGTCGCGCCACAACACGCCGGCGCCGGAGAGACGAAGCGCGGCGTCAGGGTCGGCGCGAGTCAGCGCCAGATAGCCGACGGAGACGATATGCCGGTCCGCCTGCGTCTCCGGTCCATGCCGGCCGCGATCGCCGAAGGTGTAAAGCTGCTCGATATAGCCGAGATCGAGCGCGGTCTGATCCTCGACATGGGCGCGCAGGCTGGTCTCGAACGTGCGGTGACGGGCCGTGTCGAAGGGTCCGAAGGGCAGGGCGTCGCGCAGATCCTCCCCGGTTGCGACCAGAATGCGCGGGCTTCGCTCCGCCACCGAAACGATGGCGGCATTCAGTCCGATCTCGACCGTCATGGCGCGCGCCCCGTCACAGCGGCACGGCGGAGAAGACGAAGGGCGTGTCACCATCCGCATCCGCTCCCCGGCCGATCTCCTTGACCGCGGCAATCAGCCGGCCGCCGCGCTTCAGCCGGGCGTCGCCGATTTCGACCAGGCGCGGATTGGGTGTGGCAAAGGGCGAGGCAGCGCGCAGACGCTGCACCAGTGCGCGGTCATCCTGGTCGGGCGCGACGTCGAGTGCGACGAGAAGGGCGGCGGCTGGCGAACGGGAGACGCCCATCCAGCAGTGAACGAGCAGGGGCCGCTCCCGCTGCCAGGCGCGCGCGACGTCCAGAATGGCCTCGACATGGACCTCGGCCGGCTCAACCAGTCCTTCAGCCGCGGCAGCGATGTCGTTGAGACGAATCGTCTTATGGCGGTCAGGCCGGATAAGCCCGGGCCGGTGGAAATCATGGCCGTCGGCCATTAGGCTCAGCATGTCGCGGCACTGGTGCCGAACGGCCATTTCGGCGATCCGCGTCAGCGGCGAAACGACGATCAGGCTCATGGCACGGCGGCGAGCGCCGCCCGCTCCGCCTCCAAAGCCGCAAACCGTGCCGAAAAAGCCGATTGCGCCGCCGCCGTCGGCAGCGGGTCGATCGCGATCGTCTCGCGGCTGATCCCGCGCGGCGTGCCGAACAGCTTGCGGCCCTCTTCCAGCGTGAAGCCGGCCAGCAGGGTCGCCTCGAAATAGGCGGCCACCTGATCTGCCTTCTTGATCCGCTCCTTGATGGCAGCCGGCATGGTGGCGGGCAGGCCGAAGCGCAGGTGAATGGCTGCCTCCAGCCGTTTCTCCACCCCTTTGTAGCCGCCGCCGACCACCGCCTTGAAGGGCGAGATCATGTCGCCGATCACATATTCCGGCGCATCGTGCAGCAGCGCCAGCAGGCAAGCCTCGGGGCCGGGGTCATAGAGGCGGCGGACGATATCCTCGACGATCAGCGAGTGCTGGGCGACGGAAAAGGCATGGTCGCCGCGAGTCTGGCCGTTCCAGCGGGCCACGCGGGCAAGGCCATGCGCGATGTCGGAGAGTTCCACATCGAGCGGCGAGGGGTCGAGCAGGTCGAGCCTGCGGCCGGAAAGCATGCGTTGCCAGGCGCGCGCCGTCATCCGCCCTGCGCCTCGTCCGCGCTGTCCGTCGGGAAGCTCAGGCCCGTCCAGGCAGGCAGAGCCAGCGTCACGGGCAGCTCCCCCGCAAGAACCGGCAGGCCGGTGGCCAGCGCATCGCCCACCTTGTCGACGCGGACGATGGCAAGGCCGCGGCGGCCCAACACGCTGCCGAGCGTACCGATCGTCTTGCCGCCGGCCGTCAGCTCGGTGCCGGAGGTGGGCAGCGGGCTTTCCGCTTCCACCGTCACCACCCGGCGCCGCGCCGTGCCGCGATGCTGCATGCGCGACACCACCTCCTGCCCGACATAGCAGCCCTTGCGGAAGGAAAGGCCGCCATTCTTGTCGAGCAGCACATCATGGGGGAAGGTGTCCTGCAGCGCATAATCCGCGCCCGGCTCGGCAATGCCGAGCGCGATCCGATGGGCGTCATAGGCCGCCGCATCGCCCGCGGCGTCTTCGCCATAGAGCCGAAAGAGCGGGGTGCCGGCCGTTTCGAAGCGGACGTCGCGCAGGGCGCCGGGCCTCGGCTCGGCGCTCACGCCGACCGGCGTCGGCGCAAGCTGCGCCAGCGTCACCGCCGCTCGGAGCTTGTAGAGGGTCAGGCGCTTGAGGAGCGCGGGTGCCTGATCGGCGGTCGTGTCCAGCCGAAAGCCGCCATCGATGCGACTGATGAGAAAGGCGAAGAGGATCTTGCCCTGTGGTGTCAGCAGCGCGCCCGGCCGCACTTCGTCCACGGTGAGGGCGCCGAGATCGGTGGTGATCAGCCCCTGTAGAAAATCCTCGGCATCGGCACCGGTGACGGCGAGAAGCGCGCGGTCGGGCAAGGCTGCAAGACTCATGATCGGTCCATCCTCTGTTGCCCGTGAGAGATAGGCCCGCCGCTCGAAGGGCGCAAGATAAGGAGGGGCCGGCCAGAGAGGCTCAGTCGCCGCCGGCCAGGAACTTCCATTGACCATCCGGCGAGATGCCGATGCGGTAGAAATTGTAGCTGCCGAATTCCTGCATGTTCGCGAAATCGCCGGCGGTCATCAGGCGCAGAAGATCGACCTTTTCCGGCGGGCTCAGCTGGTCGAGCGGACGGGCGACGAAATAGGGCCAGACATAGAGTTCGTCCGGCGTGCCCGGCTCCAGCCGCACGAAGCCCGTGGACAGGACGTCGAGCATGATCGCCATGGTCTCCAGGCCCTCGCCATCGCCGGAAAGCTCCTTGATGGCGGTGATCGGATCCTCGTCGGATCCGTCGCCGACCTGGGTGGCGGTCTCCCCCTTGCCGAACAGCGGGCGCAGCCGCTCGACATCGCCGGAGGCGGCCGCCTCGACGATGAGCTGGCGCATGCGCCGGACCGGCTCGGGGATCTTGGAGATGTCGGTCAGTACCTCGGCCGGCGTCGTGCGCTCGTCCGCTGCCTCGGCGTCCGGATCGGGCTGCACGGGCTTGTTGACCAAAGGATCGGGCAGGGGGATGGACGGCGCATCCGGCGCCTGCACCGGCTTCTTGCGGTCATCAGGCGCCTCAGCGCCAGGAATCGTCCGCAACTCGCTTAATGCGAAGGCCGGCTCAACGGCGACGAGCGCCAGGAAGGCTGCAACGGCGAGCGCGGACCATCGTTCGGCCAGGGGCCGGCTTGTGCTCGTCGATGTCATTGCGCCTCGTCCTATTGAAGCGTCCGCTCGGGAGAAAACTCGCCGGCGAGCATGCGTTCGCGCAGCGCATTGAGCAGCGCCTCGGCGCTGTCCTCGCCATGCAGGCGAATGGTCTCGCGCATGGCAAGCGCAATGGCTGCATCGGCGATGATTTCCGGCTCGATGCCGTCCGCCATGCCGTCCGCCCAGGCCTCGTTCTGATGTTCGAGAGCCGCCTGCATCTTCTCATGGACGATCATGTCGTCGATTTCGTTGAGGCTCTGTTCCATCGATCTTTCCATGCCACATAACGCTTTCACAAATGGGCACCGCGTCTGGAATCGCGGGCGACACTTCTTACCACGGTCTTAACAACTTTATCAGCCTTTTCCCGAAACGACACGGCGTCATGCGAAAAGAGGTTAATTAAGGCTTAATTTCCGAAGCGTGCCACAATTTCCGCCGTCAGTGTTGCGCCTTCGGCACGATAGCGCTCATCCGCCAGCGCGGCCGATGCCGTGCATGAGGTGTAGACCGAGGCGAAGCTGCGGAACCCGCGGTTGAAGGCAGCTGTAAGCTTGGCCTTTCGGTCGGCTTCGGCGCTGGTTTCCCGGTCGATCAGGCGCTGCGTGGCCTCGCGCCAGGCGTCCTTGTCCGATGCGCCGCACAGGCTGCGCAGATAGGCCACGGAGCCCAGGATCTCCGAAAGCCGCATCAGACGGTCGTCATAGGGTGCGGCCGGCGATGGCGGCGGGGCCGCGGATGTGTCCTGCGAAGGCACAGTGGCCTTGGCCGGCGCCGAGGCGGCGCCTTTCTGCGCGAGTGCCGGGCCGGATGCCAGGATGAGACAGGTGGACAGGACTGCGGTCGCGACACGCAGCGTTTGGAAGGGGTGAAGCGGGGAGATCCTCATGCGGAGAGCGCCTCGAGGCGGGCAACACAGTCGCGCACACTGTCGGGCGCGGGTAGGTTGGCGATTTCGGCGGCGGTAAACCAGCCAAGGCTTTCGGCGTCGTCGGCGGCCACAGCGGGGTCGTCGCCATCCACGACGACGCGGAAGACGGAGAGAAAGAAATGCCGCGTCGTCGGCCCGTCGATGGTCAGCGGCGGCAGGTCATAGCTGGCAAAGAGGGTCGCGTCCCGGCCGGTCAGTCCGGTCTCCTCCTTCAATTCGCGCAGCGCCGTTTCGGCCGGCGTCTCGCCCGGTTCGGCCCGCCCGCCGGGAAAGGCATACATGGCGGCGGATGGCGGACGGGAGCGGCGCACGAGCAGATAGCGCCCTTCGCGCTCGACGATGGCGGAGGAGGCAAGCGAAGGCGAGGCGGAGGAAGGCAGGGTCACACGGGGGCTCTCACTGTGGTTTTTCGCGCGATTCGTTCTTACATAGCAGTCGAGCGCAGGCTCACGCGAGAGCCGTCCCTGCCGCCGTGCCGGGTCGATGCCAGACGAACTGAAGACGGAGCCATCGCCATGTGCGGACGCTATGCGCTGACTGCAATGCCGGAAGAGGTAGCCGAATCCATGGCGCTCGCCTTCCTCGAAGCCTTCCCGCCGCGCTACAACATCGCGCCGACGCAGCCCATGCTGATCGTCACCGCGGCCGAGCGTCCAGAGCCCGGCAGCAACCAGCCGACCCGCCGGCCGCTCCTCGTCCGCTGGGGTTTCCTGCCCGCATGGGCCGAGGATCCGAAAGAGTTTCCGCTGCTGATCAATGCCCGCGCCGAGACCGCGCATGACAAATCCTCCTTCCGCGCCGCGCTGCGCCACCGGCGCGTGCTCATCCCGGCCTCGGGATTCTACGAATGGCATCGGCCGCCGAAGGAAAGCGGCGCGCGGCCGCAGGCCTATTGGATCCGCCCGAAACAGGGCGGGATCGTCAGTTTCGCCGGTTTGATGGAAACCTGGGCGTCGGCAGAAGGGTCGGAGCTCGATACGGCAGCCGTGCTGACGACCGGAGCCAATGCCACGCTTTCGCCGATCCACTCACGCATGCCGGTGGTGATTGCTCCAGAGGATCGGGACCGGTGGCTCGACTGCAAGACGCAGGAGCCGCGCGAGGTCATGGACCTGATGCGGCCGGCACCGGACGACCTGTTCGAGGCGATCCCGGTTTCCGACCGGGTGAACAAGGTGGCCAACAGCCATCCCTCGCTCCAGGACCCGATCGCGCCAGGGGCTTCGGCAATTCCCGCCGTGAAGGCAGCGCTGGAAAAGGGAGCGGCGAACAAGGCAGCGGCGGGCGATCAGCTCTCGCTCTTCTAGCCGGCTGCTGCGACCCGGCGAGCGCGACAGCGCCACCGGGTCGCAGGCGTGGGTCTTGTTCTTCTCTCCTGTCAATCCCAGGAAAAGCCTTTGTCCTTCATGTAGATATTGCTGACGCCCTTGCACCAGTCGAGCTTGAAGTCGTCGGCACCGTAGCCGTCCCAGCTGACGCGGAAGGGCACCACGCAATTGCCCTCGTTGCTGTACCAGTCCATATCCGCGACATCGCCGGTGCGCAGGCGCCCCGACAGCCAGTTGTTGCTCCAGCGGCCATGCTGATAGGTGTAGAAGCCGTTGATCGTGTAGCCGGCGGCGCGGTTGTGGAGCCTGAAGCCGTAATCGCTCGCCAGCGCATTCGACCCGGCGGCGCCAGCGCCTGCCAGGCAAAGACCAAGCATGAAGAGAAGCTTTCTCATTCCAACCCTCTCATTTCTTTGCGGAGAAGCAGGGCGCGCCAAAAGGATCGGTTCAGCGCCCCGCGTGAAGACATGAGAAGTTTAGAACGTTCAAAATTAACCAGAGATGAAAAGACGAGGCTGCGGTTTGCAAGGCCTATCCCGAACTCTGCGGGTCTGCGAGCAGCCTGATCTTAACCTTGTCCATCCGCGCCGAACGCGCCGGCGCAGATCGGGCCATCGAGATGGCTGCGCGATGATCGCGCAGCCCGACGATCCTGTCGCTCAGGCGGGCTGGCGTTCGCGCGGCAGGAAGGGAACGGCAGGCTTTGCGGCCTTGCGGTTCACCAGGGCTGCGGCCAGAACCGCCTTCAGGCCCAGCGGCCGGTAATTGTCGATCAGGCGAACCTCTTCGCCGGCCGGTTTCTGGGTTTCGCTTTTCTCGATCATGTGGTCTCTCTCCTTCTTCGACGTGTCCGTCCCGGTGACGGGAACATGTCCTCCCTCATGCAGAGCACGAAGCGGCAGTTCCTCATTGTTCCGGAAGAAACAGGCTTTCTCGCGTCGTCCCCGCAGGCCCTGATCTTCCGGCATTCGCAGCCTCTCACCACCCTGAAATCATGACAAAACCATGACCGAACGCAGGGTCGCCGCAAACGGCCCGACAGTGTTGCCCGCGGGCCGCGCCCGCCCCTTGACCGGCCGCCCATGACGCGCGATAAAGCCGCCATGAGAACGGCATCCTGCACCCTCTGCGGAAAGCTTATTCGCTAGCGCGACCCGCTGGCCTGTCCGTTCTCGTCTCTCTCAAAGCCGGATGACAACGCGAAGGCCGGAAGGCCGCGCGAACCGTGCATCCTGTCACCTGGAGAGACCTATGGCCGACGCGCCGCATCTGATGCTCTACAACACGCTGACCCGCGAGAAGGCGGCCTTCCAGCCGATCGATGCGCAGAATGTGCGGCTCTATGTCTGCGGGCCGACGGTCTATGACTTCGCCCATATCGGCAATGCGCGCCCGGTCATCGTCTTCGACGTGCTCTTCCGGCTGCTGCGCCATCTCTATGGTGCCGATCATGTGACCTATGTCCGCAACATCACCGACGTCGACGACAAGATCAACGCCCGGGCGCTGCGCGACTATCCGTCGCTGCCGCTCAACGATGCGATCCGCGCGGTGACGGAGAAGACCGAGAAGCAGTTTCGGGCCGATGCGGCGGCGCTCGGCAGCCTGTCGCCGACGGTCGAGCCGCGGGCGACCGAGAATATTGCCGAGATGATCGCCATCACCGAGGCACTGATCGCCAAGGGCCATGCCTATGTGGCGGCCGGCGAGGTGCTGTTCGACACCACCTCCATGGCGGATTATGGCGCGCTCTCGCGCCGCAACCTCGAGGACCAGCAGGCCGGCGCCCGCATCGCGGTCGATGCCCACAAGAGGAGTGCGGGGGATTTCGTGCTCTGGAAGCTGTCGTCCGAGGATGAGCCAGGCTGGGAAAGCCCCTGGGGCCGCGGCCGGCCCGGCTGGCATATCGAATGCTCGGCCATGAGCCACCGCTATCTCGGCGAGACCTTCGACATCCACGGCGGCGGGCTGGATCTGATCTTCCCGCATCACGAGAACGAGATCGCCCAGTCGCGCTGCGCGCACGGCACCGCGGCCATGGCACGCGTGTGGATGCACAACGGCTTCCTGCAGATCGAAGGCCGCAAAATGTCGAAATCCGACGGCAACTTCGTGACGATTCACGAGCTGCTCGAAACCGAGACCTTCGGCGGGCGGCGCTGGCCGGGCGCGGTGCTGCGCCTTGCCATGCTGATGACCCACTATCGCCAGCCGATCGACTTCAGCCTCAAGCGTCTCGAGGAAGCGCAGGCGCTCGCGCGGCGCTGGGCGGATGCCAAGATCAAGCTGGTCGAGGCCGGCGCCGCCACCCCGTTCGTGCTCGACCCCGGCAGCCCGCTCCTCGACGACCTCAATCTCTCGCCGGTCTTCGCCGGCATGAGCCAGATGGCGGCCGAAGGGCTGAAGGGCGATGGCGAGGCGGCACGCTCCTTCTTGGGCCTCCTCGACCTTCTCGGTTTCGAGACGATCGAGAGCCTGAGCCAGGCGGCTTCCGATCTCGGCTTGAGCCTTGGCGATGAGGAAAAGTGGGCGTCGGTGACCGCACGCATCGCCGAACGCCGCGACCATCTCGCCGCCCGCAACTTCGCCGAGGCCGACCGCATCCGCGACGCGCTCCTGTCGGAGGGCATCCAGCTGAAGGACGGCAAGGACCCTGTGACCGGCGAGAGGGTGACGACCTGGGAGATCAAGCGCTGAGCGAGACCATCTCGGTGATCACGGGATCGCTGTGATGGTCTCTGCTCTTGTTTGCAGCGCCGTGTCCGATGCCTGAGCGAACACGCTCCGGCTCGAAAATGCTATAAGCACTGCGGGCGGGACCCTCGCCGGCGGGGCAAGGCCAAAGGGATAGGAAAGGAGATCGATCATGACTGCGCAGCGACATGTGAAGCTCGTTCGGGATGGCACCCACCAGTCCATCCAGATTCCGGCCGACCTTGAATTGCCGGGCGAGGAAGCCCTGATCCGCCAAGTGGGCGACACGCTGGTCATCGAACCCGTGCCAAAGCGCCCGAAGCAGACCTTGGCCGAATGGCTGAAGACGATCGAGCCGTGGGACGAGGAGTTTCCCGACGTGAAAGAGGGACAACTTCCGCTGAAGGATGTCGAGCTTTGAGCGAGCCTGTCTACATGCTGGACACGAACATGGTGTCGCACATGATCCGGTTCCCAGACGGGATCGTCATGGCGCGGGCAGATCGTCATGAGAAATCAGCCCTCTGTGTCAGCGTCATGACAGCGTCGGAGCTCCGATACGGCGTCAACAAGCGCGGGTCCAGCCAGCTTGCTCTGTTGGTCGAAGGGGCGCTGTCCTTGCTCAGCATCCTCCCGTTCGAGGAGAAGTCGACCCAAAGCTACGCCGATATCCGTCACATGCTCGCAGAGCGCGGACAGATGATCGGGCCTGTGGACCTCTTCATCGCCGCGCATGCACGTTCTCTCGGTCTGACGATGGTGACGGCCAATGTTCGAGAATTCTCCCGTGTGCCAGGGTTGCGGATCGAAAACTGGCTTGAGGGCGTATCATGAGCGGAAACGACATCCGCACCGGCGGCTGCCAGTGCGGGGCGGTGCGGTTTCGGGTCGAGGGGGTCTTGGGCGATGCCTCCGTCTGTCACTGCCGCATGTGCCAGAAGGCCTCGGGAAATTTCTACCTGCCGCTCGTCTCGGTGCGGGATGCAAGGCTCGTCTGGACGCGCGGCGCGCCGCAGCGCTTCCAGTCGTCCAACCATGTGCAGCGCGGGTTCTGTGCCTCCTGCGGCACACCGCTCACCTATGAGGCGCCGGATGGGGTCGCCTTGACGATCGCGAGCTTCGACCGGCCGGAGGAGATCGTGCCGCGCATCCAGTGGGGCATCGAGGAGAAGCTGCCCTATGTCGATGGCCTGCCAAGCCTCCCCGGCGAAAGAACGATGGCCGATATTCAGGCTGCTCCCTTTCTCGACACGCTGGTCTCGTATCAGCATCCCGATCATGACACGGTGGACTGGCCCAGGGGAGGAGCAAGTCAATGAGCGAGACGGTTGAAAAGCTGCGCACCGGCGGCTGCCAGTGCGGGGCAGTGCGCTTCCGGATCAAGGGCGCGCTGGGTCGCCCCTCCATCTGCCACTGCCGCATGTGCCAGAAGGCCTTCGGCGGCTTTTTCGGGCCGCTGGTCACCGTGCCGGAGGAGGGGCTTGCCTGGAGTCGCGGCGCGCCGTCATACTTCCAGTCCTCCGTGAATATCTCCCGCGGCTTCTGCGCCGCCTGCGGCACGCCGCTGACCTACCGCCATCCGGGCGGCATCGAAATCGCGATCGGCGCCTTTGACGAGCGGGCCGATCTCGCCCCGCAGATCCAGGTCAATTATGGGGCCCGCAACAGTTGGGTCACGACCATCTTCGACCAGCCGGTGCACGAGGATCCGGACTTCTATTCCCGCCAGGAAGCGATCATCTCCTTCCAGCATCCCGACCACGAGACGGATGCCTGGCCGAACCATGGACTGAATCTATGAGCATACCCCCGCCAGAACCAGTAGGCAGCGCGCTGCGAAGCGCCTATCCCGCGATCGAACCCTATGCCTCCGGCCATCTCGATGTCGGCAACGGGCACCGTGTCTACTGGGAGCGGGTGGGCACGCCGGGCGCGAAGCCCGCCGTCTTCCTGCATGGCGGACCAGGCGGTACGGCGGCCGCGAGCCACCGCTGCCTGTTCGACCCCGCACTTTACGATGTGCTCCTGTTCGACCAGCGCGGCTGCGGTCGCTCGACCCCGCATGCAAGCCTCGAGGCCAACACGACCTGGCATCTCGTCGCCGATATCGAACGCCTGCGCGAGATGGTCGGCGTCTCCTCCTGGCTGGTGCTTGGCGGGTCCTGGGGCTCGACGCTGGCGCTCGCCTATGCCGAGACCCATCCCGAGCGGGTCTCCGAACTCGTCGTCCGCGGCGTCTACACGCTGACCAAGGCCGAACTCGACTGGTATTATCAGTTCGGCGTCTCGGAAATGTTTCCCGACAAGTGGGAGCGCTTCATCGCGCCGATCCCTCCGGAAGAGCGCCATGACATGATGCGGGCCTACCACCGCCGGCTGACCGGGGAGGACAGGGGGCTGCGCCAGGAGCTCGCCAAGATCTGGAGCCGCTGGGAGGGCGAGACGATCACGCTTCTGCCGGAGCCGGACGCCAGCGCCAAATTCTCCGACGACACTTTCGCCGATGCCTTCGCACGGCTTGAAACGCACTACTTCGTCCATGGCGGCTGGCTGGAGGAGGGACAATTGCTGCGCGATGCCGGCCGTCTGGCCGATATTCCCGGCACCATCGTCCACGGCCGCTACGACATGCCGTGCCCGGCCAGGATCGCCTGGGAGTTGCACAAGGCCTGGCCGAAGGCCGAATTCTACCTGATCGAAGGTTCAGGCCATGCCGGGTCCGAGCCCGGTATCCTGGACCGGCTGATCCGCGCCACCGATCTCTATGCCGGAAAGACCCAGTCATGAGCCCCACCAAGGAGCGCATCTTCCTCTTCGACACGACCTTGCGCGACGGCCAGCAGACGCCCGGCGTCGATTTCTCGCTCGAGGAAAAGATCGCGATCGCCGACATGCTCGATCGTTTCGGCATGGACTATGTCGAGGGCGGTTATCCCGGCGCCAATCCGACCGATACGGCCTTCTTCGCCGAGCGACGCACGCGGACGGCCCGCTTCGTGGCCTTCGGCATGACGCGCCGTCCCGGACAGTCCACCTCCAACGATCCCGGCTTAAGCGCGCTGCTGCAATCGGAGAGCGACGCCATCTGTCTCGTGGCAAAAAGCTGGGACTATCATGTCCGCGTGGCGCTCGGCTGTTCGAACGAAGAGAACCTCGCATCCATCCGCGCCTCGGTCGAGGCCGTGGTGATCAGCGGCCGCGAGGCCATGGTCGATTGCGAGCATTTTTTCGACGGCTACAAGGCCAATCCCGCCTATGCGCTCGACTGCGCCCGCGCGGCCTATGAGGCCGGCGCGCGCTGGGTGGTGCTCTGCGACACGAATGGCGGCACGCAGCCCGACGAGGTCCGCGCGATCGTGCAGGCGGTCATTGCCGGCGGCGTGCCCGGAGACCGGCTCGGCATCCACGCCCATAACGACACCGGCCAAGCGGTCGCCAATTCGCTGGCGGCGGTAGAGGCCGGCGTCCGCCAGATCCAGGGCACGCTGAACGGCATCGGCGAGCGCTGCGGCAATGCCAATCTCGTCACCCTCATCCCCACCCTGGCGCTCAAGCCCCATTATGCCGACCGGTTCGAAACCGCGATCGATGCCGACCGCCTGCAGGAGCTGACGACGCTCTCGCACGGGTTCGACGAGCTGCTCAACCGTTCGCCGGATCACCAGATGCCCTATGTCGGCGCCTCGGCCTTCGCGACCAAGGCCGGCATCCACGCCTCGGCCTTGCTGAAGGACCCGCGCACCTACGAACATGTGCCGCCGGAAACGGTGGGCAATCTGCGCAAGGTCATGGTGTCCGACCAGGGCGGCAAGTCGAACTTCATCAATGCGCTGAAGCGGCGCGGCATTACGGTGGAAAAGGACGATCCGAAGCTCGACCGGCTGATCGCGCTCGTCAAGGAACGCGAGGCGGAGGGCTACGCCTATGAGGGCGCGGATGCGAGCTTCGCCATCCTCGCCCGCCGCATCCTCTCCTCGGTTCCGGAGTTCTTCCGGGTCGACAGTTTCCGCGTCATGGTCGAGCGGCGCTTCGATGCCAACGGCCAACTGAAGACAGTGTCGGAAGCGGTGGTGCGCGTCTCCATCGATGGAGAGACGACCCTCTCGGTTGCCGAAGGCCACGGCCCGGTCAACGCGCTCGACCTCGCGCTGCGCAAGGATCTCGGCAAGTACCAGTCGGAGATTTCCGATCTGGAGCTCGCCGACTACAAGGTCCGCATCCTGAACGGCGGCACGGAGGCCATCACCCGCGTGCTGATCGAATCGACCGACTCCTCCGGCGCCCGCTGGTGGACCGTCGGCGTCTCCGACAACATCATCGACGCGTCGTTCCAGGCGCTGATGGATTCGGTGGTCTTCAAACTGCTGAAGAACCGGGAGGATGTCGCACTGGCGGCGGAGTGAGGGGCGGAACCGGAGAAGGAGCTTTCATCGCAAAAAGCGATAAGAACATTCTCGACGAGGTCGCGGAGAGCTTTGCGCGGCGGGAAGATCCCGAGACGATCGCGCTTGAAGACGCGCGCTACGATGCGGAAACGCGCAGTCTGGTTCTTGCCTTTGCCGATGGGTCTCGCTTCACCTTGCCTATCCGCTCTCTGGCTGCCCTTGCCCATGCGGCGGATGACGAGGTCTCCGACGTCAAGGTGATCGGCGGCGATGTTCTGCATTTCGAAAAGCTCGACGCCTTCTACGAAGTCCCCGCGCTTATGGCGCAGCGCGTCGGGATTAATGCGCTGATGGCGCATCTTGCCGGCCGAGCCGGGAAGGTCTCGACGCCGGCCAAGGCCGCTGCAGCACGTGCCAACGGAGCAAAGGGCGGACGGCCGCGCAAGACGAAGGCAGCTTAGGCCTTCTTGTCAGCGTAGCTCCCGGACTTGCTACGAGCCTCACACAGTGCGTTAAGTTGCGTTGGCGTTTCCGCGTGCCAGCAGGCCGATGAGACCCGTTCAAGACAACGGTCAGTCTTCATGCTAAAATGCGTGTAGAGGCTGTGCAGGAGCAAAAATGAGCGAGTTGAGCAGAATCACTTTCGATCCCAACATCTGCCATGGTCGCCCGACAATCCGAGGCTTGCGCATTCGCGTGCGGGATGTGCTGGACTTGCTTGCTGCCGGAGCTGATGTGGCCGAAATCCTGAGCGACTACCCCTACCTAGAAGAAGCCGATATTCGGGCTGTTCTCGCTTATGCCGCACGCCAGAGTGATCATACGGTTCTGAACGTGGCCTGATGCGCTTCCTGATCAACGCGCAGCTGCCTCCCGACTTTTGCGAAAGGTTAAGGGGCCACGGCTGTGAAGCGGCCCACGTCTCTTCCCTCGGCATGGCGTCAGCCAGCGACGCAGCGATTTGGACACTGGCGAAAACAGAAAGCTGGGTCGTCGTCACCAAAGATGAGGATTTCGCGCTCCGCAAGAGCCTCGATCCGACGGACCGCCAATCCTCTGGCTGCGCTGGCCGAACACGCGGCGGGCCGAGCTGATCGCACGCTTCGAGGCCGCTCTTCCTGCTGCGCTTGCGGCTCTCGATCACTCCTCCCTTGTCGAGATCCGCTAAGTCCACTCACAACACCAGCCTCACCCGCGCAAACCCATCGGCGCCGTCGCCGGTGTCCTCCAGTTTGGCGGCCTTGACGCTGGCGATGAGGGGGCGGGCGCGGGGGCCGGTGTCGAAGAGGGCGGTGGTGCCGGGGAGCGGCGCGAAGCGCCAGTTGCCATCGGCGCTGGGGTTGATCGTGCCTTGGTCGTGAATATAGCGGACGATCACGTCGCGATTGGTGTCTGGGGCGACGAGGATCACCTTGTCGGCGGTGATGCCTGGGAAGTGTCCGCCGCCGCCGGCGCGGTAATTGTTGGTGGCGACCGCGAATTTCGCGGCCGGATCGATGGGCTTGCCGTCGAACCGAAGGTCGACGATCCGATGCGCCTCCGGGTTGATCAGCTTGCCATCGGCGTCGTAGCGCGGCGGTTGGGCGAGGTCGATCTGATAGGTCACACCGTCGATCACGTCGAAATTATAGGAGGGGAAGGCCGGGTTGATCAGCGGCTGGTCCTTCTCCCCCGGTTTCAGCGCATTGAAGATCCCGGCAGACATTTCCAGCCATTCTCTCACATCGGCACCGGTGATCGCCACCGCCTGCACGGTGTTGGGGTAAAGATAGAGGTCGGCCACGTTCTTGATCGCGATGTCGCCGGCCGGCACATCGGTGTAATAGTCCGCCCCGCCGCGCCCGCCGGCCTTGAAGGGGGCGGCAGCCGAGAGGACCGGCAGATCCTTCCATTCGGTGTCCTTCAGCATGTCGCGCACATACCAGCTCTGTGCCTGGGCGACGATCTGGATCGAGGGATCATCGGCCACCAGCGCGAAATAGGAATGGAGCGGTGCGGCGGTTTTGCCGACCGGGGTACGGACATAGGCGAGCGTCGCCTCATGGTCCGCTCTGGCGGCGTCGAGGACATCGAGGCGGTCGGCCACATCCGGAACGATCGCCTTGCCCTCGCGGTGATAGATCGGCCGCACTTCGGTGGTGAAATCGACGACGCGCCACCGTCCGCCATCATGTTCGAGCAGAAGGTCGATGAGGCCGAGATGCGACCCCCAGAATCCGGCCATCACCGCCGGCTTGCCCATCAGCGTGCCCTTGACCGGATCGACGCCGGGCAGCCCATCGAAGCTCTTCGGCCCGGGAAAGACCAGGTGCTGGTGGCCGGTCAGCACCGCATCGATCCCCTCGACACCCGCCAGATGCAGCGAGGCATTTTCCATGCGCTCGGTCGGGCTCGCCGCGTCGATGCCGGAATGAGAAAGCGCGATGACGAGGTCCGCGCCTTCGGCCTTGATGACGGGGACCCAGGCCCTGGCCGCCTCGACGATGTCGCGCGTCTGCGCCTTGCCCTCGAGGGTCTTCGCATCCCAAACCATGATCTGCGGCGGCAGGAACCCAATAATGCCGATCTTCAGCGGGCTGACGCCGCCGGCGCCGTCGGCGAGCGTCTTTTCGATGATCAGGTAGGGCTTGAAGAACAGCGGATCCTTGGTCGGGTCGGCGGCGAGCGTGCCTTTCGTCAGATTGGCGCAGACATAGGGGAAGTTGGCGCCCGCCAGCGCCGCCATCAGATAGTCGAGCCCGTAGTTGAATTCGTGATTGCCGAGCGTGGCGCCCTCATAACCGAGCACGTTCATCGCCTTGATGACCGGATGGACGTCGCCGCCTTCGAGCCCCTTCCGATACGCCATATAATCGCCCATCGGGTTGCCCTGCAGCACGTCGCCATTGTCGAGCAGGATCGAATTGGCGGCTTCTGCGCGGATGGCGTCGATGATCGAGGCGGTACGGGCAAGACCCAGCGTGTCGTTCGGTTTGTCTCCGTAATAGTCGTAGGGGTAGACGTGCACGTGGATGTCGGTCGTCTCCATGATGCGCAGATGGGCCTGGTTGGCCGCAGCCCGTGTGGCGAAAGGGTGCAGAAGGACGAGGCCGGAGGCGCCGGCGAGCCCGGCAACGAAGCGCCGCCGGGAGAGAGGAGCGAGAACGGACGACATGGCATGTTCCTTTCGTGCCGGCGCGCCCCGACAGCCTTGGCACGCGCTGGCCTCTTCTCTGCCTCCTCAAAGTGGCATGGCTGCGGCAGGGCGCCCGCGCGTCGCGTCAAGGAAATTGCTCGATGCTTCAGGGAAATGAATTGGAGGCTCCTCCGCTTTTGGCGTAAGCCGCGCCTTTAATTGGAGTGGGAGGCAAGCATGGCCGACGTGACGACCAGGGACGTGACGACACCGATCACGCCTGGGGCGGGGGCACCGGCAAGCGCGCCCGGCCCGCAGACCGGCGACACGCCGCGCGGCTTCCTGCTGGCCGCCATCGCCTATGTGATGTGGGGCTTTCTGCCTTTCTTCATGAAGGGCATTGCCCATATCCCCGCTGCCGAAGTGGTAGCGCATCGCATCGTCTGGTCGGTGCCCCTCGTCGGGGCCTATATTCTCTGGCTGGGACGGACGGAGGACCTGAAGGCGGCGCTGCGTTCCTTCCGGATGCTGCGCATGGCGGCGCTGACGGCGCTGCTCGTCACCTTCAACTGGGGCATCTATGTCTGGTCGATCGCCGTCGGCCGCACGCTCGAGGCAGCGCTCGGCTATTACATCAACCCGCTGTTCTCGATCTTCCTCGGCGCGGTGCTGCTGAAGGAAAAGCTGTCGCGGGCGCAGATGGTCGCCATCGCGCTTGCCGCCGCGGCGGTGGCCATCGTGGCCTATGACGCTGGCGGACTGCCCTGGGTCTCGCTGGGCCTGTGCGTCTCCTGGGGGTTCTACGCCTTCTTCCGCAAGACGCTGCCGATCGGCCCCAACCAGGGGTTCTTCCTAGAGGTGCTGCTGCTTTCCGTGCCGTCGCTTCTCTTCATTCTCTATCTGGAGGCGAGCGGGCAGGGGCACTTCGGCGATACCGGGCCGGCGGATGTGGTGTGGCTCTTGAGCTCCGGCCTAGTAACGGCCGTGCCGCTGCTCTTCTATGCCAATGGCGCCAAGCTCCTACGCCTCTCCACCATCGGCATCATGCAATACATCGCGCCGAGCATGGTGTTCCTGATCGCCGTCTTCATCTTCGGCGAGCCCTTCGGCATGGTGAAGCTCTTCGCCTTCGTCCTGATCTGGGCGGCGCTGGTCGTCTATACGAGCTCGATGGTGCTCACCAGCCGCGCCAACCGCCGCGCGACCTCCGCCAACGCCAAGGTCTGACCCGCAAGCCCTCAAAGGCGGGAGATGATGTCGCTCTCGCCCTCACGATCGACCTTGCCGGCCCAGTGGGCCTGCAAGGCCGGCACGATCTCTTCCGGGTCGTCGATCAGCATCGGCTGAACGAGATGGGCAGTATGGATGAAGCCCATCTCGGCCATGTGGGTGAGAAGCTTGGTCAGCGGATTCCAGAAGCCGCCGATATTGGCCAGCACGATCGGCTTGCGGTGACGGCCGAGCTGCGCCCAGGTCATGATCTCGACGATCTCTTCCAGCGTGCCGATGCCGCCGGGCAGGGTCACGAAGGCGTCAGCGCGCTCGAACATCTTGTGCTTGCGCTCGTGCATGTCCGGGGTGACAATCAGCTCGCTCAGCTGGCCGAGCGAATGCCGGGTCGCTTCCATATCCATCAGGAACTGCGGGATGATGCCGGTGACCCGGCCGCCCTCCGACAGGACGCCGCTTGCCACCGCGCCCATGACGCCCTTGGTGCCGCCGCCATAGACGAGGTGCATCCTGTTGCGGGCGATGGCGCGGCCAAGGGTACGGCCGGCATCGACGAAGGCGGTGTCGCGTCCCGGCTGGGAGCCGCAATAGACGCAGATGGATCGAATCGGGACATTTTCGCTGCTCATGGCCGGAGCAGACATGCGCTCCCCGGGCGCGTCAAGGTAAATGACAGAAAAACAACGCCGCCGCGGCGTCCGGACATGCGAGTCTCCTTGTGAAGGACGTTGGAAATCGGTAGCAGTTTCAAAGGCCGGCAAAAGCTGACGTTCGGTTGCCGGCATCAGTCACGCGTTGGGAAACACGCCCTCGGAACGGCCCGCATCGGGGCGGCTTCGAGGGGCGGGAGGATGATGAGATGAACAAGACAGGTTTGGTGGCGCTGATCGTTCTGGCGATTGCAAGCCTCTTGATGATCTTCGTCATCATGCCGAATATCGACAGCTCATCGCCCTCGCAGACGGCCGCCAATGCGCCGGCCTCTCCTGCAGCCCCGGCCGTTCCCGGCACGCCGGCCGCTCCGGGCGGAGCAGGCGGCACCATGGCGCCTTCCACCGATGCCACGACGCCGCCGCCGGCAGCGCCGGTCGCACCTGACGCCGCCGCACCTGCGACGACTGGCGAGAGCGCAACGCCCGGCAGCGAAACCGGCAATCCGGAGGGTGCAGACGCACCCGCGGCCGGCACGCCGGCAGTTGCCTCCAGGACTGAGCAGACAGCACCCAAGGGGGCCCGACCGGGCGCGCCGCAGGAGAGTGCCGCAGCGGCGCCCGACGCACCGGCCGCGCCGAGTTTCGATGTGCTGCGCGTCGAGCCGGACGGCTCGACCGTCATCGCCGGCCGTGCAGCGCCCAATTCCAAGCTCGAAATCATGAGCGGCCAGACCAAGCTCGGCGAGGCGAAGACGACCGAAAGCGGCGATTTCGCCGCCGTCTTCGATCAGCCGCTTGCCCCCGGCGACTACCAGATCACCCTGCGCGCCACCGCGCCGGACGGGAAGACCAGCGCCTCGGACGAGGTGGCGACGGTTTCCATTCCCAAGGCGGCTGGCGGCGAACTGCTGGCCATGGTCTCCAAGCCCGGCGAAGCCAGCCGCATCATCACCGCGCCCGGCCTCGCCGGCGAGGCCGCCACGGCCGGCCCGGACGCCGCAGCTGCGACCAATGGCGAGCCCGCTCCGGCAAACGGCGCCGCTCTCCCGCAGGCAGGTACGACCGGCGAACAGGCCGCGCTCGACCCGACGCAGAACGCCGCGGCGGCTTCCGCCCCCGCCGCCCAGCCGAACGCCGCTGGTGCGCAGATTTCGGTCACCGCCGTCGAGCTCGAAGGGGATCGGATCTTCGTCGCGGGGACGGCCCGCGCCGGCTCCACCGTGCGCATCTATGCCGATGACCGGTTCGTCGGCGAAGCGAAGGCCGATGCCGCCGGCCGTTTCATCGTCGAAGGGCAGCTCACGATGAGTATCGGCCAGCACATGATCCGCGCCGACATGCTCGGCCCGGACGGGGTGAAGGTGCAGATGCGCGCCTCCGTTCCCTTCGAACGGCCGGAGGGCGACCAGATCGCTGCCGTCGCGCCGCCCGTCACCGGCTCGGCGCCGGACTTCGATGGCGGTGCCTTCGATGCCGCGCGCATCGAGGCATCCAAGGCCTTCTCGCTGCTCAAGGGCCTTTATGCCGACGGCCGCACGCCCAGCGCCGAGCAGGTGGCCGCCGCGCGCTCGGCGACCGAATTCGCGCTGACCTCGCTGTCCGCCATCAAGGCTGCGCCGACCGTCGATGCCGCAACGCGCGCCATGGTCGAGGCGACCGCCCAGTCCGCCCGCGAGGCTCTCGGTATCCTGGCACCGCTGCCGCGCGACGTGGCCGCCGTCGGCGCGGCGATCGGCCGGCTCGAGGCCGCGCTTCAGCCCATCCTGAGGCCGGCGCAGGGCAACCCCGCCGTGGCGGCACCCGCCGCACCGCAGGCGACCGTACCCGGAACGTCCGCGGCGGACGGCAGCAGCCCGAATACCGCGGCGAATGATATGGCCGCCGCGCCGGGCGCGGCCGAGGGCCAGGATCAGCCGCAGACCGTGCAGCAGGCGCCGCTGCAGCAAAGCAAGACCTCCGTCATCATCCGCCGCGGCGATACGCTCTGGCAGATCTCCCGCCGCGTCTATGGTGCCGGCGTGCGCTACACGACGATCTATGTGGCGAACGAGGACCAGATCGCGGATCCCGACCGCATTCTGCCCGGCCAGATCTTCGGTGTGCCGGACAAGGCGCTGCCGGATGCGGAATCGGAGGAGATCCACCGCCGCCATATGCAGCATGGCCGATAGGCCGCTGTTGTCGCCGCCGCCTGCGGTGCGGCGGTTGCAGGCGGGCCTTGCCTCCCCTATGTGAAGCATGCTGCAACGGCGCTCTCGCAGAGCGCCGTTTTGGCATTCGTCGCCGTCTGATCGCGGCCGGAAACCCGGCGTGCCTCAGCATGGCCTTGCGAGGGGAAGAGAGGCGGCTGTCCCGTGCCGGGCGCATCGGAGGCCGCATCCGGAAGTGACCATGGCACCGCAGAAGAAGACCGTCTACGCCGACGCGGGCAATCCGTTCGGCACCCTCGTCAATCTCTGGCCCTATATGTGGCCGGGCGACCGGCCGGATTTGAAGCGGCGCGTGGTCTGGGCAACCGTGATCCTGGTCGTCGCCAAGCTGATCCTGCTGCTGGTTCCCTATTTCTTCAAATGGGCAACGGACGCGCTGAACGGCCGGGCCGACATGGTCGGCCTCTTGCCGGCGGTGATGACCGGCGCCCTGATGCTGGTTGTGGCCTATAATCTGGCGCGGCTGCTGCAGGCGGGGCTGAACCAGCTGCGCGATGCGCTCTTTGCCAGCGTTGGCCAGCATGCCGTGCGCCAGCTCGCCTATCGCACCTTCGTCCACATGCATCGCCTGTCGCTGCGCTTCCATCTGGAGCGACGCACCGGCGGCCTTTCCCGCATCATCGAGCGCGGCACGAAGGGCATCGAGACGATCGTCCGCTTCACCATCCTGAACAGCGTGCCGACGCTGCTCGAATTCACGCTCACGGCGGCGATCTTCTGGTGGGGCTATGGCTTCTCCTATCTTCTGGTCACCGCCGTGACCGTGGCCGTCTATGTCTGGTTCACCGTGCGCGCCAGTGATTGGCGCATCGGCATCCGCCGGGCCATGAACGACAGCGACACCGACGCCAACACCAAGGCGATCGATTCCCTGCTCAACTTCGAAACGGTCAAATATTTCGGTAATGAGGAGATGGAGGCCCAGCGCTTCGACAAGTCCATGGCGCGCTACGAGCGCTCCGCGACGCAGGTCTGGACCTCGCTCGGCTGGCTGAACTTCGGCCAGGCGCTGATCTTCGGCCTCGGCACTGCCGTGATGATGATCATGTCCGCACTCGCCGTTCAGCGCGGCGAACAGACGCTCGGCGATTTCGTCTTCATCAACGCCATGCTGATGCAGCTGTCGATCCCGCTCAACTTCATCGGCTTCGTCTATCGCGAAATCCGCCAGGGGCTGACCGATATCGAGCAGATGTTCGACCTTCTGGAGGTGCAGGCGGAGGTCAACGACCGGCCCGGCGCACGCGACCTCGTCGTCGATCGCGCCGCCATCGCCTTCAAGGATGTGCAGTTCGCCTATGATCCGGCCCGTCCGATCCTGAAGGGCATCAGCTTCGAGGTGCCGGCCGGGCGGACTGTCGCCGTGGTCGGGCCATCGGGCGCCGGCAAGTCGACGCTCTCGCGCCTGCTCTACCGCTTCTACGATGTGCAGGGCGGCGCGATCACCATCGACGGACAGGATGTGCGGGACGTGACGCAAAAGACCCTGCGCGCGGTCATCGGCATGGTGCCGCAGGATACGGTGCTGTTCAACGACACGATCGCCTACAACATCCGCTATGGCAAGCCGAGCGCCAGCGACGAGGAGGTGCGGGCCGCTGCCGCCGTGGCGCAGATCGACAGCTTCATCGGCTCGCTGCCGGGCGGCTACGACGCCATGGTCGGGGAGCGGGGTTTGAAACTGTCGGGCGGCGAGAAGCAGCGCGTGGCGATCGCCCGCACCGTGCTGAAGAGCCCGCCGATCCTGGTTCTCGACGAGGCGACCTCGGCGCTCGACACCCGCACCGAACAGGAGATCCAGGCGGCGCTGGACATCGTGTCGCAGAACCGGACGACGCTGATCATCGCCCACCGGCTCTCGACCGTCATTCATGCCGACGAGATCATCGTGCTCAAGGACGGCGGCATTGCCGAACGCGGCACGCATGGCGAGCTGATCGAGCGCAACGGGCTTTATGCCTCGATGTGGAACCGCCAGCGCGAAGCAACCGAGGTGGCCGAGCAACTGAAAAAGGTGCAGGAAGAGGACGATCTGGGCATCGTTCTGCGCGGACCCATCGCGCGGTAGGGCAGGTGGGGGCGGCGGCCGCGAGGGTCGGTTGCCGAAGCCCGCAATTCCCTATAGGTGCAAGAGCCGGGAAGAGCTTTGGAGAGAGTGCATGAGCCTGATTTCATCTGTCCGCAACACGCTGGTGCCGATCCACAAGGCGGGCTATCCCTTCATCGCCGTTTTCTTCGTCGTCTCGCTGCTGCTCGGGCTGCTGTGGGAGCCGCTGATGTGGGTCGGCTTCCTGCTGACCGCCTGGTGCGCCTATTTCTTCCGGGATCCGATCCGCATCACGCCGCTCGACGATGATCTGGTCATCAGCCCGGCCGATGGTCGCGTCTCCTCGATCGCGCGCATCGTGCCACCGGTCGAGCTCGACCTCGGGATCGAGCCGATGCTGCGCATCTCGGTCTTCATGAATGTCTTCAACTGCCACGTGAACCGCGCGCCGATGCGCGGCTCGATTACCAAGATCGCCTACCGCGCCGGCCAGTTCGTCAATGCCGAGCTCGACAAGGCCAGCAGCGAGAACGAGCGCAACGGCCTGGTGATCGAAACGGCGCATGGCGCGATCGGCGTCGTGCAGATCGCCGGACTGGTGGCGCGCCGCATCATCTGCTGGGCGCAGCCGGGCGAGATCGTCGATGCCGGCCAGCGCTTCGGCCTCATCCGCTTCGGCTCGCGGCTGGATGTCTTCCTGCCGGCCGGCGCCGAGCCACGGGTCAGCCTCGGCCAGCTGGCGATTGCCGGTGAAACGGTGCTTGCCGAGTTTTCAAGCGACAAGGGCCCGACCGTCAGCCGCCGCGGCTGAGGTCCGTTCCCGGCTTTTGCAAGGCCCGATGCAGCGAAACGGCGCCGCTCCGCGTTAGGGGAGGCCGGCGCGACCGGACAGTCGATCCACGACGCGGCACCCCGCCGCACAGAAGGAGAAAGCGCCGATGGAAACGCCGTTCCCCCATTACGAGCCGAACGGCCCGAATGACGAGGCGCGCGGTCCGCGGCTGAGGGACATCCCGGTCCGGCTGCTGGTGCCGAACATGATCACCGTGCTGGCGATCTGCGCCGGCTTGTCCGGTGTTCGTCTCGCCTTCGAAGGCCGCTTCGAACTCGCCGTCGCCATGGTCCTGATCGCTGCGTTCCTGGACGGGATCGATGGGCGGGTGGCGCGGCTGATGAAGGCCACCTCAAAGTTCGGCGTGCAGATGGATTCGCTTGCCGACATCGTCAATTTCGGCGTTGCCCCGGCGCTCGTCTCCTTCGCCTATGTGCTGGACGAAGCGCGCTCGGTCGGCTGGATCGCCGCGCTGCTTTACGTGATTGCCGCTGGCCTCCGTCTCGCCCGCTTCAACGTCATGGCGGAGCGCGACGTGAAGGCGAAGTGGCAATCGGAATACTTCGTTGGGGTTCCGGCGCCGGCCGGCGCCATGCTCGTTCTGCTGCCGGTCTATCTGGGCCTGATCGGCGTGGAGATGGGCCGCACGCTCGCCTTCTTCGCCTCTGCCTATACCGTGCTCATCGCCTTCCTGCTCGTCAGCCGGCTGCCTGTCTGGTCCGGCAAGTCGGAAAACCGCGTTCGCCGCGACCTCGTGCTCCCGGTCATCCTGGCCGTCGTCATCTATGTCGCGACGCTGATGAGCTTCACCTGGGAAACCATGGTCATCACCGCCGTCGCCTACCTCGCCACGCTCCCCTTCGGTGCCTGGGCCTGGGAGAAGAAATATGGCGGTAAGTGGCCGGAGCACCCGGAAGAAGTCCGCGAAGACGGGCTGCCGGTAGAGCGGCACTAGACGGACGCGGCCCACTGCGGCAAGATCAGCTGTTCGAAAAAGAACCCGGAGCTCAAACGTGGATTCGATAGAACTCAGCCTTGAGGATCGTGAATTTGTGGAGCGGCAGCTCAAGAATGGCGACTATGCCGATGCTAATGCGGTGGTTCATGCCGCACTACTTCTGCTAAGCGATGCGGAACGCACTCACGAAGCTTGGCTTATCGAAGTTGCGTCTCGTCGTGACGAGCTGAAGTCCGGCGCGGTCGAACCGCTTTCGCTGGAAGAGGCGCGCTCCTTGTCGCGAGCGCATCAAGAAGCGGCTCGGATGCGCGGTTAGTCAGGCGATGGAGCTCAAACTCCATCCAAAGGCCGTGCAGGAGATCAACGAGCTCTTCGACTATATCTCCCAGAAGGCGGGACGCTCCATTGCCTCGGCCTAGATCGACCGTCTCTATCAGTTCCTTGACAATCTGAAGACCTTCCCGAAACGGGGCAGCGTACGCGAGGGCGAGACCCTTGGCCTTAGAATCGTTGGTTTCGAGCGTCGCGCGAGTATAGCCTTTCAGGTTGAAGCCGACGTCATCACCGTCCTCGGTGTCTTCGCCGCCGGGCGCAACGTGACCGTCGATGCGCTACGGGACCGACGCTAGGCGCCCTTACTCCGGCAGCCGATAATCGACGATCTTTCCCTCGCGCACGATGAAGAGCTTGCCGGTTTCGGTCTGCTCGGGTCCGACCAGGGGCAGGAGTGCCTTGGCGATTTCGGAGGGGTGCGGCACGGTGGCGGGGTCTTCGCCGGGCATGGCCTGGGCGCGCATGGCGGTGCGGGTGCCGCCGGGATCGACGGAGAGGATGCGCAGCGGCAGTCGCTGGGTCTCGCCGGCCCAGGTGCGGGCCAAAGCTTCGACCGCCGCCTTGGACGCGGAATAGGGGCCCCAGAAGGGCTTGCACTTGTGGGCGGCCGAGGATGACAGGATCAAAGCCCGGCCGGCGTCCGAGGCAGTCAGCAGCGGATCGACCGAGCGGATCAGCCGCCAGGTGGCCGTGACATTGATGGCCATCACCTTCTCGAAGACCTTCGCCTCGACATGGCCGATCGGCGAGATCGTGCCCAGCACGCCGGCATTGGCGATCAGGATGTCGAGCCGGCCCCAGCGCTCGTGAATGGCCGCACCCAGCCGGTCGATCGCGCCCATGTCCGCGAGGTCGAAGGGAACAAGGGTCGCCGGCAGGCCGCCCTCGGCCTTGATCGCGTCGTCGAGCTCTTCCAGCCCGCCGACCGTGCGCGCGCAGGCGACGATTTGGGCGCCCGCCCGTGCCAGCTCCAGCGCGGTAAAGTATCCGATGCCGCGCGAGGCGCCGGTGACGAGCGCGATGCGCCCCTTCAGATCAATGCTCATTCTCTGTCAATCCTGCCTGCTCAGCCATTGCTCGCCATGACGGCGAGCTTGCGGACATTGCCGGCACCCTCGCGGTCGAGCAGGCGGGTCGGATAATCGCCGGTGAAATAATGGTCGGTGAACTGCGGTGCCTGCGCATTGCGCGGCTCGCCGCCGACGGCGCGGTAAAGCCCGTCGATCGAGAGAAACTGCAGCGAATCGGCGCCGATATAGGCGCACATCGAGGCAAGATCCTCATGCTGGTTGGCGAGCAGCTTGTCGGCGTCCGGCGTATCGATGCCGTAGAAGTCGGGATGGTAGATCATCGGGCTTGCGACGCGGATATGCACCTCGCGTGCGCCGGCCTCGCGGATCATCTGCACGATCTTGACCGAGGTCGTGCCGCGCACGATCGAATCGTCGATCAGCACCACGCGCTTGCCCTCGATCATCGCCCGGTTGGCCGAATGCTTGAGCTTGACGCCGAAGGCGCGGATCTGCTGGGTCGGCTCGATGAAGGTGCGGCCGACATAGTGATTGCGGATGATGCCGAGCTCGAAGGGAATGCCGCTTTCCTGCGCGAAGCCGATTGCCGCCGGCGTGCCGCCATCCGGCACGGGCACCACCACATCGGCCTCGACGGGCGCCTCGCGGGCAAGATTGATGCCCATGTTCTTGCGCGCCACATAGACATTGCGCCCGCCAACGACCGAATCCGGCCGCGCGAAATAGACATATTCGAACAGGCAGAGCCGCTCGGGCAGGGGCTTTGCCGCCTTGCGGGACTCGATCGAAATCGATCCGTCCGGCTGGATCTCGCAGATCACGACCTCGCCATTCTCGACATCGCGAACGAACTTGGCGCCGATGATGTCGAGCGCGCAGGTCTCCGACGCGAAGATCGGCTTGCCGTCAAGCTCGCCCATGACAAGCGGGCGGATGCCGAAGGGATCGCGGGCGGCGATCAGCTTGGTGCGGGTGATCGCGAGCATGGAATAGCCGCCTTCCACCTGGCCGATCGCATCGACGAAACGCTCGCCGGAGCCCGAATGCTTGGACCGGGCGATCAGGTGCAGCACGACCTCCGTATCCGAGGTCGACTGGCAGATGGCGCCATCGGCGATCAGCTGGCGGCGCAGGGTGAGGCCATTGGTAAGGTTGCCATTGTGCGCAATGGCGATGCCGCCGACCTCGAGCTCCGCAAACAGCGGCTGGACGTTGCGCAGCGCGACTTCGCCGGTGGTGGAGTAGCGGGTATGGCCGATGCCGATATAGCCGGGCAGCTTGGCGAGGGTGGCCGGGTCCGTATAGTGGTCGCCGACGAGGCCCATGCGCTTTTCCGTGTAGAACTGCCGCCCGTCAAAGGTCACGATACCGGCCGCTTCCTGTCCGCGATGCTGGAGCGCATGCAGGCCGAGGGCCGTCAGCGTCGCGGCATCCTCATGGCCGAGAATGCCGAACACGCCGCATTCCTCATGCAGCGTATCGCCGTCCTGTTCATCATGGATCTCTCGGGCCCTCTCGGTCTGGGCTCTCAGCTCGGTCATCGGATGTCCCTTCACTCTCGGCAGGCGGCGATTGTCATATCGTAGCATGGCCGGGCCCGTTCAAGCGACAGGCAGGGCCGGCGGCAGTATCAACGCGAAGGGCCCGCTTGAGCGGGCCGCAACACAGTCGTTCAGGTACGTGCTCAGCCGTTGGTCGGCTGGTCGGGTTCGATCGCCGGCGTATCGTCGCCCGGCGGCTGGTCCGGCGTTGCCGGCTGCGTGGCATCCGGTTCACCGGGCGGGTTGCGGCCCATCAGGCGGTTGGTGATGCTCGTGTCGATCTCTTCCGGCAGCATGGCGATCAGCTTCATGCCCAGATTGTCGAGCAGCGGCTTCGATTTCGCCTCGGTGATCCAAGTCGGCTGGCGCTCCGGAACGAGCCAGTTGAAGAACAGCATGGCAACGACGATCAGCAGGATGCCGCGTGCTGCGCCGAAGAGGAAGCCGAGCGTGCGGTCCAGCGCGCCGATGCGGCTGTCGATGATGAAATCGGCAATCCGCATGGTGATGAAGGAGATGATGATCAGCGCGACGAGGAAGATCACGCCGGCCGAGCCGGCCAGCGCCACCGTGTCGCTGCTCGTGTAGGTCTTCGCGTAGGGCAGCAGGAAGGGATAGAGGAAATAGGCGGCCGCCGCTGCGCCGATCCAGCTGGCAACGGAAAGGACCTCGCGGGAGAAGCCGCGCACCATGGCAAGCACCGCCGAGAACAGCGCGACGCCGATGACGATCCCGTCGAGAATGGTAATGGGCATGGGGTTCTTTCACTCCGAACAGACCTGCCGAAGGAGATTGTCCGCTCCGGCACTCTCGACTTGCTGCCGCGCGCCGCATCGCCTCGACGCGCCGACCCTTTTCTAAGACCTCGACCGACCGGCCGGGCGCGACGGCTGGATGTGTCCGCAGCCGCAGCCCCTTGCGCATGCCTTGAGTAAGCCTACCGCCGCGCAGGCGATCAGTCGTCGTCCGCCTGCCTCAATGCCCCCTTCGAGCCGGCAATGCGCGCCACGAGATCCGGCAGGCTTTCCATCTCGCCCCACCGCATGGCGGCGCCCTTCGGCAGATCGGCGGACAGAGCCGGCAGGACCGCCTGCGAAAAGCCGAGCTTCTCGGCTTCCTTCAGGCGCTGGGCCGTGTGCGCAACCGGCCGGATGGCCCCCGACAGGCTGACTTCGCCGAAATAGACGCAATCGGGAGGAAGGGCAAGTCCGGCAAGCGACGAAACGAGCGCCGAGGCGACGGCAAGATCGGCCGCCGGCTCGGCGATCCGATATCCGCCGGCCACGTTGAGATAGACATCGTGCTGGCCGAGCCTGACGCCGCAATGGGCTTCCAGAACGGCGAGGATCATCGACAGCCGCGCCGAATCCCAGCCGACGACGGCGCGCCGCGGCGTGCCGAGCGAGGTGGGCGCGACCAGCGCCTGCACCTCCACCAGCACCGGCCGTGTGCCCTCCATGCCGGCAAAGACGGCCGCACCCGGGGATTTTGCGTTGCGCTCGCCGAGGAAGAGCTCGGAGGGGTTGGAGACCTCGCGCAAGCCCTTGTCGCTCATTTCGAACACGCCGATCTCGTCGGTCGGGCCGAAACGGTTCTTCACCGTGCGCAGGATGCGGTAGTGATGGCCGCGGTCGCCTTCGAAATAGAGCACGGCATCGACCATATGCTCGACGACGCGGGGACCGGCGATCTGGCCTTCCTTGGTGACATGGCCGACCAGCACCACGGTGGCGCCCGTCTGCTTGGCGAAACGGATCATCGCCTGCACCCCCGTGCGCACCTGTGTGACGGTACCGGGCGCCGAATCGACGATGTCGCTCCACAGCGTCTGGATGGAATCGATGATGACGAGATCGGGCCGCTTGCCTTCCGAGAGCGTTGCCAGAATATCCTCGACATTGGTCTCGGCGGCCAGCAGCACGTCGCTGGAGGCGGCGCCCAGCCGCTGCGCCCGCAGCCGCACCTGCGCCACGGCCTCTTCGCCCGAGACATAGATGATCTTGTGGCCCTGGCGCGAGAGAGCGGCGGCCGCCTGCATCAGGACGGTCGACTTGCCGATGCCCGGATCGCCGCCGATCAGCACGGCCGAGCCGCGCACGAAGCCGCCGCCGGTCGCCCGGTCAAGCTCGGCGATGCCCGTGGCGACCCGCGGTGCATCCTCGGTTTCGCCGTCAAGCGTCGTCAGCGCCACCGGCCGGCCCTTTTTCGGCACCTTGCCCGGTCCGCCGCCGATGCCGCCCAGCGCATCCTCCTCGACGATCGTGTTCCACTGGCCGCAGCCCTCGCACTTTCCCACCCAGCGGGTGTGCACGGTGCCGCAGTTCTGGCAGATATAGGTGGTTCTGGCCTTGGCCATTCAGCTGTCTTCGCTTTTCTCGCTCCGGGCCATTGCAGACAGATGGGCCGGCAGGGTCAATCGTCGTGCATGGCGGATGCCGAGCACGATCAGGTGGCTGTCAGTGACGCGGACATAGACGCGATGGTCGCGAACGACGATCATCCGAAGCTGTTCGTCGGCTTCATCGACAGCGGTGCCGGTCAGGCCCACGCCGGCGATCGCCTCTATCTTCTCGGCAAAGATTCGGACAAGCCGCTCGGCGGCGGGCGGATTCTTAATTGCGAGGCCTCGGTAGATTTCGGTCAGATCATCGCTTGCGCGCGTCGACAGCCGGATACCGCGACGCTTCATAACCGACCAAGGGCGCGTCCGCGGGCGATGATCGATTCGGCGAGCGCTTCGGCACTCTCATACTCAGTGTAGCGACAGGCAGCCAAATCCTCGTCGCCTGCCCGGATCAGCGCGCGGAGTTCTGCCTGCTCCGCTTCCAGCTCTCTCAGGGAGCGCAAACCGGCTTCCACCACGGCTGCGGCACTGCGATAGGTTCCCGTGCGCACCCGCTCGTCAATAAAGGCCTTGTCTTCGTCGGTGAGCTGGATGTCCATCGTACGATCTCCTTTTGTTCCGTTCTACACCATCCCCCGCATCCTTCCAAGAGGCTCGCTCACTCCGCTTCGATATACATCCGGTCGTAGCGCCGGCCGAGGCTGGTCAGGAGTTCGTAGCCGATCGTGCCGCCCGCGCGGGCCACGTCGTCGAGCGCGATATTCTCGCCGAAGAGCTCGATGTAATCGCCCGGGCGGGCATCGGCCTGGGGGAGATCGGTCACGTCGAAGAGGCTGAGATCCATCGTCACCCGGCCGAGATGCGGCACGACATGGCCGTTCAGGAAACCTTTCGCCCCCGACGGCATGGCCTGGCGCAGCGTGACGCCGGCGCCGGAGACGGAGCGGTGGTAGCCATCCGCATAGCCGATCGCGACGATCGCCACCCGGCTGTCACGGGCAAACTGGGCGGAGCCGCCATAGCTCGCCGTTTCGCCGCGCGCCACATCGCGAATCTGGATGATGCGCGCTTCGGCTGTCACCACAGGGCGCATTGGATTGGGCACGCCGTTGACCGCCTCGCCGCCATAGGTGGCGATGCCCGGACGGGTGAGGTCGAAATGATAGTAGGGCCCGAGATGGATGCCGGCGGAATTGGCAAGGCTTGCCTCCACGCCGTCAAAGGCCTGTTGCGCCTGCCGAAACGCGTCCAGCTGGCGGCGGTTGAGCGGGTGGGCCGGGTCGTCTGCGCAGGCGAGGTGGCTCATGATCAGCACCGGCGAGAAACTTGCCGGGCGCGCGGGATCATCGGCCAGCGACAGTGCTTCCCCGAGCGACAGCCCCAGCCGGTTCATGCCGGTGTCGACATGCAGCGCGCATGGATGGTCGCCATGGTCGGACAAGGCCGCCATGAAGAAGGCGAGTTGCTCTTCCGAATTGATGACCGGCACCAGGCCGTGATCGAAGAAGAGCTGCTCATTGCCCGGCCAGAGGCCCGCCAGAACGAAGATCCGCCCTTCGGGCACCAGCGGGCGGAGCGCCACCCCTTCCTCGGCGCTGGCCACGAAGAAATCGCGCGCGCCGGCGGCGTAGAGCGTTTGCGCGGCCGGTTCGAGGCCAAGGCCATAGGCATCCGCCTTAAGCACGGCAGCGGCGCGGGCGGAGCCGGACAGGCGTCCCATCTGCCGCCAGTTCTCGGTCAGCGCCGCAAGATCGATGGTCAGCCGGTTGGATGCCGCCGCGAAAACCTCGTCCATAATCGCCTCTTACCGTTTGCATGGCACGGGGCAAGGGAAGACCCCGAGCCCATGCCGACACGGATAGCCGTGCCAGCCGCCTGCGGCAAGGGCAAGGCGGTGCTGCGTCAGGCGGCCCGCTGCACAGCCGCCTCCGGTTGCGGGGTCGGCAGCGGCTCGAACAGACGGGTGAAGAAGGTGTCATCGGACAGGCGGGCGAGGAGGGCGGCAAGCGCTGCGGTCGCAACCACGGCGAAACAGACGCGACCGACGAGCACGCCCCATCCATTGGCGCCGA
The DNA here is from genome assembly GCF_034720595.1 of Rhizobium sp. CC-YZS058. Classification (NCBI taxonomy): domain Bacteria; kingdom Pseudomonadati; phylum Pseudomonadota; class Alphaproteobacteria; order Hyphomicrobiales; family Rhizobiaceae; genus Rhizobium; species Rhizobium sp. CC-YZS058. The sequence continues at coordinate 2,418,801 of NZ_JAYESJ010000001.1, read as the reverse complement.
GTGCCATGACCAGCAGCGAGTCTTCGATGACGCTATGGGCAAAGCCCATGAAGGCGCAGGCGAGAAAGACCTGGCGCGGCGGGATGGCGCCGGAGCGCGCCTCGCGGATCAGCAGGCCCGCGCCGTAGGATATGCCGAGGAAGAGGCCGATCGCCGTCAGATGCTCCGCCTCGCCGCGAATGCCGGTCAGGCGCAGCAGCGGCGACAAGGCAGCCATGATGCGCCGCAGCAGGCCGGAAAGGCGCAGGAGATCGAGACCGAAGGACAAGGCGAGGAGGATGACCAGCATCCAGAAGAGCGTTTTGACCAGGCCGAGGAAAAAGGACGGCCAGTCCGGCGTGCCCGCCATCGGGATCCAGCGGGGCGAGACGGGTTCGGACAGCCAGCCGGTCGCTGCCAGGAGATGGTGCAGGATCAGGGCATAGAGAAGCCCGCCGAAGAGTCGCAGCAGCGTCGTCACCAGGAGCTTCGGTCCCGCCTTTTCGATGATGCTTTGCTCGATGGGCAAGCCGTGGGCAAAGAGGATGAGGGCGGAGAAGACCGTGACATCGGCCGTGCTGAGGGCGGAGGCGGGCACGAGCGTAAAGAGCAGCGGTACGGCACCCCACAGGCCGACCAGAATGGCCGTGAGCCAGGCAAGTCCGAGCTCGCCCGGCAGGCCGACAAGGTTCATGACCGGCGCGAAACCGGGCGCGATCGCCTTGATCACGCCGAAGCGGGAGAGGAGCTCGGTGCCGATGGTAATCGGCACGGTGATGCGAACCAGCATCCAGTAGATCGACAGGATCGGACGTGTCTGGCGCCAGACGGCAGATAGAAGCGGCATGGGGCAGGTTCAGGTTTGGAGTGGAGAAGTCCCTCCGGACCTAGCAGCACCACCGTCGAAGATGTGGTCAAAAACTGCACCATGATGCAATTTTATTGCAAGGACAGTTTTCCAAGCTAGCTTCGGGTGATGGACCGGATCGACAGAACCCTTCTCAACCTGCTGCAGCGCGATGCCGCGCGCAGCAATGTCGCGCTCGCCGAGGCGGTCGGCCTCGCGCCCTCGTCCTGCCTGCGGCGGCTGCAGCGGCTCAAGGCCTCGGGCGTCATCGCCCGCATCGTCGCCATCCTCCATCCGGCAAAGGCCGGCCGGCCACTCAAGGCCTGGGTAACGGTGGAGCTGAAGCTGCATGGCGAACAGCACATGCGCCGCTTTCTGGAGCGGGCGGCGGCGGAGGAAGCGGTGGCGCAGGCCCACGGCGTCACCGGCGCGGTCGATGTCGTGCTGCTCCTTCAACTGCGCGACATGGAGGAGTTCGACGTCCTCTGCCAGCGCCTGTTCCGCGACGAGACCAATGTGGCGCGCTTCGTCACCATGGTCGTGATCCGCACGGCGAAGGAGGAGACGGCGATCGTGGTATGACGCTGTCGATGCTCAACCTCCGAGCCGCCAGGCCCGGATGACATCGATCTCGAACCAGCCTTGCTCGCTCTCCCGCGTATCGCCGGAGAGGTCGTAGATGTTGAGCATCAGTTGCATGGGATAGGCCGGCGACTGGTGCGTCCGCGTTACCTCTTGCCCGTCGACGAGGAAGCGGATGCCGGATGGGGTCCAGTCGAGGCCGTAGACGTGCCAGTCCTCGACCGCGAGGGGGAGGGGCCGGCTGTCGATTTCGTCGCTCAAGGTAGGATCGTTGATGCGCTTGATGCCGCGGTTGACGATGCAGGCACCTGGTTGCGCTCTGTTGCCAAACACCTCGAACAGCGTGATCTCGCCGGATCGCGCCGGTTCATCCTCGAAGCCCATCAGCCAGAGTGCGGCGAGGTTCCAGGGTTTGAGCGAGGCGCGCGCCCGCATGTCCAGCCGGCCATAGTGGTGCAGGAAGAGCTGCTCGGTGGGCAGCGCGCGGCGCACGCGCAGATCCGGCTGGAACCTGTGCTGCCCCTGCGTACTGCCGAGCGGGCCGGACCAATGGCCGGTCTGCAGGTTGGAGACGCGGATGGGACCGTCGAACTCCGGGCACCACGGAGGCTGGTCGGGTGCGATGCTCAGGCGCAGCACGCTGTCGCGGATCTCATAGGACGCCGCGCTGTCCACCGTCGTCCAGTGCGGCAGATAGTGGGGCGACCATTTCGACCGATCGAGCGCCGGGGTGTCGAAATGGTCTTCGAAGACCAGGTGCTCTCCGTCCTCAGCCTTACCCACCGACACCCCATCCATCAGCTGTCGCTCACGGTTCCTCATACTGCGTGAAGGACGGGTCCGCGAGGTCGGTGAAGCGGGTGAATTCGGACTGGAAGGCGAGCTTGACGGTGCCGGTCGGTCCGTGGCGCTGCTTGGCGATGATCACGTCGGCTGTGCCCTTGACCTTCTCGAAGGTCATCTTCCACTCTTCATATTTCGGGTCGAACTCGTCGCGCGGCTCCATGTTCTTCACGTAATATTCCTCGCGGAACACGAAGAGCACGACGTCGGCGTCCTGCTCGATCGAGCCTGATTCGCGAAGGTCGGAGAGCTGGGGCCGCTTGTCCTCGCGGCTTTCCACGGCGCGGGAGAGCTGGGAGAGCGCGATGATCGGAACGTTCAGCTCCTTGCCCAGCGCCTTCAGGCCCGTAGTGATCTGGGTGATTTCCTGAACGCGGTTCTCGCCCGATTTGCCGGAGCCGGTCATCAGCTGCACATAGTCGACCACCAGGCAATCGAGCCCGCGCTGGCGCTTGAGGCGGCGCGCCCGGGCCGAAAGCTGGGCGATGGAGATGCCGCCGGTCTGGTCGATATAGAGCGGCACCTTCTGCATCATCTGCGAGCAGGCGACGAGCTTCTCGAAATCGGCCTCGGTGATGTCGCCGCGCCGGATCTTGGAGGAGGAAACCTCGGTCTGTTCGGAGATGATACGGGTGGCGAGCTGTTCGGAGGACATTTCGAGCGAGTAGAAGCCGACGACGCCGCCGTTCTTCGCCTTGAACGAGCCATCCGCCTGCACCTCCGGCTCGTAGGCGGCGGCGATATTGTAGGCGATGTTGGTGGCAAGCGAGGTCTTGCCCATGCCCGGACGACCGGCCAGCACGATCAAGTCCGAGCGCTGCAGACCGCCCATCTTGGAATCAAGCGAATGGATGCCGGTGGAAATGCCGGAGAGATGGCCGTCGCGCTCGAAGGCAGCACCCGCCATCTCGATCGCCAGCGATACGGCGTCGTTGAAGGACTGGAAGCCGCCATCATAGCGGCCGGTTTCGGCCAGCTCGAACAGCCGGCGTTCGGCATCTTCGATCTGGCTTTGCGGCGGCATGTCGAGCGGCGCATCGAAGGCGATGTTGACCATGTCCTCGCCGATGGTGATCAGCGAGCGGCGCAGCGCGAGATCGTAGATCGCCCGGCCGTAATCCTCGGCATTGATGATCGTCACCGCATTGGCGGCAAGCTGGGCGAGATAATGCGAGATCGTCATCTCGCCGACCCGCTGGTCGGCCGGCAGGAAGGTCTTCACCGTCACCGGCGTCGCGGTCTTGCCCATGCGGATGATATCGCCCGCCACCTCGTAGATGCGGCGATGCAGCGGCTCGAACAGGTGGACCGGTTTCAGGAAATCCGAGACCCGGTAGAAGGCGTCGTTGTTGACCAGAATGGCACCGAGCAGCGCCTGTTCGGCTTCGACATTGTTCGGCGCCTCGCGATAGGCCTGGCTCGTCTGCTGGTCCATGGCCGCAAGCTTGCGCACTGCTTCGTTCATTCTGCCCACCTCGTCTCTTCTGTCGCCCCGATCGCCCCGGAGAAGTCTGCGCTCGGGCGGCCGATGTCAAAGCCCGTCGGCCGCTCGTTCCCGCTGTGCCCGTTAATCACAGGCAGAAAAGGCCGCCGCCCGTGGGGCCTTGACCGCGGTCTGCCTGAAACGAATCGGCGCTGGGGAAAGGCTATCCTATCTCAAAGGTGACGCTGAGACGACCGAAACCGATCCCCTGACCATCGGGACCATCTCCCTGCCTCCGTCGGCGGCAGGTATTGAAAAGTTCTCACTTACCGTTAAATAGGGCTCACATAGTTAGATACCTATTGATCGTCTGGACTTCCCTTGACCGAGCAGGATCGTAACCGCGAACTTTTCGACGCCTTGTCGTCGTTCAACCGCAAACTCCGGGCCATGTTCGATGCGCGGGTGAAGCAGCATGGGCTGACGCTGTCGCGCGCCCGGGCGCTCTTCATCCTGTCGCGTCGCAACGGGCTGAACCAGCGTGAGCTCGCCAGCGAGCTCGGCATCGAGACCCCGACGCTGGTGCGCGTGCTCGACGGCATGGCCGCCCAGGGCTTCATCGAGCGGCGCGCGGCGGAAGGGGACCGGCGCGCCAAGCAGGTGCACCTGACCGCCGAGGGTAAGGTGGCGGCCGCCGAGATCGAAGCGCTGGCCGACGATCTGCGCATCGAACTGCTCGGCGGCGTCAGCGCCGGTGAAAAGGCGACGACGCTCTCGGTCCTGCGCACCATGTCGGCCAATATGGCCGATCTCGTGCGGGAGGAGGGGGCGTGAGCACGATCCAGCCGACCACTGCCGGGCCGATGCCGGCCGATCCGGCGGCAGCAGTCCCGGTTGCTCCCGCGCAGGCGGCTCCGGGAACGGCGGGCGAGCCGGCCGCCCCCGCTGCACCGGCGGCGCCCCCCGCGCTGCCGCCCATGCCGCGCTGGAAGGCGGGCCTCTATATCTTCACCTCGGTGCTGATGTTCCTGACCCAGGGCCTCGGCATGAACATCGTCAACGCCAATCTCTATCAGCTGCAAGGCGCCTTCTCGGCGACGGTGGCGGAGCTTGCCTGGCTGTCGGCGGCTTATATGGCGCCTTATGCGTCGATGTCGGTGGCGCTGTTCAAGATCCGCACCCAGTTCGGGCTCCGGCGCTTTGCCGAGCTCGGCATCGTCTGCTTCGTCATCGCCTCCGTGGCCAATCTCTTCGTCTCCGATCTGCATTCGGCGCTGGTCGTGCGCTTCATCAGCGGCATGGCGGCCGCACCGCTGTCCACCATCGGCTTCCTCTACATGCTGGAGCCCTTTCCCCCGGCCAAGAAGCTGGCGCTCGGCCTCAGCCTGGCACTGACCAACACGCTGCTTGCCGCCCCCGTCGCCCGCATCATCTCGCCGACGCTGATCGATTTCGGCGGCTGGGAAGCGCTCTACACCTTCGAAGTGGCCCTGGCGCTTCTGGCGCTGCCGTTCATCTATCTGATGCCGCTGACCGCCCCGCCGCGGGTGAAGGCGATCCAGCGCATGGATATCTTCAGCTACCTGATTCTGGCGGGCGGCTTCGGTTGCCTGGCGGTCTTTCTCACCCTCGGGCGGTTCTACTGGTGGTTCGAGGCACCGTGGCTCGGCGTGCTGCTGGCCTGCACCATCGGCCTCCTCGCCCTCTTTGCCGCGATCGAGCTCAACCGGGAAGCGCCGCTCATCGATCTGCGCTGGGTGTTCAGCTGGCCGAACATCCACATGGCGGCGGTGCTGATCGTATTCCGCGTCGTCGCCTCGGAACAGACGACGACGGCGGCCGGCTTTTTCCAGCAGAACGGCTTGATCAACGACCAGACCGTGCCGCTCTATGCGGTCATCCTTCTGGCGTCCATCGCCGGCGGCCTGTTCTGCACGCTTCTGATGCAGACCAAGCATGTGGATCTCGCCCATATCCTGGCGCTGCTTCTCATCGGCACCGGCGCCTTCATGGACAGCCACTCGACCAATCTGACGCGCCCGGGCGACATGATGCTGAGCCAGGCGATGGTCGCGGCGGGCACGGCGATGTTCCTGCCGCCGGTGATGGCCAAGGGATTTGCGGCGGTGCTCGCCAAGGGGCTCACTTTCGTCGTCAACTTCCTGATCATCTTCCTCTTTACCCAGAGCCTTGGCGCGCTGATGGCCTCCGCTGCGCTGGGCACCTTCGTGTCGATCCGCGAGAAGTTCCACTCGAACATCCTCGTCGAGCAGATCCTGCTCACCAATCCCATCGTCGCGGCGAGGGTGCAGCAGCTGTCCTCCGCCTATAGCAAGGTGGTCTCGGATCGCACGCTTCTCAATGCCGAGGGGGTGCAGCTGCTCGGCCAGCAGGTGAGCCGCGAGGCCTATGTACTGGCCTATAACGATACGTTCGCGCTGATCTCGCTCGCCTCCTTCGCTTCCCTCGCGCTGCTCTTGCTCCACCACATCTGGCGCCGCCTGCGCAGGCCGCAGGATGCGGCGGCCGCCTCCGCCTGATCCGTTTTTTGTCCTTCCGTTCCGTTTCGAGTGCACCCCATGAAGATCTTCCGACCCGTGACGCTCATCACCATTCTCGCCGGCATTCTCGGCGTGCTTCTAGTGCTCTATGCCTGGCGGCTGCCGCCCTTCACCTCGGCCGTCGAGGTGACCGACAATGCCTATGTGCGCGGCTATGTGACGGTGATGAGCCCGCAGGTGGCAGGCTATGTCGTCGAGGTGCCGGTGCGCGATTACCAGGCGGTCAAGCAGGGCGACGTGCTGGTGCGCATCGACGACCGCATCTACCGCCAGAAGCTGGCCCAGGCGAAGGCGACACTGGAGGGCCAAAAGGCGGCGCTCGCCAATTCCCGCCAGCAGGAAGCCTCGGCCAAGGCCAATATCGCCTCCAGCGAAGCCGAGGTGGAAGGCGCCAAGGCGGCGCTTCGCCAGGCGGAGCTCGCGCGCCAGCGGGTGCAGACGCTCGCCCAGCGCAGCGTCGCCGCCACCAGCGAGGTCGAGGCGGCAGAGGCCGGCTATCTGAAAGCCCAGGCTGTGGAGCGGCAGGCCGAGGCCGCTGTCGAGGTGACGCGCCAGGCCCTGAAGACGATCATCGTCAACCGCGATTCGCTGGAAGCGGCCGTGGCCGGTGCCGAGGCTTCGGTCGAGCTTGCCGAAATCGATCTCGAAAACACCGCGATCCGCGCCCCGCGCAACGGGCATCTGGGCGAGGTGGGCGTGCGCGTCGGCCAATATGTGACGGCGGGCACGCAGCTCACCACCGTCGTGCCGCCCGATCTCTGGGTCGTCGCCAACTTCAAGGAAACCCAGCTCGACGGCATGCGGCTCGGACAGCCCGTCACCTTCTCGGTCGACGCCTTGGACCGCACCCGGCTCACCGGCCATATCGAGCGCTTCTCCCCGGCCGCCGGCTCCGAATTCGCGGTGATCCGGCCGGACAATGCCACCGGCAACTTCGTCAAGATCGCCCAGCGGCTGGCCGTGCGGATCTCGATCGACCCCGACCAACCGCTCGCCGAGCGCCTGGCCCCCGGCCTCTCGGTCGTGGTGCGGATCGACAAATCGGTCGAACCGGAAAGTCCTTGAGAGGAAAGGCTCTTCAAACGGAAAAGGGCCGGATCGCAGCGCGATCCGGGCCTTTTCTCATGCGAGGCGCGAAGGCTTATGCTTCGTCTTCGTCGCCATATTCGGCTTCCGGATTGAAGAAGTCTTCCGGACGCAGGGCGTCTTCGTCGACGCCGTAGATCGCGTCGGCGGAGTTCAGGTTCTCGCCCTTGGCCTGGCGCTCGGCTTCGTCGGCCGAACGGGCAACGTTGATGGTGACCGTGATCTCGACTTCGGCATGCAGGTGCAGCGTGACCTCATGCAGGCCGATCGACTTGATCGGCTGGTTCAGGTCGACCTGGTTGCGGCCGACGGAGAAGCCTTCGTTCGAGATGATTTCGGCGATGTCGCGGGCGGCAACGGAGCCGTAAAGCTGGCCGGTTTCGCCGGCGGAGCGGACGACGATGAAGGTCTTGCCGTCCAGCTGGTCGGCGATCGTCTGGGCTTCGCTCTTGCGCTCGGAGTTGCGGGCTTCGAGCGAGGCGCGCTCGCTTTCGAAGCGGGCCTTGTTGGCGGCGTTGGCGCGCAGCGCCTTGCCGGTCGGCAGCAGGAAGTTGCGGGCAAAGCCGTCGCGAACCTTGACGGTTTCGCCCATCTGGCCGAGCTTGGCAACGCGTTCGAGGAGAATGACTTCCATGGGACTTGTCCTTTCTGATGTGTCTCAGGTGTCGTTGGATGGGGGTGTTTTCGGGCCGGGACGGGCAGGACCCACCGGCGAGAGCGCGATAGCGCGGCGGGTGTCCACCATGCCGGTCACGAGGAAGAAGATGGCCGGCACGGTGAAGAGCGCCACCGAGAGATAACCGAGCCAGAGAACCGGCAACCGCCAGCTCTTGCCGCGGGTGCGGAAGTGGACGACGGCAAAGCCCGAGAGAAAGAATCCGGCGCCGAAGGTGCCGCAGACCAGCGCGCCGATGATCGCCGGAATGCCGCCGGTAAAGGTCAGCACGATGCCGATCAGGAAGGCGAAGATCGCGTAGCGATGCATGCGCAGCGTCGAGGGAATATCCTCGCGCGGGCGCAGGCTGCGGCCGGAAATCGAGACGATGCGCGTTGCCAGATAATAGGCCGCGAACAGCATCATGACCCAGAGCGCGCCCTGGATGAGCGGCAGCGCCAGCGCAAACAGCGCCTTCATCTGCACGACCGTCGCGGCATCCGGATTGTAGGTCGGCTCCTGGCTCTTCAGCGTTTCGATGACCATGTCGATCATCCGGCCGGACATGTCGGGATCGTAGCCGAGCATGGCGCCGATCACCAGCATGCCGATGGTCACCAGGCCGGCGAGGTGGGTCAGGATGTCGGAGAGCGGATACCAGGCCATGGCGCCGTCCGGCCCACCGATTTCGCTTGCCGGGCGCGCCAGATTGGCGAGGTGCGAGAGCCAGGCGGCAGGCACCAGCGTGACGCAGAGCACGAGCAGCGCATAGGTGGGCGAGACATAGAGGCCGGTCGCAAGCCCGGCAGTGACGACGGCGACGATGGCGGCAAGATTGCCCCAGCCGAGGCCGGCAATCAGGACAGGGAGCGCGGATGCCGCATAGAGCACGATCGCCAGCCCCGACGGCGTGTTGGCGCCGAGCGAGAGAAAGGCTGCGGTCAGGCCGGCAAGGATGCCGACAGGCAGCACGGTGCTGTTCAAGCGTGTCACGGTCGCTGTCCTGCGCGCAAGGCAGTTAGGGGAGAAGGCGCAGCGCGCCGAGGCCCCAACATGGGATGTGCCGAATCCGGCGGTTCCGATCCGCGCCCATCGCGGAAGGGAGAGCCCGGCGCGGGGGAAACCGCGCCGGCCGATCATGTCAACGGGCCGGCCTGAAGAGACCGGCGGTCCCGGTCTTAGGCCAGAACGTAGGGCAGCAGGCCGAGGAAGCGGGCGCGCTTGATCGCCTGGGCGAGTTCGCGCTGCTTCTTCTGCGAAACGGCGGTGATGCGCGAAGGCACGATCTTGCCGCGCTCGGAAATGTAGCGCTGCAGGAGGCGAACGTCCTTGTAGTCGATCCGCGGTGCATTGGCGCCCGAGAAGGGGCAGGTCTTGCGGCGGCGGTGGAACGGACGGCGTGCCGGAGCGGAAGAGATGTCAGCCATTGTCTTTTTCTCCTAAACAGGGCTCAGGCGCGGTCTTCGCGCGGGCGGCGCGGACGGTCGTCACGGTCGCCATCACGGCGCGGACGGTCACCGAAGGAACGCTCCGGACGGTCGCCATCGCGGCGCGGACGGTCGTCGCGGTCGCGCTTCTGCATCATGGCCGACGGGCCTTCTTCATGCTTCTCGACGGCGATGGTCATGTAGCGCAGAACGTCTTCGTTGATGCGCATCTGACGCTCGACTTCGTGCACGGCCGGAGCCGGGGCATCGATGTCCATCAGCACGTAGTGAGCCTTGCGGTTCTTCTTGATGCGGTAGGTCAGGGACTTGAGGCCCCAGTTCTCGACCCGGCCGACCTTGCCGCCATTGGCTTCGATCACGCCCTTGTACTGCTCGACGAGGGCATCGACCTGCTGTGCGGAAATGTCCTGGCGGGCCAGGAAAACATGTTCATAAAGAGCCATGGATGGCTTGCCTTTCTTGCGTTGAACTCACCCGATCGTGGCGCTAAGCCTCAACGACTGTTCTTTGAAGGCGCGTGCGCGCCGGCAAGAAAGTGTTGTTTCGAGACGGTCGAGAGCGGAGACACGGGAGGCTCGGACCCTCTGGTCCATGCGGCCCCGCCGAAAAGCGGAACCTGCCCTCCGTTCAGCCACCAGCCAGAAGACCGGGTGTTGCGAACAGCGCGGCTTATACGCGCTTTCGCCGGGAATGCAAGCCGTGCTGCGGCACGGGCTGCGAAGCCTGCCTCAAATCGGCATGGGATAAAGCCGGTGGATACGGCGGATGCCGTTCATCGCCTCGTCCGAAAGGGTGAGATCGGCCGCGCCCAGATTGGTCTTCAACTGCTCGATCGAGGTCGCGCCGATGATGGCGGCGGTGGTGAAGGGGCGGGAGAGGACGAAGGCGAGCGCCATCTGGGAGGGGTCGAGCCCGAGCTCGCGGGCAAGCGCCACATAGGCTTCCACCGCTGGTTCCTGATGCGGGGTGAAACGGCCGCCGAGATCGCCGTTGATCGTCAGGCGCGACCCGGAGGGGCGCACGCCGCCCACATATTTCCCACTCAACAGGCCGGCGGCGAGCGGCGAATAGGCAAGCAGGCCGACCGTTTCGTGGTGGGAGAGCTCGGCGAAGTCGAGGTCATGGGTGCGGTAGAGAAGATTGTATTCGTTCTGCACGCTGGCCACGCGCGGCAGGCCAAGCCGCTCGGCAAGGGTCAGGAAGTGCTGCGTGCCCCAGGCGGTCTCGTTGGAAAGGCCGATCGCCCGGATCTTGCCCGCCTTCACCTGCGTGCCGAGCGCCTCCAGCAGGCCCGCCATATCGTCGGCCACCGCTTTCGCGTCCTGGCGGGTCGGATCGTAGCTCCAGGCATTGCGGAAATGATAGTGGCCGCGGTTCGGCCAATGCAGCTGGTAGAGATCGATATAATCGGTCTTCAGTCGCTTCAGGCTTGCGTCCAGCGCCTGGGTCAGCCCCTCGGGCGTGGTCGGCTCGCCGTTGCGGATATAGGGACGACCGGGCCCGGCCACCTTGGTCGCCAGCACGACCTGGTCGCGATTGCCGCGCGCGGCCATCCACTCGCCGATGATGACTTCGGTCGCCCCGTAGGTCTGGGCGGACAGCGGCGTGGTCGGGTAGAGTTCGGCGGTGTCGATGAAGTTGACTCCGGCGCGGAAGGAGAGATCGAGCTGCTCGAAGGCCTCCTCCTGCGTGTTCTGCGAGCCCCAGGTCATGGTGCCGAGACAGATGGTCGAGACCTCGATGCCGGTGCGGCCGAGCGTGGTGTACTTCATGGTAAGAACCTTGGGAGAGAAGCGGACGGATCGATGGAAGGAGATCGGACAATGGTCCGCCTCCTTAACGTGAAGAAGCTGGGGCGGCGCGCGGCGGCGGCCTGTGGCGACGCACAATAATCCTGCCGACGCGTCGGTCAAGCCGCCCGGGCGGCTCCGGGACGCCTCCAACCCTTGACTTGCCGGCAGAGAATGTGAATGGAGGGCGAAATGGTGAAGGAGTGTCAGATGGCGGTTGCATTTACTTTCCCCGGCCAGGGCAGTCAGACGGTCGGCATGGGCAAGGACCTGGCGGACGCCTTTCCGGAAGCCGCGGCCGTCTTCGCGGAGGTCGATGAGGCGCTGGGCGAAAAGCTGTCCGACATCATCTGGACCGGGCCGGAGGATCAACTGACGCTGACCGCCAACGCCCAGCCGGCACTGATGGCCGTCTCGATCGCCGCGCTGAGGGTCATGCAGGCGCGTGGTCTCGATCTGAAGTCCAAGGTGGCTTACGTCGCCGGCCATTCGCTCGGCGAATATTCGGCGCTGTGCGCAGCCGGCACCTTCACGCTGTCCGACACGGCCCGCCTTCTGCGCATCCGCGGCAATGCCATGCAGGCCGCAGTCCCGGCCGGCGAGGGCGCCATGGCCGCGATCATCGGCCTCGACCATGCCGATGTCGAGGCTGTGTGCGTGGAGGCCTCGCCGCTCGGCGCCTGCCAGATCGCCAATGACAATGGCGGCGGCCAGCTGGTGATTTCCGGCCTGAAGCCGGCGGTGGAGCAGGCGGCGAGCCTTGCGTCGCAGAAGGGCGCCAAGCGTGCTCTGCTTCTTCCCGTCTCCGCCCCCTTCCATTCCACGCTGATGGCGCCCGCCGCCGAGGCGATGCGCGAGGCGCTCGCCTCCGTGCCTCGCCAGGATCCCGTCGTCCCGCTGGTCGCCAATGTGCGCGCCGCGCCGGTAACCTCGGCCGAGACGATCGTCGATCTCCTGGTGGAGCAGGTGACCGGGCAGGTGCGCTGGCGCGAAACGGTCAGCTGGTTCGCACAAAACGACGTGACGACGCTCTACGAGATCGGCGCCGGCAAGGTTCTCACCGGGCTTGCCCGCCGCATCGACAAAAACGTGACCGGCACGGCCGTCAATACGCCGGCCGACATCGAGGCGGTGCTGGCCGCGCTCGCCTGAACGTTTGAGATTGGGTCCGCGCCGTGAGGGAGAGCGGGCCACGAGGAAACCGGGACCGCAGCCCGCTGATCTGCCGACCCTGACGAGAAGGATGAAAACCATGTTCGACCTGTCTGGCCGCAAGGCTCTGGTGACCGGCGCCTCCGGCGGCATCGGCGAGGAGATCGCCCGCATCCTGCACGCCCAGGGCGCCACCGTCGGCCTGCACGGCACCCGTGTCGAAAAGCTGGAGACGCTCGCCAACGAGCTCGGCGAGCGCGTTCACCTCTTCCCGGCCGATCTCTCCGATCGCGCCGCGGTCAAGGCGCTCGGCGAAAAGGCGGAGGCCGATCTCGGCGGTGTCGATATCCTGGTCAACAATGCCGGCATCACCAAGGATGGGCTCTTCGTGCGCATGAGCGACGAGGACTGGGACAAGGTGCTCGAGGTCAACCTCACATCCGTCTTCCGCCTGACGCGGGAGCTGACGCATCCCATGATGCGCCGCCGCCATGGCCGCATCATCAACATCACCTCGATCGTCGGCGTCACCGGCAATCCCGGCCAGGCCAATTACTGCGCCTCGAAGGCCGGCATGATCGGCTTTTCCAAGTCGCTTGCCCAGGAGATCGCCACCCGCAACGTCACCGTCAACTGCGTGGCGCCGGGCTTCATCGAAAGCGCGATGACCGGCAAGCTGAACGACAAGCAGAAGGACGCGATCATGGGCGCGATCCCGATGAAGCGGATGGGAACCGGGGCGGAAATCGCCGGCGCCGTCGCCTATCTCGCCTCCGATGAGGCGGCCTATGTCACCGGGCAGACCATTCACGTCAATGGCGGCATGGCGATGATCTGATCCATGGGGGCGGGGAGTGCAAGCCGTCTCCCTGCCGCCACCGTGCGCGCAACGAAAAGCCCGGAAAACGGCTGTTGAGCGCCTCCCAAACCGCCAAATTCGCGCTTTGCGGAGTCTTTAAACCGTGTTAAGCGGGCCGTGGTCGTTCAGGCGGCCTTGCAGGGCTGCCGGTCGGACTTGACGGACGCGCACGCTGCAACACTTGCATTGCTGTTTGGAAGGCGTGATCTTGAACGATCGGCTGAGACGGCAAGGCGAGCCGTGGAGGGGGATGCCGGCGCCGGCCAAGGCGATGGGCATCCGGTACCCTTCCAATTGAACAACGGATCGGCCGCACCATTCAGGTTCGGGCGATGAGCAACGAGACGGCTGCTGCGGAGATCGCGGGGCCGAACAGATAACGAAGGTCGAGGAATCCGACATGAGCGACATCGCAGAACGCGTAAAGAAAATTGTCATCGATCATCTTGGCGTTGATGCCGACAAGGTCACCGAAGGTGCGAGCTTCATCGATGATCTGGGCGCGGACTCGCTCGACACGGTCGAACTGGTCATGGCTTTCGAAGAAGAATTCGGCGTCGAGATTCCGGACGATGCCGCCGACTCGATCCTGACGGTTGGCGATGCCGTCAAGTTCATCGAGAAGGCGCAGGCCTGATCGACCAGAACCGGGCGGGACGCTCTCGCGACCCGCTCGATGCCGCCCTGCGCCGTCCTGCAGTGACAGGGTCCGGCGCGGCGGCAGCCCTCGAAAGGTCCGGGCGTCCAGTACCGGGCAGACCATCCGGCCGGAGGGCGCCGGAGCATGACATGATTTTCAGGGTGGATTGCGGTTCATGAGGCGTGTTGTAATCACCGGAACCGGGATGGTTTCCCCTCTCGGCTGCGGGACGGAAATCAGCTGGTCCCGTTTGATCGCGGGCAAGAACGCCGCTCGCAAAGTCACCGAGTTCGAGGTCGAGGATCTCCCGGCCAAGATCGCCTGCCGCATCCCGACCGGCGACGGCACCGACGGCACCTTCAATCCCGACCAGTGGATGGAGCCGAAGGAGCAGCGCAAGGTCGACCCCTATATCATCTATGCCATGGCCGCCGCCGATATGGCGCTCGACGATGCTGATTGGCACCCGAAAAGCGATGACGACCAGATCGCCACCGGCGTGATGATCGGTTCCGGCATCGGCGGTCTGGAAGGCATTGTCGAGGGCGGCTATACGCTGCGCGACAAGGGCCCGCGGCGCGTCTCCCCCTTCTTCATTCCCGGCCGCCTGATCAACCTTGCCTCCGGCCAGGTCTCGATCCGCCACAAGCTGCGCGGCCCCAATCACTCCGTCGTCACCGCCTGCTCGACCGGTGCCCATGCGATCGGCGACGCAGCGCGGCTGATCGCGCTCGGCGATGCCGATGTGATGGTGGCGGGCGGCACCGAATCGCCGATCTCCCGCATTGCGCTGGCCGGCTTTGCCGCCTGCAAGGCGCTGTCCACCCAGCACAATGACGATCCGCAGAAGGCCTCGCGCCCCTATGACCGCGACCGTGACGGCTTCGTCATGGGCGAAGGCGCCGGCATCGTCGTTCTGGAAGAGCTGGAGCATGCGCTGGCGCGCGGCGCCAAGATCTATGCCGAGATCGTCGGCTATGGCCTCTCCGGCGACGCCTTCCATATCACCGCGCCCTCGGAAGACGGCGACGGCGCCTATCGCTGCATGAGCATGGCGCTGAAGCGCGCAGGCTTGAGCGCGGGCGACATCGACTACATCAACGCCCATGGCACCTCCACCATGGCCGATACGATCGAGCTCGGCGCCGTGGAGCGCGTGGTCGGCAACCATGCCGCCAAGCTGTCCATGTCCTCGACCAAGTCCGCGATCGGCCATCTGCTGGGTGCCGCAGGGTCGGTGGAAGCGATCTTTTGCGCTCTGGCGATCCGCGACAATGTCGCCCCGCCGACACTCAACCTCGACACGCCGGACGTCGATACCGCGATCGACCTCGTGCCGCACCAGGCGCGCCGGCGCGAGATCAATGTCGCGCTGTCGAACTCCTTCGGCTTCGGCGGCACGAACGCCTCGCTGGTCATGCGCCGCTACGCCTGACGCCATTGCGGCCGCCGATCCTGTTTTTGCCGCAATGCTCGGTTCAAAGGAGCGGCAGGCTGCGGTCGGACATCCGACATCGGCCTGTCATCGTCCGCGTCCAGGCTGGACTATGGGGTCATATCCGCGCAAGCTCGAAGGCTGACGCTGCATGCCCTTTGTACCGATGACCGCTGGCTCGATTCTCTTCTGGAGTTCGCACCGGGCTGCGGCGCATGAACCGTATCGGCGAACTCCGGAAACAGGACTGGCGTGAGCGACGCGAACGACAAGAGCGGGTCTGCATTTGGCCGCACCGAGGCAAGCCGAACAGAGGCGAGCCGAACCGAGGCAGGCCGCCCCGAGACGGGCCGCTCCGGGCCGATCATCCCCAAATCTCCGACCGAAGCCCTGCGCCCGGAAAAGGTTCCCCAACCGCCGAGGCGCTCGCGCAAGGCGCGCAGCCAGCTGGTCATCTTCCTCAACTTCCTGATGACGGTGGCGGTCTGCGTGACCATCGCCGCGGCCGGCACCGCCTATTACGCCATGACCTCCTACGAGGCACGGGGGCCGCTGACGGCCAACAGCAACTTCATCGTGCCGAACGGCGCCGGCATGGCCGAGATCGCCTCCAGCCTCGAGCGCAAGGGCATCGTTTCCGACGGCCGCGTCTTCCGCTTCATGTCGCAGGCCTATCTCGACGGCCAGACGCTCAAGGCCGGCGAATACGAGATCAAGGCCAGCGCCTCGATGCTCGAGGTGATGGAGCTTCTGAAGTCCGGCAAGTCCATCCTCTATTCCGCGTCCCTGCCGGAAGGGCTGACGGTCAAGCAGATGTTCCGTCGCCTGGCCGATGATCCGGTGCTGGAGGGCGATCTGCCCGCCACGCTGCCGCCCGAAGGCTCGCTGCGCCCGGACACCTACAAGTTCTCCCGCGGCACCAAGCGCGCTGAAATCATCGAGCAGGCGAAGAAGGCGCAGGAATCGATCGTCGAGCAGATCTGGGCCAAGCGCGACCCGAATCTGCCGATCAAGTCGCGCGACGAGTTCGTGACGCTGGCCTCGATCGTCGAGAAGGAAACCGGCATTGCCGACGAACGCTCGCGCGTCGCCTCGGTGTTCCTGAACCGCCTCGACAAGGGCATGCGGCTGCAGTCGGATCCGACCATCCTCTACGGCATTTTCGGCGGCGACGGGAAGCCGGCCGACCGGGCGCTCTACAAGTCCGACCTGGAGAAGCAGACGCCCTACAACACCTACATGATCAAGGGCCTGCCGCCGACGCCGATCGCCAATCCCGGCCGGGCGGCGCTGGAGGCCGTCGCACAGCCTTCGCGCACTAAGGACCTCTATTTCGTGGCCGACGGTACGGGCGGTCACGTCTTCGCGGCCACGCTCGACGAGCACAATCAGAACGTCCGCCGCTGGCGCAAGATCCAGGCGGAAAAGGCCAATGCCGCGGCCAAGACCCCGAGCGGCGAAGCCCCGGCACAGCTGCCCGTTCAGGATTGAGCGCGCATCCCTTTGTGGATCATGCGGCCCCGGCTCGCTTCGCCCTTGCGGCGGACCGGGCCGGGGCCGTAAACATTTGCCTCTGAGGCCCGAGGAGAACGCAATGTCCCTGCAGTCCATGACCGGCTTTGCCCGCCGCGAGGGAACGAGCGGGCGCACCCGCTGGGCCTGGGAGCTGCGCTCGGTCAACGGCAAGGGCCTCGACCTGCGCCTGCGCCTGCCGGCCGGGCTCGATCATCTGGACAGCGAGGTCCGCCGAAGGCTCGCCAACCATTTCTCCCGCGGCAACATGCAGGTCAATCTCTCCGTCAGCGGCAGCGAGACGCAGGTGGAGACGGTGATCAACCAGGCGGCGCTCGCTTCCGTGTTGTCGCTGCGTGCGCAGCTCGGCGATGCCATCGACCCTGCGCCGCTGCGGCTCGACACGCTGCTTGCGATCCGGGGCGTGGTCGAGTTCAAGGAACCGGAGGAAAAGGAAGACGAGAAGGCCGCCCGCGACGCGGCGATTCTCGACGGCCTGGACCTGGCGCTGCACGACATGGCGGCCATGCGCGAGAGCGAGGGTGCGGCGCTCGGCCATGTCCTTCACCGCATCGTCGGCGAGGTGGAGGAGCTGACGCGCGTCATCGAGGCCGATCCCTCCCGCAGCCCGGCCGCCATCTCCGCGCGGCTGACGCAGCAGATCGCCCTCCTGACCGACAATGCCGTCTCGCTCGACCGCGACCGCCTGCATGCCGAGATCGCGCTGCTCGCCGCCAAGGCGGATGTGCGCGAAGAGATCGACCGCCTCAACGCCCATATCGAGGCCGCGCGGCTTCTGATCGGCCGGGGCGGTCCCGTCGGCCGCAAGCTGGATTTCCTGAGCCAGGAATTCAACCGCGAGACCAACACCATCTGCTCGAAATCCTCCTCCGCCGCCGTCAGCGCGGCCGGGATCGAGCTCAAAGTGCTCATCGACCAGTTCCGCGAACAGGTCCAGAATCTGGAGTGATCATGACCCCCGTCGAAACGCCGACCTCCGCCTCCGGCATTCCCCGCCGCGGCCTGATGCTGGTCATTTCCTCGCCCTCCGGCGCTGGCAAGTCGACCATCGCCCGCAACCTCCTCGAAGCCGATCCGCAGATGAGCATTTCGGTGAGCGTGACGACGCGCAAGCGGCGCCCGAGCGAGATCGATGGACGGCACTATCACTTCAAGTCGATCCGCGAGTTCGAAGGCCTGCGCCAGACGGAGGCCCTGCTCGAATGGGCCGAGGTGCACGGCAATTTCTATGGCACGCCGCGCGACGCAGTTGAGCAGGCCATGTCGGAAGGGCGCGACATGCTGTTCGACATCGACTGGCAGGGCGCCCAGCAGCTACAGGAGAAGATGGGCGGCGATGTCGTCTCGATCTTCATTCTGCCGCCGTCCATGGCCGAGCTGCAGTCCCGGCTGCACCGGCGCGCCGAGGATACGGAAGAGGTGATCGCCACGCGCCTTGCCAATTCCCGCGCCGAGATCGAGCACTGGGTGGAGTACGACTACATTGTCGTCAACGAAGACCTGGACAGTGCCTTTGCCGCCGTCCAGGCCATCGTCGAAGCCGAACGCCTGCGCCGCGACCGCCGCCCCGGCCTCTTCGAATTCGTCCGCGGCCTGCTTACGGAAACGCCAAAGCTCTGAGGGCGGCTAGAGCGCATTCGCCAGACGGCAGAACTCCTCGACGCTCAGCGTTTCGGCGCGGCGTTGGGGGTCTATGGCGGCGCGGGTGAGGAGGGCTTCGCCGCCGAGAGACTTGACGCTTTGACGCAGCATCTTGCGCCGCTGGCCGAAGGCGGCCTGGGTCAGCCGTTCGAGCTTGGCGATGTCGCAGGGGATCGGCGCGACGATCGGCTCCAGATGCACCACGGTCGAGGTCACCTTGGGCGGCGGGGTGAAGGCCTGCGGGGGAACGTCGAAGGCGAGCCTGGCGTCCGTGCGCCATCCGGCGAGAACGCCGAGCCGGCCATAGTGATCGTCATCCTCGCTGGCCACGATCCGCAGCCCCACCTCGCGCTGGAACATCAGCGTCATCGACGCCCAGAAGGGCGGCCAGGCCGACGGCGTCAGCCAGTTGACCAGAAGCTGGGTGCCGACATTATAGGGCAGGTTGGCGATGATGCGCACCGGCCCGCCGTCCCCGTGCTCTGCCGCCAAGGCCGCGAAATCCACCTTCAGCGCATCGCCTTCGATCACCGTCAGCCGGCCCGGATAATGGGCAGAAACCTCGTCGAGCGCCGGCAGGCAGCGGCTGTCGCGCTCGATCGCCACGAGCTTGCGGGCGCCGAGCGACAGGATGGCGCGCGTGAGGCCGCCCGGGCCGGGGCCGACCTCGATCACGGTCGCATCCTCGAGCGGTCCGGCGGTACGCGCGATCTTCTGGGTGAGATTGAGGTCGAGCAGGAAGTTCTGGCCGAGCGCCTTGCGCGCGTCGAGTCCGAAGCGGGCGATCACGTCGCGCAGTGGCGGCAGGCCGTCGATCGCGGCCATCAGTGGGCTCCGGTCCCGGTATCGGCCAGGCGGCGGGCAAGCGAGAGGGCGGCCACCAGGCTGTCCGGTCGCGCGATGCCCTGTCCGGCGATCGGGAAGGCCGTTCCGTGGTCGGGGGAAGTGCGGATGAAGGGCAGGCCGAGCGTGACGTTGACGCTGTCGTCGAAGCCGAGCGCCTTGGCGGGGATCAGCGCCTGATCGTGATACATGCAGATCGCCACGTCATAGCCGGCGCGGGCGCGGTCGTGGAAGAGCGTATCGGCCGGCAAGGGGCCTTCGACGGACAAACCTTCCGACTTCAGCTTCTCGACGACCGGCCGGATCATGGCGTCGTCCTCGAAGCCCAGCGCACCGCCTTCGCCGGCATGCGGGTTCAGCCCAGCCACCGCCAGGCGTGGCTGGGCCAGGCCAAAACGCAGCCTCAGATCATGGATCGTGATGCGGCAGGTGGTTTCGATAAGGTCGGCTGTCAGCGCGGCCGGCACGTCTTTCAGCGGAATGTGGATGGTGACCGGCACCGCCATCAGCTTCGGCCCCGCCAGCATCATGACAGGCAGGAGCGGGCGGCCGCCGGCCTGCCCGCCAAGCTCGGCCAGATATTCCGTGTGGCCGGGAAAGCCGAAGCCGGCCTCGTAGAGCACGGCCTTGGCGATGGGGTTGGTCACCACCGCGGCGGCGTCTCCAGCGAGCGTCAGCGCTACCGCCTGGTCGATTGCGCCGATGATGGCGGAGGCATTGCCGCTGTCCGGCAGGCCGACGGTGACCGGCTGCGGGCAGCGGATCGGCAGAACGGGGAGGGCCTGGTCAAACAGGGCGGCCGCGCTGCTGCAATCGGCCTCGCGGATCGGCACGGCGAGGCCGAGCAGATCGGCCCGGGCCGAGAGCGCCGCGGGATCGCCGAGGAAGAGGAAGGGCGGGAGGCTCAGCGCATCCCGGCGCGTCCAGGCGTCCAGTGTGATGTCGAGGCCGATCCCGGAGGGGTCGCCCATGGTCAGGGCGAGGGGCACCTGTCGAGGATCGGTCATGAGATCACTTGTTCTGGATCTGCGCCTTCTTGCGCAGCTCTTCGATGTAGCGGAGGCTGTTCGGATCTTCGCCCGCCGACTGGGCCTTGCCGAGATCCTCGGCCCGGAACACGACTTCGGCGGCAAGGTCGTCGGAGACCTGGCGCTTCTTGCAGATCGCCAGGAATTCGACGCCGCGCTCGGTCACGCGCGTCCCGGTCGTGGTGCCGTCACCGGCTTTTTCCACCAGAGGCTTCCAGTCCTCCGGAATTTCCTGGATCATCATGCGTCCGAGATTGCGGACGGAGACGTCCCGCATCGTGGCGGCATAGACCTTGGACTGCTCGCAGCCCGGGAATTTTGGGCGCGCGGCATTGGCTTCCGCCTGACGCTTGCCGAGGATGGCGTTGCGCTTGGCGGCCGGCACGACGAAGATGATCTGCTGCAGGAAATATTCGGTTGTCACCGGCTTGGTGCCGCCATTCTCCTGCATGCGCCGCACCAGTTCCTCGTTGGAGATCCGGCCGCCGCCGGTGCCGTAGCGCAGCCGCACGGCGCGCGGCCAGCTCATCGAGACGGCGACGAAGGCCTTGAAATGGTCCATGCCGACGCCGGCCTTGTCGAGAACCTGGGTCAGCTGGGGAATGGTCAGCTTGTTGCCGGCGGCAAAGCGTTGCACCGCGGCGTCCACATCGCTGGTCGAGACGGACTGCTGCAGGCGCAGGATCTCGGCCCGCTTTAATTGCTCGTCGATCAGCTGCTGGCGGGCGGCGGCAGCACCGCCGGATTCGCGCTTCAGCTTCATGAAATTGAGACGCTTGGCGACATCGCCGGAGGTGATCGGCTGACCGTTGACGACCACGGCGACCGTGGTCGAGGCCGCTTCGGCCATCGGCGGCAGACTGGTTGCCGCGATGGCGGCGGAGAGCGCGCCTGCCAGAAGGATCGACGGAATGCTGCGGACGACGCTGCGTGCGCCGGTCTTTGCCGTGCCGGTCATGGTCTTTTCAGTCCCCTTTTTCGCAGAGGGGACGACCAGCCCTGGTCGCCCGCCCTTGCAAGGCCCTCCCAAGCGATCCCCTTGCCACGGACCGCCGTTTCCCGGCTCGATGCATAAACCATGCGGCCGAATGATGACAAGAGCGGGGTATTGCCGCGCGACCGGTTGCTGAAGCCCGCACATTCGCGTGACCACGGCACGATGGCTAGTTCAGGTCGTCGAACGTCGTATCGCCGATGTTGATGTCGCCCAAGGTGCGGAAACTCAGCCGTGCGCCGATCGACCAGTCGTTCGCCACGACATCGTCGGGGTCGCGCTCGTTCTGGTAGACGATCGAGAACAGCGTGTCCTGGTCGTCGTAGGTGATGCCGATGCCGTTGCGTGTCACGGTGTCATTGTTGATGTCGTAGGTCACCTGGCCGAAAACAGACCAGTAATCGCGGAAGCGCCAGGCGGCCGCGGTCTGGATTTCATCCTGATCGGTCGGCGAGCCATAGGTCGGCTGTGCCTTGATGCTCGTATAGGTGATGGCCGACTGCCACTGGATTCCCTCGTAGCCGAGCGTCGCGTCGGTGCGGCGCAGCGAGAGGTCCTGTTCGTCGAAGCGGCCGGAGAAGCTGCCGGTGATGCCGGACGGCGCATCGATGCCGATCATCGTCACATAGTCCGACCGATCGGTTTCGAGCCCTGAATCCGCGCCGACTTTTACCAGATCGTCGGTGGCGAAGGAGTTGACGCCGCCGAGATGGAAGGACTGGCCGGCGATCGCCCGCAAGCCGTAGCCATTGCCGAGCGTGCCCGTGTAGCGCAGGCCGACATTGGCGCGCGAGCCACCCTCGATCCGGTCGAAGCCCGAAAACTTGTCGCGTTCGAACAGGTTGGTCGCATCGAAGACGAAGCTCTGGGCATCCTCGTTGGGCAGGGCGCCGGCATACTGCTCGTTCGGCCGCAGATAGACCTGGGCGATCGGCTCCAGAATGTGGCTGCTGTTGGCGGTAGCCATCAGGATCGGATAGCGCGCCTCGAGACCGGCGGTCAGCATGCCGCGGGTGACGGCATCGTCATTGGTGAAGTCGCCGGTATAGCCGAGCGGCTGATCGGTCGAAATGCCGACCGCATCGCCGCGCGCAGCGAGAAGAGGGGTGAGCGACAGGCCACCCGGAATGATGAAGGTGCGCTTCCATTCCGTCTCGGCGGTGAAGCGCTGGTCCTCGCCTTCCAGGCCACGGAAGCGCTCGACGCCGAGAACCGTGTAACTGTCCTGGCGGCTGCGCTCGACGGCAGTCACGTTGACCTTTGCCGTCAGTTCGCCGCCCAGCACAGGCTCGGGTGCGGTGTACTGGTAGTCGAGAACCTGGGCGACCGCCTGCTGCTTTTCGGCCAGGCTGTCGGGATCGGCATCCTGGATATCGAAGTAGAAGGCACGCATGTCGAAGGAGTTGCGCTTGCCGAGCCCGGTCAGATAGGCCTGGTTGGTCAGCGTCGTGCCGTCGAAGGTCGAGAGTTCGTAGGTCTTGGAGAAGTTGTTGTCGCTCTGGACCAGCACATCCCAGCCAAAGGCCCAGCGCGGATTGATCTTGAAGTCGGCCTTGGAGCCGATCATGCCGCGCTCGCGCTCTTGTGCGTCGACCGTGTCGGCGGTGAAGGTCTGGGGGCTTGCCTGGCTGATGCCGGCAAAGCGCAACACATGCTGCCCCATTTCGAATCGCTGGCGGAACTCGCCCTCCAGAAGGAAGCCCTGGCGCGTCAGGCCGGTGGCCGTCACCGTCGCATCCATGCTCGGCGAGATCGCCCAGTAATAGGGGATCGACACGCCGGCGCCGAGCTTCTGCGTATAACGGAAGCCGGGGAACAGGAAGCCGCTCTTGCGCTTCACCGTATGGTCTGGAACTTCGAGCACCGGCAGATAGACGATCGGCTTGCCGAACAGCTCGAACCGGGCGTTTTCCAGCCGGACCGTATGGGTGCGGCCGTTCTGAATGATGCGCTGCGCCTTGATGTGCCAGAGCGAACGATGATTGGGATCGACCGCGCAGGGCGTGCAGGCGGTGTAGACGGCCTGGTTGAGGATGATCTCCTCGCCATTGCGCCGCTCGCCGTTGACGGCGGCGAGCTTGGTCAGGTCCGTCGTCTCGACGCGCATCGTTTCGATGAAGCCATCGGCGAAATTGTCCGTGACGTCCATCTTGTCGGCATAGATCTTGTTGCCGCCGGGCTCGATCAGCTCGATCTCGCCGGTCGCGACGATTCGCCCGGTCTTCTGGCTGTATTCGACCTGCTGGGCGACCATCTGGTAGCCGCCATAATTGATCTGCACCGCACCGCGCACGATGACGCGCTCGGAATCACGGTTGTAGACGAGCTCATTGGCCGACAGCAGCATCTTGGCGTCGGCGGGCATGTTGGGCTGGAGCGCGTCGAGGCGCGCCGACTGCGCGTGCGCAATCGTCATTCCAGCCGGAAGGAGAGCAAGAGCGGCTGCGCCGGTCATGAGAAGGGCGGCCAGTCGCCGTGTTACTCTGCGGTGTGCGGCCGCCACTAGCCATCCTCCTGATGCAACAAAATCGTAGATCCCAACGCCATCGCAACGACGACAGGCAACCAGGCGGCTACGAACGGAGGCACGATACCGCTGCTTCCGAACGCTTTGACAAGCATGGTTACGACATAAAGCACGAAGCCCGACAGGATTCCACCGAGAATCACCGAGCGCGATTGGTTGAACCGGCTGAACTTGAGCGAAACGCTTGCAGCAATCAGCGTCATTGCAACGAGAAGCAGCGGCAACGAGATCAGGGAATGCAACTGCGTCTGCATGCCATAGGTCGGGAAGCCGAAGGACTTGGCGACCGCAATCTTGCGCGGGAGCTCGAAAATCTGAATGGAATCAGGCTTTCCAAGCGTTTCCTGTACCAGTTCGGGACGGATATTGGTGGCGAGCCGTGCCGTTTTGAGGCGTTTGGGCAACACACCGCTGCGTGTTTCCGTCACCTCGTTAAGCTGCCAGTAACCATCTTCGAGTTTTGCACTGCGCGCATCCTGCCGAAAGGCGATGCGGCCCTGCTGGTCGAGGTGGATGATCGTCACCGTGTTCAGCAGCCGGCCCTCATCCTCGACCGAGCGTGCGCCGATGATGGCGTCGTCGCCGTTCTGGATCTGGCGCAGCCACGGGATGGAGTTGGAGCCGCGCGAGGAAGACGATCCCCAGGAGGCCTCCAGAAGCTCGGCGCTGCGCGCGCCCCAGGCGGCAATCGGGTTGAGGATGGCGAGCGCGGCAAGGCCGAAGAGCAGCGCGCCCACGACGAAGGGCTGCAGGAACTGCCAGGCGGAAATGCCGGCCGCGCGCGTGACGACCAGCTCGTAGCGGCGGTTGAGCGAGATGAGCGAGGCCATGCCGGCAAAGAGCGCCACGAAGGGCACCGTCTGCTGCAGGATGGTCGGAATGCGCAGCGTCGTCATGTAGAGCCCGCCGGCCACGGTATAGCCGGGCAGGTTGCCCATGCGGCTCGAGAGCTCGCTGAAATCGATGATGAAGACCAGCGAGAAGATGCCGATCAGGAAATAGATCACCGTCACGATGTAGCGCTTGAAGAAATAGAGCTTGAGCGTGCTCATCGCGGCACCTGCTTTCCGCCCAGGAGCCCACGAACGCGCGTGATCGTCTCGGACGCCATGCCGCTGACGGTCTTCGGCATGGTCAGTCGCTTGTTGCTGCGCAGCTGGATGACGCAGAGCGCCGTGGTGACGATCGGGATCAGATACATCAGCGGAACGAAGATCTGCGAATCTTCCGCCCCGTTCGCGGCATAGAAGGTCATCCAGCGGAACAGGAAGGCGAAGATCAGCGCCGAGCCCGTCGGGTGCAGGCGCGCCTCGCGGTGCGAGCGCGCATCGCTCGCCACGACCAGGCCGATCAGTGCGAAGATCAGCGGGTAGGACCACTCCGTCAGGCGGCGGTGCAGCTCGGCCGTGTAGGTCTGCGGGCGCTTCTGGTAATTGCTGTCTTCCGGATCGGGATGGAGAAGGTAGG
Source organism: Rhizobium sp. CC-YZS058 (assembly GCF_034720595.1). Classification (NCBI taxonomy): domain Bacteria; kingdom Pseudomonadati; phylum Pseudomonadota; class Alphaproteobacteria; order Hyphomicrobiales; family Rhizobiaceae; genus Rhizobium; species Rhizobium sp. CC-YZS058. Next base: position 2,393,468 of record NZ_JAYESJ010000001.1, on the reverse strand, counting down.
CGAGGTCGCGGTCCTGGGCGCGCAGCGTCGCGGTGCCGGTCTTCTGCGTCAGCTCGGTCAGGTCGAAGGCGTAGGAATCGAACTTGATGATCGACACGCCGCCATCCGGCAGCTTGCGATGCACCTCGCCGTCCTTCATCACCAGCGCCGAGCTGTTCTCGTCGATCGCGCCTTCGCGCGCATAATAGATGAATTCGACATTCGGATCGCGCGAATCGGCCACGAAGATCTCGGTCAGCACGCCGCCGCGCCGCCCGCCGATCTGGATGTAGAGATCGTCGGCGATCCGCCGGAAGGTGTTTTCCTGCACGACGGTGGAGATAAGGTCGGCATTGGCCGTCGCGATCATCTGGCGCACCTGCTGGCGCACCATCGGCTCGACATAGTTGTCGACGGCGAAGGACAGCGCGCTGACAGCCACGGCGAGCCAGAGAATCGGGCGCAGGATGAGGCTTCGCCGGCCGCCGGCCGCCTCGATCACCGTCAGTTCGGAATCATTGTTCATCGTGCCCAGCGTCTGGGTGATGCCGATGACGATCGCGAAAGGCAGAACGAGCGGGATGACGGTCGGAAGGATCAGCGTCGCCAGTGTCAGGAAGGCGCCGATCGACTGGCCGGTATCGGTGACGAGATTGACGCGCTGCAAGGCCTGGGTCGTCCAGATGATGCCGAGCACCGGCATCAGCGCGGTCAGGAACATCTGGAAGACGCGGCGCAGAATATAGGTTTCGAGAATCCTCATCGCGCGCCGGCTCCGGCTCGCGCCTGCGCATCGGGCCGGCCAGGGGCGGCGGGCGGGACGCGGGAATGCCTGTCTCTCTGGATGCTCATAAGGCTCGCAGTACCCAAACCGGTCCGGGTCCGCAACGCCACCCCGGAAGAGGCGGCAGACATTTTCCCTATTGGTGGCTTTTTGGTGACGCATCCTCGGCCGCGAACAGTGCGGTCACGGCTTGGCGGATCGGCGGCGCGACGAGAAGCCCGACCACCATCAGCCAGGCGCCGACGAGTGGCGTGGACAGTGCACCGAGGGCGACATCCGACAGGAAATGCCGGCCGAAGGCGACCCGGAGCGCAAGGCCGCCACAGGCGATCAGCAGCGTCATCGGCAGCACGATCCGGCGCAGGGGCCGCGGCAGAATCAGGACGGCCAGCACGAGCCAGGCGATGCCCGCCGCTTCGCCCGACAGGAAGGAGCAATTGGCGTGGCAGGCGCCGTCGAAGCTGCCCGCCGGCCGGAAGGCGAGCGCGCCGCCGAACAGGTCGATATCGGCCGGTCGCGGCCGGCCGGAATGATCCTTGAGGAGCGTGTTGACGATCAGGCCAGGGCCGAGGCAGAGCGTGGCGATGAGCAGGGCCGCGCGCTGGCGGAAGACCGCAGTCGTTTTCAGGCGGCCGGTCAGGCAAACGATCACGACCAGGAGGAGGCCGATGCCGATCAGCGTCGGCAGGTGGAGCAGCACGATACGGATCAGCTGCAGCGTTTTCGCCTCAGCGAGCGGAAACGCGCCGCAGACGGCCGACGCACCGCCAGGAGAATGCTGGGGGCAGGGAAGGGCGCGAAAGAACAGGCGCTGCACATCGAGATCGATCGACGGGATGAGGTGGAACAGGAAGAGCAGCAGCAACCACAGGCCGGTCAGCCCGGCGGCCAGGCCGATCGCGCGGTGGAGACGGGGGGCTGGGCCGCTGCTCTGCCCCGGGTCGCGCATGGACGGCAGCGGCTCGCGCGCCGGGTTAAGCTTCGGCATCCCGCTCTGATCCATGGCGTCTCCGGCTGCATCCGTCCACGATGATCTTTCACTTGGCCTTTGGGTCCAGCCACGATACCACGTTTTAGAACGCGCGGTTGACAGTTTGATGATGCCGCGCCGCTTGTCGCGTCAGGATCGGAGTGGAAATGGCCGGGACGTTCGAGATCTCTTTCAAGGATAAGCAGAAGCCGCTGGAGGGCACGGTGGTGTGCCTGGCGGCTGCCGACGGCGCGATCGCCGGTGCCGAGCGGGCCGACCCGTCCGGCATCGTGGCGCGGGCCGCCAAGGCGGCGAAGTTCAAGGGCAAGGCCCTGTCGACCCTCGACATCCTCGTTCCGGAAGGCTCGACCGCCGATCGCCTGATCGTGCTCGGGCTCGGAGATCCGGCGGCGCTGAAGCCGCATGACTGGCTGAAGGCCGGTGGCACCGTGGCGGCCAAGGTTCGCACGGCAAGCGCCGTCACCATTTTCCTCGATGCGCCCGGCGTTACCGTTTCGGCACGCGAAGCGGCCGATTTCGCGCTCGGCATGCAGATGAACGCCTACCGCTTCGACGCCTACAAGACCGCGAAGAAGACCGAGGAGGATGCGCCGCCGAAGGCGGTGAAGGTGACGCTGATCAGCGCCGCCGGCGCGGAGGCCAAGAAGGCGATGGGTGTCAGCGAGGCGGTGACGGAGGGCGTGTTCCTTGCCCGCGATCTCGTCAACCTGCCGCCGAACGATCTCGGCCCGGTCGAGTTCGCCGCAAAGGCGAAAGCGCTGGAAGAGCTCGGCGTCGAGGTGGAGATCCTGACCGAGAAGGAGATGACTTCGCTCGGCATGGGCGCGCTGCTCGGCGTGGCGCAGGGCTCGTCGCGCCCGCCGCGCCTGGTGGTGATGCGCTGGAACGGTCTGAAGGGCAAGGACAAGCAGGGTCCGATCGCCTTTATCGGCAAGGGCGTCGTCTTCGATTCGGGTGGGATCTCGATCAAGCCGGGTGCCGGCATGGAAGAGATGAAGGGCGACATGGGCGGCGCGGCCGCCGTGACCGGCCTCATGCATGTGCTGGCCCGCCGCAAGGCCAAGGCGGACGTGATCGGCATCATCGGGCTGGTCGAAAACATGCCGGACGGCAATGCCCAGCGGCCGGGGGACATCGTCACCTCCATGTCGGGCCAGACGATCGAGATCATCAACACCGATGCCGAGGGCCGGCTCGTGCTGTGCGATGCGCTCTGGTACTGCAATGAAAAGTTCAAGCCGCGCTTCATGATCAACCTCGCCACGCTGACCGGAGCGATCATGGTGGCGCTCGGCAGCCATCATGCCGGCCTGTTCTGCAATGACGACGCGCTGGCGGCGCAACTGATCGAGGCGGGGCTTGCCACCAACGAGCGCGTCTGGCGCATGCCGCTCGGGCCGGACTATGACAAGATGATCGACAGCAAGTTCGCCGATATGAAGAACACCGGCGGGCGCTATGCCGGCGCGGTGACGGCGGCGCAGTTCCTTAAGCGCTTCGTCAAGGAAACGCCCTGGGCGCATCTCGATGTCGCCGGCACGGCCATGAACGCACCGACGGACGAGATCAACCAGTCCTGGGGCTCGGGCTTCGGCGTGCGCCTGCTCGACGAGCTGGTCCGCGCCCATTACGAGGCGTGATTCCTTCGTGACGGAGATCCTGTTCTACCACCTGACCGAGTCGCGCCTCGACGATGCCCTGCCGCCGCTCGTCGAGCGCAGCGTGGCGCGCGGCTGGCGGGTGGTGGTGCAGACTGCCGATGAGGCCCGGCGGGACGCTCTGGACGAGCACCTCTGGACCTATCGGGAGGACAGTTTTCTGCCCCATGGCACGGATGCCGGGCCGGCGCCGGAGACGCAGCCGGTGCTGCTTACCGCTTTGCCCGACAATGCCAATGCTGCGACCGTGCGCTTCCTGGTCGATGGCGCGCCACCGCCGCCGCTCGACGCCTATGAGCGCGTCGTCTTCATGTTCGACGGCCACAACCAGCCCCAGCTCGATGCCGCCCGCACCGCCTGGAAGCGGCTGAAGAGCGAGGGCCACAGCCTTACCTACTGGCAACAGACCGCCGAGGGGCGGTGGGAGAAGAAGGGCTAGGGCCTGCCCAGGGGCGAAGATTGTCCCGTTTCGTCCCCGGTCTCATGCAGTGCGCGGGCTCGGCAGGCGCAGGCAGGCGCGAAAGCCGGAGCGCGATCGCGGAAACGGATGCGGCCGCCAAACCCCAGCAACGGCCGCGCCTCTGCAAGAGGCCGATCGCCCTTCGTCTTGCACGCTAGCAAGATCCTAAACCCGCGCGGCTCAATCGTAGAACGCCTCGACCGTCTTGCGGCTGCCGAGCATGAAGATATCGGCGATGTGGCGGAGCGGTGCGACATCGACTTCGGAGCGGCCGGCGGTGACGAGGCTGTGGAAGCGCTCGTAGAGTGTCGGATATTCCTTCTCGCGCTCGTCTTCCTGCGAGACGCCGCCGATGGTCAGCCGCGCGCCGCCATTGCCGAGCACCACCTCGCCCTCCGTCGTCTCGATGACGAAGTCCCAGCGGTCGCCGGGCAGGCGCCAGTCCATGTCGGCCTCGACCACCATGCCGGAGGCAGAGCCGAAGGCGATCTTGGCGGCGATCGGCGCCTCTCGGTTTTCCGGCACCTCGAAGGTGGCGCCGGTCACGAAGACCGGTTCAGGCAGGATATGGGTGAGGATCGACAGGGCGTTGATGCCGGGATCGAAGACGCCGAGCCCGCCTGCCTCCCAGATCCAGGACTGGTTCGGATGCCAGCGCCGCACGTCCTCGTGCCAGAAAATCTCCACCCGCCGGATCGTCTTGTCGGCCAGATGCGCCCGCGCACGGTCGACCATCGGCGCGAAACGGGAGTGCCAGCTCGTAAAGAGCGTCACGGCCTTCCGTTCGGCCAGCGCTTCCAGAATGGCCACTTCGCTCAAGGTCGCGCCCGGCGGCTTTTCGAGGAAGACATGCTTGCCGGCGCTCAGTGCCGCATGCGCGGCCTCGAAGCGCACGCGCGGCGGCATGCAGAGCGAAACAGCCTCGATCTCCGGCACCGCTTCCAGCATGTCCTCGATCGTGGTGAAGTTGCGGATGCCTTCGACGCTGCCATGCCGGCTCGCGGCGGCAACCAGCGCGTAGCCGGGATTGCCGGCGATCGAAGGAAGATGCTGGTCACGCGCAATCTTGCCGACGCCGACGACCGCGATTTTAATGGGCTGCATGGTAAACCGCCGTTTAGTATGACTTAATCTCGGCCGCTTTGTAGCAGAACCGCAGGCTCGGACAAGGCGCATGACGCGGCGGATGACAAGGAGTGGGTGATGGCGATCGGCATTCGAACGGCGGAGCGCGCGGAGCTCGACCAGATCCTCGACTGGGCGGCGCGCGAAGGCTGGAATCCCGGGCTCGACGATGCGGGCGCCTTCTTCGCCGCCGATCCGGAAGGCTTCCTCGTGGCGGAGGACGAGGGCCGGCTGGCCGCAGCCATTTCCGTCGTCCGATTCGGCGCGGCCTTTTGCTTCCTCGGCTTCTACATGGCGCATCCCGATTTCCGCGGTCAGGGGATCGGCCTGCGCCTCTGGACGGCGGCGCTGGCCGCGCGAGAGGGGCGGACGATCGGGCTCGACGGCGTGGTGGCGCAGCAGGAGAACTACCGCCGGTCCGGCTTTGCCTATGCCCATGCCAATCTGCGCTATGGCGGCCGGCCGCAGGTCAGCGATCCGACCGCGAGCGACCTCGTCTCGGTCTCTCCGGTGCTGGTGCCGATGGTGACGGCCTATGATGCCGGGTTCAATCCCCAGCCGCGCGAGGCATTCCTCGCCCAATGGCTGCGCCCGCTCGACAGCCGCCAGAGCGTCGCGCTGCTGCGCAATGGCGCGGTGACCGGCTATGGCACGATCCGGCAGTGCCGGGCGGGCTACAAGATCGGCCCGCTCTTCGCCGATACGGAAAGCGGCGCCGACCTCCTGTTCCGCAAGCTCGCAGCAACGGCGCCGGGCGAGGAGATCTTCCTCGACATCCCCGAGCCGAACGCAGCCGCCCGCGCGCTCTGCGGCCGCTACAACCTCAAACCCGTCTTCGAAACCGCCCGCATGTACCGCGGCCCAGCCCCGGACCTGCCGCTCAACCGGCTCTACGGCATCACGACATTCGAGCTGGGATGAGGGAGACAAATCTTGCAGGAAAGACCTTGCAGACAGTCGATAGAGATCCTGCGACCAATGCAGGCGTGCCCGGTCTCCTGCTGTCCGCCGGTTGCGCGAAGATCTAGAAAATGCGGTAGCGCATCTCCACCCATTCGACCACCTGACGCTTGCGCGGGCGTTTGACGATGACGTCGCGGTTGCGTTCGTCGGGTTTGATGAGGATGATCTTGACCCGCTTGGAGCCGCATTCGGAGCAGTGGAAGCGCAGGCGGTGCGGGTCGCGGCCGGCGCCGTAGATCTCGGCGAGGTCGCCGGGCAGGAAGCTCGAGCGGCGGCCGCAGGGCTGGCCCATGCCGCGGCATTCGGCGATCAGGATATAGTTGTGGCGGGCAGCTTTGCCGAGACTGTCGAGCACGCCGGTCATGAGCAATCCTTCACGCGCAAGGCGCGTGTCGTCTGGGTCTTTCACTCCGCGAGTCAGAACCCGACCGGATTGTTCTCACTATGTTCTGTCGATGTCAGGAGTCAATTCCTATGATCGCGGACGCGTGCGATTCCGTTCCGTTCCACAGCCGATGCATCGCATCCGGCCCCTCCGGCGTTAGAGGAAGATCTGCGGACACTCACAGGAGACAATCGTGACCAAAGCTTTGAGAATGACCGCCGTGTGCGCGCTGTGCGGCCTGATGCTCGCCGGATGCGTCGGTGGCAACCAGTACCAGGGCAGCAACTACGGTATCAACCAGCAGGACGATTCCAAGCCCAATGCGCGCGGCGGCCGCAGCAATGAAGGGGTGGGGACGGGGCGGTAGCAGCCCGACCAAGCGGGGCGGCGGGCTTTCCTGATGAGCCTGCACGAAACGTGATTGCGGCTGCCGCATCTTGGCCGCATTCGCGGCAAAGTCTCGATCGCATGAAGGTTCAGATCTATCTCATTGCGATCCTGTCGAGCCTCATTCTCTGGAGTGCGTCCTTCGACGTGTCGCGCACTGTCTATCGCGAGGCGCATCAGGCCGGCCTGATGCCCAATCTCGAATTGCGCCATCATTTCCATGCCGTGATCACGCGCACGCTCGGGCAGGAAGCGTAAGGGGAAGGCGCCGCGTGCGCGAATGAGGACAGGGCGTCGTCCTCAGTCCGCCATGGCCTCTTCATACTCCGACGACAGCGACAGCCATTGTTCCTCGGCCTCGGAGAGCCTGGCGGCCGCCTCGCCGCGCTGGCGAACCTTCTCGGCCGCCTTGGCGGGCGCCTTCTCGTAGAGCTGCGGATCTGCAAGTTCCACATCAAGCCCCTGAATCTGTTTTTCAAGCTTCGCAGTCAGGGATTCGATTTCATTGATCTTCTTGCGCAGCGGCGCAAGCTGGGCGCGCCGTTCCGCATTGGCCTTGCGCTGTTCCGCCCTCGAGGCCGGTTCGTCGGTCTGCGCCGGTTTCTCGTCCTTCTTGCGCGCCGAGGACACGATGAGGCTGCGATACTCCTCCATGTCGCCGTCGAAGTTCGAAACCGTGCCGCCGTTCACGAGCCAGAGGCGGTCGACGGTCGCCTCGATCAGGTGACGGTCGTGCGAGATGAGGATCACCGCGCCGTCATACTCGTTCAGCGCCTCGATGAGGGCGCGGCGGCTGTCGATGTCGAGATGGTTGGTCGGCTCGTCGAGGATCAGGAGGTTCGGCTGGTGGAAGGCGGCGAGTCCCATCAGAAGCCTTGCCTTCTCCCCGCCGGAAAGATCCTTCGCCGCCGTGTTCATCTTTTCCGTCGCAAGCCCCATCTGGGCGACGCGGGCGCGCACCTGCGCCTCGCCTGCGCCCGGCATCAGCCGGCGGACATGATCGACGGGCGTCTCGTTCGGGATGAGGTCGTCCAGCTGATGCTGGGCGAAGAAGCCGATCTTCAGGTTCGGCGCCAGCAGGATTTCGCCGCCCTGCGCCTCCAGCCGGCCGGAGATGAACTTGGCAAAGGTCGACTTGCCGTTTCCGTTCGACCCCAGGAGGGCGATGCGGTCGTCATTGTCGATCCGAAGCGTGATGTTCTTCAGGATCGGCTTGCCCGGCTCATAGCCGACCGTGGCGCCGCGCAGCTGCACGATCGGCGAGGCGGGCTGCTTCTCGGGCTCTGGGAAGGTGATCGGCTGCACATGGTCTTCGACGACGGCGGCGACGGTTCCCATGCGTTCGAGCGCCTTGACGCGGCTCTGCGCCTGGCGGGCCTTGGTGGCCTTGGCCTTGAAGCGGTCGATGAAGGATTGCAGGTGCTTGCGCGCCGCCTCGTTCTTGGCCTTGGCCTTCACCTGCAGCTCGATCGCCTCGGCACGCTGGCGCTCGAACTGGTCATAGCCGCCGCGGTAGAAGGTCAGCTTCTTCTGGTCGAGATGGACGATGGCATTGACCGCGGTGTTCAAGAGATCGCGGTCGTGGCTGATGATGATGACGGTATGCGGATAGCGGCGGATATAGTCCTCTAGCCACAGCGTGCCTTCGAGATCGAGATAGTTGGTCGGCTCGTCGAGCAGCAACAGGTCGGGCTCGGAGAACAGCACGGCCGCCAGCGCCACGCGCATGCGCCAGCCGCCGGAAAAGGAGGAAGCCGGCCGCTTCTGCGCCTCATGGTCGAAGCCGAGGCCGGCGAGGATGGCCGCCGCCCGCGCTTCGGCGGAGTGGGCCTGGATAAAGGCAAGGCGGGTCTGGATCTCGGCAATCCTATGCGGATCCTGCGCCGTTTCGGCCTCGTGCAGCAGCGCCTCGCGCTCCTTGTCGGCCTTGAGCACGATCTCGATCAGCGGCTCTTCCGTGCCCGGCGCCTCCTGCGCCACCTGGCCGATGCGCGCCTGGCGGGGCAGGGAGACGGACCCCGTCTCGCTGTCCATCTCGCCGGTCAGGATGCGGAACAGCGTCGACTTGCCGGCGCCGTTGCGCCCGACCAGGCCCGCCTTCGTGCCTTCCGGCAGCGACAGGCTGGCATCGTCGATCAGCAGGCGCCCGGCAATGCGGGCGGAAAGGGCGGTGATGGTGATCATGGCCTGCGTTTTGGCCGAACTGCCGGCGGAAGGCAAGCAGGCCTGGGGCGGACACGAGCCTCCCGGCGGCCCGGTGGCGGCGTGGCTCAGGCGGCGCTGACGCGCGGGGTCTTCAGCGCCGGCGCCGCCGGCGGGCGCTTCTCCCGCCGGGTGTTCAATTGCGCGCCCATGCGCGGCGTGCACAGGAGGATGCCCTGCCGCCCGCCCTCGCGCACCGCCTTCAAGGCCAGGTTGGCGCGATCGACAAGGTCCGTCGCGTCGCGCGCCTCGCTCGACAGCGCGATGCCGGCGGACAGGCCGAGGCGCAGGCCGGAAAAATCGCGGTCGGGCAGGCGGATTTCGAGCGACTGGATCTGGTCGCGCAGCCGCGCGGTGATCGTCTGTGCCGCCTGGGCATCGACCTCGTAGAACAGGAAGGCGAACTCATCGGGACCGATGCGGGCGGTGAAGTCCCTGCGCTTGACGCTCTTGCGCAGCGCAGCGGTCACCTTCTTCACGGCCTTCTCGGCGACCGCCGGGCCATAGGTTTCGCCCAGCATGTGCAGCTTCTCCACCACGATCATCACCAGCGCGGTGGAGGACTCCGTCGCTTCGCGCGCAGCGTAGAGCGCCTCGAGCCGCTCGGCGAGCGCCGCGCGGTTGCCGAGCCCGGTCGAGCGGTCGACATTGCCGCTCTTGCGGCTTTCCTCGATCTCGCGTGCTGCAACCTTCAGGGTCTCGCGGGTCTCGCAGACCGTGGCGCTGATCTGCTTCTCCTTGCGCCGGAGCTGCGCCACGACCTCGCGCAGCGCCCGGGTCTCCTCGGCGAAATCGGTAGCGGCCAGCGGCGCCTCGGCAATCCGGTCCCAGAGATCCTCGAGCCGCGTCGTCATCAGCGCGTTGACGGCGCCGAGGTCCATGACCGGCTGTTCAAGGGCAACGAGCGATTCGTGCGCCAGCTTGTGGATGCGGTTGAGCTGTAAGGCGAGATGGCCCGGCAGGCGGTGGCGGAGACCCAGCTCGTCGAGCAGCCGCTGCTCGGGCTCGCTGCCGAGTGCCGCCAGATCGCGCAGCAGGTCCGGGCGACGACCCGAGAGAGCCTCGAACAGCAGTTCGTAGTTGCGCGGCAGGGCCGAGATCCCACGTTCCATCATCACCCGGCAGATCTTGCGCATCGTACCGGCCGCAGCGCTGCCGCCGGACTCCAACTCCACCACACACCTCTCCCTTCGCCTGCATTGCCCTTTGTCTTCCTGCCGCGTAGGGCAGAATCAGGACCCTTCCTCCATCTTGCTCCTTGAATATTTCCCAAGGCTTAACTGAAGAATCAAGCCCGCGACGCAGCCTGCGCCTCCGGCATGCGCTGGAACCAGGCGAGGTCAAGCGCGAGGCTCGGCTGGCCGAGCACGGTCAGGATCATGTGGCACTGGCCGCGATGATGGGTCTGGTGGTTGAAGAAGTGGGCAAGCCCGCCGGACAGCGGCTGGGTGACCGGCTCGGGCAGGGTGATCGGCCTGTAGGTGATGGAGCCGGCAAGCGCAGCGTCGTCGAGCGAGGCGATGTAGCGGCGGATGCGGTCATCCTCGGCCTGGCGTTCCGCCGTCAGCTGCGAAAGCGTTGCGGCCTGTTCGGCATCGAGCCGATCCGGCGCCGGCCCCGCTCCGACGAATCGCGCCATCCAGATCCGGTCGGCCGCGAGAATATGGTTGAGCGTGCGATGGAGCGAGCCGAAGAAAGCGCCGACCGGCCGGCGGTAGGCCTCGTCGCTCAGCCTTGCGGCGGCCTCGTAGACCTGCCGGTTCGCCCAGGCATTGTAGGCGGCAAACTGGGTGAAATGGGTGTGCAGGCTCATGGCCTCTCCTTCCTGCGCATCGGCATGCCGTCGGCAAGGAGCCGCGGCCTCGGTGCAAGACTATCAGCTGCCGGCGCGTGGCGGTGCGATGGCGCGCATGAAATTCGGTGATCGATCGCGCTTCGGCCTGCGGGTGTCGGCCGGAGGCGCGCGCCACCCCTTGTTTTGCCGGGCATTGGCAGTTAAGGAACCGCCAAACCCCTGACGAAACCCCGCAGCCGCGGGATCTCAAGCCGAGGACTTTACACATGGCGATCGAACGCACTTTTTCGATGATCAAGCCGGATGCCACCAAGCGCAACCTGACCGGCGCGATCACCAAGATGATCGAGGATGCCGGCCTGCGCGTCGTTGCGTCCAAGCGTGTCTGGATGAGCAAGCGCGAAGCGGAAGGCTTCTACGCCGTCCACAAGGAACGCCCCTTCTTCGGCGAGCTGGTTGAAGGCATGACCTCCGGCCCGACCATCGTCCAGGTCCTGGAAGGCGAGAACGCCATCCTCAAGAACCGCGAAATCATGGGCGCCACCAACCCGGCAAACGCCGATGAAGGCACGATCCGCAAGACGCATGCGCTGTCGATCGGCGAGAACTCGGTTCACGGCTCGGATGCGCCGGAAACCGCTGCCCAGGAAATCAAGTACTGGTTCTCCGACACCGAAATCGTCGGCTGATCGTCCAGAGCAGGACGGACAGTGCGAGACCGGGGCAGCGATGCTCCGGTCTTTTTCATGTCGGGCAGGCCCGCTCCGGTGTAAAATCCGTGGAGCCGTCGCCGCGAAACACATCCGGATTCGGCGCATAGAGCGGGCCGACCACCAGCGGCTTGGCCGGCAGGATCGTCTGGTCGTCGCTGGAGGTTACCGTCGTCTCCAGGCTCTGGAGGAGGCGGCCGTCTGCGGCGAAGAGCCGGATGCTGACGGCGTAGGGCCGGTCCTTGACCACGCAGTGCACCGGTGGGCTCTGCAGCGTGATGCGGGTTTCGACGGGGAAGACCTTTTGGCGCAGCACGAGCGGTGCGCCCTTTTGCGGATTTTCGAAGGTTGCCTCGATGATGCTGCCCTCCGGCAGGGCGGCGCTGCGGCTGAGCGTGACGAGATAGGTGGCGATCGCCACACGATAGTTGAAGACGAAAAGCCGTCCCGACAGGACGAGCGGCCCGGCCTCCTCCTGCCGCTGGCATCCGGGAAGGGCCGCGGCGAGGGTGAGCAGCAGCAGGAGGCGGGGGAAGTGGTTCATGGCACTTCCGCGGCCCGCCGGCGCTGGTAGTGGCGGCTGGCCTTCGCCCGGTTGCCGCACACCGCCATGTCGCACCAGAAACGAGTCCTGTTTCTGGAGCGGTCGAGAAAGAGCCAGCCGCACTGGCCGCAGATCTTCGTGCGCTCCGAGGCGGGGTCCGAGAGCAGGCGCATGGCCGAGTAGGCGCTCTGCGCCTCCAGCGCCTTTTCACTCGGCGCATGGCGCAGCGCATGGGACGCCGCATCCAGCAGCGACGCAAGCTGCGTCCGGTTTTCCTCTCCCAGAACCCGGCTTCGGAAGAAGACATCGATGCTTTCGCGCAGCGCGATAAGACGAGGGCGGTTGTCCGGCGCCGTCGGCTGCAGGCCGGACAGCAGCGGCGCGTCGGCGCTCAGCCGTGCCGCAGCGGCCGCAAAGGCATCGAGCGCCTCGGGGTCGGCGAAGCGGTCGACACGCCGGGCCGGATCGAAGCGCAGGATCACGCTGTTGGCGAGATCGAAGGCGAGCGCGCCGCCGGAGAAGCGGTGAGGGGTCCAGGAAAAAACCATCCGGCGATTATAACTGGCAAAATCAGTTTTGCCAGTTAGATTGGTGGCGGGAGGGGAGAATGGCCTATCTCGCACAACAGATTGCCAACGCCGTACCGCTGGCCGCGCTCTATGCCGCGCTCAGCTATGGTTATGCGCTGCTCTTCGGGCTTACGCGCCGGCCCGATCTCGCCTATGGCGCCCTGTTCGCCTTTGCCGGGCAGATCGGGCTCGTCGCTACCGATTGGGGCTGGAACCGGCTCTATCTCATTCTCCCTGCCGCACTTGCGCTCGGCGCTGCACTCGGCTTTCTCGCCGCGCTTGCGGCCGGTGTCGTCGTCGCGCGTGTGATCATGCCGCCGCTCCGCCACGGCGCACCCTATGCCGGCCTCATCGGCGGGCTCGCGGTAATGATCCTTCTGGGTGAGACCGGGCGGCTTGCCATGGAGAGCCACAGCCTCTGGCTTCCGCCGCTCCTCGCCGAGCCGGTCGTGTTCCTCGAAGAGGCCGGGTTCGGTGTGACGTTGACCCGACTGCAACTCTCAAACAGCGCGCTCCTCCTGTCGCTGATCCTGGTGCTGGAAGCCGTGCGACGGGCAAGCCGCATCGGCCGGATCTGGCAGGCCGTCTCGCAGGATCCGCTGGCCGCAAGGCTGTGCGGCGTCGATGCGGATGGCGTCATGCTGGTTGCAGCCGTCATGGGAAGCGCCATGGCCGGCCTCTGCGGCCTTGTCGCCACGGCGGCCTATGGAACGATGGACTTCGGAGCCGGGCTGGTCACGGGGCTGAAGGTGGTGGTGATCGCCGCCGCCGGCGGGCATGAGACGCCCTGGCGGGCGGCGGCGGGTGCCGCCGGTGTCGCTCTCGCCGAAACGCTGTGGAGCGGCTACGGGCAGAACCTCTGGCGCGACCCGGCCATCCTCTCCGCCCTCGTCCTCCTCCTGATCCTCTCCCGGCGCGAGCGGGCAGGGGCGTGAGGCGCTGCCGCTTGCAGACAGGGCAGAGCTCAGCCCTTCTCCGCCCATTTCTCCCGGGCGCGGTCGTCGGCGTCCTTGGCGCTGACCCATTGGCCGGCGGTGCCGTCCAGCGCGTGCTCCTTCTTCCAGAAGGGGGCGGAGGTCTTGAGGTAGTCCATGACGAAGGCTGCGCCGTCGAAGGCGGCCTGGCGGTGTGGCGCCGCGGCGGCCACCAGCACGATCCGCCCGCCCGGCGCGATGCGGCCATGGCGGTGGATGGCAATCAGGCCGTTCAGGGAGAAGCGCTGCACCGCCTGCACGCAGATGCGGCGGATTTCGGCCTCGGCCATGCCGGGATAGTGCTCCAGCTCGAGCGCGGCAAGCCGGCCGCCCTCATCGCGGCAAAGGCCGACGAAACTGGCAAGCCCGCCAATGTCACGCCGTCCTGCCGACAGGGCGTCGAGCTCGGCAGCCAAGTCGAAATCCTCGGGCTGGACGCGAACGGTGATGCGGGCGTCGGCCATCGCCTCAGCCGCCGGTCATCGGCGGAAACAGCGCGATCTCGCGCGGGTGTCCGATCGGCTCGTCATGCTCGACATGCTCCTGGTCGACCGCGACGCGGATCGCCGTTTCGTGTTCGAGCGCCAGCGCATGGGCCTCGTCCAGCGTCTTCAGGTGGCGGATCAGATCGCCTGCCGTCGTGACACCCTCGGGGAGCTCGATCTCTTCATCGCTGACGCCGATCTTCTCGCGCACCCAGGCAAAATAGACCAGTTTCACCATCTCATTCATCCACGATATGTTTCAGCCCGGCGCGGAAGTAATCATAGCCGGTATACATGGTGATGAGCGCCGCCACCCAGAGCAGGGCGATGCCGAGGCTGGTGGCAAGGCCGATCTCGGTGGCTTCCGGCGGAATGTTGTCAAGCGCGGGGCCGACGAGCAGGAGCGCGATTGCGACCATCTGCACCGCAGTCTTCCATTTGGCGATCCGCGTCACCGGCACGCTGACCTTCAGCGCCGCCAGATATTCGCGCAGGCCCGAGACCAGGATCTCGCGGCAGAGGATGATGATCGCTGCCCAGATCGTCCACCCGGCAATGGTTCGGTCGGCGGCCATCAGGAGCAGCACAGAGGCGACCAGCAGCTTGTCGGCGATCGGGTCGAGCATGCGCCCGATATTGGACGTCTGGTTCCAGATGCGCGCGAGATAGCCGTCCAGATAGTCGGTGATCGACGCGACCACGAACAAGACGAAGGCGGTCCAGCGGGCGAAGTCCGAACTCTGCAGCTTCCCCTCGATGAAGAAGCAGAGCACGATCAGCGGCACGGCAAGAATGCGCCCATAGGTCAGAAGGTTGGGAATATTGTAGGCGACGGGCACTCTGCGCATGGCGACGGGATCTCTGGCGTTTCGAGAGGCGATGAACGACGTTGAGGGCAGCTCGGTCAACCGCTTTTTCTGCGATGGGCTGGAATTGTGGCGGAATTGATCTGAACATGCCCTGAACCAAGGCGACATTCTTGGCCCTTCCGGCGACGGCGGACCGCGTGCAAGGCGCGGCCGTGACGGCGTTTTAGCAAGTCTGCGCTTTCGCTGTTGCGGTTTCGCGACGGCTGCCTATCCTCCCGGCACCGGAGCGGAACAAAGGGGGCAGGCGATGGATCGGGGACACGAGTCGAGCGAGCTCGAAATGGTCGTGCTGATGACGCCGGACATGGCCAATTTTTCCGGCAAGGTGCATGGCGGCGCGCTTCTGAATCTGCTCGATCGGGTTGCCTTCTCCTGTGCCTCGCGATTTTCCACCCGCTATGCGGTGACCCTGTCGGTCGATCAGGTCGTCTTCCGCCAGCCGATCCTCGTCGGCGAGCTGGTGACCTTCCGCGCAGCGATCAACTATGCCGGCCGCACGTCGATGGAGGTCGGCATTCGGGTCGAGGCGGAGAACATCCGCACCGGCGCCCGCCGCCACACCAATTCCTGCTACTTCACCATGGTGGCGGTGGACGAGGAGGGACGGCCGACCGCGGTTCCGCGCCATGTGCCGACGACGCCGGTCGGCGAACGCCGGCTGCGCGCCGCCGAGGCGAGGCGGGAGCTGCGCCGCGAGTTCGAAGCCCGCTTCCACGCGGCCGGCTCGGAAGGCGAGGCGGAGGCCTGAAAGGACATCGCGCTCAGCGCGGCTTCGCCCCGTCCTCGTGGAAGTGATCATAGACCAGGCGCGCCACGGCTTCCGAAATCCCTTCGACCGAAATCAGATCGTTGATGCCGGCGCGGGAGACGGCCTTGGCGGTGCCGAAGTGATGCAGGAGCGCACGTTTCCGCGTCGGCCCGATGCCGGCGATCTCGTCGAGCGGGCTCTTGACCATTTCCTTCTTGCGCCGCGCCCGGTGCGAGCCGATGGCGAAGCGGTGCGCCTCGTCGCGCATGCGCTGGATGAAGTAGAGAACCGGGTCGCGCGGCGGCAGGGAGAAGCCCTCGCGCCCGCCCGGCGGGAAGAAGCGCTCGCGCCCCGCATCGCGGTCGACGCCCTTGGCGACGCCGATCGCCACCACGCAGTCCTCGATGTCGAGCTCCTTGAGAATCGCCCGCACCGCGGTCATCTGGCCCTGGCCGCCGTCGATCAGGATCACGTCCGGCCAGGCGGGGAAGGCGGCATCCTCGGCCGGTTCGGCGCTGCGGTCGGGCTTGCCCTCTTCCTTCAGGAGCCGCGTGAAGCGCCGCGTCATCACTTCGCGCATCATGCCAAAGTCGTCGCCGGGCGTGATGTCGGTCGATTTGATGTTGAACTTGCGGTAATGCGCCTTGGCGAAACCCTCCGGCCCCGCCACCACCATGCCGCCCACCGCATTGGTGCCCATGATGTGCGAGTTGTCGTAGATCTCGATCCGCCGCGGCACGCGATCGAGCGAGAAGGTTGCGGCGAAACCTTCGAGCAGGCGCGCCTGCGAGGCGGTTTCGGCGAGCTTGCGGCCATGCGCCTCGCGGGCATTGGCAACCGCATGATCGACCAGATCCTTCTTCTCGCCGCGCTGGGGCGTCAGAATCATTACCTTGAAGCCGGATTTCTCGCTCAGCGCTTGGGCCAGCAGCTCCTGCTCCTCGACCGTATCGCCGAGCAGGATCTGCCGGGGGCAGGGCTTGTCGTCGTAAAACTGCGCGAGGAAGGCGGAGAGCACCTCCTGCGGCGTCAGCGTCGGATCGGCCTTGGGGAAATAGGCGCGGTTGCCCCAGTTCTGCCCGGTGCGGAAGAAGAAAACCTGGATACAGGACACGCCGCCCTCGTGGTGGATGGCGAAGACATCCGCCTCCTCGACGCCGGACGGATTGATGCCCTGATGTGCCTGGACATGGCTAAGCGAGGCCAGCCGGTCGCGATAGAGTGCGGCGCGTTCGAAATCGAGGTCCTCCGATGCCTCGCTCATCGCCTTGGCAATGGTCGCCTTCACGGCCTGGCTCTTGCCCGACAAAAAGTCCTTCGCCTCCGAAACCAGCTCGGCATAGTCCTCGTCGCTCACCTCGCGGGTGCAGGGGCCGGAGCAGCGCTTGATCTGATGCAAGAGGCAGGGGCGGGTGCGGCTTTCGAAGACGCTGTCTGTGCAGGTGCGCAGCAGGAAGGCGCGCTGCAGCGAATTGATCGTGCGCCCGACGGCGCCGGCCGAGGCGAAGGGCCCGAAATACTGCCCCTTGCGGCTGCGCGCACCGCGATGCTTGTAGAGCGCCGGCGCCCGGCTGTCGCCGGTGATCAAGATATAGGGAAAGGACTTGTCGTCGCGCAGCAGCACATTGTAGCGCGGCCGAAGGCGCTTAATCAGGTTCGCTTCCAGCAGCAGCGCTTCGATCTCGGTGCGCGTCGTCACGAACTCCATGTTCGCGGTCTCGCGGATCATCCGGGCGATGCGGTTGGAATGGCCGCGCCCTTGCGCGTAATTGCTCACCCGCTTCTTCAGGCTGCGGGCCTTGCCGACGTAAAGCACGTCGCCCGCCTCGTTGAACATGCGGTAGACGCCGGGATTGTTCGGCAGATGCTTCACATAGGCCTGGATCAGCGGCGCGCCGCGCAGCCCGTCGGGCACCGGCGCGGTCTCCGCCCAGTCGATCGGCAAGGCAGGGGCGGCGCTTTCCGCGCTCTCGGCGCCGTCCAGCGCATCGTCCTCGTCGTCGAGTGCCGTCTCGTCATACACAATGCCGCCGTCATCCGGCGTTCGTCCGTTCATTCCACAATCTCCAGGAGATCCGGCGTTTCCCACGCCAGATGCTGCCCGCCATCGAGCGCGATCATCTGACCGGTGATCGACGGCGTGTCGAACAGGTAGCGGATCGTGCGGCCGAAATCCTCGAGCCCGGGGCCCAGTTTGAGGATCAGCGCGTCGATCTGCGCCCGAAAGTCGTCCTCGCTCTGGCGCTCGTTCGGCAGGGTCGGCCCCGGGCCGATGCCGTTGACGCGGATCGCCGGTGCCAGCGCCTGCGCCATGGTCACCGTCGCCGTCAGAAGCGCGGACTTGGACAGCATATAGGAATAAAATCTCGGATTGGGAGCCCAGACGCGCTGGTCGATCATATTGACCACGAGCCCCGCCGCATCATTTGGCAACTGCGCGGCGAAGAGACCCGTCAGCACGGACGGCGCTTTGACATGCAGGGCGAAGTGACGGTCCCAGACGGTCTCATCGAAGGCGTCGAGGCTATCCTTGGCAAAGACCGAGGCATTGTTGACCAGCAGCCCGATCGGCCCGAGCGCCGAAGCTGCGGCCGCCATGAGACCGGGCAGGGCCGCAACATTCGCCAGATCGCCACCGACAGCGGCCGCGCGGCCGCCCCGGTCGCGGATCGTCGCAGCCAGCGCCTCGGCCTCGCCCGTGGAGCCGTGGGCATGGATCGCCACGGCGAAACCATGGCTGGCCAGATCCTCGACGATGGCGCGGCCGATGCGGCGGGCGCCGCCGGTCACCAGCGCTGTTTTTAGGGGGTGTCGCACGCAGTCTCCCTCTTCGAAAGATTCGGGTGGGTGATGCGTGAGCATATAGGCGCCGCGCGCCTGCAGCAAAAGCCGGCTGACGAAACGTTACCAAGCTGTGAAGAAAGTGTACCGAATTCAGCGTTTTCCAAGCGAAACAAAGTAACCATGCAAGTAACGCGTGCCATGGTTAACAAACTGCCTGTGGCGGTGCAGCAACATCGTTTTTCAGCCATGTCTCTGCCTCAATCATTTCACAATTCGGCTCTTGGAAATCCGCATTTGGACAGCAATTTCCAACTCAACCGGGCAGGGTTGATTTCAATTTTGCCGGTGCCCCGGAAAGGGACGCCGCGCCGCGACCTGGTTTCGGAATGATAAGGAGACTTAGTATGCGTACTCTCATCACCACTCTCATGGCATCCGCCATGTCGTTCGCCGCCTTCTCGGCCGCACAGGCCGCCGATGCGATCGACGAAGTGCCGGCCGCTCCGGCTGCCGCCTACAGCGAGCCGGTCGTCAAGAACTGGTCTGGCGCCTATGTCGGTGGTACGGCCAACTGGAACCACGGCGAGTTCAAGGCCACGGGCGACCGCACGGCGGCCGGCTTCGGCGGCGGTCTCTACACCGGCTACAACATGCAGAACGGCCAGATCGTCTACGGTGCCGAAACCGACATCAACTACCAGGATACGGATGTCGACGGCGATGCTCGCTCGATGAAGCAGGGCGTCAACGGCTCGCTGCGTGCCCGCGTCGGCTATGACCTGAACCCGGTTCTCGTCTACGGCACCGCCGGTGTTGCCGCTGCCGACATCAAGGCTCGCCAGAATGGCGGTTCCGACAGCAAGACTGCAATCGGCTGGACGGCCGGCGGCGGTGCGGAAGCCTTCGTCACCGACAACATCACGGCCCGCGTCGAGTACCGCTACACCGACTACGGCTCCAAGAGCTTCGACGTCCCCGGCCGCAACTTCTCCTCCGGCTATGACGAACACAGCGTCAAGGTCGGCATGGGCGTGAAGTTCTAAGCAAGCCACCGTCGCAAGACAGAACAACGCCGCCCCGGCTCCCGCCGCGGGCGGCGTTTTCGCGTCCGTGCCGAGACGCTTTCAAGCCTTGAACAGGCTGTAGTCCGGGAAATGCTTCTCGAATTTCTTCGGCCATTTGGCGAGCTTCGGTCGTCCCGCCTGCCATTCGCCTTCGAAGCGCAGTTCTATGTAGCGCAGCATGGCGGCGAGCGCGAAGTGGCCGGCGTGCAGGCGCGTGCCGATTTTCGGCAGATGGGCCTCCAGATGGTCGAGGCCGCGGCTGACCTTTTCCCATTGCCGGTCGATCCAGGGCTGATGCACCTTTTCCGGCGGGTGGAAGCGTTTCTCGTAGACGACCGCAAGCAGGCTGTCGCAGATCCCGTCGCACAGCGCCTCGAGGATCTCCGCGTCGAGCCGCTTTTCGGCATTGCGCGGCATCAGCTTGCCGCCGCTCTCGCGATCCAGGAAGCGGGTGATGACGCTGCTGTCATAGATCGCCCGCCCATCGTCCAGCACCAAGGTCGGGATCTTGCCGAGCGGGTTGCTGGCGATCAGATCCGGCGGGTTGGAGGTCGTGTCCGTCAGGACGTTCTCCACCGCCACGCCGGCATAATGAGCCGCCATGCGGGCCTTGGTGGAATAGGGGGAGGCGGGGGAATAATGCAGCTTCATCGGCGGGCCCTTTGATCGCGGTCAGCGGGAGGAGGGAATGGTGAGTGTGCGGGCGCGGCACCCGGCGCGGTCCACCTCGCGGCAGGCGCGGAAGTCGAGATCCTTGGTCAGGCAGATCCTCACTTCATCGAGTTTCCCACCGTCGCAGGTCACCGCCAGGCCATCCGGCGTGAGCCCTGGATTGGCCTCCGTCAGCAGGCGCTCGATGGCGGCGGGCGTCAGGCGCTCCTCCGCATCGTTGAGGGCCGGCGGGAGGGTGATGCGTTCACGGGCGGCACGCAGCGTCTGAAAATAATCGGCCTGCGACAGGCCCGAGCAGGTGCCATGCTTGCGCCACTGGTGGCCGATCAACCCCATCGACGGCATGAGGTCGAAGAGGCTGCGCCCCAGCCGCTCCGGCACGCGGGCCGGCTCGGAGCTGCGGCAAAATTGCGGAAAGCCGCTTTCCGCCTGCGGCCACAGACCGTGGACGATGAAGCCATGGGCCTTGCGGCACTGGGCCGTGCGCGCCCCGCGGTCGTTCTCGGCGCACCAGCTGGGCGACCAGGAGAGCGACAGGACGTAGAAATCGAAGGCGGAGGCGGCGTGGTCCGCCTGCGGGGCACGCTCTGCCCGCCCGCTGCCGAAGATCGGCGTCTGCGAGGCTGCCGGCGGCACGGAGGAGACCAGCAGTGCAAGCGCGGCAAGCGCGCCGCGCACGGACCTCACTGCAGCGAGGCGCAGTGCGCGCCATAGACATAGCCAGGGTCGAGGCCCAGAAGGCAATATTCGGTCTTCGAGCCGGTGCCGGCGAAGGCCCAGTCGCTTTCGATCAGATACCACATGGGCCGCACGACGCCGTCGCTGGTCAGCGCTGCCGCACCGCACCATTGCCGGCCGACCAGATGAAGCTTGTCCTTGCGCTGCGCGCGGCGCAGATGCATGTCGCGGATCTCGACAATGGCGATATCGGAGCGCAGCGCGTTGGCCGCCGTATAGTCGAAGCGAGTGACGATCGTGGACAGGACGGACGGATCTGCGCAGGCGCCGGATGCGGCCTTGCCCGGCACCACCCGGTAGGCCGGAGCCGCCGGACCGAGATCGGCCGCGAAGGCGGAGGTGACGGACGCGACGCCGAGCAGCGCCCCCACCAGAGACGATATCCATCCGGTCATGGCCAGGCCTCGATCCTTCTTCGCTGACGCCGCGATGTCTTTGCGTGTGGCTGGACTCTGCGTCGGTGGCCGGCGTGCCGTCAAGCCTCATCCGCGCGCGGCGCCACTGTTTCGCCCGACAGCCAGAACAGCCGCGTCCCCGCAAAACGATCCTGCGCCAGGCGTTCTTTCAGGAAAGGCAGGAGGCGCGAGAGCTCGTCCTTCAGCGTGAAGGGCGGGTTGACGAGGATCAGCCCGGAGCCGGAAAGCCCGGTCGTCTCCCTATCGCTGCGCAGGCTGAGTTCGGCACAGAGCATCTTCGGAATGCCGAGCGCCTTGAGGCTCTCGTGGAAGTCCTCGATCGGCGCACCGCGCTTCAACGGATACCAGAGGCAGTACAGGCCGCCGGGGAAGCGGCGATAGGCCTTGGCGAGATGGCGGGCCATGCGGGCATAGTCGTTTTCCTGCTCGAAGGGCGGATCGACCAGCACCAGCCCGCGCTTCTCCTTGGGCGGCAAGTGGGCACCGAGCGCCAGCCAGCCGTCGAGTTCGGTGATGCGGCTCTGATAATCGCCGTCGAACAGCCGGTGCAGGGTGGCGAAATCGTCCGGATGCAGCTCCATCGCCGCCAACCGGTCCTGCGGCCGAAGGAGCATGCGGGCGAGTTTGGGCGAGCCCGGATAGAAACGCACGCCGCCCTCGGGGTTCAGCTCCGCAACGGCATCGAGATAGGGGGCGAGCAGGGAGGCGACGGCGTCGGGAATCGGCACGTCGAGCAGCCGGCCGATCCCGTCGCGCCATTCGCCTGTCTTCTGCGCTTCCTCGGAGGACAGGTCGTAAAGGCCGATGCCGGCATGGGTGTCGAGCACCCGGAAGGCCTTGTCCTTCTGCTTGAGATAGGTGACCAGCCGGGCGAGGACCGCATGCTTGAGCACGTCCGCCACATTGCCCGCGTGATAGATATGCCTGTAATTCATCGGTCTCTTGAATGGCGTTGATGAAAACTTGAGATGCATCCGGAAACGCGCTTCCGGGGCTTGATCGCCTGTCCTATAGAAACCGCATGACTGTTGCGACCCCCATCATCTCCGAAAAGCCGGCCCGCGGCACGGCCCGCTACGCGGCCTCCGTCTGTCCGCATGATTGTCCCTCGGCCTGCGCACTGGAAGTGGAGCTCACGCAGGACGGCCGGATCGGCCGCCTGCGGGGCGCGGCCGACAACAGCTATACGGCCGGCGTCATCTGCGCCAAGGTCGCCCGCTATACGGAGCGGATCTATCATCCCGCCCGGCTTCTGCAGCCGAAGCGGCGCATCGGCGCCAAGGGCGGCGGCGACTGGCAGGAGATCGGCTGGGACGATGCGCTCGACCTCGTGGCCGAGGCCTTCCTGAAGGCGGAAGCCCGGCACGGCAGCGAGGCGGTCTGGCCCTATTTCTATGCCGGCACCATGGGCCAGGTGCAGCGCGATTCAATCGAGCGGCTGCGCCATGCCAAGCGCTATTCCGGCTTCTTCTCCTCGATCTGCACCAACCCGGCCTGGACCGGCTTCACCATGGCGACCGGCGCGCTGCGCGGACCGGACCCGCGCGAAATGGCGAAATCGGACTGCGTGGTGATCTGGGGCACGAACGCGGTCTCCACCCAGGTCAACGTGATGACCCACGCCATCAAGGCCCGCAAGGATCGCGGCGCCAAGATCGTCGTCATCGACATCTACGACAATCCGACGATGAAGCAGGCGGATCTGGCGCTGATCCTGCGGCCCGGCACCGATGGGGCGCTTGCCTGCGCCGCAATGCACATCGCCTTCCGCGACGGCTATGCCGACCGAGCCTATCTCGCCAGCCATGCCGATGACCCGCAGGGGCTGGAAGCGCATCTGAAAAGCCGGGATCCGGCCTGGGCGTCCGCAATCACCGGTCTCTCCATCGAGGAGATCGAGGCCTTCGGCCGGCTGGTTGGCACGACGCCGCGGAGCTTCTTCCGCTTGGGCTACGGCTTCACCCGCCAGCGCAACGGCGCGGCCGCCATTCACGCGGCGGCAAGCCTGCCGACCGTGCTCGGTTCCTGGAAGCACGAGGGCGGTGGCGCCTTCCATTCCAACAACGATATCTTCCGCTTCGACAAGCGGGCGCTGCTCGGCACGGCGCTGCGCGACGACACGATCCGCATGCTCGACCAGTCGCAGGTCGGCCGTGTGCTGACCGGCGATGCGCAAGCTCTGCGCGGCGGCGGCCCGGTCACCGCCATGCTGATCCAGAACACCAATCCGGTGAACGTCGCGCCGGAGCAGCGGCTGGTGAAGCAGGGTTTCCTGCGGGACGATCTTTTCGTCGCGGTGCACGAACAGTTCATGACTGACACGGCGCTTGTCGCCGATCTCGTGCTGCCGGCCACGATGTTCCTCGAGCATGACGATCTCTATCGCGGCGGCGGGCACCAGCATGTGCTGCTCGGCCCGAAACTGATCGAGCCGCCGGACAGCGTGCGCACGAACCTCTTCGTGATCGAGGAACTCGCCAAGCGCCTGGGCGTCGCCGATCAGCCGGGCTTCGGGCGCGACGAGCGGGCGCATATCGAGGCGATCCTCGCGCCCTATGGCATCGGCTTCGATGGGCTGAAGGCGGAGAAGTGGCTCGACGTCCAGCCGGATTTCGAGACGGCGCATTTCATCCACGGCTTCGGCCACCCCGACGGCCGCTTCCGCTTCCGCGCCGACTGGCGCACGACGCCGGCGCCGAACCGGCCGCCGGAGACCGTCGGCCTGCTTGGCCCGGTCGAAAGCCTGCCGGCCTTCCCCGATCACATGGAAACGATCGAGGCGGCCGACGCCGCGCATCCCTTCCGGCTCGCCACCTCGCCGGCACGCTCCTTCCTCAATTCGACCTTTGCTGAAACCCCGTCCTCCGTCAGTCGCGAAGGCCGGCCGGAAGCGATGATCCATCCGGAGGATGCCGCGGCCCTCGGCATTCTCGAGGGCGATATCGTCAAGCTCGGCAACCAGCGCGGCGAGATCCGGCTGCATGCGCGGCTCGGCGGCGGTGCGCGCCGGGGCGTGGTGATCGCCGAAGGGCTCTGGCCGAACGGCGCCCATCTCGACGGCGAAGGAATCAACGTGCTCACCGGCGCGGATCCTGTCGCCCCCTATGGCGGCGCCGCCTTCCACGACAACCACATCTGGCTGAAGAAGGACATGTCCGCGCAATGACCAAATTCGATGCCGTGAAGGTCGAGGTTCTCAAGGACGAGACGCTGTCCAAGAACTGGTATCACCTGCGCAATGTGACCGTTGCCTATACCGGCACGGATGGGCGCACGCGCAAGCTCAAGCGCGAGACCTATGACCGCGGCAACGGCGCGACGATCCTGCTCTATGATCCCGAGCGCGACAGCATCGTGCTCGTGCGCCAGTTCCGCGTGCCGCCCTTCATGAACGGCCACTCCGGCATCCTTCTCGAAACGCCAGCCGGCCTTCTGGATGGCGACGAACCGGCCGAGGCCATCCGTCGCGAGGTGATGGAGGAAACCGGCTACCAGGTCGACGCGGTCCGCCACCTCTTCCAGGCCTTCATGTCACCGGGCGCGGTGACCGAGATCGTCCATTTCTACGCCGCAACCGTTAAAAGCGGCGACCGCATCGCCACCGGCGGCGGTGTGGCGACGGAAGACGAGGACATCGAGGTGGTCGAACTCCCCCTCGACCAGGCGCTGGCCATGATCCCCACCGGTGAGATCTGCGACGGCAAGACCATCATGCTGCTGCAATGGGCGGCGCTGAACCGGGCGAGTTTGCGGGGGTAGCCTTACTCCGACTGCCCCGAAAAGATGCCGGAATAGCCTCGTTCCGGCGTGCCAGTCGTCATCTCGAATACCAGCTGGCAGACATACATTTCGGGCGTGAGTTCGATTTCGTAAGGTCCGAAGTTGTACATTTCCAGCTGGATCTGCCCCGTAAATCCGGAATGGATCACGGGAGCCGTGACATGGATGCTGATGCCTAGGCGTGCAAGAGAACTCTTTCCTTCGACTCGTGCAGCGAGGCGCGATTTGAACGGGATGACGACCCGTTCACGTGTCCAGGCCAACACGAATGCACCCGGCGCAAGTTTGAAGGGACCTTTATGCCCTTCCTGAAGATCAGAGATCTTCGAGTAGCTATACCCCGACTTGCCGGGGCTGATTGTCATGCCTGGCATCGCTTTCCACGTTTTAAATGTGTCGGAAAGCTTCAGGTCGATGCTCGTCGACGAAACGGCAACTTCAAGATCGGGCAACGGGGTAATTTCAAAAAGATGATCTTTCAATGCAATCCGGATTTCCCGATCGATCAGGATCATCTCGTTGCTCCACTAAGCGGCGATTGAATCCTTGATGATATTGTCTTCGTGCACCCAGGCACGCATGCGACCCGAGCTGGCTTCACGGGGTAATTCGACGAGGAACGCCTCGTTTCGACGGGTGATTGCTTCGCCGACGTCCACCGACCCTTCTTTAAGAATTGTCATGTCGACGATGACTTCCTCTGGTCCTGCAAGCGTGTCGACGAGGATGACAGCTTCGGACGGCCCTGGTCCTGCCATCACCCATTTGTAACGAACCAACATGCTTCTTCTCCTTTGATCTGCAGCTTTTTAGAGTGTGCGCGGAAAAGAAGAGTCGCGCCAGAACTGTCTGATCAAAAAATCGCGGCGGGATGGAGCTAGCCGCCTCGACACCGTCTGGCGCGCCCGACTCGTGAATCGACGTACGGTCACGATTTAGGAACATCTTCTTCCCGCGCCCGTTTTCGGCAGGACATTTCCAGGAAAAGGGTATTTGCAATGACCATGATTGAAACGCGCTCGGGCACCAAGCTCTATGTGAAGGAGTGGGGGCAGGGGCGGCCGGTGGTGTTGCTGCATGGCTGGCCGCTTTCGGCGGACAGCTGGGACGATTTTGCCTATGCGGCTGCCAACCAGGGCTTCCGGGCCATCGCCTACGACCGGCGCGGCTTCGGCCGGTCGGAGCAGCCCTGGGACGGCTACGACTACGACACGCTGGCCGACGACCTCGCCGATGTGCTGCAGGCCACCAGGGCTGAGGATGCCGCGCTGTTCGGCTTCTCCATGGGCGGCGGCGAGGTTGCGCGCTACATGTCCCGCCATGGTGGCCGTGGTGTCTCCAAGGCGGCGCTGATCGCCTCCGTCGTGCCCTATATGCTCCAGACCAGCGACAATCCCGACGGGACACCGCAATCGACCTTCGACGGCATGACCAAGGGCATGCTCGAGGATCGGGCGCATTTCTTCCATAGCTTCTTCAAGAGCTTCTACGGCGTCGGCGTCTTCACCGGTTCGGTCAGCGACGAGGTCATCGACTGGTCGGTCAACCAGTCGATGATGGCGGGCCTGAAGCCGACGCTCGCCTGCGCGGAAGCCTTCGCCACGACCGATTTCCGGCCGGACCTCGCGCATTTCCGCGTGCCGACGCTGATCATCCACGGCACCAGCGATGCGACGGTGCCGATCGACGCCGCAGCGCGCGCGGCGCATGCCGGCATCCCCGGGTCGACTCTGATCGAGTATGACGGCGGCCCGCACGGCCTGTTCGCTTCACACAAGGAGCGGCTGACGCAGGATCTGCTCGATTTCCTGCGCCGATAGACGAACCGGACCTGGGTGCTCCTGCGGGTGCCCAGGATCGTCTCCGTCAGGCGCGGTCCATGGTGACGGCGCCTGATGCGACCAGCGCCAAGGCGTCTGCATAGAGGCGATGCTCCTCGACTAGCACGCGGGCCGCGAGTGCCTCGGCCGTGTCGCCGCGGAGCACAGGTACGCGGGCCTGCAGGATCACCGGACCCTCATCCATGCCTTCCGTCACGAAATGCACGGTGCAGCCGGCCTCCGCCATGCCCGCGTCGATCGCGCGCTGGTGGGTGTGCAGGCCGGGGAAAGCGGGGAGCAGGGAGGGGTGGATGTTGAGGATCCGGCCTTCGAAGCGCTTGATGAAGGCGCCGCTCAACAGCCGCATATAGCCCGCCAGGCAGAGAAGATCCGGAGAGAGCGTTTCGAGATAGGCGAGGATTGCGGCTTCATGCGCGGCCTTGTCGGCAAAATCCTTGCGCTCGAAGACGGCCGTCGGAACGCCGCGCGCCGCCGCCTTGAGCAGACCGCCGGCCGCGGCCTTGTCGGAGACGACGCCAATGATCTCGGCCGGGAAATCCGGCTTCTCCGCGGTATTCAGCAGGGCGACCATGTTCGAGCCGCTGCCGGAAATGAAGACGACGACGCGCTTGCGCCCGGCGATCGGGCCTTGACCCGCCCCGCTCACAGCGTCAGCGTTCCGGAATAGAGGGTGCCCGGCGCGCCCTCTTGCCGGGCGACCATGCGGCCGAGCGTGAAGACCGTTTCGCCCTCTGCGGTCAGGATCTCGCCGACACGCGCGGCATCCTCCGCCGCCACGACGGCGATCATGCCGACGCCGCAGTTGAAGGTGCGCAGCATTTCCTTCGCCTCCACGTTGCCGGTGGCGGAGAGCCAGGAGAAGACGGCGGGAACGGGCACGGCGGCAAGGTCGATCTCGGCGGCGAGATGGTTCGGCAGCACGCGCGGAATGTTTTCGGGAAAGCCGCCGCCGGTAATGTGGGCGAGCGCCTTGACGGCACCGGTCTCGCGGATCGCCTTGAGGAGCGGTTTCACATAGATGCGCGTCGGCGTCATCAGCCGCTCGGCCAGCGTGCCATCGCCGAACGGGGCCGGGGCATCCCAGGCAAGGCCGGACAGGGCGACGATGCGCCGGACGAGGGAATAGCCGTTGGAATGGACGCCGGAGGAGGCGAGGCCGAGAATGACGTCGCCCTCGGCGAGATCGCCGGCCGGCAGCAACTGGCCACGCTCGGCCGCGCCCACGGCAAAGCCTGCGAGATCGTAATCGCCGTCGGAATACATGCCCGGCATTTCCGCCGTTTCACCGCCGATCAGCGCGCAGCCCGCCTCCCGGCAGCCGCTGGCGATGCCCGCGACGATCGCCGCGCCCTGGTCGGGATCGAGCTTGCCTGTGGCGAAATAGTCGAGAAAGAACAGGGGCTCGGCGCCCTGGACCACGAGATCGTTGACGCACATGGCGACGAGGTCGATGCCGACGGTGTCATGGCGGTCGGCCTCGATGGCGATCTTGAGCTTGGTGCCGACGCCGTCATTGGCGGCGACGAGGACCGGATCGGTGAACCCCGCAGCCTTGAGGTCGAAGAGGCCGCCGAAGCCGCCGATCTCGCCATCCGCGCCCGGCCGGCGGGTGGAGCGCACATGCGGCTTGATCTTCTCGACCATCAGGTTTCCGGCGTCGATATCGACACCCGCATCGCTGTAGGTCAGCCCGTTCTTGCCCGGCTCGCTCATGCTTGAAAGTCTCCGATCGGCCACGTTTGCCTGCGATTGGCATCAAAGCGCGCGAAGTGCAAGCTTGCGCAGCGCGGCAAAGCCGGGTTTTCACCGCTGTCAACGTGCAAATGAGGTCCGGCGCTTCTGTCGTGGCCGCATTTCCGCCTTCGCCGCCCGACACCCTTGACCCGTGCGGGCGGCGCGGCCTATCTCGACACGAACTCGAACGTCTGACGACGCGCCCATCAGGCGCGGCTGCAACCTCGGCGGAGCCTGCCCATGGCCTTGCGTTTCTCCGGCTCCACCTTTCGCCAGCACGTGCTCTTCTGGCTGGGCTTCTTCGCCGTCTTCATCCTGTTCCTCTATGTCTTCTCCTCGATCCTGCTGCCGTTCCTCGCCGGCATGGCGCTCGCTTATTTTCTCGATCCGGTGGCCGACTGGCTGGAGCGGCGGGGTTTGAGCCGGTTGATGGCGACGGTGCTGATCCTCGTCTCCTTTCTGGTGCTCTTCGCCGCCTCGCTGATCCTCATCATCCCGATCATCTTCACCCAGGCCTCGCAATTCATCGCCAAGATCCCGGATTACGTCGCGGCCCTGCAGGATTTCGCCGCCAGCGAGCATGCCGACCTCTTGCCGGACTGGCTGCAGCGGCAGATCCCGGAAATCCGCCAGAACTCCTCGCGGCTGCTGACCCAAGGGGCGAGCTTTCTCGGAACGCTCGTGACCCAGCTCTGGAACTCGGGCGTCGCGCTGCTCGACATCATCTCGCTGTTCATCGTCACGCCGGTCGTGGCCTTCTACCTGCTGCTCGACTGGGACCGCATGATCGCCAAGGTCGACAGCTGGGTGCCGCGCAGCCAGCTTGGCAATGTGCGCCGCATCGCGGCCGATATGGACGGGTCGATCGCCGGGTTCGTGCGCGGGCAGGGCTCGCTCTGCCTCATCCTCGGGCTCTATTACGGGATCGGGCTCACGCTGGCGGGGCTCAATTTCGGCCTGTTGATCGGCTTCTTCTCCGGCATGATCAGCTTCATCCCCTATGTCGGCTCCATGGTCGGGCTGATCCTCGCCGTCGGCGTGGCACTGGTGCAGTTCTGGCCGGATTACCCCTGGGTCATCCTCATCGCCTGCATCTTCTTCTCCGGCCAGTTCCTCGAGGGCAATATTCTGCAGCCGAAGCTGGTGGGAACGAGTGTCGGCCTGCATCCGGTCTGGCTCATGTTCGCGCTCCTGGCCTTCGGCACGCTGTTCGGCTTCGTCGGCCTGCTGGTGGCCGTGCCGGCAGCGGCCGCTTTGGGCGTGCTCGTGCGCTTTGCGCTGGCGCGCTATCTCGACAGCGACCTCTATAACGGCACCACCCGGCCGACGACGATCGAAGCCGCGCCCAATGTGCCGGACCGGCTGACATGACGGCGAAGCGCAGCGAACAATTGCCGCTGGCGCTCGATCATCCGCCACAGCTCGGCCGCGAGGATCTGCTCGATTCGCCGGTGCTCGCCGCGGCGATCGCGATCGTCGATCGCTGGCCGGACTGGCCGTCGCCGGTCGTCGTGCTGGTCGGCCCGCCGGGCTCGGGCAAGTCCCACCTCGCGGCGATCTGGGCGGAGGCGAGCGGCGCTGGCGCTATCCGCGCCGAGGCCGGCGGCGACGCCGCCGATCTGGCGGCCTCTGCGCCGGTTCTCCTGGAGGATGCCGACCGCACCGGCTTCGACGAGACGAGCCTGTTCCACACGATCAACAGCGTGCGCGAACATGGAACGGCGCTGATGATCACCGCCCGCAGCCGGCCATCGCGCTGGGGCGTGCAGCTGCCCGATCTCGCCTCGAGGCTCAAGGCCGCGACCGTGGTCGAAATCGGCGCGCCGGATGACGACCTCGTGGCGCGGCTTCTGGTGAAACTTTTCGCCGATCGCCAGCTTTTCCCAGACGACCGGCTGATCGCCTATCTCGTCGCCCGCATGGAACGCTCCATGGAGGCGGCCCGTGCACTGGTGGAGACGATGGACCGGCTGGCGCTCGCCCGCGGCGTTCGGCTGAGCCGGGCGCTGGCGGCGGAGGCTCTGGAACGGATCGGGCATGGAGACGGGGGAAAAGACAAGGCGGATGAAGGCGATGGCGATGGTCGGCATTGACTGTCACAGTTCCGTCGTCAAACTCGGATAGCTGCATGCGCATCGGGTAATAGAGGGATCGGGACATGGATACGGCCGCATCGGGGGCGACGCAGATCAATCCGGTGGAGAAGGAGGTCGACCTCCTCGACAGTCCCGAACGCTTCATCAACCGCGAATTTTCCTGGCTGCAGTTCAACAGGCGGGTGCTGGAAGAGACCTTGAACACCGCCCATCCGCTTCTGGAGCGGCTGCGCTTCCTGTCGATCTCGGCCGCCAACCTCGATGAGTTCTTCATGGTGCGCGTCGCCGGCCTGGAAGGGCAGGTGCGCCAGAGCGTGGCGGTGCGCAGCCCGGACGGCAAGACCGCCGCCGAGCAGCTGGAAGACATCCTGAAGGAAATCAACACGCTGCAGATGGAGCAGCAGGCCTCGCTTGCCGTGCTCCAGCAATATCTGGCCAAGGAGGATATCCTCATCGTCCGGCCGGTTTCGCTCTCGGCCGACGACCGCGTCTGGCTGGAGAAGGAATTCGACCAGTCGATGTTCCCGGTGCTTACTCCCCTGTCGATCGACCCGGCGCACCCGTTCCCCTTCATCCCCAATCTCGGCTTCACCATGGGGCTGCAGCTCGTCAGCCGTTCGGGCCGCGAGCCGATGACGGCGCTGCTGCGCCTGCCGGTCGCGCTCGACCGGTTCATCCGTCTGCCCGATGCGCGCCAGACCATCCGCTACATCACGCTCGAAGATGCAGTGAGCCTGTTCATCGACCGGTTGTTCCCGGGCTATGATGTGGCCGGAGCCGGCACCTTCCGCATCATCCGCGACAGCGATATCGAGGTGGAGGAAGAGGCCGAGGATCTGGTGCGCTTCTTCGAAACGGCGCTGAAGCGGCGCCGGCGCGGCTCGGTCATCCGCATCGAGATCGATTCGGACATGCCGCTGGAGCTGCGCCGCTTCGTCATTTCCGAACTCGGCGTGCCGGACAACCGCGTTGCCGTGCTCCCGGGCCTGCTGGCGCTGAACACCCTTTCCGAAATCGCCAAGGCGCCGCGCGAGGACCTGCGCTATCTGCCCTACAATGCCCGTTTCCCCGAGCGGGTGCGCGAGCATCTCGGCGATTGCTTCGCGGCGATCCGCGAAAAGGACATGGTGGTCCACCACCCCTATGAAAGCTTCGACGTGGTGGTGCAGTTCCTGCATCAGGCCGCGCGCGACCCGGATGTGCTGGCGATCAAGCAGACGCTCTACCGCACCTCCAACGACAGCCCGATCGTGCGCGCGCTGATCGATGCTGCGGAAGCCGGCAAGTCGGTGACGGCGCTGGTCGAGCTCAAGGCACGGTTCGACGAAGAGGCCAATATCCGCTGGGCGCGGGATCTGGAGCGGGCGGGCGTGCAGGTGGTCTTCGGCTTCATCGAGCTCAAGACCCATGCCAAGATGTCGATGGTGGTGCGGCGCGAGGACCGCAAGCTGCGAACCTACTGCCATCTCGGCACCGGCAACTACCATCCTGTCACCGCCAAGATCTATACCGACCTGTCCTTCTTCACCTGCGATCCGGTGATCGGGCACGATATGGCGAATATCTTCAACTTCATCACCGGCTATGGCGAGCCGGAGGCGAACATGCATATCGCCGTTTCGCCCAACACGCTCCGCCCGCGCATTCTCCAACATATCAACGAGGAGATCGCCCATGCCCAGGCCGGGCGTCCCGCCTCGATCTGGATGAAGATGAACTCGCTGGTCGACCCGGAGATCATCGATGCGCTCTACCGCGCCAGCCGGGCCGGCGTCGAGGTCGAGCTGGTGGTGCGCGGCATCTGCTGCCTGCGGCCGCAGGTGCGCGGTCTGTCCGAGAACATCCGCGTCAAGTCGATCGTCGGCCGCTTCCTCGAACACAGCCGCATCTTCTGCTTCGGCAATGGCCACGGGCTTCCCTCCGAGCATGCGCTTGTGTATATCGGCTCCGCGGATATGATGCCGCGCAACCTGGACCGGCGCGTGGAGACACTCGTGCCTCTGACGAACCGGACCGTGCATGAACAGGTTCTCTCGCAGATCATGCTGGCCAATCTCATCGACAACCAGCAGAGCTATGAAATTCTCGAGGACGGCACCTCGCGGCGCATGACGGTCGCGAAAGACAGCGAGCCGTTCAACGCCCAGCTTTATTTCATGACCAATCCCAGCCTTTCGGGCCGGGGCGAAGCTCTGAAATCCAGCGCGCCGAGGGTCATTGCCGGATGGGACAGAGACCGCAGGAAGTAAAACTGGACCCGCATGACTGAATCTGAAGCCCAGGGGCGTCTGCCTGGCATCGCC
Organism: Rhizobium sp. CC-YZS058; assembly: GCF_034720595.1. Taxonomy (NCBI): domain Bacteria; kingdom Pseudomonadati; phylum Pseudomonadota; class Alphaproteobacteria; order Hyphomicrobiales; family Rhizobiaceae; genus Rhizobium; species Rhizobium sp. CC-YZS058. The sequence goes on along the minus strand of NZ_JAYESJ010000001.1, from coordinate 2,360,412 downwards.
CCGGTCTCCGTCGTCGATATCGGCTCGAACTCCATTCGTCTCGTGATCTATGAAGGGCTGAACCGCTCGCCGGCGGTGCTTTTCAACGAAAAGGTCATGTGCGGCCTCGGCAAGGGGATCGATGCCACCGGCCGCATGGACGAGGACAGCGTCGAGCGGGCGCTCAAGGCCCTGCACCGCTTCAAGGCGCTGGCCGCCCAGGCCCGCGCGCCGGACGGCTTCGTGCTGGCCACGGCGGCCGCGCGCGATGCGTCGAACGGGCCGGACTTCATCCGCCGGGCCGAACTCATTCTCGGGCGAAAGATCCGCGTGCTCTCGGGCGAGGAAGAGGCCTATTTCTCCGCGCTCGGCATCGTCAGCGGCTATCATTCGCCGGATGGCGTCGTTGGCGATCTCGGTGGAGGCTCGCTGGAACTCGTCGACGTCGAGGGCCGGCGTATCGGCCACGGCATCACCCTGCCGCTCGGCGGCATCCGCTTGTCCGAACATGCGGCAGGTTCGCTGCCCAAGGCGCGCGCCTATGCGCGCAAGCTGTTGCGCGGCGCCGAGGTTCTGCAGCGCGGCGCCGGCAAGACCTTCTACGCCGTCGGCGGCACCTGGCGCTCGATCGCCAAGCTGCATATGGAACTCACCAACTATCCGCTGCACATGATGCAGGGCTACGAGATCCCGTTCGAGGAGGCGCTCGCCTTCATGGACGAGGTGATCGCGCCGAAGGATCCGAAGGCCCCGGCCTTTGCCGCCATCTCCAAGAGCCGCCGCAACCTCATCCCCTATGGCGCCATCGCGCTGCAGGAGGCGATCGCCATGATGAAGCCGTCGCGCGTCTCGTTCTCGGCGCTCGGCGTGCGCGAGGGCTATCTCTATTCGCTGCTGTCGGAAACCGACCGCAGCCGCGATCCGCTCGTCACCGCGGCCGGCGAACTCGCCGTTCTGCGCGCCCGCTCGCCCGAACATGCGCGCGAGCTCGCCGAATGGACGGGGCGGGCCATGCCCTTCTTCGATGTCGTGGAAACGGAGGAGGAGAGCCGCTATCGCCAGGCCGCCTGCCTGCTGGCCGATATCTCCTGGCGGGCGCATCCCGATTATCGCGGGCTGCAGGCGCTCAATATCATCGCCCATTCGAGCTTTTCCGGCATCACCCATGCTGGCCGCGCCTATATCGCGCTCGCCAATTATTACCGGCATGACGGCCTGAACGACACTGGCGCCACCGGCCCGCTCGCCACCATCATCCCGCCGCTGATGCAGGAGCGGGCGCGCTTGCTGGGCGCCCTGCTGCGCGTGCTCTACCTGTTTTCGGCCTCCATGCCGGGCGTGGTGCGGGGCCTGTCGCTGCAGCGCTCCAACCAGCCGGTTCTCGACCTCGAACTCGTCGTGCCGCCCGCCTTCAGCGAGTTCGCCGGCGAGCGGCTCGACGGCCGCCTCCAGCAGCTCTCCCGCCTCACCGGCAAAAAGATCGCCTTCCGCTTCCAGTAGGTGGGGCTGCCATGCCGGCTTCGACCATGCCCGACCGCACGATCGGGCATTTCGTCGCACGGCCTTGCACCGCCCATTGTCGCTGATAGATTAGCAGGTGCGAATTCTATCATGGTGCCTCACATGGGAGAGTGGCATGATTACCAAGCTCGTCAACATTTTGCGTCCGGTCTGCGTCGCCGCAACCATCGCACTCACCGTGCTGCTGATCCTCTGCGTCTGGGGGTGGGAGCTGATGGAATGGGACACCTTCTGGCGGTTGTTCTACAGCTACCTCGTGCTGATGCTCGCCTCCACCGTGATCTGCTACATCGACAACCCCAAGCGCATCACCGGCCGCTGAGCCACGCACCACTCTGGCTGAACGGATCGACGCTCCGAAAGACGGGACGCGTCTCCTGACGACCGCGTGGACTGTCCCCGCGAGACCGAACCAAAGCGGGCGGGGCTCCCATCGTCATGCTCCGGCCCGTCCCGACGATCCGCCGCCTCCTCCCGCCCGACCTCACCTCTGCCGCTCCTACGGCAGATCCTCGGGACGAGCCCGAGGAGGACGGCCGCGCAGGCCGGGGTCTTTTGCGGCTGCTACTCGGCCTTCAGGAAGTCGGCGACGTCGACTAGGACGAATTCGGTGTCGTCGGCTTTGGACAGAGCGCGGCCGGCAGAGAAGGGGAGGTTGTTGTCGTTGCCGACGACGATATGGGTCGCATCGACGCGGTCGACATTCTCGATGGTGACGAAGGGCATGGTGTAGGTGCCGTTCGTGGTTCCCTGGCGTGCCTCGCCGTTGGGGTCGGCGATTGCCATCAGGTCGATGAAGCCGATCTTGCGCACCGCCTTGCCCACGCGTTCCTCACCCATCTCGATCTTGTAGATGCGCTTGAGCTTGGCGGGGGTCGCGAAGCAGTCGGCCGTCGGGGCCTTGGGGTCCGGGCAGGCCTTGTCGCTGCTGCCGGCGCCGTTGTCGCGCTCGATCACCAGGGCGGTCTTGTCGTCGAGCATGTTGAAGTCGCCGATCGCCTCGCCGCCCTCGGCGAGCGGGTAGAGCCAGCTGCGGCCGGTCCAGGCCTTGGTGGCAACGTCGAGTTCGAGAATGCGAAGCGCCGGGCGGCCGTCCGCCTGCTCGACCGTCTCGCTGTCGGTCCAGATCGGCCCTTCGAGCAGGCCGTAGAGCTTGGACCCATCCGGAGAAAGGGCAAGCCCCTCATAGCCGCCGGAGCGCTTCAGGTTGAAGCTCGGCACGGGCTTGGAGGGGTCGGCCTGCAGGGTCAGCGTCGCATTGTCGGGCGAGGCGACCGGCTTGCCGTCGAGCAGGGTGGGAATGACATCGGTCAGGACGCCTGCGCGGCTGAACTTCAGGATGAAGGGGCCGAACTCCTCGCCGACCCAGAAACCGTCGGCCACCGGCTGGATCGATTCGACGTCGAAATCCGCTCCGGTGAGGTAGCGCGTCGCGGCACCTTCCATCGCGATCGGGAAGGGCGCCTTCCTGTCGGGATCGGTCAGGAACACGGTTTCGATGCGGTTGACCGTGCCAGTCGCCCAATCGAGCCGGAGATGGTGGAGCATCAGCATCGCGTCGGTCGAATTGAGCTTCGAGCCGAAACCATTGTCGGAGAGAGTCCAGGCCGTGCCGTCGGCTTGGGTGCGGATGCCGGAGAAGCCCTGCATCGGCTGACCGTCGAAGGGCAGCGACAGACCCGTTGACCGCTTGCCGTCCTTGCCCGGCACCGAGCCGAGCGCTTCGGCCCGCAGGCGATCGGCCGTCGTGAACTTGCCGGAGGTCTTCAGATAGGCCGGAGCATCCTCCGGCGCCTTCAGAAAGGTCGCGGCCGGCAGGATAGCCTGGGCGGAGAGCGTCGCGGGAAAAACCGTCTCCTCGGCATGGGCGGCGGAGGAGAGAAGCGCCAGCAGGGCAGCGGCAAAGAGAGAGCGTGTCATCGGGGGTCCTCGATCAGGTTTCGATGCCCGAGCGAATAGGCCGCCGAGATGATGCCGCCACGACGATTTGGCGACAGATCGGTGACAGGATGCGGGCTCGCCATGCGCCCGAGCGTGCCCCCGCCCGCCCGAAAGTTCCCCTCTGCCTGCCGGCATCTCCCCCACAAGGGGGAGTGGGGGTGGGGCGGGTGTGGTGCCACGATCGGGAGGGCGAGAGCCGTGCCTTGGTGGAGGTAGCTGTCATCCCCGAAAGCGCCCGAGGGGCAGACGCTCACCCCACGGTCTCTCCCCCCTTGTGGGGGAGATGGGCGGCAGCCCAGAGGGGGTCTTCGGGCGCCGCGCGGGCGGTCCCCCGATGCCTTGGTCTAAGCCGAGCGCAAGTCCCCCTCTGCCTGCCGGCATCTCCCCCACAAGTGGGGAGAGGGGGTGGGGCGGGTGTGCTGCGCGTATCAGGCGGCGGTGATGGTGGGTTCGGCCGGGGAGGGCGATGGGGGGGTGAGGTCGACGGCTTCGACCTTGCGGTCGACGAAGCGCAGGGCCACATCGCCGCGAATCAGGCGCAGGGCGGTTTCGCCGAACAGCTCGCGCCGCCAGCCATGCATGGCATCGACATTGGCCTTTTCGCCTTCGGCGGCGATGCGCTCCAGATCCTCGCCATTGGCGATGATCTTGGCGGCGACGCCCTGTTTCTCGGCGATCAGCTTCAGGAGAACCTTGAGCAGCTCCATGGCAGCCCCCGCGCCTTCCGGGGCCTGGGGCGCGCGCGGGATCTTCGGCATCTCGGCCTTGGGCAGGGCCAGCGCCTCGTTTACCGCGGCCATCACGGCGGCGCCGGCGGAGGAGCGCTCCCAGCCCTTCGGGATCGTGCGCAGGCGCGAGAGCGCTTCCGCATCCTTCGGCTGCTGCTGGGCGATCTCATAGAGAGCATCATCCTTGAGGATGCGGCCGCGCGGCACGTTGCGAGACCGGGCCTCGCGTTCGCGCCAGGCGGCGAGCCTTTGCAGGACAGCCAGTTCCACCGGCTTCTTCACGCGCATCTTCAGCCGCTGCCAGGCGTCGTCCGGATGCATGTCATAGGTTTCGCGCGCCTCGAGCACCGCCATTTCCTCGCTCAGCCAGCCGGACCGGCCTTCGCGCTCGAGCTCGGCGGAGAGATGCTGGTAGACGTCGCGCAGGTGGGTCACGTCGGCCAGCGCATAATCGAGCTGCTTCTCGGAAAGCGGCCGGCGGCTCCAGTCGGTGAAGCGCGAGGACTTGTCGATATGCTCGCCCTTGATGCGGCTGACAAGCTGGTCATAGGAGACGCTGTCGCCGAAGCCGCAGACCATGGCGGCGACCTGGGTGTCGAAGATCGGATGCGGAATGAGCCCGCCGAGATGGAAGATGATCTCGATATCCTGCCGTGCGGCGTGGAAGACCTTGACGACGCTGGCATCGGCCATCAGCGCGAAGAAGGGCGCGAGATCGATGCCCTTGGCCAGCGGATCGATGATCACCGCGCTTTCGGGGCCTGCCATCTGAATCAGGCAGAGCTCCGGCCAAAAGGTCGTCTCACGCAGGAACTCGGTGTCGATGGTGAGATAGGGACCCTTGGCAAGCGTGGTGCAGGCGGCCTGAAGCGCCTCTGTCGTATCGATAATCTCCATCGGATCCCTGCTGTCTGCCGGTTCTCGTTCTCTCTTTCCCTTTGTTGGTGCGATGTCAACCTTTGACACGAAATTGCCACGATCGGTCGGCGCCGCAAACGGATGCTCAACCCTCAGCTTACGCGGAGGTAGGCGGACATGCCGCTCTTCTGATGCTCGATGATATGGCAGTGGAACATCCAGTCGCCGAGGCTGTCGGCAACGAAGGCGAGTTCGGCCTGCTCGTCCGGCTGAAGCAGGATCGTATCGGTGGGCGGCGGCAGGGTGGCGTGCTTGCTGGCCGAAAGAACCTCGAAGGTCAGCCCGTGCAGATGCATGGGGTGGGCATGCGGCGTGCGGTTGGTGAGCTGCAGCACGTAGCTGCGGCCGAACTTGAGATCGGCGAGCGGCGCGACCGGGTCCGAGACGTCGCCCGGCCAGGCGACCTTGTTGATGGCCCAGAACGTATAGCCGAGCGAGCCGCAGATCGATTCCCGCGCGCCATGTTCGGCCGTGGCCGAGACATCGAGCGGGATGCGTTCGGCCGAGGAGAGGTCCGCTTTGGCGATCGGATTGGGTGCGAGCGCCGGCACGTCGCGCAGGTCCCGCTTCAAGGAGGAGCCTTCGGCGATGAAGCCGGCAACCGTAAAGGGCGCGGAGCCGCGGACATTGTCGAGCGTCACGCGCGCGCCCTCGGTTTGCGGCATGCGCAGCACCAGTTCCACGCGCTGGCCGGGGCCGAGATCCAGCCGGTCGAGCGGCACGGGCGCGGGCAGGGGGTTGCCGTCGAGCGCGAGGATGAGCGCCGGGGCGCCGTTAAGCGTCAGCGTGTAGATGCGCGTCACATCGGTGGCGGCGATGCGCAGGCGAAGGAGGCCGCCGGAGGGCGCGCGGTGATCCGGCGCGGTCTGCCAGTTCGTCGTCCGCACCGTGCCGTAGGTGCCGCCGCGGGCGGCATCGCGCGGCTTGAAGGCCGGCAGAAAGCCGCCATCCGCCCCAATGCGGAAATCGCGCAGGTTCATGACGATCTCGGCATCGAAGACGGGATCGGCGGGGTCTTCGACGACGATCACCCCGGTCAGACCGTGCCCCATCTGCGTCAGCGTGTTGCAATGGGGATGATACCAGAAGGTGCCGGCATCGGGCGGGGTGAAGGCATAGTCGAAACTGTCGCCCGGATAGACATAAGGCTGGGTCATCTCCGGCACGCCGTCCATCGCATTCGGCACGCGCAGGCCGTGCCAGTGCACGGTGGTCGGCTCGTCCAGTTGGTTGAGGAGGCGGGCGGCGAAGGGCTCGCCCTTGCGCAGGCGCAGCACAGGCGGCGGCGCGCCGGGCGCAACCGGCGCATCGCCGAGGCCGTAGGTCATCAGTTTGCGGGTGAGCGCGCCCGGCTGCAGGTTGCCCTCGGTGAACTGCGGCTGCAGCGTGACCGGTGCGGCCTCTCCCGTCCGCGCGGCAATGCCCGCGCCGAGCGCGAAAGCAGCGCCTGCGGCGGCAGAGCCCTTCAACAGGGAACGGCGGGAAAGAAACGGTGTCATCGATGGGTTCCGGCGCAAGATCACCATCTTCTAAACTTGAGCGGCGCATTCATCAATAGTGCCGCGAGCCCTGCGGCTCCGTGGCGCAGCCTTGACAAAATCGCCCTGCCATGCGCTTGTCCGCCCGATTTCGCCGCGGCCCTGCCACGGCGCCAGCCCGCGCGGCTTTTTGACAGACAGTTCCAGGATCGACCGATGCACCTTTACCGCAGCCACACTTGCGCCGCTCTCCGCAAATCCGACGTCGGATCCGATGTCCGCCTGTCCGGCTGGGTGCATCGCGTGCGCGACCATGGCGGCGTGCTGTTCATCGACCTGCGCGACCATTACGGCATGACCCAGGTGGTGGCCGACCCCGACAGCCCGGCTTTCAAGATCGCCGAAACCGTGCGCGGCGAATGGGTGATCCGCATCGACGGCACGGTGAAGGCGCGCACAGACGAAACGGTCAACAAGACCATGCCGACCGGCGAGATCGAGCTTTACGCCCGCGAGATCGAGGTGCTTTCCGCCGCCAAGGAACTGCCGCTGCCGGTGTTCGGCGAGCCCGACTATCCGGAAGATGTGCGCCTGCGCTACCGATTCCTGGATCTGCGCCGCGAGACGCTGCACCGCAACATCGTCAAGCGCACGCAGATCATCTCCGACATGCGCACCCGCATGAATGCCGCCGGCTTTGCCGAATACACGACGCCGATCCTGACGGCATCCTCGCCCGAAGGCGCGCGCGACTTTCTGGTGCCGAGCCGCATCCACCCCGGCACCTTCTTTGCGCTGCCGCAGGCGCCGCAGCAGTACAAGCAGCTGTTGATGGTGGCGGGCTTCGACCGCTATTTCCAGATTGCGCCCTGCTTCCGCGACGAAGACCCGCGCGCCGACCGCCTGCCGGGCGAGTTCTACCAACTCGACGTCGAGATGAGCTTCGTCACCCAGGAAGACATCTGGAACACGATGACGCCGGTCATCACCGAGGTCTTCGAAAAATTCGCCGAGGGCAAGCCGGTCACCAAGGACTGGCCGAAGATCCCCTATGATGTCGCACTGCGCAAATATGGCTCCGACAAGCCGGACCTGCGCAACCCGATCGTGATGGAATCGGTCACCGAGCATTTCGCCGGCTCCGGCTTCAAGGTCTTCGCGAACATGATCGCATCGAACCCGAAGGTGGAAGTCTGGGCGATCCCCGCCAAGACCGGCGGCTCCCGCGCCTTCTGCGACCGGATGAATGCCTGGGCGCAGTCGACAGGCCAGCCGGGCCTCGGCTATATCTTCTGGCGCGCCGAAGGCGAGACGATCGAGGGCTCGGGCCCGCTCGCCAAGAACATCGGCCCGGAACGCACCGAGGCGATCCGCACCCAGCTTGGACTGGACGTCGGCGATGCGTGCTTCTTCGTCGCCGGCGACCCGGCGAAGTTCTACAAGTTCGCCGGCGAGGCGCGCACGCGGGCCGGCGAAGAGCTGAACCTCGTCGACCGTGACCGCTTCGAGCTCTGCTGGATCGTCGACTTCCCCTTCTACGAATGGAGCGAGGAAGAGAAGAAGCTCGATTTCGCCCACAATCCCTTCTCCATGCCGCAGGGCGGGCTGGAGGCCCTGGAAAGCCAGGATCCGCTGACCATCAAGGCCTATCAGTACGACGCTGTCTGCAACGGTTTCGAGATCGCGTCCGGCTCGATCCGAAACCAGTCGCCGGAGCTGATGGTCAAGGCGTTCGAGCTGGTTGGCCTGTCCAAGCAGGATGTCGAAGAGCGCTTCGGCGGCATGTATCGCGCCTTCCAGTACGGCGCGCCTCCGCATGGCGGCTGTGCCTTCGGCATCGACCGGGTGATCATGCTGCTCGTCGGCGCCAAGAACCTGCGCGAAATCTCGCTCTTCCCGATGAACCAGCAGGCCCAGGACCTGCTGATGAACGCCCCCAGCGAAGCAACCCCGACCCAGCTGCGCGAACTCTCGCTCCGCGTCGTGCCGCAGCCGAAGAAGGACTAGCCCCAGCGCTTCGCCACGCTGCTGAGCCTAGCTAAAGAAGGCGAAAGCGCCTGCTCCAGCGCTCTCCCCCCTTGTGGGGGAGATGCCGGCAGGCAGAGGGGGACTTTCTGGCGGTGGTGGAGATGACGTCTAGAAGCTCACCGTCGCCATCGTTGCCCGGTGGTCCGATGGCCAGGGGGTGATGGCGATGTCGGCGGCGGGTTTTGCTTCGCCGACGATGCCGGCCTCGATGACGCGTAGGCTCTTGCCGCGCCCATAGGTGAAATCGATCCGGTCGTGATGGTCCTGCGGGTCGGTGGCCTCGCTGACCGGCGTCCAGGTCAGGCCGGGCTTTGCCACCGGATCGGGAAAGGCGGCCCGAAACAGATCCGTGAAGCCGAGCGCGACCAGCCGCTCGGAGCTCGGCCAGGCGACGGCGAGCGGCTGACGACCGGCGGCGACGGCTGCCGGTGTCCAGTCGAGATGCGAGGGTTCGTTGAAATCGCCGACGACGAAGGTGGCCGCCGCGTCCTTGGCCTCGGAGAGATCTTTCTCGAGCAGGTCCAGCGCCGGGCCGCGCGCGGCGCGCGCTGCGGCAATCGCCTCATCCGCCGTTTTCAAAAACGGCGCATCGCCATAGGAAATGTCGAGCAGTTGATAGGGCTGGTAGGGAAAGTCCGTCAGATGCAGCGAGAAGGCATAGACCTTCCGCCCTGCCACGTCGATCTCGACGCCGAGATCGTTGGCGGTCGCCTTGCGGATCGGATAGCGGCTGAGAATGGCATTGGCCCAGAGGGCGGCATTGGTCTTCGTCTGGTCGTAACAATGGTATCCGAGTTCCTTCGCCAGGGCGGCGGCCACGCTCTTGCCGGCCGGCGGGCAGGCATTCGCATCGCAATCCTCCGCCTCCGGCCGTGTCTCTTGGATGCCAATGATATCGGGATCCACCTTGCGGATGACGTCCGCCGTCTGGCTGAGCGGCGTATCGTCATTCTGTCCGCCGCCATAGATGTTGAAGCTCATCACCGTCAGCATCGTCGTCTGCCCGGCCGCCAGGCAGGGTGCGGCGAGCAGGAAGGAGAGGGGAAGAAGGGCAAGCATCACCAGGCGCATCGTCTTGTCTCCTAACGGGTTTGCTCCACGATAGAGTATCAGACAAGGGCGATGAAGAGACGATGACGGTCACGCGCGAGGCGTTCGAACAGCGGCCTGAGCGCGGACCTGCGCCAAGGCTGGCGCGGATGCTTGTGATCTTGGCCGAAAGTCTGGGTATGCAGAGCTTAGGCATGCCCGATCGGCCTCGATGAGGCGGGGCAGCGGGCGGTTTGGGCAGCATGGGGCGACGCAGGTTTGCGTCGCGGGGGCTGGCTTCGGTGGTTTCGAGCAGTGCGGGGCCGCTGTCGCTGCTTAGGCCTGGCGCGCCTTGCGGGCGGCGTAGCGGCGGTCGCGTTCGGCCTTGCGGGCGGCTTCGTCTTCGACGACGCGGGCGACACGGTTCCGGTCGGCGGCTTCGCGGGCTTCGATCTCGGCCCTGGCCGCTTCGGCAATGGCGGTCTCGCGTTCGGCTTTCTCGGCGGCGATCGCTTCGGCTTCTGCGCGCTTGGCCTGTTCGCGTTCCGCCTTGCGGGCTTCGCGAGCTTCGGCGATGGCGGCACGCTCGGCCTGTTTTGCTTCGCGCGTGGGCTCGGCTGCGGCCTTCGCGGCCTTGTAGGCTTCTAGAAGGGCGGCCTTGGCGCCCATGGCGGCGCTGCGACGATCGGCGAGTTCATTGTTTTTCGACTGTTTCAAATCGGCTCTCTCTGTTGGGGGTGGTGGAAGAGATCACGGCTTCCGGGTCCGTCTGGCGGGCGGCTTGGCCTGTGGCGTGGCGGCATCCCGCACTTCCTTGGCGAGCCGCGCTTCACGCAGCCGCACGGTCTTTTCATCGCGCGCGAGCGCAATCGAGTCCAGCTCCTCGAACGCCCGCTCACGAGCTGTGGACGGCGGAGCCGGTTTGGTGAACAGGGCCTCTGCCTGGCGCAGGGACTTGGCTGTGGTGTTTGTCATGGCAATCGCCTTGAACGGGTGCTCGCGGGCGAGCGGAAATGAAAAAGGCCAGGCAATCTGCCTGACCTCGTTTGGTCTCGTGCCTTCAACAGTGCCAGTACATCCGTGGTCAAGGGAAAGCAGGAGTCCGGATCGATCAGGCCGACTGAAGATTGCAGGCCGACATCTTGCCCGACTTGGCGTCGCGCTCGAGGTCATAGCCGATCTTCTGGCCTTCGACGATTTCGCGCATCCCGGCGCGTTCGACGGCGGAGATGTGAACGAAGGCGTCAGCGCCGCCATTGTCCGGCTCGATGAAGCCGAAGCCCTTGGTGGCGTTGAACCATTTAACTGTGCCAGTGGTCATGATGAACCCTTTCATAGCATGAAGAATTGACCGCAGACCGAAGGGTCCGCAGAGGAGGATACGATGCTTTAAAGGGAGGGTCGCTCAAAACGCGGTGCCAATCGCGCGGTAACCAAAGCTCGGCAAGAAAATATCGATAAGCCATATCTAGGCGATCTTGGGTCGGATGTCAAATTTTACTTTCGCTTTGCGCCAACTCCATTTTCGGGTGACGGTCCGGCTTTCGAAAATCGGTCGTAAAACGAGGACTATTGCAAGGACATCTATCGCTCGGTTCGACGAAGGTGCTGGTTGCCAAGGCGGCGTCCGCTCGCTATAGACGCCGCATCACCACGGACCCGGGTGCGATCCCCGGGTGGCTCTTCCGGCCGCCGATCCGCCGGACAACGCAAAGCACCGCCACGCTCGAACGCCTGGGACCTCGTCCCCGCGGTGCATCCCTGTTTGCGAAGCAGTCTCTCATGTTCTCATTGTCTACCTACCGCCAGGAATGGTTCTCCAACCTGCGCGGCGATTGCCTGTCCGGCATCGTCGTGGCGCTGGCGCTCATTCCCGAGGCGATCGGCTTTTCCGTTATCGCCGGTGTCGACCCCAAGGTCGGCCTTTTCGCCTCCTTTGCCATTGCCTGCGTCTCCGCCGTTCTCGGCGGCCGGCCCGGCATGATCTCGGCCGCGACGGCGGCCACCGCCGTCGTCATGGTCAGCCTCGTGCGCGATCACGGGCTACAGTATCTGTTCGCCGCCACCATCCTCATGGGGCTGCTGCAGATTGCGGGCGGCTTCCTGAAGCTCGGCCGGCTGATGCGCTTCGTCTCGCGCTCGGTCATCACCGGCTTCGTCAATGCGCTCGCCATTCTGATCTTCATGGCGCAGCTGCCGGAGCTGATCGGCGTGCCGCCCCTGACCTATCTGATGATCGGTCTCGGCCTGGCGATCATCTATCTCTTCCCGTTCGTCACCAAGGCCATTCCCTCGCCCCTGGTCTCGATCGCGGTGCTGACCCTGATCGCCGTGTTCGGCGGGTTCGATCTGCGCACGGTCGGGGATCTCGGCGAGCTGCCCTCCAGCCTGCCGGTCTTCACCCTGCCGGATGTGCCGCTCACCTTCGAAACGCTGAAGATCATCTTTCCCTATTCGCTGACGCTTGCCGCCGTCGGCCTGCTCGAATCCCTGCTGACGGCGCAGATTGTCGACGACATGACCGAGACCGGCAGCAACAAGAGCCAGGAATGCGTGGGGCAGGGGGCAAGCAACATCGCCTCGGCGCTGATCGGCGGCATGGGCGGCTGCGCCATGATCGGCCAGTCGGTCATCAATGTCTCGTCCGGCGGGCGGGGTCGGCTTTCCACCTTCGTGGCCGGCGCCTTCCTCCTGTTTCTGATCGTCGTGCTCGATGATCTGGTCCGGATCATCCCCATGGCGGCCCTCGTCGCCGTGATGATCATGGTCTCGATCGGCACCTTCTCCTGGCGCTCCATCCTGCAGCTGCGCAGCAACCCCCTGTCGTCCTCCGTGGTCATGCTGGCAACGGTGGTGACCGTCGTCGCGACGCACGATCTTGCCAAGGGCGTCATCGTCGGCGTCCTGCTTTCGGGCGTGTTCTTCGCCGGCAAGGTGGCCCGGCTCTTCCGTGTGACGCCGGTCGATGAGGCCGACCATCGGCTCTACCGGGTCGAGGGGCAGGTGTTCTTCGCCTCCGCCGAAAGCTTCATCGCCGCCTTCGAGACCGCTGACCCCGTCTCCGCCATGACCATCGACGTCACGCAGGCGCATTTCTGGGACATTACCGCCGTCGGCGCGCTCGACAAGGTGGTGCTGCGCTTCCGCCGCCGCGGCATTCCGGTCTCGGTTGTCGGCCTGAATGCCGAGAGCGCCGCCATGCTCGACCGCTTCGCCTTGCACGACAAGCCGGGCGCCGAGGCGCTGCAGCCCGCGCATTAAGACAAGAAAACCCGCCGATGCGAAAGCGACGGCGGGTTTTTCACTGCGACGGTGGGCTGATCAGTCGTTGGCCTTGACCGTGACGCCGAGCACGCTCGGCAGCGTCGCCGGCGCGCCCATGCCGGCGCCGACGATCATCGGCAGCGGCACCGGCTTGGCCGGTTCGGCGCGGATGGTCAGCGCCTTCGGGTCGTCGATGAAGGCGTTGACGGCAGCAGTCACCTGGTTCTGAAGGTCCGGCATGTTCAGCTGCGCCATCATGATCGGCACCAGTCCCTTGATCGACTGACCGAACTGTTCGCCGCTCATGCCCTGCTCGGCGCCGAAATAGGAAAGCAGCCGCTTGGTGATGCTCTTGTCCTCGAAGCGAATTTCCGCGCTGGTGAAATTGAGCTGCTGCATCAGGCCGAGCATGGATAGGCCGAGCGCCTGGTTTGCTTCTTCCTTGTTCGGATTCGCTTCGGCCGCCTTGGCCGCATCCTGCATCTGGCGGACCACCGGCATGGTGTAGCCCGACATGTCGAAGGCGAAGGCCAGCTTGCCGATCTTGTCGAAATCCATCGAGTAGTCGGAAATCGCCATGCGCCCGCTTTCGAGCTCCCAGCTTCCATCGATGGCCACCGTGCCGTTGATGGTCTCAAGGCCGAGCTTCTCGATGGCGTCCTTCGACTTGGCATCCTTGGCGCCGGAGAGATCGGCGGACAGCCCGCTGATCGTGGTGGTGAAATCGAAGCCCTTGTCGCCGTCCTTCCGGCTGAGAGTGGCCTCGGATTTGGCGATCGACATGAAGGGCTTGCCGTCGATGGTGATCGCGATCGGACCGGTACCGGCCGTTTCATAAAGCAGCAGGTCGTCGAGCGTCGTTCCGTTCGGATTGCCGGGGATCTGCAGACCGCCGATTTCCATGCCCTCGACGGTGAAGGCCGTTCCCTTGTCCTTCATGTCGACATCGGGCAGCGACAGGGTCTCGACCCGGTAGCCGCCATCGTCACGCTCCTCAACGCCGGAGAGCGTCACGTCGCCCACATGCAGGCTTTCGGGCTTGCTGCCGGTTGGCGCCTTCAGGGTCACGTCCTTCAGGAGCACCGTGTCACCATCGGTTTCCGCCGCCTGGTAGACGATCTCGCCGCCGGTGGTGTGATAGGCAGCCTTCAGCTTCGTCGCCACATCCTCGCCATCGAGCGCAAAGGCGGGCGAGGCAAGCGCGAGGGCGGCGGCACCGGCCCACAGGCGAAGCGCTGCAGGGCGGCGGTGCAGTCGGCTGAATTCGATCATGAAACATGTCCTCCAAACGGTCGGTGCGCCTGTCTCGGCGGCGATTGCGGCGAATTCATAGTCGCGGGGAAACTGGCACCCCGGCGGCCGGCTTTCAAGAGGAAGTTGTGCGGTGCGCAATCCCGCCAAACGGACCAGGTCCTTCGGCTGAAACGCTTGATGTTCACGGTTTGTTGAGATAGCAGAAAGCCATGGGAAAAAGCCTTACACCGCCTTCCGGCGGCGACGACGACAAGGTCGAGCCGATCGATCTTCGCTCCGCGCTCGAGGAGCGTTACCTCGCCTATGCGCTCTCGACCATCATGCACCGGGCCCTGCCCGATGTGCGCGATGGCCTGAAGCCCGTGCATCGGCGTATCGTCCATGCCATGAGCGAGATGGGCGTCCGGCCGAACACGGCCTTCAAGAAATGCGCCCGCATCGTCGGCGACGTCATCGGTAAGTTCCATCCGCATGGCGACCAGTCGGTCTATGATGCGCTGGTGCGGCTCGCCCAGGACTTCTCGCAACGCTATCCGCTGGTCGACGGGCAGGGCAATTTCGGCAATATCGACGGCGATAACGCCGCCGCCTATCGCTACACCGAAGCGCGCATGACCGAGGTCGCGGCCCTGCTGCTCGAGGGGATCGATCAGGACGCAGTCGATTTCCGCCCGACCTACAACGAGGAAGACGAGGAACCGGTGGTTCTGCCGGGCGCCTTCCCGAACCTGCTTGCCAATGGCGCGGCCGGCATTGCGGTGGGCATGGCGACCTCGATCCCGCCCCACAACGCGCATGAACTCTGCGATGCGGCGCTGCTGTTAATCAAGAAGCCCTCGGCCGAGATCGAGGATCTGGTCGAGCTCATTCCCGGCCCGGACTTCCCAACCGGCGGCATCATCATCGACAGCCGCGAAAGCATGATCGAAGCCTACCGGACCGGGCGCGGCGGGTTTCGCGTGCGGGCAAAGTGGGAGGTCGAGGATCTCGGCCGCGGCCTCTGGCAGATCGTCGTTACCGAAATCCCCTATCAGGTCCAGAAATCCCGGTTGATCGAGAAGATCGCCGAGCTCTTGATCGCCCGCAAGGTGCCGCTTCTGGAAGACGTGCGCGACGAATCGGCGGAGGATGTGCGCGTCGTCCTGGTGCCGAAGAGCCGAACCGTCGATCCGACGATCATGATGGAATCGCTCTTCCGTCTTACCGATCTCGAAAACCGCTTCCCGCTCAACATGAACGTGCTCTCGCTCGGGCGGGTGCCGAAGGTCATGTCGCTGAAGGACGTACTGGTCGAGTGGCTGCAACACCGGCGCGAGGTCCTGCAGCGCCGCTCGCGCTTCCGGCTGGCGGCGATCGACCGGCGCCTGGAGATTCTGGGCGGCTATCTCGTCGCCTATCTCAACATCGACGAGGTGATCCGCATCATCCGCGAGGAGGACGAGCCGAAGCCGGCTCTGATGGCGCGCTTCTCGTTGACCGACCTTCAGGCGGAATCGATCCTCAACATGCGGCTGCGCTCGCTGCGCAAGCTGGAAGAGTTCGAGATCCGCACCGAATTCGACGGGCTGACCAAGGAGAAGAGCGAGATCGAGGCGCTGCTCGCGTCCGACGAGAAGCAATGGAAGATGGTCTCCTGGGAGATCGGCGAGGTGAAGAAGAAGTTCGCCAAGGCGACCGAGCTCGGCCGCCGGCGGACGCAATTCGCCGAAGCGCCGCAGGCCGATGACGACGCCATCCAGCAGGCCATGATCGAGAAGGAGCCGATCACGGTCGTCATCTCGGAAAAGAGCTGGATCCGCGCGCTGAAGGGGCATGTCGCCGATACGTCGAGCCTCGTCTTCAAGGAAGGCGATGCGTTGAAGCTGTCCTTCTTCGCCTCAACCACCGACCGGATCGTCATCGTGACCACTGGAGGCAAGGCTTACACGCTCGGCGGCGACAAGCTGCCCGGCGGGCGCGGCCATGGCGAGCCCTTGCGCATCATGGTCGACATGGAAAACGACCAGGATGTGCTGACCGCCTTCGTGCATGACCCCGCGCGCAAGCTGCTGATGGCCTCCACCGCCGGCAACGGCTTCGTGATCTCCGAAAGCGACATGGTGGCCAATACCCGCAAGGGCAAGCAGATCATGAATGTCGGCATGCCCGACGAGGCGAAGATCGTCACCCCGGTGAAGGGCGACCATGTGGCGATCGTCGGCGAGAACCGGAAGATGCTGGTCTTCCCTCTGTCGCAGCTGCCGGAAATGGGCCGCGGCAAGGGCGTGCGCCTGCAGCGCTACAAGGATGGCGGCGTCGCCGACATCCGCTGCTTCGCCATTGCCGAAGGCCTGACCTGGACCGACACGGCGGGGCGGCTTTTCACCAAGAGCAAGGACGAGCTTCTCGAATGGCTGGGCGACCGCGCCACCGCCGGCCGCACCGTGCCCAAGGGCTTCCCGCGCAGCGGCCGGTTCAGCGGGTGAGGGGAACGGTGACGTCGCGCAGGAAGGCGGCAGCGCCGTCTTCGTCGATTTCGCCTGCTGCAACGCCGAGAACGCATTCGTAAAGGATGGCGTCGGTCGTTTCGATCTGAAGGCCGTTTTCCATGAGAAAGACGGCGCAGGCGACGATCGCGATCCGCTTGTTGCCGTCAACGAAGGCGTGATTGCGTGCAAGCCCGAACAGATAGGCCGCCGCCAAAACGATCACGTCTTCGCAGCCGTAAGCTGACTTGTGGATGGGGCGCGCCAGAGCTGATTCCAGCGCGTTCTCGTCCCGCAGTCCGGAAGCGCCGCCGAACCGCTCGATCTGCATCGCATGCAGCGCCTCGACGATCGGCCGCTCGAGAAAGATCGGCCCGCTCATTCGGCAAGTTTCTTCAACGCGACCTTGTACTTGTCCATGAAGGCGCGTGCATGGTCGAGCTGCCTGGTGAAGGCTTCGTCCGGCACGCTCAGCGCCATGCCGCTGCCTGTTACCGTCATGTCAAGCGTGTCGCCCGCCTTGACGCCCAACTGGTCCAGCACATCCTTGGGAATGATGATCCCTTCGGAATTTCCGATCTTGCGCACCGTAACGTTCATCGCGTGTCTCCTGTTATAACGGGATTATAACAGACATAGCGGCAATGTTCAAGGCTTTGCTGATGGACCGTCGACCGCCGCACTGCAGCCGAACGCGGCGGCTTTGCGCATGTCGGGTGATCAGTTTTCATCCAACGGCACGAACCGTTCCCAACCGCGCGCCATCAGATGTTCCTGGGGCAGGAACTTGGTCTTGTAGTCCATCTTGCGGGACCCCTTGACCCAGTAGCCGAGATAGACATGGGGCAGGCCGCGGTCCTTGGCTTTGCGCAGGTGGTCGAGGATCATGTAGGTGCCGAGCGAACGGTCGGCGAGAGTCGGGTCGAAGAAGGAGTAGACCATGGAGAGGCCGTCGCCCATGCTGTCGGTCAGCGCTGCGGCAATCAAAGGTCCCTTGGCCTGGCGGGCGATGCCATCGCCTTCAGCCCGCAGCCGGTATTCGATGATCTTCGTGTTCACATGGGTATCCTCGACCATCATCGCGTAATCGAGCACCGACATGTCCGACATGCCGCCGCGCTGGTGGCGGTGGTCGAGATAGCGGCGAAACAGCGAGTATTGCTCGCTGGATGGCTCCGCCGGATATTCGGTGGACACGACATCGGCATTGGTCGCCAGGACGCGGCGCATGGAACGCGTGGGAACGAATTCGCCGGCAAGGATGCGCACCGAGATGCAGGCGCGGCACCCCTCGCAGGCCGGGCGATAGGCGATGTTCTGCGAGCGACGGAAGCCGCCCTGGGTCAGGAGATCGTTCAGTTCCGGTGCCCGCTCGCCCACCATATGGGTAAACACCTTCCGCTCCATCTCCTGAGGCAGATAGGGACAGGTCGCCGGTGCCGTGAGGTAGAATTGGGGAGACGGGGCCGTTTGCGTGTTCATCAGTGGTCGGGACTGCTCGTAAGACCGCTTCGATGCGCTAAGCATCGCTCTAATCCGAAAAAGGTCAACCGGCCGCTGAGGGCGGCCGGCGAAAATCCTTCAGGCGCTACCGTGGGAGCGTAAGGACGGGGAGATGGACCTCAATACCGGTCGCGGCGGATGGTCACCGTGCCGATCAGGAAATCGTGCAGCAGGCGGCCGCGGTCCGTGAAAAGGCCGATCAGCAGGATGAACGGCGTCAGGAAGGCATTGGCGATCCAGAAGATCACCAGATGCACGATCGCCGTCAGGAAGTCCATCGGGCGCCCGTCGGTGCGCGCGATCTGCAGCCCCATCATCGCCATGCCCGGAGAGGCCTGCGCCCGCCCGCCGACCGTCCAGCCGAAATAGAGCATGGCCACGATCGCAAACAACGCCGGGTAGAGCATGAAGCCGAGCCCCAGCGTCAAAATGCCGAGGAAGAAGACGACGACGGCTGCCGGGATCCAGAGCAGGGCCACGAACAGATAATCGACGCAAAACGCCAAGGCCCGCCGGCTCAGCACGCCGCGATAGGCGCGCCAATCGGTGCTCGGGATGCGGACATCATCGTTGCGAATGCTCATCGTCGGTCTCCAAAGGGGTTCTCATCGCATATCGGAACGCGCCAAGTCGGATTCAAGCGGTGAGAAAGCCTAAGCCAGATCTGTAAGCGCGAAATCGTCACCCTTGTAGAGAAGGGGAAGTGCGAGGTGACGACAGTCCGCATAGGAAAAACAGTCGCCGGAATTCAGGGCCGCCTTATGCCGCCCTTTCCCATAACGCGCACACGCTCCAATCGCCAGATCGCCGATCTCTCTCGTGGCTGGAGCGACATCGATCGCCAGATCCTCCAGGAAGCGATTGACGATTCGATGCGCGCTCGCAATTTCGATTGAGCCGAGCCGCGCAAGTGCCAAAGCCGCTTCCTAAATCGAAAGCGGTGAAGTCACACGGGTCGGCGCGTTGAAAAGCGCGACGAGAAGGAGCGGCGCCTCTTCCTCGTCTGCAAGCATCGCTGTCAGTGCGGATGCATCGATGAACACCCTTCAATCCTCATACAATTGGTCGATGAGACTCCGATCGAGAGGTTTTCCGTTTGTGCGCCTGATCCGGGATCGCAGTTCTTCCCCGTGTGCCAAGCCCCGTCGAACGAAGTCTGCCTCTTCCTGCGCTATCGACTCCACCGCAGATGTGTCGTCCGAACGCTTTCTCTCCAGCTCGGCGACACTCCGCTCCAGAGCACGGCGAACAGCTTCCTCTTTCGTCACCGACAGCCTCTTGGAAAGTTCATCGGCCAATCGGTCGAGTTCCGCATCGACCAGCAATACGGACACTCAAGCCTCCATCGGTCCATCAGGCGAGACTTTCGACGACTTTGAGCCTATTCTAACGTTCCGCAAGCGCCCGCGCCACATCGAGCGCAAAATAGGTCAAGACCCCGTCGCATCCGGCGCGTTTGAAGGCGAGGAGGGTTTCCAGCATGACGCAATGCACAGAGCTCCATCTTCGCATTCTCAGGTTGTAACGCCTTTTTAATATATGAAATGTCTAATAAAGAAGAGGCAGGTGTGATCCTGCTGCGCGGTTATGAAGACGGCGGAAGTGCCTTCAATGAATGAAGGGGTCACGGCAAAAGGAGCAACAGATCATGGGCGTCATTGCACCGTTGGGCATTTCGTCGGGCCAGGCGGCCCTTTCGCTGCTGAGAAGCACGGCGGCCGGTCCTTCGATGTCCGGCACAGCCGGTCCCGTCTCGCCGGCTTCGTCCTCGGCCGCGCTGACGCTTCTGAAGGCAGCAGCAGCCGCCAACACCGACCCAATGGCGGTGGCCGTCGGCGAGATTACCAGGATCCTGCTGCAGGGCGGCGGCCAGTTGATCGTCGGCGGCGTGGGAAGCGTGGTCAATGGCACCGATGGCGACGACGTGATCTATGCCGGTCCCGGCAGTTCGGTGTCGGGCGGCGCTGGCAATGATCGGATCAGCCTTATCGGGGGGAACTGCGTCGCATCTGGCGGTGCGGGAAACGATATCATCGGAGGCGATAGCTGGAACTATATTTCCGGCGATGAAGGCGATGATATCCTTCGCGGCTATGGTCCCAAGAACACGCTGCTCGGCGGCAGCGGGAACGATGAGCTGTTCGCCCATGGCGACAGGAACACGCTGGACGGCGGCAGCGGCAACGACCGGATCTGGGCCTATAGGGGTGCCCAAGACGTGACCGGTGGCACCGGAGACGACTTTATCAAGATCGGTAATGACTTCGTGGATGGTGCGCAGACTATGGCAACAGGCTACTACTGTTACGATACGAGAACCACCGATATCGACACCGGCAAGGGTTCGGTCTTGCACTATTCGGTGGGCGACGGGCGCGATACGGTGGAGCTCTACAGCGATAGCGATGTAACGCTGGCTTTCGGAGAGGGCATCACGGCCGAGAACACGCATATCGAGGTGCAGGGCGACCGAGTGGTCATCACCTTCGCCGGCCGCGAGAGCGACCGTATCACGGTGAAGGCGGTCAGCGACAGCACGATGACACTGCGCTTTGCAGACGGCACGACGAAGGACCTGCCGACCGCCGGTCCGACCCCCTACAGGCCTCGCCCGGACGATGTCTCCTTACTCGATCATCTGATGAACGCCGCTTATGCGGAGCATTGACCGACAGGCCGAAACCGACGACACCCGCGGATCCGCCATACGGAACTGCGGGTGTCGTAAGCGGACGAAACACGGTGATCATCCTGACGATTTGAGGTGCATGGCTTGATCAAGACCCCATCGCAGCCGGCGCGTTTGCAGGCGAGGAGGGTTTCCAGCATGACGCTGGGTTCGTCGATGAGGCCGCGTTCGCCGGCGGCCTTGATCATCGACTATCCGCTGGGCACCTGATAGGCGAAGACAGGCTGAGAGTTGGCAATCCGGTTTCCCAGACCGCGAGAGGCGAGGTGATGCGTGTCGTTGCCAGCTCCAGCAAGGCGAGCGATCGCGCCGCGTCTGGCTCATCCGCAAGAATGGCGGTCGGCGCGGAAGCATCGGTGAACCTCAGTCTTCGTAAAGCGAGTCGATGAAGGCGCGATCGGCTGCGGTCGGATCGAAATGTGGCGCGATCGCGCGCAGGGCTTGGCATAGGCTCGCGAGCGTTCCACCAGAGTTTCGATGTCGCTGACCAGCGCACGACGAAGAGCAAACCGCAAAGCCTCCTCCGGCGCGCTGCCATGACGGTCCGCGAGCGTCTCTACCATTGCCTCGATGTCACGATCCTCGACAACCACCATGCCGACCTCTCTCGCCGAGAGGATAAACTCCAGCACAGTCCCGGCCAAGCTTCACCGCCCCGCAAGCGCCCGCGCCACATCGAGCGCAAAATAGGTCAAGACTCCATCGCAGCCGGCGCGTTTGAAGGCGAGGAGGGTTTCCAGCATGACGCGGGGTTCGTCGATGAGGCCGCGTTCGCCGGCGGCCTTGATCATCGAATATTCGCCGGAGACCTGATAGGCGAAGACCGGCAGGCCGAACTCCTGCTTCATGCGCCAGCAGATATCGAGATAGGGCAGGCCGGGCTTCACCATCATCATGTCGGCTCCCTCCTCGACATCGAGGGCGGCATCGCGCAGGGCCTCGGTGCCGTTGGCGGGGTCGATGTAATAGGTCTTCTTGTCGCCCTTCAGCAGGCCGCCGGTGCCGATCGCCTCGCGATAGGGTCCGTAGAAGGCGGAGGCGAACTTCGTGGCATAGGCCATGATGCCGACGCCCTGGTGGCCGCTCTCGTCGAGCGCCTGCCGGATGACGCCGATGCGGCCGTCCATCATGTCCGAGGGTGCGATGATATCGGCGCCGGCATCGGCCTGCAGCACCGCCGCGCGGGCGATCTGCGCCACCGTTTCGTCGTTGACGATCTCGCCGTCTCTCAGGATCCCGTCATGGCCATGGCTGGTGAAGGGGTCGAGGGCGACATCGGTGATGATGCCGATGTTCGGAACCGCCGCCTTGATCGCCCGCGTCGCCTGGTTGATCAGGTTGTCTGCGGCGAGGCTGTGGGATCCGGTTTCGTCGCGCAGCGCCATCGGCACGTTGGGGAAGGTGGCGAGCGCCGGGATGCCGAGATCGGCCGCCTCGCGCGCCGCCTCCACGGCCATGTCGACGCTCAGGCGGTTGACACCGGGCATGGCCGCAATCGGCTCGACGATGCCGCTGCCGGGGACGAGAAAGAGCGGCCAGATCAGGTCGTCCACCGTGACCCGGGTTTCCTGCACCATTCGACGCGTCCAATCGGCCTTGCGGTTGCGCCGCATGCGGCGATGGCCGGTAACGCGATCGACCAGAGACGATGTGTCGCTCATTGCCAAGCCCTTCCTCAATCTGTTGTGATGCCCGCGCTCTACCACGCCGGCGATGGCTGTCAAAGCCGGCCGCCTGCGGCCAATCGGCACCGCCGGCTCAAGCGAGGGCGGCTCAAGCGAGGGCGGCACGGGCGAGGGCGGCAAGGGCGAGGGTTCTGCGGCCTCTCCCTTCACCGCACTGGCGTCTGGTATCGCGGCGCGCGGGCCCCTATCCTGCGCCCATGTCGGATGATTCTGTTCACGTTCCGAAGATCTCGCTGACCGAACGGCTGTTCGCGGTCTTTCTGCGGCTGGTCGCCATCTCGTGCTTCTGGTTCGGGCTGAACTACTGGGCGCTGTTGATCGGCTATTCGTTCAACGGCTCCGGGCGCTTCGATCTGCTCGTCATTCCCTGGCGGGTCGCGGCGGTGACGCTGGCCGTCACCTATCCGGTGGCAGCCCTCGGCCTCTGGCTGCTGGTCTCCTGGGGGCCCGTCATCTGGGTGGTGGCGGCGAGTGCCGAGATCGTCATGTTCGGCTTCTATCCGGCCATCTTCGGGCAGAAGCCGCTGATCCTGATCCTGCATGGACTGGTCGCGGTCACCTTCGTGCTGTTTCGGGCCGTCATCACCTTCGAGCGCATCCGGCACAGCCGAACGGCAAGGTTTCATTCACCCTGAGACAGCGGCACGGAACGGTAAGTTCATGTTAAGCCTGCGGTTTAAGTAGAATTTTATGGGTGTTCGATAGGGTCTCTCACAAGGCGGAAACAAACAAGAACCGCCAAACGAAACAGAGAGGCAGTCATCATGAACACCAAGCTCAAGCCGCAGGCCGCTCCCGTCAAGGATCCGCAGGAAGATGCGATCCGCGCTCTCTACCTCGAATCCCTTCATCTTGTGGAACGCCTGCACCGCCGCCTGCTCGACGTCATCAAGGACGAATTCGACCGCCAGGGTCGCAGCGACGTCAACGCCGTCCAGGCCCTTCTTCTGTTCAACATCGGCAATTCGGAGCTGACCGCCGGCGAGCTGCGCTCGCGCGGCTACTATCTGGGCTCCAACGTGTCCTACAACGTCAAGAAGCTCGTCGATCTCGGCTTCATCAACCACCAGCGCTCGCGCATCGACCGCCGCTCCGTTCGCATCAGCCTGACGGAAGATGGCCAGCAGATCGCCGAGACCGTCGCCAAGCTCTATGAGCGCCATATCGGCTCGATCCACAAGGTCGGCGGCATCGGCACGGACGAGTTCGGCCAGATGAACAAGCTGCTGCAGCGCCTCGACCGCTTCTGGAACGACTCGATCGCCTACCGCATGTAAGCGGCAGAAGAACTCCCAAAAGGCCGGGCGCGGGATGGCGCCCGGCCTTTGGCGTTTTCGACGCTGTTGCGGGAATGACACGATGCCCATCGGGCCGATGCGGACGCGGTCCGGGCGGCTGCCGCCCTCTGGTCTGCGACACCCTTTCGCCATATTGGTGTGACACCCAAAAATCATGAGAAAAGCAGGAAATCGAGCAGGTTGCTCTCGCCGTTCGCTCACGCTCACGTGAGCGGATCGCGCCGCTGATGCACCGCCCGGCTTCTGTTTTGTTAACCCTGTTCGTGATAGCGCAGAGGGCCTTTCAAAGCCTTCCCGAAGCCTGATGGTAGGATCGATGACGAAGAAGATCGGACTAGACGCCCAAACCCGCCGCGCCTTCCTGCGCTCCGCCGCCGGCTTCGGCGCCGCCGCCTGGGCCGGCAGCGCGCTGGCGCAGGATGCGCTTTCCGACATCATCAACGCCCCGCAACGCGGCGGCTGGGACGATCAGTTCGACGCCAAGGCCTCGCGCACGGCCACCGCTGTCGTGTCGAACAACCCGATCTTCAGCATGGACACGATCTACAACACGCAAGCCGCGATCGGCCAGTATCAGCAGATCGTGTCGTCGGGCGGCTGGCCGCAGGTCAATCCCGGCGTCCGGCTCGAGCTCGGTGTCTCGGATCCGTCGGTCCGTGCACTGCGCCAGCATCTCATGGTGGCCGGCGACCTGCCCCAGTCCGCAGGTCTCTCCAATGATTTCGACAGCTATGTCGATGGTGCGGTCAAGCGCTTCCAGGCGCGCCACGGTCTTCCGCCGGATGGCGTCCTCGGCGAATATTCGCTGAAGGCCCTGAATGTCTCGGCCGATGTGCGGCTGCAGCAGCTCAACACCAACCTGATCCGCCTGCAATCGATGTCGGGCGATCTCGGCCAGCGTTATGTTGCCGTCAACATTCCGGCTGCCTCGATCGAAGCGGTGGAAAACGGCCGTGTCGTCCAGCGCCACACTGCCGTCGTCGGCCGCATGTCGCGCCCGACCCACATCATCAATTCCAAGATCTACGAGGTTATCCTCAACCCGTACTGGACCGCGCCGCGCTCGATCGTCGAGAAGGACATCGTGCCGCTGATGCGCAAGGATCCGGAATATCTGAAGAAGAACGCCATTCGCCTGATCGACGGCCAGGGCAACGAGGTGTCCCCGGAAACGATCGACTGGAATGCCGAGAAGGCGCCGAACCTGACGTTCCGTCAGGACCCGGGCAAGATCAACGCCATGGCCTCGACCAAGATCAACTTCCACAATCCGAACAACGAATATATGCACGACACGCCCTCGCAGGGTCTGTTCAACAAGCTCGCCCGGTTCGAAAGCTCCGGCTGCGTGCGCGTGCAGAATGTTCGCGACCTGACGACCTGGCTGCTGCGCGACACGCCCGGCTGGACCCGCCAGCAGATCGAGGCCACCATTCGCTCGGGCCAGAATACGCCGATCAACCTGGCCGTCGAGGTGCCGGTCTACTTCAAGTACATCACCGCCTGGGCGGCAAAGGACGGCGTCGTCCAGTTCCGCGACGATATCTATCAGATGGACGGCGAGCAGGAACTGGCGCTGCAGACCACGACCGGCATCGAGCCGATCACCGGCGGCAACGGCGCACTTCCGCAGTAAGGTATCGACGCCGGCCTGATCTGACGGCAGGGCAGCGTCTCAACGCCGCGTGATGCTGTCCATCGCGAGTTGCTTGCAAAAGCCGGGCGCTTCACCTATTTTCTGGAGGCAGCCGGAGTTTCCGCTCCGGCTGCCCTTTGCTTATCTGTAGAACGTGACCCGCACGGAGGCTTGCCAGCCCGTGCGGGTTTTCTTCAGGATAAGCGTGATGCTGAACGGGATGCGCCCCATTGGGGTCACTCCAGATCGAAGGCATTGCCTTGCCAAGGTTGGGGAGGCTCATCATCCCCGATGGGCCGGCTGGCGCGGCCACTCTGCTTCTGCCATCGATCCTGAAACTCTACCCGATTTAGAGATTTAGAAAAAACCAATATAAGAAGCCGCCCCTCAGTGAGGAGCGGCTTGGAGACAGGTCTTGGCAATCGGGGTGGCGCGGTCAGGTCCGGACGTCGGTGCGGATCTGGCGGGCGATGCGGTCGAGCACGGCATTGACCAGCTTCGGCTCTTCGTCCTGGAAGAAGGCTTGGGCGATCTCGACATATTCCGTGACGATGACGGCGACCGGCACATCCTTGCGCTCGATCAGCTCATAGGTGCCGGCGCGCAGAATGGCGCGCACGGTCGAATCGAGGCGGGAGAGGGCCCAGTCGTCCTGCAAGGCGCCGTCGATCATCGGGTCGAGCTTGCGCTGTTCTCGCACGACGCCGGAGACGATCGAGCGAAACCAGCCGGGATCGGCTTTGAGATAGGTGTCGCCGTCGAGTTCCTGGCCCAGCCGGTGGGTCTCATATTCCGCGACGATTTCCAGAACACCGGTCCCGCCGATGTCCATCTGGTAGAGGGCCTGCACGGCGGCAAGCCGCGCCGCGCCACGCTGGTTGGCCTGGCGAACCGGCGCCTGTTCCGTTCCCTCGCTCAAAGCTCGCCTCCAAGCTTCTGCTTCAGGGCGATCATGGTCAGCGCGGCGCGTGCGGCGAAGCCGCCCTTGTCGCCCTCGCTCTTGCGGGCGCGGGCCCAGGCCTGCTCGTCGTTCTCGACCGTCAGGATGCCATTGCCGATCGGCAGGCTCTCGGTGACCGTCAGGTCCATGATCGCGCGGCAGGATTCATTGGCCACGATATCGAAGTGATAGGTCTCGCCGCGAATGACCATGCCGAGCGCCACGAAGCCGTCATAGGCGGTGCCGCCATTGTCCATGCCGTCGAGCGCCATGGCGATGGCCGCGGGAATTTCGAGCGCACCGGGAACGGTGACGACCTCATAGGTCGCGCCGGCGGCGTCCAGTGCCGAGGTTGCACCGTCGAGCATGGCATCGGCCATGTCGTCGTAGAAACGGGCCTCGACGATGAGGATGTGGGGAGCACCGGAAGCGGTCATCGGTCACCTGTGTTCAGATCGGGGGAGGGCGCGCGCGGCGCGCGGCCGTCAGAGGCGCGGTCAAACCATGCGCCGCCGCCGATGGCAAGCATTTTCGGTCCTTCATCTGCTCCGCTCAGGCGCGGACCCTCTTCGCAGAGACCACGAATCGCGGCTAGAAAGAGGCATGACCTCCATTCCCACCATCGAAACAGAACGGCTGGTTCTCCGCCCCTATCGCAGGGACGATTTCGAACGCTATGCGGTGCTGTTCGCCGATGTTGCGGTCACGCGGTTCATTGGCGGCGTTCCCTTCTCGCGCGAGCAGGCCTGGACGCGGTTTCTGCGCCAGGTCGGCATGTGGCACTATTTCGGCTTCGGCTTTTTCGCGGTCGAGGAAAAGGGGCACGGCTTCATCGGCGAGGCAGGGTTTCACGATCTTCACCGGGTGATCTCGCCGACGCTGGAAGGCACGATGGAGACCGGTTGGGCGCTGTCGCCCCACGCCCATGGCCGGGGCTATGCGACGGAAGCCGTGGGAGCCGCGCTCGGCTGGGCGGAGCGCGCCTTTCCGCGGGTTAAGCGAACCTGCATCGTCGATATCGAGAACACCGCCTCGCTCCGTGTCGCCGCCAAGCACGGCTTCAAGGAAATTCGCCGGACGACCTATCACGGCGCACAGGTCATCATGTTCGAGCGTTAGCAGATAAGGGCGGCGCTCAGGCCGCTTCGGCGAGCTCGACCCGGTTGCGCCCGTTGCGCTTGGCGGCGTAGAGCGCCTCGTCGGCACGTTTGGTCAGGACCAGCAGCGGCTCGGCCCCATGCGCCGTTCCGGCGCTCAGTGTCACCCGAAGGTGCTCCGCGCCCTCGAAGGCATGGCCTTGAATGCGGGCGCGCACCGCATCGGCGATCGCAGCGGCCACGGCCGCACTGGCCCCGGGAATGAAGACGATGATCTCTTCCCCGCCATACCGCGCGACCAGATCTCCCTTGCGGATCTCGCTCTGGACAATCCGGGCGATCTCGCACAGCACCCGGTCGCCGACATCATGGCCATGCGTGTCGTTGATCGATTTGAAGTGGTCGATATCGAACATGATGACGGAGCCGTAGCCGGCCTCGGCCAGCAGCCGGTCGGCCTGTTCGGCGAAGGAGCGGCGGTTCTGCAGACGGGTGAGGGGATCGGTTTCCGCCTGGAACCGCAGGACGCGGGTTGCGGCATAGCTGCGCTTCGCATGCCGCAGGAAATCGTCGAAAACGATCGCAGCTGCGACGTTGAAGGCAATCAGGATCAGGATCTGAGTGAGCGGGACGACGAACACCGCCGGGCCGATGAAGAACAGGCTGCTGACGATCGAGACCACGATGGTTGCGGCAAGCAGCGCTCTGCGGGCAAGCGATCGGACCTTGTGGCGGCGAACGACCTTGGCACCGACGACGCCGAGACCGGCAGCCATCAGGATCGCGACGCAGCCGCCAAAGGCGCCCGCGCCACCGAGAAGAATGCGCGCGGTCAGCAAAGTCGCCGTGGATATGAATGCCGCAGGCAGGCCGCCGAAGGCATAGGACAGTGCAAGCAGCGGCAGGCGCGCATCGCTCTGAACCCCTTCCTGCAGGTGAAGCGGATCGATCATCGACAAGAGACCGCCGGCTGCAAAGATCAGTCCGATGATGCTCTTCTTGGCACGATGGCCGTCGAAGACCCGGATGCACCAGGAAAAACCCAGAACGACCATCGCCATCAGCCCAAGGATATGCGTCGTGCCGATGAAAAGCTGGATGGGCGCCATGAGTTTACCGAAGGTGTTGCGGGCCGGAAAGTGACACAGCCTTCTTACAACCTCCTTAATGAGCGGCCTTAAAGACATGGTTGCGGCAGAGGCGGCGCAGCAAACGTCTGCCGCCACGACGCGGAGCGGCTGCGTGGTCTTGCCGGTCAGCCACCTGCTGCCGGAAACTCCGCCAGCCGCGCCGCATAGCGGGCCATCGTGTCGACCTCGAAATTCACGCGGTCTCCGGCCTTGCGCTCGCCCCAGGTGGTGACCTGCAGCGAGTGGCGGATCAAAAGCACGTCGAAGTCCGTGCCCGAGACGGCATTGACGGTGAGCGAGGTGCCATCGAGCGCCACCGAGCCCTTCGGCGCAACGAAGCGGGCAAGATGATCCGGCGCGCGCAGGCGGAAGCGGGTGGCCTCGCCTTCCTCCTCGACGGAAAGAATCTCGGCCGTCCCGTCGACATGGCCGGAAACGATGTGGCCACCCAGCTCGTCGCCGATCTTAAGCGCCCGTTCGAGATTGATCCGCGCGGTTTCCTGCCAGCTGCCGATCGTCGTCAGCCGCAACGCCTCTTCCCAGGCCTCGACCTCGAACCAGCGCTCGTTCGATCCTTCCTCCGGCAGAGCCGTCACGGTCAGGCAGACGCCGGAATGGGAGATGGAGGCGCCGATCTCGATCGTGGCGGGGTCGTAATTGGTGGCGACCCGCAGCCGAATCCCTTCGTCGAGCGGAACGATACGCTCGACGGTGCCGATGTCGGTGACGATGCCGGTGAACATCAGAGTGTCCTTTCAAGGTCGTAGCGGTCGAGCCGGTCCGGCCCGAGCCAGGTGCTGTCGCGATGGGTGAAGCCGGCCGGGATTGTATCGCGCACGATCGGCGCCTCGATCCCTCCGGCGCCCACATGCGTCGGCGCTGTCAGGAGGAGGATGCGGTCGACAAGGCCTGCTTCGAGAAAGGCGGTGGCCGTGCGCGCGCCGCCTTCGACGAGGAGCGAGGAGACCCCCCGCGTGGCGAGCGCCGGCAGAAGCAGATCCAGGCGTCGCGGGTCGCAACCGAGAACTTCGACGCCGAGCTCTTCGAGCGCGCGCTGCCGGGGGGCCGGCTCCTGCGCCTCGCCTGCGGCCGTCTCGCCACCGATCACCAGCGTGGGAACCTGCCGCGCTGTCCTTGCAAGGACCGAGGTGACGGGAAGCTCCAGCCGGGCATCGAGCACGATGCGCAGCGGCGAGCGCTCTTCGAGACCCGGCAGGCGCACGGTCAAAGCTGGATTGTCGGCGATCGCCGTCCGGATGCCGACGAGGATCGCATCGCTGCGGGCGCGCAGCTGGTGAACGAAGGTGCGGGCGTCCGGACCGGTGATGGCCACCTGTCCGTCACCCAGGCGACCGATCATGCCGTCGGCGGAAACGGCGAGCTTCAGCGTCACGAACGGCCGGCCGTGATGCTTGCGGAAGAGATAGGCCTCAAGCGCCTGCGCCGCCGCTTCGCGTTCCACGCCGGTCTCGACGGCAATGCCGGCTGCCTCCAGCATGGCGATGCCCCGGCCGGAGACGCGGCTGTCCGGATCGACGAGCGCGATGACGACGCGCGCGACGCCGGCGGCGATCAGCGCTTCGGCACACGGCGGCGTGCGGCCGTGGTGGGAGCAGGGTTCGAGCGTCACATAGGCCGTTGCGCCACGCGCGAGCGGACCGGCGAGGCTGAGCGCCTGTGTTTCCGCATGCGGGCGCCCGCCCGGCGCCGTCGCCGCCGCGCCGACCACGCGGGGGCCGTCGCCATCGTCGCGCACGATCAGGCAGCCGACGGAAGGGTTCGGCCCGGTGAAGCCGAGCCGGCTGTCGCCAAGCGCCAGCGCCTCCGCCATGAAGCGGGCGTCGGTCCGGCGGGCGGCGCTCTGGTCGGTCATGTCGCCCATGGGATCAGGCCCCGGGGTCGCGGGCGATCTTGGCGGACAGTTCGGCGATCACCTGCTCGAAATCCTCCGCATGGGAAAAGTCGCGATAGACCGAGGCGTAACGGACGAAGGCCACGTCGTCGAGACCCTTCAGGGCTTCCAGAACCTGAAGGCCGATTTCCTCGGACGGAATCTCTGTTTCGCCCGAGCTTTCCAGCCGGCGGATGATGCCGGAGACCGCCCGGTCGATGCGATCGCGCTCGACCGGACGCTTGCGCAGCGCGATCTCGAAGGAACGCTGCAGCTTCTCACGCTCGAAGGGGACCTTGCGGCCTGACTTCTTGACGATGACGAGCTCGCGCAGCTGCACCCGCTCGAAGGTGGTGAAGCGGCCGCCGCAATCCGGGCAGATACGGCGGCGGCGGATCGCCGCCCCGTCCTCCGCCGGCCGCGAATCCTTGACCTGGCTGTCTTCCGATCCGCAATAGGGGCAGCGCATCCGCAGTCACACCTTACATATGAGCATAGAGGGGGAAGCGTTCGGTCAGCGAGACGACCTTGCCGCGCACGGCCTCTTCCACCGAGGCATTGCCCTCGTCGGAATTGGCGACCTTCAGCCCGTCGAGAACCTCGACGATCAGATTGCCGATCTCCTTGAACTCGGCCTCCTTGAAGCCGCGGGTCGTGCCGGCCGGGGTGCCGAGACGGACGCCGGAGGTGACGAAGGGCTTTTCCGGATCGAAGGGGATGCCGTTCTTGTTGCAGGTGATGTAGGCGCGGCCGAGTGCTGCTTCCGCCCGCTTGCCGGTCGCGTTCTTCTTGCGCAGGTCGACCAGCATCAGGTGGTTGTCCGTGCCGCCGGAGACGATGTCGAGACCGCCCTCGACCAGCGTGGCCGAGAGCGCCTTGGCGTTCTTGACGATCTGGGCCGCATAGTCCTTGAAGGACGGCTGCAGCGCCTCGCCGAAGGCGACGGCCTTGGCGGCGATCACATGCATCAGCGGGCCACCTTGCAGGCCGGGGAAGACGGCCGAGTTGAACTTCTTGGCCAGCGCCTCGTCATTCGTCAGGATCATGCCGCCGCGCGGGCCGCGAAGCGACTTGTGCGTCGTCGTGGTTGCGACGTGGCAATGCGGGAAGGGCGAGGGGTGCTGGCCGCCGGCGACGAGGCCGGCAATGTGCGCCATGTCGACCATCAGATAGGCGCCGACATCGTCAGCGATCTCGCGGAAGCGCTTCCAGTCCCAGATGCGGGAATAGGCGGTGCCGCCGGCGATGATCAGCTTCGGCTTGTGCTCCCGCGCGCTCTCGGCGATCGCATCCATGTCGAGCAGATGGTCGTCCTCGCGCACGCCGTAGGAAACGACGTTGAACCACTTGCCGGACATGTTGACCGGGGAGCCGTGCGTCAGATGGCCGCCGGAGTTCAGGTCGAGGCCCATGAAGGTGTCACCCGGCTCCAGAAGCGCGAGAAACACGGCCTGGTTCATCTGCGAACCGGAATTGGGCTGCACATTGGCGTAGCTGACGCCGAAGAGCTGCTTGGCCCGTTCGATCGCCAGTTCCTCGGCGATATCGACGAACTGGCAGCCGCCGTAATAGCGCTTGCCCGGATAGCCCTCGGCATATTTGTTGGTCATGATCGAGCCCTGGGCCTCGAGCACGGCGCGGGAGACGATGTTCTCCGAGGCGATCAGCTCGATCTCATGGCGTTGGCGACCCAGTTCCTTCTCGATGGCTCCGAAGATTTCCGGATCCGTATCGGCAAGCGACCGGGTGAAAAAGGCGTGCGTTTCAGCGGCTGCGGTCATGACAGATCTCCTTGAAGGCGATGGCTGGGTCTTTATCGTCCTCGCATGGCAAGAGCAAGCTTCGCCCCCCGATTTGCGCCATTTCCGGCCGGTCCTCCACCACGGCGACACTTGGCGCAAAAGCCCCATCACGAAGGCTTGACGCGGCCGATTCGCCACCGCACTCTCACCCCCACCTCGCCCGGAGGCTTGAGGAGGCCGAAGGGGGAAGGGGGAGCATGGGAGCCGGCACAGAAGAAGGGTCCGAGAGGCTCGCGCCGGCGTCTCACACGAGGTCGTTCGACCTCCATGGAGGACAATGGGAATGATGATTTTGTTGGGCGTGATCGCATGCGGGCTGGTGTCCGTCGTCTATGCGATCTGGGCGACGCGGTCGATTTTGGCCGCGGATCAGGGCAATGCCCGCATGCAGGAAATCGCCGGCTTCATTCGCGAGGGGGCCCAGGCCTATCTTGCCCGTCAATATCTCACCATCGCCGTGGTCGGCGCTGTCGTCTTCATCGGCGCCTGGGTTCTTCTTTCGGCCACGGCCGCCTTCGGCTTCCTGATCGGCGCCGTGCTGTCGGGCGCCGCCGGCTTCATCGGCATGCATGTCTCGGTGCGGGCCAATGTGCGCACGGCGCAGGCGGCTTCCGTCAGCCTCGCCTCCGGCCTCGACATCGCCTTCAAGTCGGGCGCCATCACCGGCATGCTCGTCGCGGGCCTCGCGCTGCTCGGCGTCTCCATCTATTTCCTGGTGCTCACTGCCTTTCTCGGTCATGAGCCCGGCTCGCGCGAGGTGATCGACGCGCTCGTCTCGCTCGGCTTCGGCGCCTCGCTCATCTCCATCTTCGCCCGCCTCGGCGGCGGCATCTTTACCAAGGGCGCCGATGTCGGCGGTGACCTGGTCGGCAAGGTCGAAGCCGGCATTCCCGAGGACGATCCGCGCAATCCAGCCACGATCGCCGACAATGTGGGCGACAATGTCGGCGACTGCGCCGGCATGGCGGCCGATCTTTTCGAAACCTATGCCGTCTCGATCGTCGCGACCATGGTGCTGGCGGCCATCTTCTTCGCCGCAACGCCGATGCTTGAAAGCGCGATGCTCTATCCGCTGGCGATTTGCGGCACCTGCATCATCACCTCGATCGTCGGCGCCTTCTTCGTCAAGCTCGGCACCAACGGCTCGATCATGGGCGCGCTTTACAAGGGGCTGATCGTCACCGGTCTGCTGTCGATCGTCGGCCTGGCGCTGGCCACCTCGCTCACCGTCGGCTGGGGCAGCATCGGCACCGTGGCCGGCAAGGAGATCACCGGCGCGGCCCTGTTCGGCTGCGGCATTCTCGGCCTGGTCGTCACCGCGCTGATCGTCGTCATCACCGAATATTATACCGGCACCAACAAGCGCCCGGTCAATTCGATCGCCCAGGCCTCGGTGACCGGCCATGGCACCAATGTCATCCAGGGCCTCGCCGTCTCGCTCGAATCGACCGCCCTCCCGGCGATCGTCATCGTGGCCGGCATCATCTCGACCTACCAGCTGGCCGGACTGTTCGGCACCGGCATCGCGGTCACCGCCATGCTTGGTATTGCCGGGATGATCGTCGCGCTCGACGCCTTCGGCCCGGTCACCGACAATGCCGGCGGCATCGCCGAAATGTCGCATCTGCCGCCGGAGGTGCGCAAATCCACCGATGCGCTCGACGCGGTCGGCAACACGACGAAGGCCGTCACCAAAGGCTATGCCATCGGCTCGGCCGGCCTCGGCGCCCTGGTGCTCTTCGCTGCTTATTCGAACGACCTCGCCTATTTCGCGGCGAACGGTGACCGCTATCCCTACTTCGCCGATGTCGGGACCATCTCCTTCGATCTCTCCAACCCGTACGTCGTCGCCGGCCTCATCTTCGGCGGTCTCATTCCCTATCTCTTCGGCGGGATCGCCATGACCGCCGTCGGGCGGGCCGGCGGGGCCGTTGTGGAAGAGGTTCGCCGCCAGTTCCGCGAAAAACCGGGCATCATGGAAGGACGCGACCGGCCGGACTATGGCCGGGCCGTCGACATGCTGACGCGGGCGGCCATCCGCGAAATGGTCATCCCGTCGCTGCTGCCGGTTCTGGCCCCGCTCGTCGTCTATTTCGGCGTGCTGATGATCTCGGGATCGAAGGCTTCGGCCTTCGCGGCGCTCGGCGCCTCGCTGCTCGGCGTCATCGTCAACGGTCTCTTCGTTGCCATTTCCATGACATCGGGCGGCGGCGCCTGGGACAATGCGAAGAAGAGCTTCGAAGATGGCTTCGTCGACAAGGACGGCACCCGGCATGTGAAGGGCTCGGAGGCGCACAAAGCGTCGGTGACGGGCGATACGGTCGGTGACCCCTACAAGGACACCGCCGGCCCCGCCGTCAATCCCGCCATCAAGATCACCAATATCGTGGCCCTGCTGCTGTTGGCGGTGCTGGCGTAGGGAGATCCATCGACGGTCGAGCATCCCCGAGCCTCGGCTTGGGGATGTCATCGCGATGTCGCCTCACTGTCCTACGCACGAGGTTTCGCGCGAGACAACGCCGTGAGACAGAACGTCGAAGCTGCGCTATAGGATGGCGGCTGCAAATGGCGGCGCTTCACGCCGTCTTCGCTCGGTCGTCGATGTCCAGGAAGGTTGAGATGGTGCAGCAGAGGTCGGCGCTTGAATCCGCGGCCGCGCATGGGGGTGTGAGCTACGGCTTTCTCCCGGCGGAGCGGCTGCGGGCGATCCTTCTTGGCAGCACGCCCACCGACAGCGAAAGACCGCAGGTCTACCAAGCCCTCTCGGAGACCCCGCTCTATCGGCTTGCCACGCTCGCCAAGGAAATCGACTTGCCTTTCGAGGCCCTCGATCGCCGGTTCGAGGCGCTGTTTGGCCAAAGTTTGGAGGACGCGCAGCAATGGACGCCTGGCGGCCACTAAGTTAGCACGCGCCTTCTCCGCCCTCCGCGTTCGTCCGCCAGAGCCGTCACTCGGCGGCGCTTGGCAGTCCCGGTCAAGGCCTCTCCACCATGAAAAAAGGCCACCGTCCGCATGGAGGTGGCCCTTTGAGCGCTGGAATTCGGCTGCCTCAGCTGCCGTCGGCGAAGATGGACTTCGCCATGCTCTTGCCGATGCCGTTGCCGGAGAGGAGCTGGCTGAGGAAGGTCATTTCGCGGCCGCCGGTCGGCGTGGTGCGCGAGATCGTGTCGAAGACCTTGCCGTCCTTCAGCGTGTAGTGCGCGAGCTGCGAGACCGTGCCCTCCTTGTCGAAATAGACGGCGAGGATCGACTGGTCGATCAGCTTCGGCTTCATGAAGGCCGCCGGGCGGCGCCGTGTTTGCGAGATGTAGAAGAACACCTCGTTGTCGAAGGTGGCCGTGGTCGAGGGCGTGCCGAGCGAAAGCAGGACCTGCTCGCGGCTGGAGCCGACCGGCGCGAGCGCCAGCGTCTGCTCGTCCACCACATAGCCCTGATGGTAGGTCTGCGAGACATTGAGAATGTCGCTTGAGCTCTGGCAGCCGGCAAGAAGACTTGCGCCGAGGGCCACGACCAGGGCGCCCGGAACCCGGAGCACGGTCGCCGAACGGCTTGAATGTTCCATGCCGGACTTGAAAGACGGTCCCGTCAACGACATCTCCCTAGAATGATACGCTGGCAGATGCGCCATTGCTTTTCGTGCCTGCTTGGGTAAACCAGCTTCCGCAATCATGCAATAAGACGATGCGGACGTCCGTCAGGTTGAAGCGGGCAAAACTGGGCGTAATGATGTTTTTCGGGCTGTTCGGCAAAAAAAACGGCAATGCCGCCATCGTCGCCCGGCAATATGAGATCCTGACCGAGGCGGCACGCCAGCCTGCGCTCTATCAGGCCTTCAATGTGCCGGATACGGTGATGGGGCGGTTCGAGATGCTCTCGGCCGTGCTGATCCTCTACTTCCGCCGCACCCGCAGCTCGGCCCGCGCCGGGCAGGAAATCGCCCAGGAGATCATCGACGCCTTTTTCGAGGATGTCGATCATTCGATCCGCGAACTGGGTGTCGGCGATGTCAGCGTGCCGAAGAGAATGAAGAAATTCGCCGGCATGTTCTATGGTCGGCTCGAAAGCTACGCCGCCGCCCTCGATGGTGGCGACCGGGCGGCGCTGGCGGAGGCGCTTCGGCGCAATATCTATCCGAAGGCAGGCGAGGCGGCACCGGCCATGGCGGCGCTCGCAGCCTACCTCTTCGAGGCAGAGCGCGTGCTGGCCTCGCGTGGCGAAGATGCCGTGGAGGCCGGCCAGCTCCTCCTGCCGCCGGCTGCCGCGATGGACAC
Source organism: Rhizobium sp. CC-YZS058 (assembly GCF_034720595.1). NCBI lineage: Bacteria > Pseudomonadati > Pseudomonadota > Alphaproteobacteria > Hyphomicrobiales > Rhizobiaceae > Rhizobium > Rhizobium sp. CC-YZS058. The sequence continues at coordinate 2,323,865 of NZ_JAYESJ010000001.1, read as the reverse complement.
AACAGGTCAGACAGAATGAAGCCTCAGGATTCCGCCCCCTTTTCCTATCCCGTCCGGGTCGGCCACATCTCGCACAATCCGGTCGAAGTGCGGCTGGAGGCGAATGAAGCGGAGCGCGTAGCGCTCGCGGCGCTTTGGGACATCGTTTCGGTCGAGGGCCTTTCGGCCGAACTGCAGATCGGCCGGTGGAAGAAGGATGGCGTGCGCGTCAAGGGTCATGTCCGTGCGCGGCTGACCCAGTCCTGCGTCGTGACGCTCGAGCCGGTGGAGAGCGAAATCGACGAGCCGATCGAAGTGATCTTCGTGCCCGAAGGCTCGAAGCTTGCGCGGATCGCCGCCAATGATTCGGCCGAAATGATTCTCGATCCGGATGGTCCGGATGCGCCGGAGGTGTTCTCGGGCGATACGATCGACGTCGGCGAGAGCGTCGCCGAGCATGTGGCGCTTGCCATCGACCCCTATCCGCGCAAGCCCGGCACCGCTTTTGCCCCGCATATTGAGGGGACGCCGGAGACCGATGCCAAGCCCAATCCCTTCGCAGCGCTGAAGGACTGGAAGAAGGACTGAGTATGGCCCGCCTCGCGGCGTCGGGCTCGGCCGCAGGGAAGGCAACCTGATTTCGTCGTCTGGCGCTTTCGCAGGTCTTGGTGATTGTTTCGTGTGCCGAAATGGGTATTTTGCCGGCAAGAGGCCTGACCCGCCCGTTTGCGCGCCGATCGAGCCGACGGCGCGGGCGAGAGGGACATGCACGCCCGCCCGCCTTGGGCAGGGGCGGCACTAGCAAGGTAGGACAGGTGTGGTCAGAATTTCTCTTGATCTGATGGGCGGCGATCACGGCCCGGAGGTCATTATCCCCGGTGCTGCCAAGGCGCTGGAGCGCCATCCGGACATTCGTTTCGCGCTCTACGGCCTCGAGGAGCGCTGCCGCCCGCTGCTGGACGCGCATCCGAAGCTCAAAGCCGCCAGCACGCTGCATGCCAGCGAACTTGCCGTCGCCATGGACGAGAAGCCGAGCCAGGCGCTGCGCCGCGGACGCGGCAAGTCCAGCATGTGGCAGGCGATCGATGCGATGAACAAGAACGAGGCCGATGTCGTCGTCTCGGCCGGCAACACCGGCGCGCTGATGGCCATGTCGGTCTTCTGCCTGAAAACCATGCCCGGTATTCAGCGCCCGGCGATCGCGGCCATCTGGCCGACGCTGAAGGGCGAGAGCATTGTGCTCGATGTCGGCGCGACGATCGGCGCCGATGCCCGGCAGCTGATGGACTTCGCCTTGATGGGCGGCGCCATGGCCCGCGCGCTCTTCGAGCTCGACCGGCCGACGCTCGGCCTCCTCAATGTCGGCGTCGAGGAGATCAAGGGGCAGGAAGAGGTCAAGGAGGCCGGGCGGCTGATCCGCGAGGCCGATCTCGACGGCATTTCCTATTTCGGCTTCGTCGAAGGCGACGATATCGGCAAGGGCACGGTCGATGTGGTGGTGACGGAGGGCTTCTCCGGCAATATCGCCCTCAAGGCGGCGGAAGGCACGGCCCGGCAGATCGCCGAATATCTGCGCGCCGCCATGTCGCGCACGCTGCTTGCAAAGATCGGCTATATCTTCGCCAAGAGCGCCTTCGACCGGCTGCGCGAGAAGATGGATCCCCGGAAAGTGAACGGCGGCGTGTTCCTCGGCCTCAATGGCGTCGTGATCAAGAGCCATGGCGGGGCGGATGCCGAAGGCTTCGCGGCCGCGATCGACGTCGGCTACGACATGGTCCGCAATGGACTCAAGGCCAAGATCGAGTCCGATCTGGCGAAATATCACGCCACCCGGCAGCCCGAAGGCGCGCCCGGCGGTGTGAGCGACGAGGTTTGACGAAGACAATGATCCGCTCAGTAGTCCGCGGTTTCGGGGCAGCGCTCCCGAAGCAGGTCGTCACCAATCGTGATCTGGAACAGAAGGTCGACACCAGCGACGAATGGATCGTGCAGCGCACGGGCATTCGCCAGCGCTATATCGCCGGCGAGGGCGAAACCACCGCCTCGCTCGGCGAAGGCGCGGCCCGCCAGGCGCTGAGCCGCGCCGGCCTGACGCCGGACGACCTCGACGTCATCATCGTCGCCACGGCGACGCCGGACAACACCTTTCCGGCCACGGCGGTCAATATCCAGAACCGGCTCGGCATGCGCCATGGCGCCGCCTTCGACATGCAGGCCGTCTGCTCCGGCTTCGTCTATGCCGTCGCCACCGCCGACGCCTATATCCGCGGCGGCCTGGCTCGCCGCGTGCTCGTCATCGGCGCGGAGACCTTCTCCCGCATTATCGACTGGAGCGACCGCACCACCTGCGTGCTGTTCGGCGATGGCGCGGGTGCGCTGATCCTCGAGGCCGCCGAAGGCGCCGGCACGACCGCCGATCGCGGCGTCCTGACCGCGCAACTGCGCTCCGACGGCAGCCACAAGGAAAAGCTCTATGTGGATGGCGGACCTTCCACCACCGGCACGGTCGGCGTGCTGCGTATGGAAGGCCGCGAGGTCTTCAAACACGCGGTCGGCATGATCACCGACGTCATCGAGCAGGCCTTCGAGGCGACGGGCACGACGGCCGAGGACATCGACTGGCTGGTGCCCCACCAGGCCAACCGCCGCATCATCGACGGCTCTGCCAAGAAGCTGGGCATCCCGCTCGAAAAGGTGGTCGTCACCGTCGATATTCACGGCAACACCTCGGCTGCGTCCATTCCGCTTGCGCTGAACGAGGCGGCCTCCGATGGGCGGATCAAGCAGGGGGATCTGGTCCTCCTCGAAGCGATGGGCGGCGGCTTCACATGGGGCTCCGTCCTCATCCGATGGTAAGCCCGGCCGTTCATTCCCGATTCGTGAAAACCATGCGGAATGAGGTGCTTGACCGGACTGGCCAAGGGCAATAGTCTCCGCTCGCTACGCCAGAAATCGATGGGGATCGGTGGGACATGAGCGGTAAGACGGTAACGAGAGCGGACCTCGCCGAGGCAGTGTTCCGCAAGGTCGGCCTCTCGCGCACGGAGTCCGCCGAACTCGTGGAAACGGTCATCGACGAGATCTGCAACGCGATCGTGCGCGGGGAAAGCGTCAAGCTCTCCTCCTTCGCCACCTTCCAGGTGCGCGACAAGAACGAGCGGATCGGCCGCAATCCCAAGACCGGCGAGGAAGTGCCGATCTCGCCCCGTCGGGTGATGACCTTCAAGGCCTCCAACGTGCTCAAGCAGCGGGTTCTGAAGGCCCATCTCGCCCGCAAGGCCAAGCAGAAGCCCGCTTCGCCCGTCGCCTGACCGGCGACTCTGACTTTCCCGGTTGAAAACTCAAGCCTAAACCATTGAAATGCGGCAGCGTTGCTGGAATGCTTGTTGCGGCGGACAGCCGGGCGAGCGAGTCGGCACGGCGTTTCGCCGTGGTGTCAGACGACAGCGGCCATGCCGTGCCCCACCGGTTCTAAGGCCGGTGGCAGGCGAGCGTGAAGCGAGGACGAGAATGGACAAGAGCCCGGATGCCTTCCGCACGATCAGCGAAGTCGCGGACGATCTCGACCTGCCGCAGCATGTGCTGCGCTTCTGGGAAACCCGCTTCACGCAGATCCGACCAATGAAGCGGGGCGGGGGGCGGCGCTATTACCGCCCCGAGGACGTGGACCTCCTGAAGGGCATCCGCCATCTGCTCTATGACCATGGCTATACGATCAAGGGCGTCCAGAAGCTCCTGAAGGTCAACGGCAACAAGTTCGTGGCGGCGATCGCCAGCGGCGATCTCGCGACCGTGGAGGCGCTTGCCGCCGCCAGCAATGATGACGGGGCGGGGGAGCGGCCAGCCGCAGGGCATGCCGGCCCCCCGCACCAGGGCCCACGCCTGGTGATGAACGAGGACGACCAGATCGTCGGCCGCGCCAAACTTCCCACCAGCCGCCGCTTCTTCTCCTTCGGCGGCACCGACGAAGCCGAAGTCTCGATCGGCAAAACCTCGATCGGCAAGGAAGACCGCGCGCTCCTGCAGGAGGCGTTGTACGATTTGCTGGAATGCAAGCGGCTGCTGGATCAGGTGCGCTGAGATCAAGGCCTCTCCGGCAGCAGCAGCTGTCGCTGTCATAGGTCGATCCGGTCCTTGCTCCTCCGCCGAAGGAGCTCGCTCTTGTCACCATCGGGCCTTGGAGTTATCATCGTCCTGCGCTCGGGAGCCTGACATCTATGGCGTCTGGACTACGGTCCAGCCCGGCGTCCACCTCTTCGCAAGTTCGTACCAAACCGATCGCGAGGAAGCTGCACGATCCCATGTCCGAGGATTTTGCCGTCGTCACTTCTCCTGATCTTCGGTCGAATGAGGGTTGCGATCTCAGCATCACCCGTCGTGTAGGCTCGATGAATTGCACCGGCGACGAAGTCAGCGAGTTGTATGCCGACCGAATGTCGGGAATCCTGAAGAAACAGGCCCTCTATAAAGCGGTTATAGGCTGAGGTTGCTTTCCCCCGCTTGGAGAGAAGTGATTGATGATGGGCCCGGAAAAGCTTGTCACTGTCCCGACCTCTGTGATCGGCAATGACGATACCCTGACTGCCGTTATCCTGTAGGAAGTATTGAAAGCGCTCCGTTACGGGCTTGTAGGTGAAATGGTAAAGCTCTTGCTGATTGCTGACGGAGGCATATTCGAAAGCGACGCCGACATCTGTGACGCATGCGACCACGGTAAGCTCCGATGCCAGGATTAGGTGCGCGAGTTCGAGGCTGAGCCGTTTGCGGGTCGCGGCATCGCTGCCCAGAAGCGGGTTCTCGGCTGTTGCGTTATGAGGCGAGAAGTACCGCCATTTCAATTCGCCGCGAATGTTGTGCCTCAGGCAAAAGCCCAGAAGTTTCTTCGCAATCTCGCTCCAATCGTGGTCGCGAATGATGACCGCGGCCAACGTGAAATAAACTTCATGGCCCGATGGCCGTGATGGCGGCGTCCCACTTTCGTCGATGAAACACAGGTGCATGAGTGCGCCGAGAATTGGACCCGGATTCCGCTGAGGCCACAAGGCAGCCACATTCCGTGTCATGCCAACAAGGCATCAGTACTGCAGTCAAAAATATCAGGATAATATTAAATAAGTAAAGTAGGAAATGGCAGACGGCGGGTCACATGAGCGAACGGATCGGCTACCCGCACCGAAAAGGAGGCGCGGAGCAAACCAGCGTGAGGTTCATCAAGATGCAACGAGAGTCTGTATCTAGGGTTGGGGGAACCCTTGAAAATGGTCGGAATGGCCGGATTCGAACCGACGACCCCTTGACCCCCAGTCAAGTGCGCTACCGGGCTGCGCTACATTCCGACGTGCCGTGAAGGCACGAGTTCCCTAGTCGGTTCAGGGGGGAAGCGCAAGTGGAGGCGGTGAAAAAAACGGGAGGAGGGAAGCGGCGGGTGGCGGTTTCGGCCGGGAAGGACGCTTGCCTCTCCCCTTCGTGAAGGGCCGCTGGCGCGTTGGGGGTGGGTTTTCGCGTTTCGAGCGCCATATCCGGAGTATGGAAGGAGACCCAAGATGAAAAGACTCATGATTGCACTCATCTCTCTCGCCACCGCCGTGACCTCGCTTGCGCCGGTTCAGGCCATGCCGCTTGTTGCCGTGCAAAAGCCGGCGGAGGTCAGCTCGGACGTGCAGCAGGTGGCGTCGCGCCGCTATATCCGCCGCCACCACCGCAGCGCTTTCCGGCATGATCGCCGGTGGGATCGCCGCCATGCCGGTTGGCACCGGGGCCGTCATGACTGGCGGCACGACCGCCGCTATTCCGGCCGCTACTATCGGCATCACCGCCGCGGCTATGGCGTCGGCGTGCCGCTCGGTGCCTTCGCTGCCGGGGCGATCATCGGCGGCGCGTTGAACAGTTCGCCTGCACCCCGCAGCGTCTATCGTGCCAGCGGCTCGCATACGTCCTGGTGCTACAACCGCTACCGGTCCTACCGGGCCTACGACAACACGTTCCAGCCCTATAACGGCCCACGCCAGCAGTGCTATTCGCCCTACCGCTAGGGCCTGCGCTGCGCTTCACGCCGATCAGGCGCGCTTACGCCGGTGTCCGTCATGGATGCCGGCGTTTCCATGGGTGGGCCCAGATGCAGGGATCAGCGGGCGACGAGCCTTTTATAAAGGGCCTCGGTGCGGTCGATCATGGTGTCGAGCGAGAAGCGGCTGCGGGCGCGTTCGGCGCCTTCCTTCAGCCGGGCGAAGGTTGCCGGCTCCGCCACCTCGATCATGGCCGCCGCCAGCTTCGCCGTATCGCCGTCATTGGGAACGATGAAGCCGGTCACGCCGTGTTCGATGGCGGTCGTCGCGCCGCCGACATCGGTGGAGACGATCGGCTTGGCGACGGCAGCCGCCTCCAGCATCACATAGGACATCGCTTCGTAGCGGCTCGGCATGACCAGGCAATCGAAGGCGGAGACGGCCTGCGGGCCGGTGAAGGCCGAGGTCAGGTGGATGCGGCTTTGCAGGCCGCTGGCAGCGATCGCCGCCCGAACCGGCGTTTCGAGCTCGCCCGAGCCGATCATGATGAGATGGGCGCCGGGCACCTTGGCGGCCGCCAGCCGGAAGGCTTCGATCATCCGCTCGGGCGCCTTCTGATGCGACAGGCGGCCGATGGCGCCGAAGACGAAGGTGTCCGGCGCAATGCCGAAGCTGGCGCGCACCGTCGCGGCCATGTCTTTGACCGGCTGCGCCGCGCCATTGACGATGACGCTGAGGCGCGCTTCGGGAATGCCGAGGGAGAGAGCGTGACGATACTCGTCCTCGGAGACGCAGATCAGGTGGTCGGTCAGATAGCGCCCGAGAAAGCTCTCGATGGAACCATAAAGTCTCCGCGCGCCGGCGCTCAGCGTCGGGTCCATGGTGCGGAAGGCGTGCGGTGTATAGACCCGCTGCGCATGGCGGCCGGGCAGCCGCAGGCGGGTCAGCGCGCCGGCTTTGGAACTGTGGCCATGGATAATGTCGAACCGCCCGCGCGAGATGATCGCGCGCAGCGCCCGGTGCGCCGCAAGGTCCGAGCGGCCGGGTGCGCGGCGCATAGCCACCTTGTGGACGTCGGGAAGTCCCATGGCCTTCAGCTCACGGACGAAGCTCTTTTCCGCCCGAACGGGCGAATAGACCGCCTCGACATGGTGGCCCCGCTGCATGAGCCCGTGGCAGAGATCGAGAAAGTGGCGGCCCGATCCCCCACCGCTCGGCTCGATCACCTGCAGGATGCGGAGCGAGGCGCGCTCGGCGTCGGTCGTCGGGGCAGTCGGTGTCATGCGGTGGTTCCGGCGGGAGGAAAGGCGGCAGGCGCGGCGCGGCGTCGAGTGGCGGTGTCGTTGCCCGATTTAACGGTGGGAGCGGGGGCTCGGCAAGGCGGAGAAGCGGAATTTAGCGTCGGGCCCGGTCGGCTGCGAGACCGAGACGGCGCGCCGATGGCGCCATTCGAGCGCGCCGCAGCCCCAGACGATGCCGAGCAGCAGGAAGAAATGGCGCCAATGATCGGTATCGATGACATTGCCGATGCCGACATGGCCCAAGAGGACGATCCAGGCGATCATTAGCGCCGGCTGCCAGGGGCGATCGAGCAGCAGGCCCTTGAAGCCGATGGCGAGCGTGATGAGGATGAGCGTCACATAGGAGACGAAGCCGAGCCAGCCATAGGAGGTCAGGCTCTTCAGCCAGATATTGTGCTCGTCTTCGGGGAAGATCTTGGAAAACTCCATGGGCCCGATCCCGAGCGGCTTCTCCATGGACATCAGGAAGCCGATGCGGTGCCGGTCGAAGCGGCCAAGGTGACCGCCATCATATTCCTGCACGAGCTGGGTGCGGCTCGAAAAAAGGTTCGCGACCTGGGGTATCTGCAGCGCGACGACCAGCGACGACACCATCAGCAATGTGCCGAACAGGGTGATGACCAGGATCTTCAGCCGGAAGGCGCCGGTGCGCTCCTTGAGCAGCATGATGAAGACCAGCATGCAGGCCGCGAACAGATAGAGCGCCCAGGCAGCACGCGAGAAGGAGAGGAAGAGGCCAAGACCCATGACAAGGATGCCGAGCGCGCGCAGAGGCAGCTGCACGAGGCGTCCTGTCAGCAGACCGTGCATGAGATAGAGCGACGGGGCGACGAGAAAGGGACCGAAGACGTTCGGATCCTGGAAGGCGCCCTTCGCGCGGTCATATAGCGTGAAGGCCTCGCCACCGGGAATGACGCCGAAATAGCCGAGAATGCCGAGCAGCGCGGTGATGACGGCCGACCAGACCCAGGCCTGATAAATGAGCGTCAGCCGCGAGGCCTTGGCCTCGATGATCGCGGCATAGAAGATGCTGGTGAGGCAGAGGAAGCCCGAGACCGCCATGTACATCGGCGCGACCGAGAGATCGTCCATCACCGTCAGCGAGAGAAGGCCGCCGACCATGAAGAGGATCAGGAGTACGGCGAGCGGCGCGACGGCGCGCGAAATCGTCAGGCTGGACAGGGCCCAGACCGCGATCAGGCCCGCCATGAACAGCTCGTGCGGGGCCGGCTCGACGATGACGAAGCCCTGCAGAAACACCCCGAGGCAGACCGCACCCGAGCCGAGCATGGCGAAGGCGGAGCGCACCGGCGCGTCAAGCGGCGGCACGGTGCCGATGCCGGAAGGAGGGGCGAGCGTGCTCAATAGGCGTTTTCCGTGTCGAGCAGGCGGAAGGGAGTCAGAACCAGGATCTTGAAGTCGAACCAGAGCGACCAGTTCTCGATGTAGTGCAGGTCGAAGGCGGTGCGGAAGCGGATCTTGTCGTCGCTGTCGATCTCGCCGCGCCAGCCGTTGATCTGCGCCCAGCCCGTGACGCCCGGCTTGACCCGGTGACGGGCGAAATAGCCCTGAACGACATCGGCATATTTGCGATCCGCCGTCTGCGCTGCGACGGCATGGGGGCGGGGGCCGACGAGCGAGAGCTCGCCACGCAGCACGTTGAAGATCTGCGGCAATTCATCGATCGAGGATTTGCGCAGGAACCGGCCGACGCGGGTGACGCGCGGATCGCCCTTCGTGACGGCTGCCCGCGCCGTCGGGTCGCTCAGATGCGTGTACATGGAGCGGAACTTGAAGACCTCGATCGTATCATTGTTGAAGCCGTGGCGCTTCTGCTTGAAGAAGATCGGTCCCGGCGAACTCACTTTGACGGCGATGGCGGCGCCGATGAAGACGGGCCAGAGCAGGGCTAGCGCCAAAAGGCTGAAGACGATGTCGAAGATGCGCTTGGCGACCGAGTCCCAGTCGGCGATCGGCTTGTCGAAAACATCGAGCATCGGCACGTGGCCGACATGGGAATAGCTGCGGGGCCGGAAGCGCAGATCGGTGGCATGCGCGGCCAGCCGGATGTCGACCGGCAGGATCCAGAGCTTCTTCAAAAGATCCAGGATGCGCTTTTCGGCCGAAAGCGGCAGCGCGATGATCAGCATGTCGACGCGGGTCAGCCGTGCGAATTCCACCAGTTCCGGCACGGTGCCGAGCTTCGGGTAGCCGGCGACGATGCCGGGCGAGCGGCGCTCGTCGCGATCGTCGAAGATGCCGCAGATGCGCAGGTCGTTGTCGGTCTGGTTCTCCAGCGTGCGAATCAGCGCCTTGGCCGGTTCGCCGCCGCCGACGATGACGACCCGGCGCTCCATGACCCCATTGCGCGCCCAGCGGCGGATCGCAACGGCGATGACGATGCGCTCCAGGAACAGGAAGGCCGAACCGGCGACGAACCAGGTGCCGAAGGCGACGCGCGAATAATCCTCTCCGGCCTTGAGGAAGAAGAGCACCATCGCGACCAGCCCGAAGGCCAGCGCCCAGGCACCGAGGATGCGCGGCAAAGCGCGCGTGACGGCGCGCAGGATCGGCACCTGATAACCGTCGGCGACCTGCAGGAAGACGACGGTCATCAGCGAGCTTGCGAGCAGCATGGCGCAGTAGCCGAGCCACCGGTCGAAGTCCGGCGCGACATAAAGCGCATTGATTCCATAACCGATCAAGAAGAGGGCAAGGAACTCGAACAGGCGCAGAAGGCCGATGACGATGGTCGGCGAGCGGGTGTCGGTGCGGAACTGCTGCGCCACGCGGCGCGCCAGCGGGTTCAGCGGCTTCGGATCGGTCTCCGGCGCCGGCTCGCTGCGGTCATAGGTCCTGATTTCCGAAATCTTGCGCCGGAGGGCCTCGGTGTCGAAGGTTTCCGGCTTGTCGATCTGATTCATGAACCGCGTGCCCCATCTTTCGATCAAGGGCATAGCAGACGGCGCCTAAGAAACGCTTACGCCTGCGCGGGACGAGCAGGCTCGGACTGTGCCGTTTCGACCAGGAGCGAGCGATAGAGCGCCAGCATCTCGGCGCTCATCGTCTCCACGGAAAAGGCCTCGCGGAAGCGGACAGGATCGGGCAGGGCGGTCTTCGCCCAATCGGGGTTGTCATGTGCCGCGGCCATGATTTCGGCCAGAGACTGCGCGTCGTTCGGCGTGGCAAGCGCCGCGCTGTCCGGCCCGAAAATCTCCGGCACCCCGCCGACCCGAGTGGCGATGACCGGCATGCCGGCAGCCAGCGCCTCGAGCACGATATAGGGCATGGCCTCGGCGCGGGAGGGCAGCACGACGATGCGCGTGCGGGCGAAGGCGGCGCGGGCGTGGGTGGCGGGCGCCATGCCGATGCGCTTCCCCAGCCCGCGTTCGAGCTTCATGCGCATGTAGTCTTCCTGCTGAGGCCCATCGCCGATCATCAGGGCCGAAAGCGGCCGGCCGATGAGGCGCTCCGTCCGCGCGAAGGCATCGATGAAGATATCGGGACCCTTCAGGTCGCGCAGCATGCCGATATAGAGGAAATCGACCGCATCCGGACGCGGCACGACGGGCACGAACTCCTCCGCCGCCACGCCGTTGTAGATCCGTGCGGTCTTCACCGTCGGTGCGCCGATCTTGCGCGCATAGGTCTCGCGCTCATAGTCGCAGACGAAGACCAGCGCGTCGGTCCAGCGTTCCTGGAAGCGTTCGAGCGCCATGATTCCAAGGCCTGCAGGCGTTGCGCGGTCATAATGCAGGCTGCCGCCATGCGGGGAATAAAGGCGGGAGACGCAATACTTGTTCACCCGCAGCACCGAGCCGATCACCCTGGCCAGCGCGCCGCCCTTGGCGCCGTGGCCGTGCAGGATGTCCGGCTGCAAACTTCTGATCTCCTTGTAGCCTCGCCAGAGCGCCGCCGCGTCGGAAGGCCCGATCGCCCGGCGGATCGGCAGGCGAACGAGGCCGAGCGAGAGATGGGGCAGGATTTCCCGAAACAGCGCGTCCTCGTAGTCTCCCCCGGTCGTGCTGTCGCAGACGATACCGACCTGATGCCCGGCGGCGGCATGGGCAAGCGCCAGATCCCGCACATGCCGGAAAATACCGCCAACCGGCGAGCGAAAGCAGTGAATGATGCGCAGCGGCCTCTGCTCGGCCATGACGATCAGAAGAGCCGTTCGCGGATGTAGAGCGTGTCGCCCGCCATCACCGGATCGGTTATCGGCACGCGGCCGGTGACAATCCGTCCATTGACCTTGCGCGTGACATCGACGGTCGACTGGTTGGCGCGCGGCGAGAAGCCGCCGGCAACGGCAATCGCGTTCTGCACGGTCATGCCCGGCACGTAGGAATATTGCCCGGCCTGTCCGACCTCGCCCATGATGAAGACGGAGCGATAGCGATCGACCTCGATCGTCACGTCGGGATCGCGCAGATAGCCGCCGCGCAGTTTCTCGGCGATGGTGGCTTCGAGTTCGCTCAGCGTGCGGCCGCGGGCGGGTACCGAGCCGATCAGGGGGTAGGCGACATAGCCGGCCTGGTCGACCGTGTAGGTGCCGGTCAGGCCCGGCTGTTCGAAGACGGAGACGCGCAAGCGGTCGCCGCTGTCCAGCCGGTAGGGCTGGATGGTCGCTTCGCTGAAGGCCTTCGGGGCGGGCTTGTAGCTGGTGCAGCCGGACAGCACCGTGGCAACCGACAAGACGGCTGCCGTCACACTGATCGTTCCTTTCGCCCAACCCATTGCCACTACCCGCGCGCTTGGTGCCTGTTCGACTGCCGTTATCCATCCGTTAGGGTTAACGGCTGGTAAAAATCCGGGCCCCAGCGTGCGGAATCGGTGCGGCGTGTCGAACACAGGCGCAGCGGGCAGGGGGTGGCGTTAACCCTTGCGTTACCATGGTTGTTTACCTTGGCGAAAACGATCGGAAGTTCGGAGTATCGCGATGTCGGGTCTCAGCGGCAGCCAACAGGACGTGGATATCGACCTCGGGGCTCTGTTCCGCGCCATCTGGCGTCGTCGCACGCGCGTTCTCCTGGCCACCGTGGCGGTGGCGGGCCTTGCTTTTGCGGGTGCGAACCTGATGGCGCCGCGCTACGAAAGCGAGGCGCGGCTGCTGATCGAATCCCGCGAGCCGGAGTTTTCCGCCGCCGCTCCCGCCCCGCAGCCCCAGAGCGCGACCGCCTTCGACGAATCCGGCATTGCAAGCGAGGTGCAGGTGCTGCGCTCCATCGACCTGATCAAGCAGGTCGCCCGCAGTATGAAGCTCTACGAACTGAAGGAGTTCGACCCCACCGCCGATCCCTCGGCCATCTCCGACCTTCTGGTCATGCTGGGGGTGAAGCAGAACCCGCTCGATCTGCCGCCGGAGGAGCGCGTCCTCAAGATCTTCCAGGAAAAGCTGCAGGTCTACCAGGTCGAGAAATCCCGCGTCATCGCCATCCAGTTCTCCTCCGAGGACCGGCAGTTGGCGGCGGCCATTCCGAACGAGATGGCGAAGATCTATCTGTCGCTGCAGAGCGGGGCGAAGCTCGACAGCAATTCGGAGGCGACCCGCTGGCTGGAGCCCGAGATCGCCAACCTGCGGGAAAAGGTGCGGATGGCGGAAGAGAAGGTCGCGACCTATCGCTCCCAGTCCGATCTACTGGGCGCCGGCGACCAGAGCAATTTCGCCACGCGGCAGATGACCGATCTGTCGACCGAACTGGCCCGCGTGCGCGGCGAGCGCGCCAATGCCGAGGCACGGGCGGAAAACGTTCGTTCCGCGCTCACGAGCGGCCGCGGCGCCGAGACGCTCAACGATGTCGTCGGCTCGCAGATGATCCAGCGGCTGAAGGAATCGGAATCGCAGATCCAGAGCCAGATCGCCGATCTCTCCGTCACCCTGCTCGACGGCCATCCGCGGCTGAAAGGTCTCAAGTCCCAGCTCGTCGGCATTCGCGGCCAGATCCGCGCCGAGACCGAGAAGATCCTGGCGAGCCTGCAGAACGAGGCGAAGGTCGGCGAGTTGCGCGAGCAGCAACTGACCCGCCAGCTCAACACGCTGAAGGCCAATTCCGCACGTGCCGGGGAGGACGAGGTGGGGCTTCGGGCGCTCGAACGCGAGGCGGCGGCGCAGCGTCAGCTTCTGGAAACCTATCTGGCTCGCTATCGCGAGGCGACCTCGCGCACCGGCGCGAGCGCCGCGCCGGCCGATGCCCGCATCATTTCCAAGGCCGTCGAGCCCACCGAGGCTGCTTTTCCGAAGGTGTTGCCGATCACCCTCGTTGCGGCACTTGCCACATTCCTCATCTCCTCGGTCATTATCCTGCTTTCCGAACTGTTTTCAGGGCGTGCCCTGCGCCCGGTCGGCGCTGCGGCGCCGGCTGCAGTGGTGGCGACGCCCGTCGACCGGCAGCGCAGACGGGATCATGGCGAAGCCATCGCGCCCGCCGCATCTGCTGCCGTGCATGCACCGGCGCCCATTGCCGCACCGGCCCCGATCGCGCCCGCCCGCCCGCAAGAGGTCGAAGTGGAGGAGGGGTTTGCGGTCGAAGACGTGGCGGAAACCCTGCTTGCCGCGCGCGTCTCGGTCGCGGTCTGCGTGGAGCCCTCCAGCGAGGCCGGGTCGGACAACACCGTCCTCCTTGCCCGCCTGCTGGCGGAAGGCGGGCACCGGGTGGTGCTGATCGACCTGACCGGTGCCGGACGTCCGACGCGGCTCATGGCCACGAGCGGCGATCTGCCGGGAATCACCGATCTCCTGGCCGGCGATGTCGCCTTCTCCGACACGATCCATGGCGACCGGCACTCCGAAGCCCATCTCCTTCCGCAGGGCACGGCGGATGCCGCGCATGCCATGCGCGCGGTCGATCGGTTGCCGATCGTCGTCGAGGCGCTGTCGAATGCCTATGACCTTGTGCTGATCGATTGCGGCAATGCATCGAGCGCGGCCGTGACGCGGATCGCGCGCGACGGCGAGACGGACATCATCCTCTCCGCACCCGAGGTCGAGCCGGACAGCCTGGTGGCGGCGATCGAATCCTTCGCCGAGGCCGGCTATCGCAACATTCACGTCATGACCGGCTCCACCGGCGGTGATACGCGGGGAACGCGCCGCAAACCGCGCGCGGCCTGACGCAACTCGCGGCGCGCCTCAGGCCTCGTCCGCCTCTTCGACCGGCGGGACATAGCGTCCGGCCTGGCGGCGTTGTCGCAGCCGCTGGATGAAGGCGTAGCTGTGCCGGTTGCTCTTGATCAGCGCCTTGGCGTGCACAAGCGCGCGATGGAGTGCTGCGGCGGCGCGTCCGCGCAGCGTCAGCGGCAGAACGATGTCGCGCAGCGTCGTTTCCACCGTACACCAGGATCGCTTGTAGGGCTGGTCGCCGATGCCGAAATCGAAGAGGCGAATGCCGTCGGCGCAGCCATCCTCGATCATGCGGTAGAAGAGCAGTTCGCCGGGGCTCGCCTCGCTCGCCAAATCGTTGTCGATCGAGCCGAACTGGCAGATGACATGGTCGCCCTTGCGGGACATGCCGGCAATGGCCGCGATTCGCCCCTCGCTTCCGCCCTTCAGGCGGATGGCATGAAGCTCCAGAAGCTTGTGGGTCGGCGCCTTCGGCGCGGAAACCAGGCTGCGCAGGAAGGTCTGGGTCTTGCTGTCGGCAAAGACATTGGGCAGGCCCATGGCCTTGAAGCGGGTGGCTTTCTGCTCGAAGAAGCGCTCAAGGAGCGCTTGCCGCTCTCCTGGCGTTTCCGCCACCACATGCTCGTATCCGCCGAGTGCCTCCAGCCGTTTTTCGGACACGCGCTGCTTCTTGCGCCGGCGGCGTGCGTTCACCTGCGAAAGCGTCTCGGTGAAGGAGGCAGTCATCGGCAGCTGGTAGGAGCAGTTCTGGTTGCGCACCGACGGCAGCGAGGCGAGCGGGTGGCGGTGGCCGCGCCAGTCGAAGGGCATTTTCTCCAGCGTGACGATATCGGCAACCCGCGCCAGCTTTGCGCAGAGCTCGGCAAGCAGCATCTCCGCCAGCATTTCGGGCGTGAAGGGGCCGAGGTCGTCGGAGAAGAGGCCCGTGTTCAGATTGCTGTGCGGCGAGCCGATAAATCGGGCCGTGCGGAACAACCGTCCGCGCACGAGCTCGAGCGGCAGGATGAACACCGTCCGCGCCCCGATCCGCCCGCGCAAAAGCAGAAGCGGGTTGTGATGCGCCGCAGCCCAGGCGGCGCACCAGTCGAACCCCTGGTGGAGGGAGGCGCTGCTGGAGGCCTCGAGTGCTCGCCAATCCGCCTCCAGCGCCGCCATGCTGACATGGACGGAGACCGACAGGCGCTCGTCCTCCGTCCGCGTTTCAGACGCCGGGCGGGGCGGCAGAAGGAACTCCGCCGGATCCGCCGCCAGCGCTTTGTGAAAGCGGGGTGCGAAGGAAGCTGCGTCGAAGCGTGCCAAATCCATGTGCGTCATGCCACCGACCGTTGACGAAGGGTTTCTTGAGGCGACCCTAATGGGACAAATCCTCCATTTCCCTTACGCCCGTACCGGTTCCCGCATCGCTGTCGTCCGGAATTCGCAGCCGCGGTTATCGGATGCTTAAGACGGTTGTCCCGTTTCGAGCCAACCGCCGACGGGTGCTTGTGGTCTTGAGGGCATGGCGCATGTAGACCGGCACGTCATTCGCTATCGACCGGCCGCTCCATCCAGCGGATGATCAGCATGGCGGGGAGGATCCAGAGAAGGCCGCTCAGGAGGAAATAGAGGAGGTGGACCCACCAGGGCGAGGCGCCGAGCAGGGCGGAGGCGACGGTGGTGGCGATCAGCGCATAGAGCAGAACGAGGGCGATGATCAGAACCGTTCCGATCAGTTTGCGCAGGCGCAGCGGCATGGTGGCGTGTTCTCCCTTGGCGGCGCGGGTGCGCGTCCGTCGGCCATGCGCGACGGCATGCCGCAAAGCCCGGCCTTGTTTTGCACCCATGGGTGGGGCAAATCAACACGCGAGACGGAAGACAGCCACAGGCGAGGCCGCGCGATGACCGCGATCAACCAGACGATGGACTACCAAGCGCAGGCCGAGATCGACCGCGCAACCCGCAACCGCGCCATCCGCCACCGCGCCCAAGTGCGGGCCTGGCTCTGGGTGGTCGTCGTGGCGCTCTTCGCCCTCGTGCTGGTCGGCGGCGCAACCCGGCTGACCGAATCGGGCCTCTCCATTACCGAGTGGAAGCCTATCCACGGCATTGTCCCTCCCTTGAGCGATGCGGAATGGCAGGAGGAGTTCGCGCTCTACCAGCAGATCCCGCAATATTCCGAGCTCAACAGCGACATGACGCTGGAGGGCTTCAAGACGATCTTCTGGTGGGAATGGGCCCATCGCGTCATTGCGCGCTCGATCGGCATTCTCTTCGCCCTGCCGCTCGCCTTCTTCTGGCTGACCGGGCGGATCGAGCGGCGGCTGAAGCTGCCGCTGGTCGGCATCCTGGCGCTGGGCGGCCTGCAGGGCTTCATCGGCTGGTGGATGGTTTCCTCCGGTCTGACGGAACGCACCGAGGTCAGCCAGTACCGCCTTGCGACCCATCTGGTGATGGCGTGCCTGATCTTCTCTTCCTGCCTGTGGATCCTGCGTGGGCTGACCCCGCATCGGGGCGATGCGCCGCCGACGCGGCATTCCTATCTGGTGGCGGCCCTGATCGCCGGCCTTGCCTTTCTGCAGATCTATCTCGGCGCACTGGTGGCAGGTCTCGATGCCGGCTTGAGCTACAACACCTGGCCG
Organism: Rhizobium sp. CC-YZS058; assembly: GCF_034720595.1. Taxonomy (NCBI): domain Bacteria; kingdom Pseudomonadati; phylum Pseudomonadota; class Alphaproteobacteria; order Hyphomicrobiales; family Rhizobiaceae; genus Rhizobium; species Rhizobium sp. CC-YZS058. The sequence goes on along the minus strand of NZ_JAYESJ010000001.1, from coordinate 2,306,842 downwards.
CTGATGGATGGGGCGCTAATCCCCTCCGATCTCTTCATCCAGGTGCCGGCCTGGCTGAACCTCTTCGAAAACCCGAAGACCGTGCAGTTCGTGCACCGCTGCGGGGCCTATCTGCTGCTGGCGGTGGTGATCGGCCATATGATCGCCAGCCTGCGGCTCGCGCCGCGCTCCACCTATGCGCGGCAGGCGACGGTGCTGGCGGTGCTTGTCGTCGTGCAGGCGGCAATCGGCATCACCACGCTTCTGCTGCAGGTACCGATCCTGTGGGGCGTCGCGCATCAGGGCGGCGCGCTGATCGTGCTCGGCTTCGCGATTGCCCACTGGCGGGCGCTGGTGGGCGAGTATCCGCTTGAGACGGCAGTGGCGCTTCGCCGATAGCAGGCCGCGGCTCTCCGCTCAGGCGGAGAGCATCAGGTCCATGTTCTGGACCGCGGCGCCGGACGCGCCCTTGCCGAGATTGTCGAGCAGCGCCACGAGATTGACCTGCTCGCCGCCCGGCGTGCCGAAGACGAAGAGCTTCATCCGGTCCGTGCCGGCAAGCTCGGTCGCGTCGATCCGGGCGAGCTTGGCGCTGATGTCGAGCGGCACCACCTCGACGACCGACTGGCCGGCATAGTGGTCGACCAGGGCGGCGTGGATGGTCTCGAGGGTCGCGCCGGCAGCGAGATCGTCAAGATGCAATGGCACCTGTACGATCATGCCCTGCGGGAAACGACCGACGGAGGGCGCAAAGATCGGCGCGCGGCCGAGCAGTCCGTGCTGCGTCATTTCCGGCACGTGCTTGTGCTTGAGCGAGAGGCCATAGAGGAAATGCGGCGCGGTGATCGCCTCGGGATGGGCAGGGTCTTCCATCTGCGCGATCATCTGCTTGCCGCCGCCCGTATAGCCCGAAACGGCATTGACCGTGACCGGATATGTCTCGGGCAGGAGGCCCGCCTGGCGCAGCGGTCGGATGAGGCCGATGGCGCCGGTCGGGTAGCAGCCGGGATTGGCGACGAGCCGAGCGTCGCGGATGCGCGCCGTCTGCTCCTTGTCCATCTCGGCAAAGCCATAGGCCCAGTCCGGCGAAACGCGATGGGCGGTCGAGGTATCGATGATCCGCACCGTGTTGTTGCCGTCCAGCATGGCGACGGCCTGCTTGGCCGCATCATCGGGCAGGCAGAGGATGGCCACGTCGGCTGCGTTGAGCAGGTCTTCGCGCATCGCCGCATTTCGCCGTTCGGCCTCGGGGATCGAGAGAAGGTCGACATCGGCGCGATCGGCCATGCGCACGCGGATCTGCAGCCCGGTCGTGCCGTGTTCGCCATCGATGAAGATCTTCGGTTTCATGAGATATCCTGCCCGATCAAGATGTTGCGCGCCTGTGCGGACTCACTTTGGCAGAGGCTTGATTCAGTTTGATAACGGCCTCATGCCCCGGCGGCCAGACGCTCGGCGCGCAGGCCGAGCATATACATGGCGACAGTCGAGGCGGCAATGGCGGTCACATCCGCATGGTCGTAGGCCGGCGCAACCTCGACGACATCGGAGCCCCGAATGTCGAGGCCGGCCAGGCCGCGCAGCACCGACAGCAGCTTGGCGGAGGATGGGCCCCCCGCGACCGGTGTGCCGGTACCGGGCGCAAAGGCCGGGTCGAGCACGTCGATATCGACGGTCAGATAAGTCGCGGCATCGCAGACATGGTTGAGGATGGCCGAGGACAGCGTTCCGGCGCTCATCTCCTCCACCTCGTAGCCATAGAGAATGCGGATGCCGCAATCCTCCGGCGCATGGGTGCGGATGCCGATCTGGATCGAGCGAGCCACATCGACCAGCCCTTCCTCCACGGCGCGGCCGAGGAAGGAGCCGTGGTCGATCCGGCCCTTCTCGTCCGGCCAGGTATCTTGATGGGCATCGAAATGAACCAGTGCCAGCGGCCCGTGGCGAGCGGCGTGCGCTCTGAGCAGGGGAAGCGTGATGAAGTGATCGCCGCCGAGCGTCAGCAGATAGGCGCCGCTCGCCACGATCTTCGCCGCCGCCTTCTCGATCGAAGCCGGCGTCTTGCGGTGGTCGCCATAGTCGAGCAGGCAATCGCCATAATCGATCACCGCCATGCCCTCGAAGAGGTCGCGGCCGAAGGGATACTGCGGATCATTGTCGAAGATCGCCGAGGCGCGGCGGATCGCCTGCGGCCCGAAGCGCGCGCCCGGTCGATTGGAGGTCGCCGCATCGAAGGGCACGCCCATGACCGCCACATCCACCCCCTTCAGCCTCTTGGTGTAGCGCCGCCGCATGAAGGACAGGACGCCCGCATGGGTCGGGTCTGAGGCGGCGCTGCGCAAGGGGGCGGCGGAAATAGCGTGGTCGATGGTCTTGTTGGGCATGGATGAACTTCATGAAAGCAAAAGGGTCTTGCGAGTTTGTGATAGATTGACTCGAAATGCGAGCCAGCATCCACCGATTAGATCGCTGCTAAGACCTGGCGGGGCGTGCGGAAGCACGAAAAGAGCTGACGTTCGCATACACAACGTGTATCTTGTCCACGACAGGAAAAGGATTACACCACGATGGGCAGCAGACCGGAAGGACAGGAAACGCGAGCTGTTAATCTCCGTATGCGCGACGAGGTGAGGGCCTTGATCGATCGTGCTGCGAAAAGCCAAGGTCAGACGCGGTCCGATTTCATGATCTCCGCTGCGCGCCGCGCTGCGGAGGAAACGCTGGTTGCCCAGACTTTCGTCCAGGTGGATGCTGAGAGTTTCGACCACTATCGCGCGATCCTCGATGAGCCTGCAAGCGGTGATCAATTCGATCGTCTCATGCGGGCACCACAGCCATGGGCGAAATAAAGCTCTCGGCGCCAAAACTTCTATCGGACGATCACCGCTTGGACACATTCGACTGCGGAGAGGAGAGCCTGAACGAGTGGCTGCGGCGAAAGGCTCGGTCCAATCAACTGTCCGGCGCGTCGCGTACTTATGTGACGTGTCGAGGCGCAGATGTCGTCGGCTACTACTGTATTTCGTCAGGCGCCTTAGCGGCCGAGGCCGCGCCCGGCTCCCTTCGTCGCAACATGCCGGATCCGATACCCATGACAATCCTGGGTCGGTTTGCCATCGATCAGGACTGGCAGGGGCGCGGAGTGGGCGTGGCTCTGTTACAGGACGCAGTGACCCGCGCGGGGCAGGCCGCGGAGATTATCGGGGTGCGTGGGATCTTGGTTCATGCTCTAAGCGACAGGGCACGGCTCTTCTATGAGAAGCATGGCTTCCGAGCGGCCAGGGGGTCGCCAATGACGCTCGTCCTGTCGCTGAAGCGTCGCACGTTCCAGATACCCGAGTGACCAAGCAAAAAAAGCGGAGCCGAGGCCCCGCTTTTCGAGATGCAGAGTTCTGCAGGCAGCTTAGCGCTTGGAGAACTGGAAGGAACGACGGGCCTTGGCCTTGCCGTACTTCTTGCGTTCGACGACGCGGCTGTCGCGCGTCAGGAAGCCGCCCTTCTTGAGGACCGAGCGCAGGCCCGGCTCGAAGTAGGTCAGCGCCTTAGAGATGCCGTGGCGAACCGCACCGGCCTGGCCGGAGAGACCGCCGCCGGCAACCGTGGCGTCGATGTCGAACTGGCCGTCGCGCGCAGCGGCAACGATCGGCTGGCGCAGGATCATCTGCAGAACCGGACGGGCGAAGTAGCCGGTGAACGGCTTGCCGTTGATCGTGATCTTGCCGGAACCCGGCTTGACCCAGACGCGGGCAACGGCGTTCTTGCGCTTGCCGGTCGCATAGGAGCGGCCCTGGGCGTCAACCTTCTTGACGTGAACCGGAGCCGCGGGGGCTTCGGTCGCGACGCCGAGGTCTTTCAGAGAGGAGAGGTCGGCCACGATCAGGCGCTCCTTACGTTCTTGGCGTTCAGCTTGGCGACGTCAAGGACGGTCGGCTGCTGGGCTTCATGCGGGTGGTTGGAACCGGCGAACACGCGCAGGTTCTTCATCTGGCGACGGCCGAGCGGGCCGCGGGGAACCATGCGCTCGACGGCCTTCTCGATGACGCGCTCCGGGAAGCGGCCTTCGATGATCTGGCGCGCGGTGCGCTCCTTGATGCCGCCGGGATAGCCGGTGTGCCAGTAATATTTCTTGTCGGTGTACTTCTTGCCCGTCAGCACGGCCTTTTCGGCATTGATGACGATGACGTTGTCGCCGTCGTCAACATGGGGCGTGTAGGTGGGCTTGTGCTTGCCGCGAAGGTGGTTCGCGATGATCGTGGCGAGACGGCCGACAACGAGGCCTTCCGCATCGATCAGGATCCACTTCTTCTCCACCTCTGCAGGCTTCTGAACGAAGGTTGCCATGGTCTGTTCTTTCCGTTTTCAAGACCCGATGCGACAGGCGCCCGGGCGTTTCTTGTTGCTTGGCTTTGCCGCGTTGAGGACGGGCAAAAGGGACCGCTTGCCACGAAGGCTGCGATCTGCGGCGCTTATGACGGAACCCTTCGGCGGGGTCAAGTCGCGCGAGCCAGAGCGCCATGCTGGACATCATTAAAAAACAATGGCTTAATGATGTGGTATCATAAAACCACAAAAAATTCTCGTGCTTCTGCGCCTCAGCCGAGCTTGAGGAGGAGGGCGCCGAGCGCAATCAGGGCTGCAGCGGCGATGCGGATGTGGCTGACCCGTTCTTTCAGAATGACGACAGAGATGGCGATTGCAAAGAGGATCGAGGTTTCGCGCAGCGCCGCGACCGAGGCGACGGGCGCCCGCGTCATCGCCCAGAGCGCCAGGCCATAGGAGCCGATCGAGGCCATGCCGCCGAGCAGACCCCGCAGCCAGTGCGCGGCGATATAGGTCGTGACCGTCTTCAGCCCGCGCCGGGAGACGGCCCAGCCGATCAGCAGCACCGGCGGCAGAAGGGCCATCCACAGCGTATAGGAGATGGCGTTGCCGGAGAGCCGTGCACCGATCCCATCCACGAAGGTATAGCTCGCGATCACCACGGCATTGGCCAGGGACAGCGCCACCGCCCGCGCATTGCCGTGGCGGGCTTCGAAGGCGAGGGTGAAGACGCCGCCGGAAATGGCCGCCACGCCGGCAAGGGCCCCGGGGGTCAGCGCTTCGCCCACCAGAATGCGGCTCGCCGCCGCGACGATCAACGGTGCGCCGCCGCGCATCAGCGGATAGACGAGGCCGATATCGCCCGCCCGGTATGCGGCTGCGACCAGCTGGAAATAGATGAACTGCAGACAGGCCGAGCCAAGCAGGAAGGGGATGGCCTCGGCCTTCGGCAGCGGCAGAAAGGGCAGGCAGACGAGGCCCACCAGCCCGGAACCGAGCGCGATCATCGCCGCGTCCAGCGATTTCTCCGTCCCCGACTTCACGGACGCGTTCCAGCCGGCATGCAGGGCAGCGCCGAACAGGACCAGAAGAACGACGTCGAGCGACATGGGGGAGACTCAGAGGGAGACGGTTGCAGAGGGTGCGAACCCTGCTCTTCGCGCTCCTGAGGCCGGATTGCAAGCGTTTGCCCCGACATACGAATCGGTAACGGAGCGTAAGTGGAGGAGAGCCGAGCGCGGGACCGTGACGCGCAACGGGCAACAGCCTGCGCGCCGAACGCCTTCAAACGGCACTCCACGGGCGGTCCACGCGCGACTGCGCCGGTACTTCTCACTCGCCGGTTGCGAAAGCGCCGCAAAGCTGGAAAGGTTGTCGGCACACGAGAGCAGGGGAGCGGCCGCGTGGACCACAGTGACTATTCCGACAGCTATCTGACCGAGATCCTCAAGACGACGCGCACCATCGCGCTCGTCGGCGCCTCCGCCAATCCGACGCGGCCGAGCCAGCGGGTCATGGGCTTCCTGCTGCGCAAGGGCTATATCGTCCACCCCGTCAATCCGGGGCTTGCCGGCAAGACGCTGCTCGACAGGCCGGTCTTTGCGTCGCTGAGTGAGATCGACGAGCCGATCGACATGGTGGACGTCTTCCGTGCCGCCGACGCGCTCCCCGGCCTGGTGGACGAGGTGCTGGCCATGACGCCCTTGCCGAAGGTCATCTGGGGCCAGCTATCCGTGCGCGACGATGCCGCCGCCGCGCGTGCCGAAGCGAAGGGCATCAAGGTCGTCATGGATCGCTGCCCGGCAATCGAATATCCGAGGCTCATCGGCTAGGGCGCGCGCTGCGTTTGAAACGGCATACCCCGGTGGCCTGCCGGTCGAGGCAAAGTTTTCCTTCCGCGCTGACCCCCGCTCTGGAATAGTGCCCGCACGGCCGGATAAAACCGGCAGCTTGAGGAGGCACGATCATGACCAAGGCACCGGGATTCAACACGCTCGCCATCCATGCGGGCGCGGCCCCCGATCCGACGACCGGCGCGCGGGCGACGCCGATCTACCAGACGACCAGCTTCGTCTTCGACAATGCCGATCACGCCGCATCGCTCTTCGGCCTGCAGGCCTTCGGCAACATCTATACCCGCATCATGAACCCGACCCAGGCGGTGCTGGAGGAGAGGGTGGCAGCACTCGAAGGCGGCACGGCGGCGCTTGCCGTCGCCTCCGGCCATGCGGCCCAGTTGCTCGTCTTCCACACGATCATGAGCCCAGGCGACAATTTCGTGGCCGCCCGGCGGCTCTATGGCGGGTCGATCAATCAGTTCGGCCAGTCCTTCAAATCCTTCGACTGGCAGGTGCGCTGGGCCGACCCGGCCGCGCCGGAAAGCTTCGAAAAGAGCATCGACGCCCGCACCAAGGCGATCTTCATCGAAAGCCTCGCCAATCCGGGCGGCACCTTCGTCGATATTGCGGCGATCGCCGAGGTCGCGCATCGCCACGGCCTGCCGCTGATCATCGACAACACGATGGCCACCCCCTATCTGGTCCGCCCGCTGGAGCATGGCGCCGACATCGTCGTTCATTCGCTGACCAAATTCATGGGCGGCCACGGCAATTCCATGGGCGGCATTCTCGTCGATGGCGGCACCTTCGACTGGTCGGCCTCGGGCAGATATCCCGTGCTTTCCGAGCCGAGGCCGGAATATAACGGGCTCGTCCTGCACCAGACCTTCGGCAATATCGCCTTCGCCATTGCCGCCCGCGTCCTCGGCCTGCGCGATCTCGGGCCGGCGATCGCGCCGATCAACGCCTTCCTGCTGCTGACCGGCATCGAAACCCTGCCGCTGCGCATGCAGCGCCATTGCGACAATGCGCTCGCCGTCGCGCAATGGCTGAAGAGCCAGGACAAGGTCGCCTGGGTCAATTATGCCGGGCTGCCGGAGGATCCGAACCACCCGCTGCAGCAGCGCTACGCACCGAAAGGCGCCGGTGCGGTCTTCACCTTCGGGCTGAAGGGCGGATATGAGGCGGGCAAGCGCTTCGTCGAAGGGCTCGCCATGCTGTCCCATCTCGCCAATATCGGCGACACGCGTTCGCTGGTCATCCACCCGGCCTCCACCACCCACCGCCAGCTCGACCCCGAGCAGCAGGTCGCAGCCGGTGCCGGGCCGGATGTCGTGCGGCTGTCGATCGGCATCGAGGACGTCGCCGACATCATTGCCGATCTCGAACAGTCCCTGGCGAAGGTTTGAGTATGGACCGGGTTTTAGGCTTCGACCTCTCCTCCGTCACGCCGGAAGAGGGCACGCCCGCGGCAGACCGGATCGTCTCCGGCGCGCCGCGCTTCACAACCTGGAATCTGGAAGAGGCCGATGGCCTCTATGCCGGCGTCTGGGAGGCGACGCCCGGCGCCTGGCGGATCGTCTATGAGGAGTGGGAATATTTCCACATCCTTTCCGGTTATTCGCGCATCACCGGCGACGACGGCACCGTCCACGACCTCACCCCCGGCAGCCGCCTCATCCTCCGCCCCGGCTTCACCGGCATCTGGGAGGTGCTCGAAACGACGCGGAAGGATTACGTCATCCGGCTCTGAGAGGCGGGGTGTGCGCCTCTCACCACGCCAGATCGAGCCGCTCCAACCCATGGAAATGCCAGCTGTCTCTAACGTCCGGCGCGCAAGCGAGGCGGAGGCTGGGGAGGCGTTGGAAGAGGATGGGGAGGGAGAGGGCGAGTTCGAGACGGGCGAGGGGGGCGCCGATGCAGAAGTGGATGCCGGCGCCGAAGGAGAGGTGAGGGCCCTCGTCGCGCGCAGGGCGGAAGGCGAGCGGATCGGTGAAGCGGCGCGGGTCGAGGTTGGCGGCGGCGAGCATGAGGCCGATCTTCTCGCCGCGGCGGAGGATGATTCCCTCGTCGAGCGTTACGTCGCTGAGCGCATAGCGCTGGAACAGATGCAGGGGGGCCGCATAGCGCATGCACTCCTCCACCGTCCGGCTTGTCGCGGCGGGATCGGCGAAGAGCGGAGCGGGGTCGAGCCCGTGGGAGAGAATGGTCGACACCGCATTGCCGAGCTGGTGAACGGTCGCCTCATGCCCGGCATTCAGCAGCAGCACGGCGGTGGAGATCAGCTCGTCCTCGGTCAGGCGCTCGCCATCCTGCTCGGCGGCGATCATCAGGCTGAGGAGATCGTCGGCCGGCTGGCGGCGCTTGGCGGCAACGATCTCGCGCAGATAGGCGGCAAACTCGGCCGAGGCCTGGTTGGCTTCGAGCTGGGTCTCGTGACTGGGGTTGAAGACGTACATCTTGACCATGCTGTGCGACCAGTCGAGCAGCTTCGGCCCCATTTCCACCGGCACGCCCAGCATGCGGGCGATCACGGTGACGGGAATGATCTCGGCATAGGCCTTCAGGAGCTCGACCTTTCCGTCCTTCTCGAACCCGTCGATCAGACGGTTGGCGAGCGCTGCGATCTCGAGGCGCAGGCCTTCGATCTGGCGGGACACGAAGGCGCGGTTGACGAGCGTGCGCAGGCGCGTGTGGGCCGGCGGCTCGAGCTCCAGAAGCGAAGCAGCCTCCAGCTTGTCGAAGTCGGCGAGATGCGGCTCGGGCGCCGGCAGGCCAAGCTCGTCCCGCGTCGCGACATGCAGGATCTGGCGGCCGAAGCGACGGTCCCGCAACAGGGCATTCACCTGGTCATAGCCTGCGAAGAACCACTGCGCCTGCTCTTCCCAGTAGAAGGCCGGCGCGGCGGCGTGCAGGGCGGCATAGGTCAGGTGCGGGTTGCGAAAGAAGGCCGGGTCGTGGACGTCGAGCGAGACGCGCCGGGTGTGAGCGTCGATACGGATCGGGGAGGTTACAGGCATGGAGGGCTCGTCAACTGGCGGGGCGGCGGCATGGGCCGTGCAGTGCGGCGGACGGTGCCGGGCAGGGCGCGCGGAGTCAACCGGGCGTGTCGCTCGGTCCCCGGGGTTCGGCGGGATTTAAGACGTGATGCCCATGTGCGCGGGGGCGGCGGCTGCGCCTGCGCGCCCGCGATCCGAAAGGTCCTTCGCCCTTGTCAGTCCGGGCGGGCTCGCTATCTGATGAACGGCGAGACCAGGAGTTGCCGGACCCTTCGATGACCATGCCGCCGAAAAGCCTTCCCGCCGGAATCATGGCGGCCATCCGTGCCCGCCGCGTGCCGCTTGGCGGGCATGAGGCTTCGGCCGAGCGACGGGCGGACCGCCCGGGCGATACGCTGATCGCCTCCTACAACATCCACAAATGCGTCGGCATCGACAAGCGCTTCGATCCCGGCCGGATCGCCGAAGTGATCCGCGAGATCGATGCCGATATCGTCGCGCTGCAGGAGGCCGACCAGCGTTTCGGCGAGCGGGCCGGGCTCCTGGATCTGGAACGGCTGCGGCGCGAGTGCCATCTGGTGTCCGTCCCGATCGCCGCCTTTTCGCCGAAGGGCCACGGCTGGCACGGCAATATGCTGCTGCTGCGCGAAGGCTCGGTGGGCAAGGTGGCGCAACTCAAGCTGCCGGGCGTGGAGCCGCGCGGGGCGCTGGTCGTCGATCTCGATCTCAAGCAGGGACCTCTGCGCATCATCGCCGCGCATTTCGGATTGCTGCGCCATTCGCGCGGCCAGCAGGCCCGCGCGATCCTGAAGGCGATCCAGGAGGCGGAGGCGCGGCCGACCATTCTGATCGGCGATCTGAACGAATGGCGGATCGGCAAGCGCTCGGCGCTCAGCATGCTGAGCCCGGTCTTCGATCCCGCGATCGCCGTGGTGCCGAGCTTTCCCTCGCGTTTCCCCGTCCTTGCGCTCGACCGCGTGATGGGCAGCCCGCACAATCTCGTCGTCCATGTCGAGGCGCATAACACCGCCCTGTCCCGCATGGCGTCCGACCACCTGCCGCTCAAGGCCTTCATCGACCTCAAGGCCGCGCAGGCCGAGCGTGCGGCGGAGCGGGCCGAGGATCGGCCGCCCTCCATTTCGCTCTCCGGCGCCTGATGGACGCGATGGAGCTTCTGTTCCCCGTTCTGCTGACGCTCGGCCTTCTGGTCGTGGCCGGTACGGCCTATGTCTATAACCGCTTCAGCCAGAAGGATTTCGGTCTGCCGTCCTCGGCCTTGCCACCGGTCGAGGGCGAGACCGAGATCGACCGGCGCGCTCTTCCGCTGCTCAAGGCACAGGACGGCATGACCGGCGCCACGCTGATCTCCGACAATGTCGATGCCTTCGCGGCACGCGCCATTTCGGCGCGCCAGGCGGGCCGCAGCCTCGATCTGCAATATTACTACTGGCGGCGCGACTTGACCGGATATCTGTTGGCGCAGGAGGTGATTGCGGCCGCCGACCGGGGCGTGCGGGTGCGCCTGCTGCTCGACGATATCAATGCCGGACTGCACGATGCGCTCTGCATCGCCCTCGATGCGCATCCGAATATCGAGGTGCGGCTCTTCAACCCCAGCCGGGCGCGCACCGACAAGCTGCGCCGGGCACTGGAGATGATGCTGCGGCCGCTGCGCGCCACGCGGCGCATGCACAACAAGGCCTGGATCGCCGATGGCCGGCTGGTGATCGCCGGTGGCCGCAATATCGGCGACGCCTATTTCGACGCCGCCGAGCAGGCCAATTTCCGTGATCTCGACATGTGGATGATCGGACCGGCAGCCGAACAGGCCTCGACGATCTTCGACGACTACTGGAACAGCCGCATGGTGCTGCCGATCGGCTCCCTCCGCACGCCGCGCCGGCATTTCCTGCCGCGTCTGCGCCGCAAGCTGGCGCGGATCGCCCGCAAGGCGGATGCCCGCCACTATCTCGCTCATGTGACCAGGGCCGAGCAGACGGCAGCGCTGTTTCATGGCGAGGGAACGCTGCGCTTCACCCGCGACGTGACCTTCAAGAGCGACCCGCCTGAGAAGGCCTTCATGGAGCGGCGGCAGAACTGGCTGATGCGCGCGCTCATGCCGACGATCACCGGAGCGAAGGACGGTCTGCGCATCATCTCGCCCTATTTCATTCCCGGCGAGGAGGGGGTGGCGCAACTCACGGCGCTCACGGAACGCGGGGTCGATGTCTCGGTTCTGACAAATTCGCTGGCGGCGACCGATGTCGCGGCGGTGCATGGCGCCTATCGCAATTACCGCAAGGCGCTGCTGCGGGCCGGGGTGACGCTTTTCGAGCTGAAGGCCGTGCACGAGCCGACAGAAAGCCAACGGATCTCGCTCTTCGGCTCGCGCGGCGCCAGCCTGCATACCAAGGCCTTCACGATCGACAGGCAGACCGGCTTCGTCGGCTCGATGAATTTCGATCCGCGCTCCGCCTCGCTGAACACCGAGATGGGCGTGCTCTTCAGCCATCCCGAACTCGTGGCCGACGTCGATGCCGTCTTCGACATGGAGGCGGGGCCGGCCGGCAGTTTCCGCGTCGCGCTCGATAGCGGCAGCCTGGTCTGGCACGAGGCAGGCGACGACGCGGCACGCGTGCTGACCCGCGAGCCGGAGGCAGGTTTCTGGCGGCGGGTGACGGCCCGCATCATCGGCGTGCTGCCGATCGAATCGCAGCTGTGAGCACCCCGAAGCGCCGGATGCGCGATTTACCTTATGCCGCGGGATCGACTTGAAGTCGGATGCACCGACACTCTATGTATGAGAGGAGCTATGACTTTCATGATTCCGGTGTGCGGAGGGTTTCGCGCATCTTTTTGGACGAAGGGCTGACATGAGAAATCCCGTTGATACCGCCATGGCACTCGTGCCGATGGTCGTCGAACAGACCAACCGCGGCGAGCGGTCTTACGACATCTATTCGCGCCTTCTGAAGGAGCGGATCATCTTCCTCACCGGCCCGGTGGAAGACCATATGTCGACGCTGGTCTGCGCCCAGCTTCTCTTTCTGGAGGCCGAGAACCCCAAGAAGGAAATCGCGCTCTACATCAATTCGCCGGGCGGCGTCGTGACCGCCGGCATGGCCATCTACGACACGATGCAGTTCATCAAGCCGGCCGTCTCGACGCTCTGCGTCGGCCAGGCCGCCTCCATGGGCTCGCTGCTGCTCGCCGCCGGCCACAAGGACATGCGCTTCTCGACGCCGAACGCCCGCATCATGGTGCATCAGCCCTCCGGCGGCTTCCAGGGCCAGGCGTCCGACATCGAGCGTCACGCGCGCGATATTCTGAAGATGAAGAAGCGCCTGAACGACGTTTACGTCAAACATTGCGGCCGCACCTATGAAGAGGTTGAACAGACGCTCGACCGTGACCATTTCATGACTTCGGACGAGGCGCTCGCCTGGGGCCTGGTCGACAAGGTGATCACCTCGCGCGAAGCGATGGAGGCGGCCACCGAGGCCTGATCCCCGCACATGCCGGCCGGGGCTGAACCAGGCTCCGGCGGGCCAAAACTGAGAATGTCCGCGGAATGATGTAATTGTGACACAATTCTCCGCCTCAAAGGACTTTATCCGCGGATCAAAGCCGGTAATATCAGCCGTTAATGCTATGTTGAGTAATGAGGCCCTAGCATTCGGTTTTCGGTGGGAGAGTCGTTGCCACCGGTTGGCGCGCTCCATGCGCTGAGCCGGTTCGTACTCCCGAAAGCGAAGCACCCTGACGCCTGATCGTCGCGCCAGTTTGCGGAGCGGTATGAGTGGTCCGTTGCGGCCCGTCGGGGACGCGCGGCATGCTGGAAGGAAATGAACATGAGCAAAGTCAGCGGAAGCAACGGCGGTGACTCCAAGAATACTCTCTATTGCTCCTTCTGCGGCAAGAGCCAGCATGAGGTCCGCAAGCTGATCGCAGGACCGACGGTCTTCATCTGCGACGAATGCGTCGAACTGTGCATGGACATCATCCGCGAGGAGAACAAGACCTCGATGGTGAAGTCGCGCGACGGCGTGCCGACACCGCAGGAGATCATCAAGGTCCTTGACGAATATGTCATCGGCCAGCAGCAGGCCAAGCGCATCCTGTCGGTCGCCGTCCACAACCACTACAAGCGCCTGGCCCATGCCGCCAAGGGCTCGGACGTGGAACTGGCGAAGTCGAACATCATGCTCGTCGGCCCGACCGGCTGCGGCAAGACCTATCTCGCCCAGACGCTGGCGCGCATCATCGACGTGCCCTTCACCATGGCCGACGCAACCACGCTGACGGAAGCCGGCTATGTGGGCGAGGATGTCGAGAACATCATTCTGAAGCTGCTCCAGGCTGCCGACTACAATGTCGAGCGCGCCCAGCGCGGCATCGTCTATATCGACGAAGTCGACAAGATCAGCCGCAAGTCCGACAACCCGTCCATCACGCGCGACGTGTCGGGCGAGGGCGTGCAGCAGGCTCTGTTGAAGATCATGGAAGGCACGGTCGCTTCGGTTCCGCCGCAGGGCGGGCGCAAGCATCCGCAGCAGGAATTCCTGCAGGTGGACACGACCAACATCCTCTTCATCTGCGGCGGCGCCTTTGCCGGGCTCGACAAGATCATCTCGGCCCGTGGCGAGAAGACCTCGATCGGCTTCGGTGCTGCGGTGCGCGCCCCGGAAGATCGCCGGGTCGGCGAAGTGCTGCGCGAACTGGAGCCGGAAGATCTGGTGAAGTTCGGTCTCATCCCGGAATTCATCGGCCGTCTGCCGGTGCTGGCCACGCTCGAGGACCTCGATGAGGCGGCGCTGATCCAGATCCTGTCGGAGCCGAAGAACGCACTGATCAAGCAGTATCAGCGGCTGTTCGAGATGGAAGACGTGGAACTGACCTTCCACGAAGACGCCCTGCGCGAGATCGCCCGCAAGGCGATCGTCCGCAAGACCGGCGCCCGTGGCCTGCGCTCGATCATGGAGAAGATCCTGCTCGACACCATGTTCGAGCTGCCGACGCTCGAAGGCGTGCGCGAAGTGGTGATCTCCGACGAGGTGGTGAAGGGCTCTGCCCGTCCGCTCTACATCTATTCGGACCGCGCCGACGAAAAGGCCAACGTCTCGGCCTGATCGTCCCATCAGATCGCCAAGCTTACCCAAAGGCCTGCGCCCAGCGCGGGCCTTTCTCTTTGCGCGGCTACGGCTGCTCCTTCGCGAAAGCCAGAGCTTCCGCCACCACAGCATTTCGCGATTGCTAAATGACGGTGCGCGGTGAATGATGGCAGGCGGACCGATGGCGGGCGAGGCCGAGTCGGGGCAGGGCGTGACGTGTGCCGCCGGCCGTGGCGCAGATCGCATCCGGTAAGGTCCGCGACAGGCTGCTGCCATCTAGTGGTCGATGGACCCGTGCCATCCGGCCGGTCCGGTGAAGGGCCTGGGACTTCGTCGGACGCGGGTTGAAATGCGCCGCCGCAATCGCCACCTTTGCGTGGAAACGAATGACCGGAAGCACCCTTGACCTGCTTTTCGGTAACGCTCCCGGCAACGGGACGGAAAGGAACTGACATGACGAGCAAAACGTCTCCGGCTGCCGAAAGTGCGACCTATCCGGTTCTGCCGCTGCGCGACATCGTGGTTTTCCCCCACATGATCGTGCCGTTGTTCGTGGGCCGCGAAAAGTCGATCCGCGCGCTGGAAGAAGTCATGGGCACCGACAAGCAGATCATGCTTGCCACCCAGATCAATGCCAGCGACGATGATCCGGAGCCGTCCGCGATCTATCAGATCGGGACGATCGCCAATGTGCTGCAATTGCTGAAGCTGCCCGACGGCACCGTCAAGGTGCTGGTCGAAGGCCGGTCGCGTGCAGAGATCGACGGCTATACCCGCCGCGAGGAATTCTACGAGGCGATGGCGCATCCGCTTGCCGAGCCGAAGGAAGATCCGGTCGAGATCGAGGCTCTGTCGCGCTCGGTCGTCTCCGAGTTCGAGAGCTATGTGAAGCTCAACAAGAAGATCTCTCCGGAAGTCGTGGGCGCTGCCAGCCAGATCGAGGACTACTCGAAGCTGGCCGACACGGTCGCCTCGCATCTCTCCATCAAGATCGTCGAGAAGCAGGAAATGCTGGAGACGACGAGCGTGAAGGCGCGCCTTGAAAAGGCGCTCGGCTTCATGGAAGGCGAGATTTCCGTTCTCCAGGTCGAAAAGCGCATCCGTTCGCGGGTCAAGCGCCAGATGGAGAAGACCCAGCGCGAATATTACCTGAACGAGCAGATGAAGGCGATCCAGAAGGAGCTCGGCGACGGCGAGGAAGGCCGCGACGAGATGGCCGAACTGGAAGACAAGATCGCCAAGGCCAAGCTCACCAAGGAAGCCAAGGAAAAGGCCGATGCCGAGCTGAAGAAGCTGCGGCAGATGAGCCCGATGTCCGCGGAAGCCACGGTCGTGCGCAACTATCTCGACTGGCTGACCGGCATTCCGTGGAACAAGAAGTCGAAGATCAAGACCGATCTGAACGCGGCCGAAAAGGTGCTCGAGCACGATCACTTCGGCCTCGACAAGGTCAAGGAACGGATCGTCGAATATCTCGCCGTCCAGGCGCGTTCGGCCAAGATCAAGGGCCCGATCCTGTGCCTCGTCGGACCTCCGGGCGTCGGCAAGACCTCGCTCGCCCGCTCGATCGCCAAGGCCACCGGCCGCGAATATATTCGCATGGCGCTGGGTGGCGTGCGCGACGAGGCCGAGATCCGCGGTCACCGCCGCACCTATATCGGCTCGATGCCCGGCAAGGTCATCCAATCGATGAAGAAGGCCAAGCGGTCCAACCCGCTCTTCCTGCTCGACGAGATCGACAAGATGGGCCAGGACTTCCGCGGCGATCCGTCTTCCGCACTGCTGGAGGTGCTGGATCCGGAACAGAACTCGACCTTCATGGACCACTATCTGGAGGTCGAATACGACCTTTCGAACGTGATGTTCATCACGACCGCCAACACGCTGAACATTCCGGCGCCGCTGATGGACCGCATGGAAGTGATCCGCATCGCCGGTTACACCGAGGAAGAGAAGCTGGAGATTGCCAAGCGGCACCTGCTGCCGAAGGCGATTGCCGATCACGCGCTCAAAGCCCAGGAATTCTCCGTCACCGACGGGGCGCTGACGGCGGTCATTCAGACCTACACCCGCGAGGCGGGCGTCCGCTCCTTCGAGCGTGAGCTGATGAAGCTCGCCCGCAAGGCGGTCACCGAGATCCTGAAGGGCAAGGTCGAGAAGGTCGAGGTCACGGCGGAAAACCTGGCCGACTATCTGGGCGTCCCGCGCTATCGCCATGGCGAAGCCGAACGCACCGACCAGGTGGGCGTGGTCACCGGTCTTGCCTGGACCGAGGTCGGCGGCGAGCTGCTGACGATCGAAGGCGTCATGATGCCCGGCAAGGGCCGCATGACGGTGACGGGCAACCTGAAGGACGTGATGAAGGAATCGATCTCGGCCGCGGCCTCCTACGTCCGCTCGCGCGCCATCGATTTCGGCATCGAGCCGCCGCGCTTCGACACGAGCGACATCCACGTGCATGTGCCGGAAGGCGCAACGCCCAAGGATGGCCCCTCGGCCGGTGTCGCCATGGCAACCGCCATCGTCTCGATCATGACCGGCATCCCGGTCAACAAGGACGTGGCCATGACCGGCGAGATCACGCTGCGTGGTCGCGTGCTGCCGATCGGCGGGCTGAAGGAAAAGCTGCTCGCGGCGCTTCGTGGCGGCATCAAGAAGGTGCTGATCCCGGAAGAAAACGCCAAGGACTTGGCGGACATTCCGGACAATGTGAAGAACAATATGGAGATCGTTCCGGTCTCGCGTATTGGCGAAGTGCTGGAGCATGCGCTGACCCGCATGCCGGTGGCGATCGAGTGGGATCCGGCCAAGAATGCCGCCCCCCTCAAGCCGACCGAGGCCGACGAAGCAGCCAGCGGCTTCGCGCATTGACGCACTGCAGCGGGGCAGTCATGCCCCGCTCTCAAGCCCGCCCTAGCGTGGGCGGAGACGGATAATTGGTGGAAGACCGGCCTGCGGGCCGGTTTTTTGCGTAAAAGGCCGCGCAAAGCCTTGCATTCCGGGACGTTCGGCGCGAAGGGGTTGCCAAGCCGGTGGCGTTCTCTAAAGGTGCCCCGCTTGAAAGCGACTCGTTTCGAACCAGTATGAAAGGGTGGAAACATGAACAAGAATGAGCTCGTATCGGCCGTGGCCGATAAGGCCGGACTGTCGAAGAACGACGCCTCCTCCGCTGTTGAGGCCCTCTTCGAGGTGATTCAGTCGGAGCTGAAGAACGGCGGAGACATTCGCGTCGTCGGTTTCGGCAACTTCACCGTCAGCCGTCGCGAAGCCTCCAAGGGCCGCAACCCCTCCACCGGTGCGGAAGTCGATATCCCGGCGCGCAACGTTCCGAAGTTCACGGCCGGCAAGGGCCTGAAGGACGCGGTCAACTAAGCCGCCTTTCGATCGCCCTGTCGCGCGGCCATCGGCCGCCGCAGTCGGGGCGGACACGGATCGATCTCCAAGGGCCCGGGTCTTTCCCGGGCCCTTTCTTGTTGACGGCAGGTGTCGGCGGACCGGTCTGTCATGATGCGTTTACGGCTCTGTCATCGCCCTGTCATGCGCGCGCCGCACAAGCGGCCATTCACGATGAGCATGAGGGGATTTCCGATGATCACCACCCGCACCGCCGCACTGGCCGCAGCGCTTCTGAGCTGCGTTGCCGCGCCGGCCTTCGCCGAGCCGGTCTTCAATCGCATTGCGGCCTTTCCGGTTGCCGACAACCTGCCGGCGGAGCTTGACTCCAAGACCGTCACTTCGGCCGAAATTGTGACGGCCAGCGAGGACGGCATGACGCTCGTCTATTCCGACAGCCCGCTGAAGGCGATCGGCTTCGTCGATATCCGCGATCCCGCCGCTCCCAAAGCCGGCGGCGTGCTGCGGCTTGATGGCGAGCCCACTTCTGTGGCCGTTGCCGGAGCGAAGGTGCTGGTGGCCGTGAACACCTCGGTCAGCCGCGCCAGCCCGTCCGGCCGTCTGGCCTCGGTCGATCTTGCCTCCAGGGCGGAGGCGGGTACCTGCGAGCTCGGTGGCCAGCCGGACTCCGTTGCGGTCAACAAGGACCGGACGCTGGCGGCCATCGCGATCGAAAACGAGCGTGATGAAGAGGTGAATGACGGCGCATTGCCGCAGATGCCGGCTGGCGATCTCGTCATCCTTCGGCTCAGTGACGGCGTACCGGACTGCGCCTCGATCCGCCATGTCGCGCTGACCGGCCTTGCCGAGATCGAAGGCGGCGATCCGGAGCCGGAATTCGTTTCCTGGAACGGCCGCGACGAGATCGCGCTGACCCTGCAGGAAAACAACCACATCGTCATCCTTGATGGCCGCAGCGGCACCGTGACCGCGCATTTCTCGGCCGGGACGGTCGATCTCGAAAAGGTCGATGCCAAGCGGGATGGCGCACTGTCTTTCACCGAGACCCTGAAGGGCGTGCGGCGGGAGCCGGATGCGGTGAAGTGGCTGGATGACGAGCGTCTGGTGGTTGCCAATGAGGGTGACTGGAAGGGCGGCTCGCGCGGTTTCACCCTCTTCGACAAGGCCGGCACGGTCCTGTTCGAATCGGGCGCGGCCTTCGAGCATGCGGCGGCAGCGATCGGCCACTATCCAGAGAAGCGATCCGCCGCCAAGGGGGTCGAGCCGGAAGGGCTGGAAGCGGCGACCTTCGGCGAGGACCGGCTGTTCTTCCTGCTCGCCGAGCGCGCGTCGCTGGTCGGCGTCTACAAGGACACCGGCAGTGCGCCTCAGCTTCTCCAACTGCTGCCTTCGGGCATCTCGCCGGAAGGCGCCGTGGCCATTCCCGCGCGCAACCTGCTGGTGACCGCCAACGAGGCGGACCTGGTGGAAGACGGCGCAGCCCGCTCGCATGTCATGATCTACGAACGCAAGGACGGCACGCCCGCCTATCCGCAGATCGTCTCGGCCGAGAAGGACGGCGCCCCGATCGGTTTCGGCGCCCTGTCGGGGCTGACCGCCGCAGCAGACAAGCCGGGCATTCTCTATGCCGTCAGCGACTCGGTCTATGGCGGCCAGCCGCGCATCTTCACGCTGGATGCCACGCAGACCCCGGCCGTCATCACCGACGCCATCACCATCACCCGCGACGGCGCGCCGGCGCAGAAGCTCGACATCGAAGGCATCACCGGTGACGGCAAGGGCGGGTTCTGGCTGGCGTCGGAAGGCAACAGCGACAAGCTGGTTCCCCATGCGCTGATCCATGTCGACGCCAAGGGCAAGATCAAGGCCGAGATCCCGCTTCCCGAGGCGCTGCGTGCCGCGGAAACCCGCTACGGCTTCGAAGGCATTGCCCGCGTCGGCGAAGGCGATGACGAGACGCTGTGGATGCCTGTCCAGCGGGAATGGAAGGACGATCCCAAGGGCGAGGTGAAGCTACTGGCCTACAAGCCGGAGAGGAAGGAATGGAGCGGCGTCCGCTATCCGCTGGATACGGTCAAGGGCGGCTGGGTCGGCCTTTCCGAGATGACGATCTCGGGCGACTATGCCTACTTCGTCGAACGTGACAATCTGATCGGCAAGGCAGCGCAGCTCAAGGCACTGACGCGCGTTGCGCTCTCGGCGCTCAAGCCGGCGAAACTCGATGGCGCCCTGCCGCTCGTCGCCAAGGAGCCCGTGCGCGACCTGCTGCCGGATCTCAAAGCCGGCCATGGCTATGTGCTCGACAAGGTCGAAGGCTTCGCGATCGACGCGGCCGGCAACGGTTTCGTGGTGACCGACAATGACGGGGTCGACGATTCCTCCGGCGAGACCATGCTCCTGCGTCTCGGCACCATGGCCGCGATGTAAGCGCCAGGCTGTCCAACAAAAACGAAAGGCGCGCGGGAGACCGGGCGCCTTTTATCCGTCGAGGGACAAAGCGAGGACGATCAGTCCGCCGGTGGCTCCTCGCCGCGCTGGCGGCGCTCGCGGATATCGTCGGCCTTCTCGACCAGGCGGCTGACGATCTCGTGCATCTGGTCGAGCTGCCGGTCGTCGAGCGCGGAGAAGATTTCCTCGATCAGCTGCCGGCGCGGATGCTCGGCCGCTTCAAGCGCGATGCGACCCATTTCGGTGATGGAAACGATCTTCGCGCGGCGATCCTCCGGGTCCGGCTTGCGCATGACCAGCTTGTCGCGCTCCAGCCCGTCGATCGCTTCGGTGACAGTGCGCGGCGCGAAGTTCAGCGCGCCGGCGATGTCGGTCGAGCGGCAGGGCCCGAGCTTGCACAGGAAGAAGAGGAACTTGCTCCGCGCCAGCGAGACACCTTCCTCGGTCATCGACTCGTTGATGAGGCGATGGACGCGGTGATAGAGCTCAAAGAGCTTGTCGGAGACTTCGAGAGGCCTTTTCATGGGGCTGACATGGAACTTGTGAGGGCCCATGTCAAATGGATCATGGCGGCTGCGCGCTGGGCGCAGGGCTGTGGTGCCGGCACCTTGAGAAGGCGAGGGGAATATGTGGGTCGAGGCGCCCGGCGGATTGACCTGCGCCCCTTGCCGGTTGCATGGTCGTTCGCATGACGTTCCGCTTTGTTCACACGGCCGATCTTCACCTCGATTCGCCGCTTCGCAGCCTCGCGCTGCGCAATCCCGAACTGGCCGCCCTGGTGCGCGGCGCCACGCGCGAGGCGCTGTCGGCGATCGTCGACCTCTGCATTGCCGAAGAGGCGGACGCGCTGATCGTTGCCGGCGACCTCTATGATGGCTCGCAGACCTCGATGAACACCGGGCTGTTTCTCGTCGGCGAGTTCCGCCGGCTGCAGGCCGCCGGCATCCGCGTGTTCCTGATCCGTGGGAACCATGACTCCGCCTCGGCCATTCGCCGTGAGCTCAGCTTCCCCGACAATGTCCACCTCTTCTCCGGCCGCAGCCGCTCGGTGCTCGCCAAGGTAATGGAGAGCGGGCGCGCCGTGCATGTCCATGGAATCGGCTTCGATGATCCGCATGCACCGGACAGCCTGCTGCCGCGCTTCCTGCCGCCGGTGCCCGATGCGATCAATATCGGGCTGCTGCATACCAGCCTGGCGGGTGCGCCCGGCCACGACGCCTATGCGCCCTGCAGCATCGCCGATCTCACCGGCCATGGGTTCGATTACTGGGCGCTCGGCCATGTGCATCTGGGCGCCGACCATGCCGAGCGGCCGGCCATCATCATGCCGGGGATCCCGCAGGGGCGGGATATCAACGAGGCAGGCGAGAAGGGCGTGGTGCTGGTCACGGTCTCGCCGGACGGCACGATGGCGCGGGAGCGGCGGCGGATCGGCGCGGCGCGCTTCGAGCGGCTGCCGATCGACCTCACCGCGCTCGAGACCTGGCGCGACATGCTCGCGCGTATTGCTGAGGCGCTCGAAGGGGCGGCGCGGCAGTTCCTCGGCCCGCTGCCCAATGCCCAGTTGATCCTGCGCCTGCAGCTGACGGGCGCGATGCCGCTTGCCTGGCGGCTGCGCCGCGATCCGGATTTCCTTCTCGACGAGGTGACGAGCCTCGCCCAGTCCGTCCCGGGATGCTGGGTGGAGAAGATCGAGATCGACTGCGTGCCGGCGCTCGATGGCGCGCCGCCCACGGCGCTGGATCCCGCTGCCGAACTGGCGGCTCTGGTCGAGCGCGACGTGCTCACCTCGCATGGCTTCCGGCATCAGGCCGGGGAAATCATGGCCGAACTCCTGGCCCAGCTTCCGCGCGAGTTGAAGGAGAGCTTCGGCACTCATGAAGAAGCGGCGCAGATGCTCCTGGCAAGGATTGGCAGCGAAGGCAGCGCCGAGGTGCTGGCGCATCTGCGCACCGAGGGCGATGCGGCAGGGAGCGCAGGCTGATGCGGCTTTCTGCCCTCGATCTCATCCGCTACGGCAAGTTCACCGACCGCCGCCTGATCTTCGGCCCCGCCGAACCAGGCCGACCGGACCTTCACATCGTCTATGGGCCCAATGAGGCGGGCAAATCGACGCTGTTCTCCGCCGTTCTCGATCTCTTCTTCGGCATCGAGACCCGCAGCACCTACGGCTTTCTCCACCCCTACGAGACCATGCGGATCGGCGGGCTGGTCGAGACAGGCGGGACATCCCATGCCGTGGCCCGCCTCAAGCGGCGGCAGAACACGCTGGTCGGGCCGGATGACCAGCCGCTGCCGGAAGGCCTGTTCGCCGCGGCGCTGGCCGGCATCGACCGGGGTACCTACCAGACCATGTTCTCGCTGGACGACGACAGCATCGAGAAGGGCGGCGACAGCATCTTGCGCAGCGAAGGCGAGCTGGGCGCCTTGCTGTTTTCCGCAAGCTCCGGCCTGTCCGACATCGGCCCCTTGCTGACCGGACTGAAGGGAAAGGCGGACGCCTTCTACCGACCCCAGGCGCGCAAGCACCGGCTGGCCGAACTGAAGGCGGAGCTGGAGCGGCTGAAGACCGAGCGGGCCGCCATCGATGTCAGCCACAGCCAGTTCTCCGCCATGCGCAAGGCGCTGGAGGCGGCGCGCGGCCATTATGAGATGGCGGTTGCCGAGCGGGCCGAACTGCGTCTGGCCCTCGATATGGCGCGCCTGCAGCAGGGCGCCCTGCCGATGCGGGCGCGGCTGCGGGCGCTGGAGGCAGAACGGGCGCGCTTCGACGACACGCCGCCGCCGCCCGAAGCTTGGCACCGGCTGCTGCCGGATCTCATGCGCGAAGAGACGGAATTGTCGATGACCGGCCGGCAGATCGCGCATGATCTCGAAGCTTTGGAGGAAACCCTGGCCGGCCTCGGCCAGGATCCGCGAATTCTGACCCTTGCGGCGGACATCAGAGCTGTCGCTGCGGGCGGCTTGGAGGCGCGCTACCGCACGGCGGTCGAGGACCTGCCGGCGCGGCGCGCCGAGCGGGATCGTGTCGCGACGGCACTCTCGGCCAAACTCGTCCAGGCCGGCCGAGCGGGGGACGAAGACCCGACCCCGCTGCTGCTGCCCGCAGCTCGCATCGGGCGATTGCGCATGCTCGGCGAAGCCTATGGGCGGTTGCGGGAACGGGCGGAAGCGGCCGTGCGGGAACACGGGCGCGCCAGCGCGCTGCTGCGCGATCTCGACGCCGCGGCTGAGGACGCAGCCCAGCGCGCGGAGCAGCCCAGCGCGCATCCTGGCCTTGCCGATCTATTCCGCCAGCTCCGCCGTCAGGATTTCGCCGGGCGTCGCCGGACGGCGCAGGCGGCGCTGGAGGAGGCGGAGGATGCGCTTGCCGATCAGCTGGCGACGCTTGGCCTCGCCGACGAGACGGACCTTGGCCGCATCGCTGTTCCAAGCGCCGCCGAGCGGGCGGCATTGGCCGAAGAGACGAGTACTCTTTCCGCGCGTGTGCAGCGTCTCGATGAGCGCTTGGGCGATGAGGCTGCGCGGCTGGCTGCAGCCAGGGCGACGCTTGCTGCCGAGGCCGCCGGCTCGAATTTCGCCGACGATGCGACGGCCAAGGCGCTGCGCGAGGCGCGGGATCGTGCTTGGCAGAAGCACCGTGGAACACTGGACAGCACAACGGCCGATGGGTTCGAGGCCGCGCTGTCGGCCGATGACGCCGCCTCCGCCACTAGGCTTGCCCAGGCTGACCGTCTGGCCGCGCGTCGCGCGCTCGAGCAGAGCGTCGCCGAGCTCGAGGCCCGGCACCAGGCCGGACTTGCCGAGCGGGCGGCGCTCTGCGCGGCGGAAGAGACGCTGTCCGACCGGCGCCTTCGTCTTCTCGAAGCCTGCGGCCTGCCGGCGGAGACGCGCCTTGCCGCCTTTTCCGCCTGGTGCGAGCGCTTCGAACGCACGCTGACGCTTCGCGCCACCTGCCGAACTTCGCGCCGGGCGCTTGCCGCGGTCACCGAAGAGGAGCGCGAGGCGCTGTCGAGCCTTTCCGCCTTCGTCGGTGCCGAACGCACGGACCGTGGCGTAGAGGCCGCGCTCGCCGCAGCGGAAGAGATGCTGGAGGCGGAGCAGGCCGCAGAGGCCGCCCAGCGCGCGCGGACGGAGCAACGGGTTAAGGCGCAAGCGGCCCACGCAGCCCGGGCGCAGGAGCGGGCCGAGGCCGAAGAGGCCTTGGCGGGCTGGCAGGCAGAGTGGCAGGCGGCGCTGGAGGGAAGCTGGCTTGCAACCCTTAACGGCGCGGAAAGCCCGGCGATCATCCAGCCGCTTCTCGACCTCCTCGCCACGATCGAAAGTCTCGCGTCTCAGAAGGCTGGCTTCGACCATCGGATCGACGCCATGGAGGCGGATCTTTCCGTCTTCGCGCAGCGGCTCCAGACCCTGGCGCAGGCAGCCGGCGAGCGCGGCGACGAGGCCCCGCTCGATTGCCTCGCGGCCCTTCAGGCCCGGCTGGCCGAAGCCGAGCGCGTGGACGTGGAACGCGAGCGCCTGGTCGCCCGACAGGCGAGCCGACAGGCGGATCAGGCGGCCCTGGCCGACCGGATCGCCCGCCACGAAGCGGTGCGCGCGGCGATGGCGGCGCATTTCGGCGTGTGGACGCTGCCGGAGATCAATGTGCGCCTGGAGGAAGCGCGGGCGCGGGCGCGGATCGACAGCGACATCGCCGAGCGGACGCAGGAGCTGTGCGAGCGGCTGCGCGTCGAGAGCCGCGCGGCGGCAGACGATATGTTGGACGAACTGGACCCGAGTTTGCTCGACCGGTCGATCGCCGAGATCGGGACGCGGCTCATCCAAGCGGAAGAGCGGCTGCAGGAGCGTCACACGGCGTTGCGCGATGCAGAGCGCATCCTGGAAAAGGCGGCCGGCAGCGACGAGGCTGCCTATCTGGACGAGCGGCGGCGAACCGTGCTGGCCGAGATCGAAGAGGAGGCGCTGCGCTATCTCAGGCTGCGCACCGGTGTGCTCGCCGGCGAAATGGCGTTGCGGCTCTATCGCGAGCGGCACCGCAGCGCGATGATGCGCCGTGCCTCGGATGCCTTCGCCACCATCAGCGGCGGCGATTACAGCCGCCTTTCGACCGAGAGCGCGAAAGAGGGCGAGTATATGATCGCCCATTCCGCCGATGGCGGTACGAAGCTTGCCAGCAATCTTTCCAAGGGCACGCGCTTCCAGCTGTATCTGGCGCTCCGGATCGCAGGCTTTCACGAGATCGCCGCAAGCCGCGAGCCCTTGCCCTTCATTGCCGACGACATCATGGAGACCTTCGATGACAACCGCGCCTTCCACGCCTTCCGCCTGATGGGCGAAATGGCGGGCGTCGGGCAGGTCATCTACCTGACCCACCATGAGCACCTCTGCGCCATTGCCGAAAAAGCCTGCCCCGGCGCCACGCTGCATCGGCTCTAGAGCCTGCCTGCCCGGGAGACAGGGCAGGACTGGCGTCGCGCGCCGCTTGAGGCTAGAACACCGCCGGTTCACCTGCGCGCGGAGCGGACGATGATCAATTTCCATGTCGGTCAGAAGGTCGTCTGCATCGACGACACGTTCAAGCATGTCTCGATCGACCAGGGCATCCGCAAGGGTCAGATCTATACGATCCGCTGGGTGGGGCCCTACAGCCATTATGTCGATGGCGAGTTCATCGGCGTCAAGCTGGAAGAGATCCACCGCGGCAATGACGACGGCCCGGAGGGATACGGCGCCGCCGACATGCCCTACCGCGCCACGCGCTTCCGCCCGCTGCTGAAAGACCGGCTTTCCGCACTGAAGAACCTGCTCGCGCCAACGCCGAAAGGCGAAACGCCCTATATGCCTTCCGCGCCGGAAGAGCCGAAGCGCGCTGCACCTGTGCGTGAGCGGGAGAAGGAAAAGGAAAAGAGCAGGCTGTAGGGCGTCCCAGCATCATCCCGCGCGAGCCCGGCGCTCCGTGCCCTTTCGGACCGTCTCTGTCCGATTCTGACGTTCCATGCTAGACGATTCGCGTGGGGTGTAGCCGCCAGGGAAACCTGCAGCGCGATCCGAAGGTCCGTTCTTGCGGGTGTTCGAAGGGGGTAGGCGTGGGCGAAGCCGAAAAAGCCTTGGAGCCGAAGCGCAAGCTGGCGAGACCGGCGACGCTGGTTGCCTTTGCCGCGCTGTTTTTCTCGGCCGTCATGGCGCTGGTGGCGCTGATGGTCTGGCAGAATTACCGCGCCGCCGTCACGGCCGGTGAGGCACGGGCGCTTGCCTCCGCCCATGTTGTCGCCGCCCATGTCGAATGGATGTTCGCAGCCAGCGATCAGGCGCTGCGCCGGATCGACGACGCCCTGGGCGATGGCCCGCTTTCCGACGACGCGCCGAGCATCAAGGACATTACGCAGGCGGTCGGCGATCTTCCGGTCGGCTTCGAATATTCGGTCTTTGACGACGCGGGCATCCTGCGTCTCTCCAGTCTGGAGCGGTCGGAGACGACCCGGATCGGCGATCGCGATTACTTCCGATCGCTCAAGGACGGAAAGACCGTCATCGTCTCGCCGCAGCTCTCGGATCGCCTGACGGGCTCGACCGCCTTCGTCATCGCCCGGCGCATCGCCCGGAACGGCGTGTTTCGCGGTGTCGCGAGCATTGCCATTCCGCTGGCGCGCATCAATCAGTTCTGGAGCTCCATGGCGCTCGGCCCGCATTCCACGGTCTCGATCGTGCGCGAGGATGGCTGGGTCGTCGCCCGCCACCCGTCCATAGCAAAGCCGCTCAACATCGCCTCGTCGCCGCTGTTCACAACCTGGCTGCCGCAGAGCCCCAGCGGCGTCTATCACAATGCGGCGTCGCCGGCAGATGGTCGGGGCCGAATCGTCGGCTATTGGCGCGTGGAAGGCTGGCCGCTCGTCGCGATCGCCGGCGTGGATGATTCCGAAGCCATGGAGATGTTCTGGAGCGGCTTGCGCTCGCAGTTCGTGCTCGGCTTGCCGCTCGTCTTCCTGCTTCTCCTGAGTGCGACCTGGATCGCCCGCCTGCTGCGCGCCTATGCGCTGCGCAACGAAGAACTGGAGCTCTCGATCGAGCAGAACAATTTCCTGCTTCGCGAAATCCATCACCGGGTGAAGAACAATCTGCAGGCGGTCTCGGCGCTCGTCCGTCTCCAGCCGCTGCCCGAAACGGCGCGGACCGACATGATTCGCCGGATCTCGGCCATGGTCGCTGTCCATGAGCAGATCTACCGCAACGACCAGTTCGCCGATGTCGAGGTGGCGGCCTATGCCGAACGTTTGATCCGCGAGATCGCCGCCGGCTATCCGGGTGCGGTGGATCTGGACGTGGCGCTCGAGCCGGTGGCGGTGAAGCCGGATCACGCCTTGCCGCTCGGCCTCATCATCAATGAGGTGGTCTCGAACGCCTTCAAACATGCCTTTGCAATCACCGGCCGCGGCCGCCTGACCGCGCGTCTGACACATGATGGCGCCGGGCGTGCCTGCCTGACCATTGCCGATGATGGCCCCGGCCTGCCGGCGGAGGTCGGGCGCGGTGGCATGGGCAGTCGCCTCATCGGTGGCTTCGTGGCACAGCTCGGCGGCAGCTACCGCTATGAGAGCGAGGGCGGCACCCGTTTCGTCATGGAGTTCCCCGCCATGGCGGCAAGCCCGGCCGAGCAGGGCGCACTCTCCTGGTCCTGATCGAACTTCAGCGGTAATCGACCCGGCGACTTTTCATGCTCCTTCCGCCCTCGGCGCGCTGAGCTTGCAGGGGCGAACCATCGCCTGCGGAACAAAGCGCGGGCTCTTCCGGTTCCCTTGATCGAGACTGGACGGCGCAGAGCCGTCGATCGAACAAGACAGGAGCCCGATCATGGACGCGATGAACGCCGCCGACCTTGCCAATGCCCCCAGTGAACGGCTGCAGGCCTGCATGGACGCGCTTCGGCCGGCTTTCGAATCGGCTGTCGAAAGCGGCGGCGTTGCGCTCGGCAGTGCGGCCGGCTCGGAGCTGCCGAACGAGTTGGAAACTCTGGCATCGGAGGCCGAGCGCGCCGGGTGGCCCGCGGATCTCGCCCGCCGGGCGATCCACGAGCTTGCGCGCGAGGGCCTCGGTGCCGAAGGCGCGGTCTACGATTGAGGCGCGACCGGCGTCATTGAGAAGGAGAGGGACGATGTTCAAGTCACTGGTGACGGAAGTGCTCGGCGTCGGTGTCGACCCGGAGCAGCAGGGCGCGAGCCTGAAGGATTATGAATGGCGCAGCCGCGTGCTCATCATCTTCTCCGACGAGGAGGGAACGGAGGCAGGCCGGCAGGCGAGCCTGCTTCTTGCCCGGCCGGATGCGTTGCGCGAGCGCGATCTCGTGGTTCTGGAAATCGCTGGCGGCCTCGTTCGCGGCCTCTATGGTGCCGCCGATGAGCTGAGTGCCGAGGCAATCCGCGCCGATTGCGACGTCGCGCCGGGCTTCTTCAGTCTGGTGCTGGTCGGCAAGGATGGCAGCATCAAACTGCGAAACGACCATGTCACGCCGCCGGACGAGATTTTCGCGCGGATCGATTCCATGCCGATGCGCCGCGCCGAAGCGCAGCACTGACCTCGGCGCATAGAGACACAGACGCCACAGCCGCTTTTCGTTCAGTAAGGAAAGGACACGTCCATGAGCCCGCTTCCCGCAGAACCAGGTCCCGTCCCCGGCCGCGAGCCTCCTCCCGGACCTGTGCCGGGACTTCCGCCGGTGCCGCCGATCGGCGAGCCGCAGCCGGACCGACTGCCTGACGAGGAGCCTGTTCCGAACCCGGATGAGAACGACGCGCCGCCACTCTCAGCCATGATCCGCCACCTCGGCGATACGCCGGCCCCGAGCTGGGGCCTGCTGTGCCAGGGAGTGGGCCTCTACGCGCAGAGGTACCGCCAATAGAACAATGCAGAGAAGGGGGAAGGTTTGGTGGGCGATGAGAGACTCGAACTCCCGACATCCTCGGTGTAAACGAGGCGCTCTACCAACTGAGCTAATCGCCCGCCCGCGTTGGTGGCCGTGATCTATTCAGTTCCGCGGCCAAGCGCAAGCCCTTCGGCAGACCTTTTCGGCAAAAATTTCGAGGTGCAGAATTTTTCCCTGCAAATGCGGGATTCCCGGCTGCGAAATCCGGCGACCAAGCGCCTTCAGCGTGTGCGTCCGGAGCAGCTTCGACCGCTGTGGAAAAAGGAAGATACTGCAAGCTTCTGTTTTAAAACAGAAAAACCGATCAGTTGGGCGAGGGGGCGGCACTGGCCGGTCGTTTCCTGTATTCGGTCGGTAAGAAAATTCGCTTCGTCATCATTTTGTCTCGAGGCGCGCTTGACACTCTCCGGAGAACCCCGTAATCAGCCGCTCATCGAACGGCGCAACGCTGATCGACACGGAAAGCGGGGCCAACGGCCATGACTTTCCGGACAATGCGCGGGTGTAGCTCAGTCGGTTAGAGTGCCGGCCTGTCACGCCGGAGGTCGCGGGTTCGAGCCCCGTCACTCGCGCCATTTCACTCTCTCTCTTCTTCTACGAAACGAATACCGGTCGACTTTCGATCGGGAGCAGGTCGCGGACTGCGACCTTTTGTCCGTCAGCATTGAAGAACGCTTCACGCGCACCGAAATAGGCTCTGACCGAACCTTTACGGGGCTTTTCCCGGACGGATCGCCGATGCGGAATTCCCGAACATTGTCACCCTCTTCGTGAGAGCGGTGAAAACATCCGGCAAGGCTTGCGCGGTGGCGCGGGCTGCGCTAACGACTTCGCTATCGCAACATCTTTCGGCCGGCAGGCTTTCAGGATCCATCCTCCCCGGATCCCGCGCTTCGGGACATCGATCCTCTGGCGACCCTGCAGGCAGGGAACAAGACCATGACAGACCTTCTCGGTTCCTATATCCCGATCGCGATCTTCATCGGCATCTCTCTCGTGATCGGCCTGGCGCTGCTGGCAGCGCCCTTTGCGGTCGCCTTCAAGGCGCCCGACTCCGAGAAGCTCTCCGCCTATGAGTGCGGATTCAATGCCTTTGACGATGCACGCATGAAGTTCGACATCCGCTTCTATCTGGTGTCGATCCTCTTCATCATCTTCGATCTCGAAGTGGCCTTCCTCTTCCCCTGGGCTGTCGCCTTCAAGGGCATGGGCTGGTTCGGCTTCTGGTCGATGATGGCCTTCCTCTTCGTGCTGACCATCGGCTTCATCTATGAATGGAAGAAGGGAGCGCTCGAATGGGAGTAGCAACCACGAACACCACCGGCACGCTGGTCTCGCCGGCGCCGAAGGGGATCATCGATCCCAACACCGGCAAGCCGCTCGGCGCCAACGACCCGTTCTTCGGCGAGATCAACAACGAGCTCGCCGACAAGGGCTTTCTGGTCACCTCGACCGACGAGCTGATCAACTGGGCCCGGACCGGTTCGCTGATGTGGATGACCTTCGGTCTCGCCTGCTGCGCGGTCGAGATGATGCAGATGTCCATGCCGCGCTACGACGCCGAGCGCTTCGGTTTCGCGCCGCGCGCCTCGCCGCGCCAGTCGGACGTGATGATCGTCGCCGGCACGCTGACCAACAAGATGGCGCCGGCGCTGCGCAAGGTCTATGACCAGATGCCGGAGCCGCGCTACGTCATTTCGATGGGCTCCTGCGCGAATGGCGGCGGCTACTACCACTATTCCTATTCGGTGGTGCGCGGCTGCGATCGCGTCGTGCCGGTGGATATCTATGTTCCGGGCTGTCCTCCGACGGCGGAAGCGCTGCTTTACGGCGTGCTGATGCTGCAGAAGAAGATTCGCCGGACGGGAACGATCGAGCGCTGATCCGGCGCTCGGGTTTCATGAGGCAGGGGAGGGCCGGGGTCGGCCCTGTCCGGTAAGGCGCGGCGGCGGACTGTCCCGCTCCGGTCAACGACAATCAAGGACACGACATGAGCGACGCTCTGAACAGCCTTGCCACCTATATTCGCGAAAGCCGCGGCGGCCTGATCACCGAAGCGACCTTCGCCTATGGCGAGCTGACGCTGGAGACCCGCGGCGAGACGCTTCTCGAGCTGATCGCCTTCCTGCGCGACGATCCGCGCTGCGGCTTCATCTCGATCATCGATGTCTGCGGCGTCGATTACCCGGGCCGCGCTGAGCGCTTCGACGTCGTCTACCACTTCCTCTCGCCGAAGCAGAACCTGCGCATCCGCGTCAAGGTCGCGACGGCGGAAGACGAGCCGGTTCCCTCGCTCTGCGGCCTTTTTCCCGGGGCCGACTGGTTCGAGCGCGAAGCCTACGACATGTATGGCATCCTCTTCACCGGCCACCCGGACCTGCGCCGCATCCTCACCGACTACGGGTTCGAGGGCTATCCGCTGCGCAAGGACTTCCCGCTGACCGGCTATGTGGAAGTGCGCTACAACGACGAAGCCAAGCGGGTTGTCTATGAGCCCGTCGAACTGAAACAGGAATTCCGCAACTTCGACTTTCTCTCCCCCTGGGAAGGCACGGATTATGTGCTGCCGGGGGATGAGAAGGGGAATAAGTGAGCGGTGATCGGTGAGCAGTAAGCAGGGACAGCAAGAGAAGAGGTGACGGACGGTCTTGGGCGGGGAAAGGATCGCATCCTATCGCGATTTGAAGGTCTGGCAGTTGGCCATCGATATCAGCATTGAATGCTACGACCTGACCCAGACCCTTCCGAGATCGGAGCTGTTCGGGATGACCAGCCAGATACGGCGCTCATCCGTTTCGATTGCGGCGAATATTGCTGAGGGCTACGGAAGGGAAAGTCGAAGCGGGTTCATTCAGTTTCTGAAGATCGCGCAGGGTTCCCTGAAGGAACTGGAAACGCATCTGATTATAGCCTCGCGCGTGGGTCTCTTGGCGGAAGCCGACTGTGATCCGCTGCTCGGCAAATGCGAAGAGAATGGAAGAATGATCAGTGGTCTGATCCGCGCTATCGAGCGCAAGCAGAGAGAGGAATGATTATGTCGCAAGGAACTGATCACTGCTCACTGCTTACTGATCACTGCGGAGCACGCACATGAACGAACACAATATCCGCAACTTCAACATCAACTTCGGCCCCCAGCACCCCGCCGCCCATGGCGTGTTGCGGTTGGTGCTGGAGTTGGACGGGGAGATCGTCGAGCGGGTCGATCCGCATATCGGGCTTCTGCATCGCGGGACCGAGAAGCTGATCGAGGCGAAGACCTATCTCCAGGCCGTGCCCTATTTCGACCGGCTCGATTATGTCGCGCCGATGAACCAGGAGCACGCCTTCGCGCTTGCCGTCGAGCGGCTGACGGGCACGGAAGTGCCGATCCGCGGCCAGCTGATCCGCGTCCTCTATTCGGAAATCGGCCGTATCCTCTCGCATCTCCTGAACGTGACGACGCAGGCCATGGACGTCGGCGCGCTGACGCCGCCGCTCTGGGGCTTCGAGGAGCGCGAGAAGCTGATGGTGTTCTACGAGCGTGCCTCGGGCGCGCGCATGCACGCCGCCTATTTCCGTCCGGGCGGCGTCCACCAGGACCTGCCGCACGAGCTCGTCGAGGACATCGGCAAGTGGATCGACCCGTTCCTGAAGACCGTCGACGATATCGACGAGCTCTTGACCGGCAACCGCATCTTCAAGCAGCGCAACGTCGATATCGGCGTGGTCAGCCTCAAGGAGTGCTGGGAATGGGGCTTCTCGGGCGTCATGGTCCGCGGCTCGGGTGCCGCCTGGGACCTGCGC
Organism: Rhizobium sp. CC-YZS058; assembly: GCF_034720595.1. Classification (NCBI taxonomy): domain Bacteria; kingdom Pseudomonadati; phylum Pseudomonadota; class Alphaproteobacteria; order Hyphomicrobiales; family Rhizobiaceae; genus Rhizobium; species Rhizobium sp. CC-YZS058. The sequence continues at coordinate 2,274,090 of NZ_JAYESJ010000001.1, read as the reverse complement.
AAGTCGCAGCCCTATGAATGCTATGCCGACATGGATTTCGACATTCCGATCGGCAAGAACGGCGACTGCTACGACCGCTACCTGATCCGCATGATCGAAATGCGCGAATCCGCCAAGATCATGCGCCAGTGCGTGAACCGGCTGCTGGGCGATGCCAAGGTCGGCCCGGTCTCCTCGCTCGATGGGAAGGTCGTGCCGCCGAAGCGGGGCGAGATGAAGCGCTCGATGGAAGCGCTGATCCACCACTTCAAGCTCTATACGGAAGGCTATCACGTACCGGCCGGTGAGGTTTATGCGGCTGTCGAGGCGCCGAAGGGCGAGTTTGGCGTCTATGTCGTTTCCGACGGCACCAACAAGCCTTATCGCTGCAAGATCCGGGCGCCGGGCTATGCGCATCTGCAGGCCATGGACCATATCTGTCGCGGGCACCAGCTTGCCGACGTGTCGGCCATTCTCGGCTCGCTCGACATCGTCTTCGGCGAGGTCGACCGCTGATGGCGCGCCGCATGGAAGCCGCGCGCCGCTCCGTCATCGTGGCGCTGGACCGGCTGCTCGCCGAGGCTGCAGGCCGCTCGAGCGGCAGCACCGCCGGCGATGCCATCCATTCATCTGCCGAGACGCAGGGTGCGTCCGGCCTGCGCTTCAGCGCGAGACACTAGAGTTAGGGTGCGGGAAGAATGTCCGTTCGTCGTCTAGCCGATGAGAATGTCCAGCCGACCGGCTTTGCCTTCAGCGAAGCCAATTCCAGCTGGGCCGAAGCCACGATCCGCAAATATCCCGCGGGACGCCAGCAGTCGGCGGTCATCCCGCTCCTGATGCGGGCCCAGGAACAGGATGGCTGGGTCACCAAGGCCGCCATCGAGACCGTCGCGGACATGCTGGCCATGCCCTATATCCGCGTGCTCGAGGTTGCGACCTTCTACACCCAGTTCCAGCTCAAGCCGATCGGGACACGGGCGCATGTGCAGGTTTGCGGCACGACGCCCTGCATGCTGCGCGGCTCGGAAGAGCTGATCAGCCTCTGCAAACGCAAGATCCATCCCGAGCCCCTGCACCAGAACGAGAGCGGCACGCTCTCCTGGGAAGAGGTCGAATGTCAGGGCGCCTGCGTCAATGCGCCGATGGTGATGATCTTCAAGGACAGCTATGAGGATCTGACGGTCGAGCGGCTTGAGCAGATCATCGATGCGTTCGAGGCCGGCCGTGGCGCCGAGATCACGCCCGGCCCGCAGATCGAGCGGGTCTATTCCGCACCGATCGACGGCCTGACGACGCTGACCACCGAGCCGAAGCCGCAGCGCAACCAGGTGACCGAAGCGGCGGCGCCGGCCTCCGGCACCGAGGGCGCGGCCGTTCCGCCATCGGAGGCTGGCCGGCCGAAGAGCACGGATGCCGAGACGAACCCGACGATGAAGACGCCGCATACGGCAAAGGGCGAAGCGGCGGCGAATGCCAAGAGCGAAGGCGGCAACGCCGACACCGGCAAGCCCGAGCCGACGGTGGCCCCGGCCAGCTCCGGCTTGAACCACCCGGCCGCGGACACGGACAAGAAGACGGACGGGAAAGCCTGAGGACGGGGCGGTGATGGCCGAGGTTTCAAACGATCTGATCTACGAAGTGCTGAAAGGCATTCAAGGAAGAATGTCCAATGTAGAGCACAAGTTGGGCGAAATTGACGTTCGGCTTGGATCACTCTCTTCGCAAATTCAGGGCTTGTCTCTCGGTGTGAGCGCGACGCAAACCGATATTGCCAACATCTATCACTCGCTCGGCCGCCTGGAGCGGCGTATCACGCGCATCGAAACGCGCCTCGACATCATCGAAGAACCGGCGGATTAAGCCATGCTAGACGATAAAGATCGCATCTTCACCAATCTCTACGGCCTGCACGACAAGTCGCTGAAGGGCGCCATGGCGCGTGGCCACTGGGACGGGACGAAACAGATCCTGGAGAAGGGCCGCGACTGGATCATCAACGAGATGAAGGCTTCCGGCCTTCGCGGCCGCGGCGGCGCTGGCTTCCCGACCGGTCTGAAATGGTCCTTCATGCCGAAGGAGAGCGACGGCCGCCCGCATTACCTCGTCGTCAATGCGGATGAGTCGGAGCCCGGCACCTGCAAGGACCGCGACATCATGCGTCACGATCCGCATACGCTGATCGAAGGCTGCGTGATCGCGAGCTTCGCCATGGGCGCGCATGCCGCCTATATCTATGTGCGCGGCGAATATATGCGCGAGCGCGAGGCCCTGCAGGCGGCGATCGACGAATGCTATGATGCAGGCCTGCTCGGCGCGAACAACAAGCTCGGCTGGGACATGGAGATCTTCGTCCACCATGGCGCCGGCGCCTATATCTGCGGCGAAGAGACCGCGCTGCTCGAGAGCCTGGAAGGCAAAAAAGGCCAGCCGCGCCTGAAGCCGCCGTTCCCGGCCAATATGGGCCTCTATGGCTGCCCGACGACGGTCAACAATGTCGAATCGATCGCGGTCGCGCCGACCATCCTGCGCCGCGGCGCCGGCTGGTTCTCGGCCATCGGCCGTCCGAACAATGTCGGCACGAAGCTGTTCATGGTCTCCGGCCATGTCAACAAGCCCTGCACGGTGGAAGAAGCCATGGGCATTCCCTTCCGCGAGCTGATCGAGCGCCATTGCGGTGGCATTCGCGGCGGCTGGGACAATCTGCTCGCCGTCATCCCCGGCGGCTCGTCCTGTCCGGTCGTGAAGGCCGAAGACATCGCCGATGCGCCGATGGATTTCGACGGCATGCGCGAGGTGAAGTCCTCCTTCGGCACGGCGGCCGTCATCGTCATGGATCGCTCGACGGACATCATCAAGGCGATCTGGCGGCTTGCGGCTTTCTACAAGCACGAGAGCTGTGGCCAGTGCACCCCCTGCCGCGAAGGCACGGGCTGGATGATGCGGGTCATGGAGCGCATGGTGCAGGGTCGCGCGCAGAAGCGCGAGATCGACATGCTGTTCGACGTGACGAAGCAGGTGGAAGGCCACACGATCTGCGCGCTGGGGGATGCGGCCGCCTGGCCGATCCAGGGCCTGATCCGTAACTTCCGCCCGGAAATGGAAAAGCGGATCGACGAATACACGCGCAACGCAAGCAGCCACGGCGCGGTTCTGCAGGCTGCGGAGTAAGGGGCAAAAGGGAGCACTGTTCGGGGTCGCGAGGCTGGAGTTCTTCACGAACGGGTGATATGCCCGAGGGCGAGGGAAACGCCCGGGGTGAACGCGGAAAGTGTGGAGCGGGCGTTCGAGAGGAAGGCAAGTAGACAGTCTCGTCCGTCCTGCAGAGCAGGGACAACAGAAGGAACAGTCCATGTCAGTCTCCGATGCGCAGAACCCCGACACCAGCGACCAGACAGGCCGGACAGCGGAGGCAGAGAGCGCGGATCATGACTTTGCGCAGGATGCCGCCCGTTGGTTCAAGGATCTCGGATCCTTTCCTCCCCTGATGAAGAACCCGACGGCTGCCATGGCGGCGGCCACGGCTGTCGGCTTTGGAATGACGAGCCATTTCGCCGGATTTATGCTCGGCGCAATGCAGGGAATGGTCGAGGCGGCGACGAAGGCTGCCGGAGCTGCCGAGGAAGCTGCCAAACAGGCGGTGGCCGAAGCGGAGCGGGCAAAGGCCGCAGCCGACGCTCTGGCCGAACAGGCGGAGCGGGCCGGCGCGAGCCAGGCGGCGCGCGCAGCCGAGGCCGTTCACCCGGAGGTGCAGCCGGCAGCACCGGTTGCTGCTGTTGCCTGCGTGGCGGAGCCCGGCGTCGCCAAGCTGTCGCAGCCGGCGGTTAGGCCGGTTCAGCCGGCGGCGGACGCGATGATGGCGGTGGCGCCCGCCGTGGCAAAAGCCCCGAAAGGGGAGGGTGCAAGCGAAAAGCCGGCGAGAAGCCGGAAGGCCAAGGTCGACGATCTCAAGCGGATCGGAGGCGTGGGCCCGAAGCTGGAACAGGTGCTGAAAGGGCTGGGCGTCACCCGGTTCGCCGACATCGCCGCCTGGACCGAAGAAGATATTCGGCGTTTCGACGCCGCGCTCGGCATTCCCGGCCGTATTGCCCGGGATCGCTGGGTAGAGCAGGCAAAGGCCCTGTCACGGGGCTGAGTGAGGATGAGAGGGGCGCGGCGTGCCGCGCCTCACAGGGTCTCCGGCCCGACAGGATCGATCCCCGGCATTGCGCCATGCGGATCAAGCACAGGACTGAGTAGGACGATGGCTAAGCTGAAAGTCGACGGAAAAGAAATCGAGGTTCCGGATCATTTCACGCTGCTACAAGCATGCGAGGAAGCCGGCGCCGAGGTTCCGCGCTTCTGTTTCCACGAGCGGCTGTCTGTCGCCGGCAATTGTCGCATGTGTCTGATCGAGGTGAAGGGCGGGCCGCCGAAGCCGGCAGCCTCCTGCGCCATGGGCGTGCGCGACCTGCGCCCGGGTCCGAATGGCGAAGCGCCGGAAGTCTTCACGACCACGCCGATGGTCAAGAAGGCCCGTGAAGGCGTGATGGAATTCCTGCTGATCAACCACCCGCTGGATTGCCCGATCTGCGACCAGGGCGGCGAGTGCGACCTGCAGGACCAGGCCATGGCCTTCGGCGTCGATTCCACGCGCTATCATGAGAACAAGCGGGCGGTGGAAGACAAGTATATCGGCCCGCTGGTCAAGACGGTGATGAACCGTTGCATCCACTGCACGCGCTGCGTCCGCTTCACCACGGAAGTGGCTGGGATCGCCGAGCTCGGCCTGATCGGCCGCGGCGAGGATGCCGAAATCACCACCTATCTCGAACAGGCGATGACCTCGGAGCTGCAGGGCAATGTGGTCGATCTCTGCCCGGTCGGCGCGCTGACCTCGAAGCCCTATGCCTTCAACGCACGCCCCTGGGAACTCGGCAAGACCGAATCGATCGACGTCATGGACGCCGTCGGCTCGGCGATCCGCGTCGATACGCGCGGTCGCGAAGTGATGCGCATCATGCCGCGCGTCAACGAGGAGATCAACGAGGAGTGGATCTCCGACAAGACCCGCTTCATCTGGGATGGTCTGAAGACCCAGCGTCTCGACCGGCCCTATGTGAAGAAGGACGGTCGTCTGCAGCCGGCGAGCTGGGGCGAAGCCTTCGGCGCCATCAAGGCGGCGGTTTCGAAAACCAGCGGCGACCGGATCGGCGCGATCGCCGGCGACCTCGCTTCGGTCGAGGAGCTCTATGCGCTGAAGTCGCTGATGACGGCGCTCGGCTCCACCAATCTCGACTGCCGGCAGGATGGCGTGGCGCTGGATCCAGCGCTCGGCCGCTCGACCTATCTCTTCAACCCGACCATCCAGGGCATTGAAAATGCTGATGCCCTGCTGATCGTCGGCTCCAATCCGCGTTTCGAGGCCTCCGTTCTCAATGCCCGCATCCGCAAGCGTTTCCGCATGGGCAATTTCCCGATCGGCGTGATCGGCGAACCTTCGGAACTGCGCTACGCCTATGACTATCTCGGCGCCGGCACGGATACGCTCGGCGAACTGATTGCCGGCCGCGGCAGCTTCGCCGAGGTTCTGTCCAAGGCTCAGCGCCCGATGATCATCATCGGCCAGGGCGCACTGGCAGGCGAGGGGGGTGGCTCCGTTCTCGCCGCCATCGCCAAGCTTGCCGGTGCGATCGGTGCGGTGACGGGCGAGTGGAACGGCCTGGCCGTTCTGCACACTGCGGCGTCCCGTGTCGGGGCGCTCGATCTCGGCTTCGTGCCGGGCGCGGGTGGCCAGACGGCCGCGCAGATGCTGACCGGAACCGACGTGCTGTTCCTGCTGGGCGCCGATGAGCTCGATTTTTCCGGCAAGACGGCCGGCTTTACGGTCTATATCGGCTCGCACGGCGACAACGGCGCCCATGGCGCCGATGTGATCCTGCCTGCCGCCGCCTATACCGAAAAATCCGGCACCTGGGTCAATACCGAAGGCCGGGTGCAGATGGGCAACCGCGCCGGCTTCGCGCCGGGCGATGCCAAGGAAGACTGGGCGATCCTGCGTGCGCTTTCCGACGTGCTCGGCAAGCGTCTCCCCTTCGATTCGCTCGCCGATCTGCGCCGTCGTCTCTATGTGGAGTACCCGCATTTTGCTGCCGTCGACGAGATCCCGACGGTGGGTGATCGCACGGCGGCGGACGAAATTGCCGCACTCGCACAAAAAGCCGGTGAGATGGTCAAATCCGCGTTTGCGTCGCCGGTGAAAGACTTCTATTTGACGAACCCGATAGCGCGCGCTTCCGCCGTCATGGCCGAATGCTCGGCCCTGGCGCGCAACAATTTCAAAGCTGCCGCGGAATAAGCGCGAGGGATTAGGATATCATGGACGGCTTCTTCTCGACCTATGTCGTGCCGACACTGATCATGATCGGCCAGTCGCTGCTGCTGCTGGTCGCTCTGTTGATCTTCATCGCCTATATTCTGCTCGCGGACCGCAAGATCTGGGCCGCGGTGCAGCTGCGCCGTGGACCGAACGTGGTGGGTCCCTTCGGGCTTTTCCAGTCCTTCGCCGATCTTTTGAAGTTCGTCGTCAAGGAACCGGTGATCCCGGCCGGCGCCAACAAGGTGTTGTTCCTGCTGGCACCGCTGGTATCGGTCACCTTGGCGCTCGCGGCCTGGGCCGTGGTTCCGCTCAATGACAATTGGGTGATGGCCAACATCAATGTCGGCATTCTCTATGTGCTCGCCATCTCCTCGCTCGAGGTTTACGGCATCATCATGGGCGGCTGGGCATCGAACTCGAAATATCCCTTCCTGTCGGCGCTGCGCTCGGCCGCGCAGATGGTGTCCTATGAAGTCTCGATCGGCTTCGTCATCGTCACCGTGCTGCTCTGCGTCGGGTCGCTGAACCTGACGGATATCGTCAATTCCCAGCGCGACGGTCTTGGCACGATGATGGGCCTGCCGGGCTCCTTCCTCGACTGGTACTGGCTGCCGCTGTTCCCGATGTTCATCGTGTTCTTCATCTCCGCACTCGCCGAGACGAACCGCCCGCCCTTCGATCTCGTGGAAGCGGAATCGGAACTCGTGGCCGGCTTCATGGTGGAATACGGCTCGACGCCCTATATGATGTTCATGCTCGGCGAGTATGCCGCCATCTGCCTGATGTGCGCGCTCACCACGATCCTGTTCCTCGGCGGCTGGCTGCCTCCGGTCGATGTGTGGTTCCTGAACTGGGTTCCGGGCATCATCTGGTTCGTGCTCAAATCCGCGCTGGTCTTCTTCATGTTCGCCATGGTCAAGGCTTTCGTGCCGCGCTACCGCTACGACCAGCTGATGCGTCTCGGCTGGAAGGTCTTCCTTCCGCTCTCGCTCGTCATGGTCTTTCTCGTCGCAGTCACGCTGAAGCTCGGTGGATGGGCGTGATGCGCCCCTTCGCCCGCTTCGCGTCAGTCGCCGGTTCTGCCGGCTCATTCGGAGGTCAATGATGGCCGGTCTTACACAAGCCGTCAGCTCACTGTTCCTGAAGGAATTCGTCGGCGCATTCTTTCTCTCCATGCGCTATTTCTTCTCGCCCAAGGCAACCGTGAACTACCCGTTCGAGAAAGGCCCGACCTCGCCGCGTTTCCGTGGCGAGCATGCGCTGCGCCGCTATCCGAACGGCGAAGAGCGCTGCATCGCCTGCAAGCTCTGCGAGGCGATCTGTCCTGCCCAGGCGATCACCATCGAAGCCGGCCCGCGCCGCAATGACGGCACGCGCCGCACCGTGCGCTACGACATCGACATGGTGAAGTGCATCTATTGCGGCTTCTGCCAGGAAGCCTGCCCGGTGGATGCCATCGTCGAGGGGCCGAACTTCGAGTTCTCGACCGAGACGCGCGAAGAACTCTACTACGACAAGGCCCGCCTGCTGGCGAATGGCGACCGGTGGGAGCGCGAACTCGCGCGCAACATCGCCATGGACGCGCCCTACCGCTAAGGGCGTTTCGCGGGGGCCGCCTGCGGCGCTGTGGCGCCGGGCGGCGGGGACGATCGGCGCCGAGAGGCGCGAGAGACTTTAAGCATCGAACGTCGGCCGGGTGCACCATCCGGTCGGCCGGAGCGCGACCGTCCTGGCCGCGCTTTCGGGCAAGACGAAAAAGGCACCGGTCATGGGTCTGCAGACTCTCTTCTTCTATCTTTTCGCCTTCATCGCCGTCGCTTCGGCGTTCATGGTGATTTCGGCCAGGAACCCGGTCTATTCGGTCCTGTTCCTCATCCTCACCTTCTTCAACTCGGCCGGCCTCTTCCTGCTGACCGGGGCGGAGTTCCTGGCGATGATCCTGCTGGTCGTCTATATCGGCGCCGTCGCGGTCCTCTTCCTCTTCGTCGTCATGATGCTCGACATCGACTTCACGCAGCTGCGCTCGGGAGTGATGGAATATGCGCCCGTCGGTGCGCTGATCGGACTGATCCTCGCGGCCGAGCTGATCATTGTCGTGGCCGGCAGCGCGATCTCGCCGGAAATCGCAAGCACCGTGTCGATGCCGATCCCGCCGGTGAGCGAACGGACCAACACCGCCGCGCTCGGCGACGTGATCTACACCCACTACATTTACTACTTCCAGATCGCCGGCCTCGTGCTGCTGGTCGCCATGATCGGCGCCATCGTCTTGACGCTGCGTCATCGCCAGAACATCAAGCGCCAGAACATCTCGGTCCAGGTCGCCCGCGCACCGGCGACTGCGGTCGAGGTGGTCAAGGTCAAGCCCGGGCAGGGCGTGTGAGCGGCACTGAAGGTCAAGGACAGAACACCCCATGGAAATCGGCATCGCCCATTATCTGACCGTCAGCGCCATCCTCTTCACGCTCGGCGTCTTCGGCATTTTCCTGAACCGGAAGAACATCATCGTCATCCTGATGTCGGTTGAGCTGATCCTGCTCGCCGTCAACATCAACATGGTGGCCTTCTCGTCGTTCCTGAACGACATCACCGGCCAGGTCTTTGCCCTGTTCATTCTCACCGTCGCGGCCGCCGAAGCCGCGATCGGTCTTGCGATCCTCGTCGTCTTCTATCGCAACCGCGGCTCCATCGCGGTCGAAGACGTCAATACGATGAAGGGCTGAGCGGCCATGGACCTCCTGATCAAAGCCATCGTCTTCCTGCCGCTGATCGGCTTCCTGGTCGCCGGCCTGTTCGGCACCACCACCGGCGCCAAGGCATCCGAATATGTGACCAGCGGCCTGATGATCCTCGTCGCCGTCTTCTCCTGGATCGTGTTCTTCCACGTCGGGCTGGGTGAAACCGAGATGATCACCGTTCCGGTGATGCGCTGGATCCAGTCCGGCGGTTTCGACACCGAATGGGCCTTCCGCGTCGATACGCTGACGGCCGTCATGTTCGTGGTCGTGAACACGGTCTCCTGCCTCGTTCACATCTATTCGATCGGCTACATGCACCACGATCCGCATCGGCCGCGCTTCTTCGCCTATCTCTCGCTGTTCACCTTCGCCATGCTCATGCTGGTGACGTCGGACAATCTCCTGCAGATGTTCTTCGGCTGGGAAGGCGTGGGCCTCGCCTCCTATCTGCTGATCGGTTTCTGGTACAAGAAGCCGTCGGCAAGTGCTGCGGCGATGAAGGCCTTCATCGTCAACCGCGTTGGCGACTTCGGTTTCGCGCTCGGCATCTTCGGCGTCTTCGTGCTGTTCGGCTCGGTGTCCTTCGAAACGATCTTCGCCGCCGCGGCCAGCTACCTGCCGGCCGAGGGTGCTGCGGAAGGCGGCGAAGCGGTCATCCGCCTGTTCGGCCTGTCGCTCGATCGCGCCGATGCGATCACCGGCGTCTGCCTGCTGCTCTTCATGGGTGCGATGGGCAAGTCGGCGCAGTTCCTGCTGCACACCTGGCTGCCGGACGCCATGGAAGGCCCGACCCCGGTTTCGGCGCTGATCCATGCCGCAACCATGGTCACCGCCGGCGTCTTTCTGGTCGCCCGCATGTCGCCGCTGTTCGAACTGTCGCCGACGGCGCTGACCGTGGTGACCCTGATCGGCGCCATCACGGCGTTCTTCGCCGCCACCGTCGGCCTGGTGCAAAACGACATCAAGCGCGTCATCGCCTATTCGACCTGCTCGCAGCTCGGCTACATGTTCGTGGCGCTCGGCGTCGGCGCCTATGGCGCGGCCGTGTTCCACCTCTTCACCCACGCCTTCTTCAAGGCGCTGCTGTTCCTCTGCGCCGGCTCGGTCATCCATGCCGTCGATGGTGAACAGGACATGCGCCACATGGGCGGCCTGCGCCCGCACATCAAGATCACCTTCGCGATGATGCTGATCGGCACGCTCGCCATCACCGGCGTCGGCATTCCCTTCACCCCGGTCGGTTTTGCCGGCTTCTTCTCCAAGGACGTGATCATCGAGGCGACCTATGCCTCGCATTCGCCACTCGCCGGCTTTGCCTTCACGCTCCTGGTGATCGCCGCGCTCTTCACCAGCTTCTACTCCTGGCGCCTGATGTTCCTGACCTTCTTCGGCAAGCCGCGCGCCTCGCACGAAGTCATGCACCATGTGCATGAGTCGCCGATGGTCATGCTGGTGCCGCTTTTCGTGCTCGGCTTCGGTGCGCTCTTTGCGGGCGTGCTCGGCGAGGGCTATTTCTACGGCCATCACTATGGCGAGTTCTGGCAGGGTGCGCTCTTTACGTCGGCCGAAAACGAGCTGCTGGAAGAGTTCCATCATGTGCCGGCGCTGGTGGCGCTCAGCCCCTTCATCGCCATGGTGCTCGGCTTCGTCACCGCCTGGTATTTCTACATCCGCTCGCCGGAAACCCCGAAGGAGCTGGCGCGCCAGCATCGCGGGCTCTACCAGTTCCTGCTCAACAAGTGGTATTTCGACGAGCTCTATGACTTCCTGTTCGTCCGTCCGGCCAAGCGCATCGGCACCTTCCTGTGGAAGGAAGGCGATGGCCGCGTGATCGACGGCTTCGGCCCGAACGGTGTCGCCGCCCGGGTGATGGACGTGACCCGAGGGGTCGTGCGCCTGCAGACCGGTTATCTCTACCACTATGCCTTCGTGATGCTGCTCGGCATCGCCGCCCTTGTTACCTGGATGATGCTCGGGAGCTCCCTCTGATGACCGATTGGCCCATTCTTTCGGCGGTCACCTTCCTGCCGCTGGTCGGCGTCGTGCTCCTGTTGCTCACGCGCGACGACAGCGCCAGCGGCCGGCGCAATGTGCTCAACATCGCGCTGCTGACGACCGTCGTCACCTTCCTCCTGTCGCTCTTCATCTGGGCCGGCTTCGACAATGCCAATCCGGGCTTCCAGTTCGTCGAAAAGCACGCCTGGCTCGGCACAGGCATCTCCTATCATCTGGGCGTCGACGGCATTTCCATGCTGTTCGTCATCCTGACGACCTTCCTGATGCCCTTCTGCGTGCTCGCCAGCTGGGAGTCGGTGGAAAAGCGCATCAAGTCCTACATGATCGCCTTCCTGCTGCTCGAAGTCGTCATGACTGGCGTCTTCGTCTCGCTCGATATCGTGCTCTTCTACGTCTTCTTCGAAGCGACCCTCATTCCGATGTTCGTCATCATCGGCGTCTGGGGCGGCAAGGAGCGCGTCTATGCGAGCTACAAGTTCTTCCTCTACACGCTGTTCGGCTCGGTGCTGATGATGCTCGCCATCATGGCCATGTACTGGCAGGCCGGCACGACCGATATGATCGAGCTCCTGAAGTTCGGCTTCCCGGCCGGCATGCAGACCTGGCTGTGGCTCGCCTGCTTCGCGGCCTTCGCCGTGAAGATGCCGATGTGGCCGGTGCACACCTGGCTGCCGGACGCCCACGTGCAGGCGCCGACCGCAGGCTCGGTCATCCTGGCCGGCGTCATGCTGAAGCTTGGTGGCTACGGCATGGTACGCATCTCGCTCTCCATGTTCCCGCTCGCCTCCGAGCAGTTCGCACCGCTCGTCTTCACCCTGTCCGTCGTCGCCATCATCTACACCTCGCTGGTGGCGATGATGCAGCAGGACATCAAGAAGCTGATCGCCTATTCCTCCGTCGCCCATATGGGTTACGTGACGATGGGGATCTTCGCGGCCAATGCGCAGGGCATCCAGGGCGCGATCTTCCAGATGCTCTCGCACGGCATCGTCTCCTCGGCGCTCTTCCTCTGCGTCGGCGTGGTCTATGACCGTTTGCACACCCGCGAAATCTCGGCCTATGGCGGTCTCGTCAACAACATGCCGAAGTATGCGGTCGTGTTCATGGTGTTCACCATGGCCAATGTCGGCCTTCCCGGGACCTCCGGCTTCGTCGGCGAAATCACGACCCTGCTCGGCGCCTTCCGCGCCAACACCTGGGTTGCGCTCTTTGCCACCACCGGCGTCATCCTTTCGGCCTGCTATGCGCTCTGGCTCTATCGCCGGGTCATCTGGGGTGCTCTGGAGAAGGAAAAGCTGAAGGGGCTCCTGGACCTCACGACGCGCGAGAAGATCATTCTTTATCCGCTTGTGTTCCTGACGATTTTCTTCGGCGTCTACCCGGCGCCGGTCTTCGATGCCACGGCGGCCTCCGTCGATCTGGTGATCAACAACTACACCGCCGCGCTGCAGGCAGCGCAGTCGGTTGCGCTTTCGGCGAACTGACGGGACGGAGCTTGAGATGACTGCTGAACTCTTGAACGCAAGCCTGCAGCTGTCGCTGCCCGAGCTGACGCTCGCCCTCGGAGCTCTCGCTCTGCTGATGATCGGCGTCTTCATCGGCGAGCGCGCCACCGGGATCGTCACCTGGCTTGCCATCGCGCTCCTGGCCGTGGCCGGCCTGCTGCTCTTCACCACGGGCGACGGCGTCGCCTACAACGGCGCCTTCGTCTCGGATGCTTTCGGGCGCTTCATGAAAGGCCTCGTGCTCATTGCCTCGATCATCGCGCTTTTCCTCGGCGCCGGCCAGTCGAAGCTCTATGGGATTGACCGGTTCGAATATCCGGTGCTGATCGTGCTCGCCACGCTCGGCATGCTGTTGATGGCCTCGGCCAACAATATGATGTCGCTCTATATGGCGCTCGAGTTGCAGTCGCTCGCCGCTTACGTGGTCGCCGCCATGAACCGCGACGACGTGAAGTCGACCGAAGCGGGCCTGAAGTACTTCGTGCTTGGCGCACTGTCCTCCGGCATGCTGCTCTATGGCATGTCGCTGGTCTATGGCTTCACCGGCCATACGGGCTTTACCGAAATCGCGGCTGCCCTGCAGGAGGGACGGTCGCTGGGTCTCGTCTTCGGCCTGGTCTTCGTTCTTGCCGGCGTCGCCTTCAAGATCTCGGCCGTTCCGTTTCATATGTGGACGCCGGACGTCTATGAAGGCGCGCCGACCCCGGTCACGACCTTCTTTGCCGGTGCGCCGAAGATTGCCGCCATCGCCATGCTCATCCGCGTCGTGATCACCGCTTTCGAGCCGGTCACCGCCGACTGGCAGCAGATCATCGTCTTCATTTCGATCGCCTCCATGGTGCTCGGCTCCTTCGCGGCCATTGGCCAGCGCAACCTGAAGCGCCTGATGGCCTATTCCTCGATCGGTCACATGGGCTATGCGCTGGTCGGCCTTTCGGCCGGCTCGGTCGCCGGCGTTCGCGGCGTCGTGCTCTATATGCTGATCTACATGGTCATGACGCTCGGGACCTTCGCCTGCATCCTCGCCATGCGCCGCAAGGACGGCAAGGTGGTCGAAGAGGTCCAGGATCTGGCAGGCCTCTCGCAGACCAATCCGTTCATGGCGGTCGTGCTGACGGCGCTGATGTTCTCACTGGCCGGCATTCCGCCGCTGGCAGGCTTCTTCGCCAAGTACTTCGTGTTCCTGGCAGCCATCGAGGCGAAGCTCTATGCGCTGGCGATCATCGGCGTTCTCGCCTCGGTGGTCGGCGCCTATTACTATCTGCGCGTCGTCAAGCTGATGTGGTTCGATGAGCCGCAGGGCGAGTTCGCGCGTCCGGCGACGCCGCTGAAACTGGTCTACGGCCTTTCCGGCCTGTTCCTGGTTGCCTATGTGCTGATCGGCGGACCGATCGGCTCGGCTGCCGACGTCGCGGCGCGGACGTTCTTTTGAGCGAGGGACGCGCGCTGCCGCAGGCGGCCTATGACGCCTACCGGCACGTCGCGCTCGAGGCGACGGGCTCTACCAATGCCGAGGGGCTGGCCCGCGCGCGGGCCGGCGATCCGGGCAAGCTCTGGATAACCGCCGGGCGGCAGACCGAAGGTCGCGCCCGGCGTGGTCGTTCCTGGACCTCCGAGCCCGGGAACCTCTATGCCTCGCTGCTGCTGATCGACCCAGCGCCCGCGGCCGCCCTTGCCAGCCTGCCGCTTGCCGTTGCGGTGGCCGTGCGCGACGCGGTCCAGTCGGTGCTGCCGCCGGGTGCCGGCGTGCCGGACATCAAATGGCCGAACGATGTGCTGATCCATGGCCGCAAGGTTTCCGGCATCCTGCTCGAGGCCGAGCAACTTCCGGATGGCCGCCAGGCTCTGGTCATCGGCTGCGGGATCAATATTGCGCATGCGCCCGAGGCGGCGCTCTATCCGGTTGCGCGGCTCGGCGCGGAAGGCGCGACGGCCGCGCCGGACGAGGTTTTTGCCCATCTTCTCATCGCCATGGCAGACATGCTGGCGCTTTGGGACCACGGGGCAGGCCTATCTGCGGTCATTGCCCGCTGGCGGCGCCATGCCATCGGGCTCGGGCGCCCTATTACCGTGCGGCTGACGAGCGAAACGCTCCTCGGGCGTTTCGACGACATTGATGACGAAGGCCGCCTTGTCTTGACCGAGGACAGCGGCCGTCGCCGGCTCATTGCCGCCGGCGATGTATTTTTCGGATGATAAAGGACAAAGTCCTCTGATGACGGACAAACATGAATTTGTGTTCCTGCCGCTGGGCGGCGTGGGCGAAATCGGCATGAACCTCGCGCTGTACGGCTACGGGCCGGCCAAGAACCGCGAGTGGATCATGGTGGATTGCGGCGTGACCTTTCCGGGTCCGGATCTGCCCGGCGTCGATCTCGTCCTGCCCGATATCAGCTTCCTGGCGAAGGAGCGGAAGAACCTCAAGGGCATCGTGATCACCCACGCCCATGAGGACCATTACGGGGCGCTTGCCGATCTCTGGCCGGGCCTCAATGTTCCGGTCTATGCCTCGGCCTTCACCGCCGGCATGCTGGAAGCCAAGCGCAATTACGAGCGCTCGCGCAGCGAGGTGCCGATCACCCCGTTCAAGGAAGGTGATCGCATCCAGATCGGACCCTTCGAGGTCGAGGCTGTCGGCGTCAACCACTCGATTCCCGAGCCTATGGCGCTCGTCATCCGCACCCCGCTCGGCAATGTGGTGCACACCGGCGACTGGAAGATCGACCTCCAGCCCTCGCTCGGCCCGCTCACCGACAAGCAGCGCTTCACCGAAATCGGGGACGAGGGCGTGCTCGCGCTGATGTGCGATTCGACCAACGCGATGCGCGACGGTGTCTCCCCTTCGGAAGAAGAGGTGGCGGCCAGCCTGACCGAGGTCATCGGCAAGGCCGAAGGCCGTGTGGCGATAACCACCTTCTCCTCCAATGTCGGCCGCATCCGCTCGATCGCCAAGGCCGCCTCGGCAGCCGGGCGCGAAGTTCTGTTGCTCGGCTCCTCCATGAAGCGCGTCGTGCAGGTGGCGCGCGATGTCGGGCTGATGGACGGTGTCGCGCCGTTTATCGGTGAGGATGAGTTCGGCTATATCCCGCGCGACAAGGTGGTCGTAATCCTGACCGGCAGCCAGGGCGAGCCGCGCGCGGCGCTGGCGAAGATCGCGCGGGACGAGCTGCGCAATGTTGCGTTTTCTGCAGGGGATACGGTGGTGTTCTCCTCACGCGCCATTCCGGGCAATGAGAAGGCGATCAACGACATCAAGAACGGCCTGATCGAGCAGGGCATCCATGTGGTGACCGATCATGAGGCGCTGGTGCATGTCTCCGGCCATCCGCGGCGCAACGAGCTGCAGCAGATGTATCAGTGGATCCGTCCGCGGCTGCTGGTGCCGGTGCATGGCGAGGCCGCACACCTGACCGCCCAGCGCGAGCTCGGCCTGCAATCGGGCATTCCCGAGGTGCCCTTCGTCCGCAATGGCGATATCCTGCGCCTCGCGCCGGGACCGGCCGTCAAGATCGGCGAAGCCGAGCATGGACGCATCTTCAAGGATGGCGACCTGATCGGCGATTTCGAGGAGATGGGGATCGGCGACCGGCGCAAGCTGGCCTTTGCCGGCCATGTTTCGGTGAACGTGCTCCTCGACGAACGCTATGATTTCCTCGGCGATCCGGTGGTCGTGCCGATCGGCCTGCCGGAGTATGACGACGAGGGCGAGGACATGGCCGATACGCTTTACGATGCCGTGCTCGGCGCGGTCGAAAGCATCCCGCGCGGCAAGCGGCGGGATCTGGGCCTCGTCCAGGAGGCCGTTCGGCGCGCAGTGCGGGGCGAGGCAAATTCCGTCTGGGGCAAGAAGCCGCTCGTAACGGTGTTCATCAACCGCGTCGCCTGAGGCCGAAAGCGCCGCGCGAAGGGGCGGGACAGTCTATCGCATTGTCCGCCCCCCATTCGCCGGTGTATGGAGGGACCAGGCGTGAGCAGGGGCATTGGATCGGATGCCGCGTTGCGCGGCGAGGGGAGGGTTCGATGGCGCTGTTTTCGATCTTCGCGATCTATTTCATCATCTGGTGGCTGACACTGTTTCTGGTGCTGCCGCTCGGACTCCGGACGCAGGCGGAAGCCGACGAGGTGGTGCCCGGCACCGTCGAGAGCGCGCCGGCCCGCTTCCGTCCTCTGCTCGTCTTCGGCCTCACCTCGGTGCTGGCGGCCATCATCCATCTGGGGTGGTATCTTTTCTCCGTCAAACTCGGCATCGGGCTCGATACGTTCCCGGACATCGTGCCGAAATTCTACTGACAAAGCCTGGTCTGACATTCCATTCCGCGCGATCTCCCACGGTTCTCCGCACCCGTGGAAAGCCCCTGTAGCTTTTGCCCAAGTTTTGAACAGTTGCTCGCAGTCGCGTTCCAGGGCTTGACGGGCGAGGGCCGCATGAAGCGCCTTTGCAGTGAGTCGCCAGATTGCCGTCGGCAAATGCCCGGGCCGCTTGGCATCAGGACAAAAAAAAACAAGGCAATCGCCTTGTTTTTTGAGTTTCGCGTGATCTGTTTCCGTTTCCGGACGGCTGCGTGTGATCGCGCCGAAGATCTGATCCTCCCAAGACTTGACCGCGAATTCAGCAGGATTTGATGCGCCTGCCTGTTTTGTAAGCTAAAATTATCTGGCTTTTCCCGGCTTGTCACCCGTTTTTTTGCAAATTTGCTACACAGGCAGAAAATTTTTCGATTGACTTTGAATGGCCGTTTTTGCTTATTTCGCTCCCTTTCGCGCATGGCGAAAGCCGGGGCAACAGCTTGATCCCACCGCGTTTTCGCCGCGGCTTTGCGAGTTTCCTTCCCAAGCCGAACCGGCTAAGAACGCTCCGTCCGCGGACATGCGCCGGATTCGCCTGCTCTTGCACGCAGGCGCCGCGCAAGGCCCGCCCTGTACCGAACCTTTTTCCGCCCCAATCCGCTGCTTGATGCGGGGCGCGCGCCACACTGGAACCCTTCATGCGTCTTTCCCGCTATTTCCTGCCGATCCTCAAGGAAAACCCCAAGGAAGCTGAGATCGTGTCTCACCGCCTGATGCTCAGGGCAGGCATGATCCGACAGCAGAGCCAGGGCATCTATTCCTGGTTGCCGCTCGGCAAGCGCGTCCTTGACAAGGTCAACCGCATCATCCGGGAGGAGCAGGACCGCTCCGGCGCCATCGAGCTCCTGATGCCGACGCTGCAATCGGCCGAGCTCTGGCAGGAAAGCGGGCGCTACGACGCCTACGGCAAGGAGATGCTGCGGATCAAGGATCGCCAGGAGCGCCCGATGCTCTATGGCCCGACGAATGAGGAGATGATCACCGACATCTTCCGCTCCTCGGTCAAGTCCTACAAGAACCTGCCGCTCAACCTCTACCACATCCAGCTGAAGTTCCGCGACGAGATCCGCCCCCGTTTCGGCACCATGCGGTCGCGCGAATTCCTGATGAAGGATGCCTATTCCTTCGACCTGACGAAGGAGGGCGCCGAGCACTCCTATCGCAAGATGTTCGCCGCCTATCTGCGCACCTTTGCGCGGCTGGGGCTGCGCGCCATCCCGATGCGCGCCGATACCGGGCCGATCGGCGGCAATCTCAGCCACGAATTCATTATCCTCGCCGAAACGGGCGAATCGGAAGTGTTCAGCCACAAGGACTTCGTGAGTTTCGACATTCCGGCGGAAGACACGAATTTCGACGATGTTGCCGCCCTGCAGGCGATCTTCGACCAGTGGACCTCGGTCTATGCCGCCACCTCCGAAATGCATGACGAGGCCGCCTTTGCGGCGATCCCCGAGAGCGATCGTCTCTCGGCGCGCGGCATCGAGGTCGGCCATATCTTCTATTTCGGCACGAAATATTCCGAGCCGATGGGCGCCAAGGTGCAGGGGCCGGACGGCAAGGAGCATCTGGTCCATATGGGGTCCTACGGCATCGGGCCGACGCGCCTGGTTCCCGCGATCATCGAGGCCTCGCACGACGAGAACGGCATCATCTGGCCGGACTCGGTCGCCCCGTTCGATGCAGTCGTGATCAATATGAAGGCGGGCGACGCGGCCTGCGACACGGCCTGCGAGCGGCTCTACGCCGAACTGACGAAGGCCGGGCTCGATGTGCTCTATGACGACACCGACGACCGCGCCGGGACGAAGTTTGCGACCGCCGACCTCATCGGCGTGCCGCAGCAGATCATTGCCGGGCCGCGCGCCGTTGCCGCCGGCGAGGTCGAGATCAAGAACCGGAAGACCGGCGCGCGCGAAACGCTGTCGATCGACGCGGCCATCGCCAAGCTGACTGCCGCCAGATAAGGATCGCCGATGAGCGCCGCCACCACGGACGAAACCGCGGCCAGCCCGCCTGCGAGCCGACCCTTCTCCGCCTTCGAGCGGCTGGTGGCCTGGCGCTATCTGCGTGCGCGGCGCAAGGAGGCCTTCATCTCCGTCATCGCCGGCTTCTCCTTCATCGGCATCATGCTAGGCGTGGCGACGCTCATCATCGTCATGGCGGTCATGAACGGCTTCCGCACCGAGCTGATCTCGCGGATCCTCGGCATCAACGGGCATATGATCGTGCAGCCGCTCGATGGCCCGCTCGACAATTATGCCGACCTCGCCACCCGCTTTTCCGGTGTGACCGGGGTGACGATGGCGATCCCGATGATCGAGGGGCAGACGCTCGCCTCCGGGCCGGGTGGGGCGGGAACCGGCGCGCTCGTGCGGGGCGTGCGCGCCGAGGATCTGACCAAGATGACCTCGATTTCCGACCATCTGAAATCGGGCGACCTGACCGGCTTTGCCGCCGGCACCGGTGTCGCGATCGGCTCGCGCATGGCCGATCAGCTGGGCCTGCAGGCAGGCAGCACGATCACGCTGGTGGCGCCGGAAGGCGATGTGACGCCGATGGGTGTCAATCCGCGGGTCAAATCCTACACGGTGTCGGCGATCTTCGAGATCGGCATGTCGGAATATGACGCCTCGATCATCTTCATGCCGCTCGAGGAGGCGCAGCTCTATTTCAACGCGGAAGGCATCGTTCAATCGATCGAGCTTTTCGTCCAGAACCCGGATCTGGTCGACAGTCTTCGCCAGCCGGTGGAGGACGCGGCGGGGCGGCCGGTGCTGATCAGCGACTGGCGCGACCGCAACAAGACCTTCTTCTCCGCCCTGCAGGTGGAGCGCAATGTCATGTTCATGATCCTGACCCTGATCGTGCTGGTGGCCGCGCTCAACATCGTGTCCGGCCTCATCATGCTGGTGAAGGACAAGGGCAGCGACATTGCCATTCTGCGCACCATGGGGGCGACCTCTGGGGCCATCATGCGCATCTTCTTCATGACCGGCGCGGCGATCGGCATCGTCGGCACCTTTGCCGGCGTCGGCCTCGGCGTGCTCGTCTGCCTGAACATCGAAAAGATCCGGCAGTTCTTCTCCTGGATCTCCGGCACGACGCTCTTCAACCCGGAGCTCTATTTCCTCAGCCAGCTGCCGGCCGATATGAACCTCGGGGAAACGGTGGCCGTGGTCGGCATGGCGATCGGCCTGTCCTTCCTGGCAACCATCTTCCCCGCCTGGCGCGCATCCCGGCTCGATCCGGTGCAGGCGCTGCGTTACGAATGACCCGGAGTGCATGACATGGCGCCGCGCGTGGCACTGGAACTGGCGGCGGTCGAACGCCGATACGATCAGGGCGAGCAATCGCTTTCGATCCTCAAGGGCGCCGATTTCCGCCTGATGACCGGGCAGACCGTCGCGCTGGTTGCGCCGTCCGGCACCGGCAAATCCACCCTGCTTCATCTGGCCGGGCTTCTGGAGCGTCCGGATGGCGGCGAGGTGATGATCAACGGCCGCGCCTGCGGCACGCTGGACGATGCTGCCCGCACGGCGATCCGCCGCAACGATATCGGCTTCGTCTACCAGTTCCACCATCTGCTGCCCGAGTTCACGGCGGTGGAAAACATCATGATGCCGCAGCTGATCGCCGGGCTTCCGCGCAAGGAAGCGCGCGAGCGGGCCGCCGCCCTGCTCGACTATATGCGCATCGGCCATCGCGGCGAGCATCGCCCGGCCGAGCTTTCGGGCGGCGAGCAGCAGCGCGTTGCGATCGCCCGCGCGGTGGCCAATGCGCCGCGGGTTCTTCTGGCCGACGAGCCGACCGGCAACCTCGACCCGAAGACCGCCGGCTATGTCTTCGAGGCGCTGAAGGCCCTCGTGAAGCAATCCGGCCTTGCCGCCATGATCGCCACCCACAATCACGACCTGGCCGCCATGATGGACCGGCGCGTGACGCTGGAAGCCGGCAAGGTGGTCGAGCTCGACTGAGCCGTTCTCAAGGCACTGCCGCGCAGACCGCTTCGATCCGATGCCCATCCGGATCGAAAAGAGCCGCGCGGCACAAAGGCGTCCCCACGACGGGAAGGCCTGACCCATGGCTGGCCTCGGACCCGCCGGCTGCCAAGCCCGCCAGCCGAAACGCCGCCACCGCCGCGCAATCGGGCGCCGCGAAGACGAGCTGCACGCAGCCGATCACCGGCCCGCCGCCAAGCAGGCTGAAGGCTGGCCCGGTCTCCCCGTAATAGCCGAGGAGGCCGCGCTCTTCGGGCGGAGTGTGGGGAATGTCGACATCGCAGACAATGCCAAGCGGCGTCAGCGCCGCGTTGTAGAAGAGCCGCGCGCGATCGAGGTCGGCGACGGGGATCTCGATATGATCATACATGGTTGGTCTCCGTCTGGGTGATAAGTCGCGCCGTCTTGCTTTCCCAAAGCCAGGCCGGCGCTCAGGCCGGGCTGTGGCAGACGGCTTCGATATTGTGGCCGTCGGGGTCGAGGACGAAGGCGCCATAGTAATCCGCATGATAGTGCGGCCGCAGCCCCGGGGGGCCGTTGTCGCGGCCGCCGGCTGCCAGTGCCGCTGCGTAGAAGGCGTCAACCGTGGGGCGGTCCTTGGCGGCGAAGGCGACGTGCAGCCGGCCCTCGATCGCCCGGCCGTTCGAGATCCAGAAGAAGGGGCCGCCGGGCACGCCATAGCCCAGATGCGCCTCGCCGCCGCTCATCTCCACGGTGACCTCGATCTGACGGCTGATGCCGAGCGGCACGAAGGCCGAGTCATAGAAGGCGGAAGACCGTTCGAGATCCCGCACGGGAAAGCCGAGGTGGTCGATCATCATTGTCTCCTCAAACACGAATCGCGTATATGGCCTTAACCATCCTGCAAATCGCCCTCTTGATCAAGGAACAAAATGAGTACATAAAGGGAACATAACGAAAAGGAGATTCCCATGTCCGACTTCCTGCGTGATCTGGCTGCCCTGACCTCCATCGCCATGTTCATCACCAGCTTCTCGATCCTCCTTCTCGGTCTCTGATCGGAGCACCGGCACGGGGCAAGGCGGAGCGCCCGTCTTCTGCCGGAAAGGCGCTTCGGTTCGCGTGAGGCTGCCCCGTTCGTTGCCGCCGGCAGATGGGGAGAAGCGCAAGGTTCCGGTCGCCCCCGGTGGCGCGACGCTGTATGGTCGAGGCTCGTGACAAGCAGGAGTCGGACATGGCGGAACTCAGCGCAATGCAGGGGACAGGCGAGGAGACCAGGGCGGCGCCGCAGTTCGTGCACCTGCGGGTCCATTCGGCCTTTTCGCTGCTGGAAGGCGCGCTGCCGGTCAAGAAGATCATCGCCAAGGCGGCCGCCGATGCCCAGCCGGCGATCGGCATTGCCGACACCAACAATCTCTTCGCTGCGCTCGAATTCTCGCTCAAATGTATGGATGAGGGCATCCAGCCGCTGATCGGCTGCCAGATGGCCATCGACATGGAAGACGAGGGCGAGGGGGACAAGCGTGGCCACGCACAGCATCTCGTCAAGCTGCCGTCGATCGTGCTGATTGCCGCGAGCGACGCGGGCTATGCCCATCTCGTCTCGCTGGTCAGCCGCGCCTACCTGGACGGGGAGGGCAGCCAGAGTGCCCGCATCGCGCTCTCCTGGCTGCAGGATGGGGCTGCGGATGGGCTGATCGCCCTGACCGGGGCTGCCAGCGGGCCGATCGACCGGGCGCTCCGGGCGGGCAATGCCGCGCTGGCCGAGCGGCGGCTGGAGGGGCTGCGCGCCGCCTTCGGCGATCGGCTCTATGTCGAGCTGCAGCGCCATGGGCGGTATGACAGGCGTCATGAGGGCCGTCTGCTCGAACTCGCCTACCGCATGGACCTGCCCATCGTCGCCACCAACGAACCCTTCTTTCCGACGCCTGACGACTATGACGCGCATGATGCGCTGATGGCCGTGGCGCACAATGCCATGGTCTCCGACGACAGCCGGTTCCGCCTGACGCCCGACCATTATCTCAAGAGCCGCAAGGACATGGCCGCACTTTTTGCCGATCTGCCTGAGGCGATCGACAACACGGTCGAGATCGCGCGGCGCTGCGCCTTCGTGCTGAAGACGCGCGGGCCGATCCTGCCGCGCTTCACGGGCGCCTCCGACGATCCGCAGGAAGCGGAACGCGCCGAAGCGGAGGAACTGCGCCGCCAGTCGGTCGCCGGCCTCGAGATGCGCATCCGGACGCTCGGCATGACGGCCGGCTATACCGAGCAGGATTACCGCGAACGGCTCGATTTCGAGCTGAGCGTCATCGAGCGCATGAAGTTTCCAGGCTACTTCCTGATCGTGTCCGACTTCATCAAATGGGCTAAGCAGAATGATATCCCGGTGGGTCCCGGGCGCGGCTCGGGCGCCGGTTCGCTGGTCGCCTATGCGCTGACCATCACCGATGTCGATCCGCTGCGCTTCTCGCTGCTGTTCGAGCGCTTCCTCAACCCCGAACGCGTCTCGATGCCCGACTTCGACATCGACTTCTGCCAGGATCGGCGCGAAGAGGTCATCCGCTACGTCCAGTCCAAATATGGGCGCGAGCAGGTGGCGCAGATCATCACCTTCGGTTCGCTGCAGGCGCGCGCGGCGCTGCGCGATGTCGGCCGCGTACTGGAAATGCCCTATGGCCAGGTCGACAAGATCTGCAAGCTGGTGCCGAACAACCCGGCCAATCCGACGCCTTTGTCCAAGGCGATCGAGGAGGAGCCGCGGCTGAAGGAGGAGGCCGAGAAGGAGCCCGTGGTCGGCCGTCTGCTCGATATCGCCCAGAAGATCGAGGGCCTCTACCGCCACGCCTCGACCCATGCGGCGGGCATCGTCATCGGCGACCGGCCGCTCTCGCAGCTGGTGCCCATGTATCGCGATCCGCGCTCGGACATGCCGGTCACCCAGTTCAACATGAAGTGGGTGGAGCAGGCCGGCCTCGTCAAATTCGACTTTCTGGGATTGAAAACGCTGACGGTTCTCAAGACAGCGGTCGAATTCGTCGCCAAGCGCAAGATCGACGTCGTGCTGGAGGCCTTGCCGCTCGACGATCAGAAGACCTACGAGATGCTGTCGCGCGGCGATACGGTGGGCGTGTTCCAGGTGGAAAGTTCCGGCATGCGCAAGGCGCTGATCGGCATGCGGCCGGACTGCATCGAGGACATCATCGCGCTGGTCGCGCTCTACCGCCCCGGCCCGATGGAGAACATCCCGGTCTACAATGCGCGCAAGCATGGCGAGGAGGAGATCGAGTCGATCCATCCAACCATCGATTACCTGCTCAAGGAAACCCAGGGCGTCATCGTTTACCAGGAGCAGGTGATGCAGATCGCCCAGGTGCTCTCGGGCTATTCGCTGGGCGAGGCCGATCTCTTACGCCGCGCCATGGGCAAGAAGATCAAGGAGGAGATGGACAAGCAGCGCGCCCGCTTCGTGGACGGCGCGGTGAAGAACGGGGTCAAGAAGGCGCAGGCCGATATGATCTTCGATCTTCTGGCGAAGTTCGCCAATTACGGCTTCAACAAGAGCCATGCGGCGGCCTATGCCATCGTGTCCTACCAGACCGCCTATATGAAGGCGCATTATCCGGTCGAGTTCCTCGCGGCCTCGATGACCTTCGATATGGCGAACACGGAAAAGCTGGTGGATTTCCGCCAGGATGCCGCCCGTCTCGGCATTACCGTCGTCCCGCCCTCCGTGCAGACCTCCTTCCGGCGGTTCGAGACCGGGGAGAACTGCATCTTCTACTCGCTGAATGCGATCAAGGGCGTCGGCGAGGCGGCGGTCGATCACATCGTCGCGGTGCGTGGCGACAAGCCGTTCGAGAGTCTCGAAGATTTCTGCCTGCGCATCGATCCGAAGCTGTTGAACCGGCGGGTCTTCGAAAGCCTGATCTCGGCCGGCGCCTTTGATTGCTTCGGCCATGATCGCGCAGCGCTGGTTGCCGGGCTCGACCGGATCCTCGGTTTCGCGCAATTCGCCGCCGAGAACCGGCTGCGCGGCCAGCACGACATGTTCGGCGCCGGCGCGGCAACGGGGCCGGAGAAGATCAGTCTGCCGGACTATACGCCCTGGCTTGCGTCCGAGAAGCTGCAGCGCGAATTCCAGGTGCTGGGCTTCTACCTCTCCGCCCATCCGCTCGACACCTATAATGACCTCCTGGCGAAGATCCGGGTCCAGACCTTTGCCGATTTCGCCGTGTCGGTGAAGAAGGGAGCAACCGCCGGGCGGCTGGCGGGCACGGTGACCTCCAAGCAGGAGCGCAAGACCCGCACCGGCAACAAGATGGGCATCGTCGCCTTTTCCGACAGTTCGGGCCAGTTCGAGGCGGTGCTGTTTTCCGAAATGCTCGCCCAGTATCGCGATCTCTTGGAGCCGGGAACCTCGCTTGTGATGACCGTGCAGGCGGAGGAGCGGCCGGAGGGCATCGGTCTCAGGATCCAGACCCTGCAATCGCTCGAGGAGCGCTCGCGCGACATGCAGAAGGCGCTGCGGGTGTATGTGCGCGATTCCGGGCCGCTGCGCTCGATCGCGGCGCATCTCAACACGCGCGGTGATGGCGCCGTGTCCTTCATCGTCATCAAGGACAATGGCCAGCGCGAGATCGAAGTGGAACTCTCCGACCGCTATCGCCTGTCGAACGAGATCGCCGCGGCGCTGCGCAGCGCGCCCGGCGTGATCGATGTGGAGCTGGTCTCCTGACCGCATGAGAAAGGCGCCGGCAGAACCGGCGCCTGTGATGATCGATGGGTCGACTGCCGATCGGGCGATCGCCCCTCAGAGATCGAAGAAATCCT
Source organism: Rhizobium sp. CC-YZS058 (assembly GCF_034720595.1). Lineage (NCBI taxonomy): Bacteria > Pseudomonadati > Pseudomonadota > Alphaproteobacteria > Hyphomicrobiales > Rhizobiaceae > Rhizobium > Rhizobium sp. CC-YZS058. Next base: position 2,248,355 of record NZ_JAYESJ010000001.1, on the reverse strand, counting down.
TGGTCACCGTGATGGCGGTGTCGAGGCGAAGGGTCAGGTCGGCACGGCCGTCGCCATTGGTGTCGCCGGAGATCAGCGTCTCGCCGTCGATCTTCTCGTAGCGCAGCTCGCCGGCCTTGCCGGTGAAGTCCTTCGTGCCGATGAAGCTGAACTTGCCGTTGCCGGCGGAGAGGCTGTTCGCGTCGATTCCGGCGAGGTCGATCCTGTCGCCGCTCTTGCGGGAGAAGTCGAAGATCGTGTCGGTGCCGAGCCGTTCGTTGGAGTCGGTGACCGAGGCATAGACGAAGCGATCGGCACCGGCGTCGCCGAACAGATCGTCGGCGCCGATGCCGCCCATCAGTTTGTCGTTCCCCTTGCCGCCATGAAGGCTGTCATCGCCGCGCCCGCCCTTCAGCAGGTCGTTGCCGTCAAAGCCCATCAGCGTGTCGTCCTGGTCGCCGCCATAGAGCTTGTCCGGACCGTTGAACGCCTGCTTGAAGAGAGCCGCGAGCCCGCTCTCATTGCCGTCCTCCACGAGATCGTTGATCTTGGCGACCGAAAGCTTGAGCCCGGTCAGCGACAGAACCGGCTCCTTGCCATTCGTCACCTCGAGCCCGAAGATCGTCCCCTTGACCGGGTTGCCTTGGCTGATCGCCAGGTTCTCGCCGCGGATGACGAATTTGAAACCGTCGACGAAACCGACGATCGCCTTCTTGCTCTGCGACTGGATCGTGAAATCCGACATGGTCAGCAGGTCGAGAGAGATCGGCTCGCCGATCTTCAGTGTCACACCCATCAAAATCTCCTCTTGTGTGATGGTGGGGTTCAAGTCGGCGCGGGGCAGGAGAGGGTGAGAGGCGCAGGCCTCACGGCTCAGCCTTTCCGCTCCTGCGTCACCGTGACGAAATCCGTGCCGCGGCCGGTTTCCTGGCCGAGGCCGAGATCGGAAATGGTCAGCGAAGAGCCGTCCGCAAGCAGCGCCTCGATCCGCCGGCGCGCCTCCTCGGGAATGGCGATCCGCTTGAGGCTTGCTTCCGCCGCGCCGTCCGCATGGGAATCGGCCTGGACGGTGATGCCCAGGCGCTTGCGCATCGGGCCGGGCAGGGCATTGTCGAGCGACAGGGCAAACCATTTGCCCTTGCCGCTGTCCGGGTCGCGATCCTGGAACTGGAAGAAGTGGACGCCGAGCGCCACCGTCGGATCGGCGATCGTGACCGGCACTTCGAAGAGCGGCGCGAAATCGCGGCGGACGAGGAGCTGGCCGTTGGGCGGCGGCGGGCGCTTGGTCTTGGCGAAGATCGCTTGCGAAACGGAGGGGCCGTCACGGCCGGTCTCCGGCAGACGCTCCGCCCGTTCGAAGGCGCGAATGGCCTCCGCAGTCTGGCTGCCGGCGGCGCCGTCGAGCGGCCCCGTGTAGAAGCCGAGGTCGGACAGCGCGCCCTGCAGGTCGAGCATGTGCTCGCGCGGGCCGCGGCGGGTGATGAGGATGCGGATCGGCGCCCGGTCGTCCGCCTCGATCCCGGCGTCCTGCGCAGGCGCCGGCGTGCTCATCGCCACTTCCACGGCGGTCCCGGGCGGATGATCCATGCTCGGGCGGAGCGTCGCATCGGTCAGAAGCTGCGGCGTGGGCGGAGTCGGCTGGAAGAGGGCGGGTTCGTCCACAAGGCGTGGCACCAGCTGGTCGCCAGCAATAATCACGTGCAGGCCACGGCCGGTCATCGAGAATAGGCTCTTCGCAAAGCTTTCCGGCAGGCGCACGCAGCCGTGCGAGGCGGGACGCGGCGGGACATGCCGCGCGCCGTGCAGCGCAATGCCGGACCAGGTCAGCCGCTGCATGAAGGGCATCGGCGCGTTGGAATAGATGTTGGAGGCGTGGAACTTGCGCTTCTCCAGGATCGAGAAGATGCCGGTCGGTGTCTCGTGGCCGCGCTTGCCGGTGGAGACATTGGAGGTGGCGACCACCGTGTCGCCATCATAGACCACCAGCGATTGCTGATCCTTCGACACGATCACCTGCAGCGGCGCGCCGCCCGCGGCGAGTGCGCTGCCCGCGCCGAGCACCATTCCAAGCAGACCGAGCATCGGTGAAAAACGAGAAACCATGACCACCATCCCATGCCTGATCTTGCCCCGACACCGGCGCGCCATGCGGCTGACCGGGCGCAGGGGCCTTCCTCCAGCCTAGGCCGGCAAACTTTAAGGAAGCTTTGTCACCTTCGACTGACACACGCTGCGGCTGTGTGCAGGGAGGGCTTTCGGGGCGTTATGCACAGATGATTGTCGAACGAGCCCCGCCGGCGCGATGCGCGAACTACGGCTCTCGATGGTGGGGCGTGCTCTTAGTCGCCCCTTTGGCGGTGGCCAAAGGTATAGCCGGTCTCGACGCTGCCGCGGCCGAACTTGTCCCGCAGCCGGTTCATCGCCGCTTCCGCGGCGGCGCGGCGCGCGGCCTGGTGGTCGACAAGATCCGGCGGGTCGGCGCGGGACGGGTCGGCCAGATCGCTGACGCCGATGCCGATCAGACGGAAGCGGGTGCCATCCGCTTCGCGTTGAAGAAGCGCCAGGCCGGTGCGGAAGATCCGGTCGGCAAGCTGGGTCGGGTCTTCGAGCCTGCGGTTGCGCGTGCGGATCTTGAAGTCGGCAGTCTTGAGCTTGAGGACCACCGTCTGGCCGGCGGTCTGCCCCTTGCGCAGCCGCAGCGCTACTTTTTCGCTCAATCGCCGCAGATGCGGCACCAGATCGGCATGGTCGCAGAGATCGTCGTTGAAGGTCGTCTCGGCGGAGACGCTCTTCGCCTCGCCATTGATCTCGACCGCGCGCTCGTCCTGCCCGCGCGCCAGCCGGGCCAGCCGCTGGCCGATCGTGCCGTAGCGCCGCATGAGGTCGCTCTCCTCCATGCGCTGCAGCTGGCCGATCGTGTGGATCCCATCCCGCGCCAGAGTTTCGGCGAAGGCTTTCCCGACGCCCCAGATCGTCGTGACCGGGCGGTCTTGAAGGAAGGACAGCGCCTCGGCCCTGCCGATCACGGAGAAGCCGCGCGGCTTCTGAAGGTCGGAGGCGACCTTGGCGAGGAACTTGCAATAGGACAGGCCGACCGAAACGCTGATGCCCAGCTCCGCCTCCACCCGCTTGGCGAAGCGGGCGAGCGTGCGGGCGGGGGGATCGCGGTGCAGCCGCTCGGTGCCCTTTAGCTCCAGAAAGGCCTCGTCGATCGAGAGCGGCTGAACAAGCGGGGTCAGATCCTGCATCATGCTGCGGACCTGCCGGCCGACCCGGGCATATTTCTCCATGTCGGGCTTGATGACGACGGCGTCCGGGCAGGCTTCGAGCGCCTTGAACATCGGCATGGCCGAGCGCACCCCATGGATGCGGGCGATGTAGCAGGCGGTCGACACCACGCCGCGCTTGCCACCGCCAATGATGACCGGCTTGTCGGCAAGCTCCGGCGCGTCCCGCTTTTCCACCGAGGCATAGAAGGCATCACAATCGATATGGGCGAGCGTCAGCGCATAGAGCTCGTCATGCTCGACCACCCGCGGGCTGCCGCAGGCGATACACCGGCGCCGCTGCGCAGACAGGCCTGCCTGAAGGCCGGCCAGGCAATCCCGGCAGAAGGCCGGGTGACGTGCAGGATCGAACGACATGGCACGCACCGGAACAAAGATTGAACAAACCGACCCTATGCCCGCCCACGCAAAGGCGCAAGACCGTGGTGCCTGCCGGCTTGGGAAGGATGTGGATAAGAGACCGCTCAGGCCGCGAGGTGGGCGCGGATGAGAGCGGCGGCGTGCGGCCAGTCGGCGGCGGCGGCGATGTCCGGTCCCGGTGTCGGCATCATCGCCCGGAACTCGGCATTGGCGATCAGATGGATCAGCAGGCAGTCCGGCGCGTGGTCGCGCACCGAATGAAGATTGCGCAGGATATCGTCGATGAACACCAGCTTTTGGCTGCGGCCGTCATGAAGGCGCCGAACCACCGGACCCTTCGGCTCTTCCGTCGCGAGCAGCGGGAAGGACAGCGCATGGCGGTCGAGCAGCGCGCGCCGCAGGGCCGCGTGCCGCGGCGGCATGGCGGTGAGGAAGACGATGTCCGCCTCCGCCGAGAGGCTTTCCAGCGTCTCGCAGACCGCGGCGGCCGGTCCCTGCCAGTCGAGCTGGGCTGCGAAGAACGCCTCGATCAGCGCACTGACCTCCGCCTCGCTGATCGGCTCGCCGTCTGCTTGGCGAATGATGTTGCCGTGCAGGCGGAAGGAGCGGGGAAGCAGCGTGCAGCCGCCGGCCTTGAGGAAGCCCTGGAACGGGGTCAGGAACTCCAGCACCACCTCGTCGATATCGCAGACGATCAGAGGTCGGTCGGTCAAGGAAATATGATCGAAGGAGAGGGGCTCGGCCATCAGATGCTGCCGGTATCGCCGCGAGGGCCGGCAAGGACCGCATGGGCGCGCACGACCGTTTCCGGCTTTGTGTCGGTGGCCGCGCAGAAGGCCATCAAGGTCGGTTCGTGGTCCATGACGAAGTCGAGCACGCCGGCCAGAAAACCCGGATCGGCAGCGGAACTGCGGAGCGTCGAGGGGTCGGTTCCGGTCAAGGCAAGGAAGCGGCCGAGCAGGTCCGGTTCGTTGGCAATCCAGGCGAGCACGGCAATGGCCGTTTCGTCGGCGGGGGTCATAAGGCAGGCCTTTTTTCGTGGAGCTCGGCTTTTCTCGCCGATGATTTCCTCTTTTTCAACCAAATAGACCTAACTCTCGATGCGGAGACCGGTCCATTCTTGGCTCGGTCCGCCGCAGGGCCTGGCCTCACAAGGGTCGGCCCGCCCAAAGGAAGGTGCCCATGCCGAAACAGGTGATGATCGTCGAGGACAACGAGCTGAACATGAAGCTCTTCCGCGACCTGATCGAAGCATCCGGCTACACCACGATCCAGACCCGCAACGGCATGGAGGCGCTGGAACTGGCCCGCCGGCACCGGCCCGACCTGATTCTCATGGACATCCAGTTGCCGGAAGTGTCTGGCCTGGAAGTCACGAAATGGCTGAAAGAGGATGATGAATTGCATGTCATCCCGGTGATTGCCGTCACGGCTTTCGCCATGAAGGGGGATGAGGAGCGCATTCGCCAGGGCGGTTGCGAGGCTTATGTCTCGAAGCCCATCTCGGTGCCGAAATTCATTGAAACGATCAAGACCTATCTCGGCGACGGCTAGTCCGTTCCTTGGGGGCGAGAGCCCTGCCGAGCTCATTCATTGACACACGGGCCGCCATGATGGCGGCTTCTCGAGGCCAAATGCTGCGCCATTTTTCGGCTGCAGGGCTCAGACAGGAAAGAACGCATGACCGCACGCATTCTTGTCGTTGACGATATTCCGGCCAACGTCAAATTGCTCGAAGCCCGGTTGCTGGCCGAGTATTTCGACGTGCTGACCGCTGCCGACGGCTTTGCCGCCCTCGCCATTTGCGACCGTCAGCCGGTCGACCTCATCCTGCTCGATGTCATGATGCCGGGCATGGACGGCTTCGAGGTCTGCGAGCGGCTGAAGGCCAATCCCCGCACGTCGCATATTCCGGTGGTCATGGTCACCGCCCTTGACCAGCCTTCCGACCGTGTGCGCGGTCTGAAGGCCGGTGCCGATGATTTTCTGACCAAGCCTGTCAACGATCTGCAGCTGATGTCGCGGGTCAAGAGCCTCGTGCGGCTGAAGAATGTCAGCGACGAGCTGCGGCTGCGGGCCGAAACGGCGCGCACGATCGGCCTCGAGGAGGCGCTGCGCTCCGACCGGCCGGACGAGCCCGGCCATATTCTGCTCGTCGATGCGCGCGCCAGCTCGCAGGAACGAATCGGGCGCGTGTTGCGCCCGGTGGCGGAGATGACCGCCATGGCGGATCCGCAGGCAGCGCTGTTCGAGGCGGCCGAGCGCGCCTTCGATCTCATCATCGTCAACGCCAATTTCGAGGATTACGATCCTTTGCGGCTCTGCTCGCAGCTGCGCTCGCTGGAGCGCACGCGCTACATCCCCATTCTGCTGGTGGTGGAGCAGGGGGCGGAGGAGGTGCTGGTCCGCGCGCTGGACCTCGGCGTCACCGACTATCTGATGCGGCCGATCGAACCCAACGAGCTCATGGCCCGCAGCCTGACCCAGATTCGCCGCAAGCAGTGCAATGACCGGCTGCGCGCGAGCCTTCACCAGACGATCGAGCTCGCCGTGACGGATGGGCTGACCGGGCTTCACAATCGCCGCTATCTCGACAGCCACATCCGCCTCCTGATGGAGCGCGCCGCCCAGCGCAACCGCGCGCTCACCGTCTGCATGACCGATATCGACCGATTCAAGAGCGTCAATGACAGCCATGGCCATGATGTGGGCGACGAGGTTCTGCGCGAGTTCGCGCGCCGCATCCGCTCCGTCGTGCGCGGAGCAGACCTTGCCTGCCGCTTCGGGGGCGAGGAGTTCGTGCTCGTCATGCCGGACACGGATGGGGCGGCAGCCAGCGGCATCGCCGAGCGCCTGCGGCACACGATCGAAAGTCAGCCGTTCCTTATCGATAACGGTGCGCTGTCGCTTTCCATCACCGCCTCGCTCGGGCTGGCGAGCTTCCTGCCGGGCGATACGCCGGAGGGCTTGATGAAGCGTGCGGACACCGCGCTCTATCAGGCCAAGCGCAATGGGCGGAATCAGGTGGTTGCAGCCGCCGCGTGATCGAGTGAGTCGCGCACCAGCCGCGTTTTCCACAGCATGCGGTGGGATTTCGCTGGCCGGCGGGCCTCGGCGCCCGCTAGAGGCTTGAATGTATACAATATTCGGCGTGCGAGGCGACGCGAACTGGGCATTCTCCTATTCGCTTCTCGGTTGTTCCGCAGGTTTTTGCAAAAAACCATCTGCAACAAGGGCTTGCACCGGTCCGCTGTGGCGAAGGGCGAAGAGGGGAAAGAGCGCGCGCCGTTGTGGCACAGCATTCCGGCTCGGCTCTAGTGTCTTGAAATTAACCACAAACGAACGCAAGGGCGTGGTTCTTTTAAGAAAACGTTGACCTTCGCAATTTCTCAGTCATTGTCATCAGCATTGCTTCTGCCTTTCGGGGCAAGACTTACCCCATGATGCTCAGGTCCGCCGCATCTCCTGGGTCGTGGGGTTTGTCGGCTGGTATGCAAGACGGTTCCTCGTGCCGCCGCGTGCCAGCCGACATCCTATCGAACACAACGCCGTTCTGCCTGCCGGGCCGAGCGGCGTTTTGTTTTGGGAAATGGTTGCTCCCCGCTGATCATGATCGGACGACAAGCAAGAGCGCTGCCGCCATCACCGTAATGTTGAGCCCGCACGGCCCCCCGTGCTCCAGGCAAAGAAAAAGGCGCCTGGCAGAGCTGCCGGCGCCTCTTTGCGGGTCTCGAACGACCCGGAACGCGAAGAGCTTACTTGATCTTCGTTTCCTTGAATTCCACGTGCTTGCGGACGACCGGGTCATACTTGGTCTTGGTCATCTTGTCGGTCATCGTGCGGCTGTTCTTCGAAGTCACGTAGAAGAAGCCGGTGTCGGCCGTCGACAGCAGCTTGATCTTGATTTTTGCAGCTTTCGCCATGGTCGTCCTGCCTTTGAAAAAAAGAAGCCGGACTTCGTGAGAAGGCCCCGGCGAACGTGGCGCGAAACTACAAATCGCGCCCGAAATGTCAAGCCCGTTTCGGGTTATAGACGAGGCGGAGCAGGGAGAGCAGGATGTAAAGACCGAAGAAACCGGCAATCGACCAGGCAAAGCCCTGGTTTCCGAACAGATCCATCGAGGTGCCGATCACCTGGGGTCCCGCCACCGTTCCCAGCGCATAGCAGAAGACGAAGGCCGCATTGGCGGCCGCGAGCTCCGGCCCGTGCAGGCGGGAGCCGAGATGGCTGAGGCCGATCGTATAGAGGCCCGAGACGATACCGCCGAACAGCAGCAGCACGACCGCGAGCGTCGCCCAGTGCAGCGCCAGCCAGGGAAGCGAGAGCGCCCCCACGAAGCCGATCACCGTCAGCGCTATCAACAGCTTTCTGCGGTCGCGCATATGGTCGGAGAGCAGGCCGAGCGGAATCTGGAAGATCAGATTGCCGACACCCATGATGGTGAGCAGCAGCGCGGCCTGCGATTCGGTGAAGCCCATGCGCGTGCCATAGACCGGAAAGAGCGAGAGCCCGCCATATTCGACGGCCCCGAACACGAAGACCGCGGCGGTCGCCATCGGCACCATGAAGACATAGCGCAGGAAATGCATCTCTGGCATTTCGTGGATGATCGGGCTTTCCCGCCGGGCGATGATGATCGGGATCGCGGCCAGCGTGATGATGCCGGCCCCGACGGCAAAGGGGAGAATGCCCTCGCTGCCGAGGATCGAGAAGAGCAGCGGGCCGGTCGCGAAGCCGAGCGAGAGCACCGTGCCGTAGATGCCGAAGACCAGGCCACGCCGATGCGAGGGGGCGGTGGCATTGATCCAGAACTCGGAGAGCACGAAGAGAATCGTGATGCCGCTCTGGAAGACGATGCGCAGCGGAAACCAGAGCCAGAAATTGTCGACGAAGTAGAAGCCGAGCGCCGGCAGCGCCGCCATGAACACCGAGAAGACCATGACCGGCGCGACGCCGAATCGATGGGCGAGGCGGGTGGTGAAGGAGGCTGCGACCATGGAGGCAAGGCCGGCCACGGTGGAGTTGAGCCCGATCAGCGTCGAGGAGATGCCGCGCTTCTCCATCATGATCGACAGCAGCGGCACGCCGAGGCCGATGGCGATGCCGACGGTCGTCACCGCCGCCAGGGCGGCGATCAGCGATAGCCAGTGGATCTCCTCAACCGGCAGGGTCTTGCCGGGGGATGGATCAGACATTCGGTGTCCTCACAGTAGGTCGCGGATGAAGCGTCCATGACGCACGTGGAAATAGGGTGCCGGTGCCTCGAAGCCCAACTCCGGATCGGCTGAAAGTCGTTCGGCAAGCGCCGAGAGCACGGTGCGGGTGATGTCGGGCACCGCGACCGGCGAGGGATCGGCGATCGAGACGAGCCGCAGGTCGGACAGCTCGTCGCTGTCGCGCGCGCTCGCCGGGTCGATGCCGACCTCGTCGGCAAAAAGCGCGAAGAAATGCGTGTCATAGCGGCGGGGATGGCCGGGCGGAGTCACCGCACGGGCGATATAGCGCAGATGCTTGAGACCGGCGGAGAGGGGCAGGGCAACCCCCTCGCGCGCGCCGCCGACGATGAGCCCCGTTTCCTCGTGCATCTCGCGAATGGCGGCCAGCGCCAGCGCCCGGGCCCGCGTTGCGCTGAGCCCCAGCCGCCGAAGGCGGGCGAGCACCTCCGGCGCAAGGTCGCTCTCATAGGGGAGGCGATGATCGCCCGCATCGCGGCGCCCGCCGGGGAAGACGTAGACGTCCGGCATGAAGACATGGGCGGAGGAGCGGCGGCCGACGAGAACCTTCGGCTCGGCGCCGGCGCGGCTGATCAGCATCAGCGCCGCAGCCTCGCGCGGGCGCAAGGCTGCGCGACGCGCCGTGATCGGCGTGGCCTCCATCCGCTCCAACCGGTTGATCATCGCGCATCGTCTCGCGGCGACAAGAGGTCCGCCGGCTGGTCGTCTTCTCCACTGAACCCGTGCATACGCAAGGCCCATTGCAGGCCGATGACACCGCCCTTGGCGGGCTGCATCAACAAAAGCGACAGCACGATCGCCACAGGGACCCAGATCGCCAGCTGGCCCCAGCTCGACAGCGTGAGCGTCAGCTCGGTGGCCAGATAGCCTGCCACGACGATATGGCCGATGACGAAGATGACGATATAGGGCGGGAAATCGTCGGCCCGGTGATGGTCCAGCTGCTCGCCGCACACTGCGCATTGATCGACGCTGCGCAGGAAGCCGGAAAAGAGCCGTCCCTCGCCACATTTCGGGCAGCGGTTGAACACGCCGCGGCGGATGGAGCGGGCGACAGGCCGGGGCTCCGGCGCGTCGCCGCCGAGTGTCAGATCGTGGGGGCGGCGGTCGGTCTGGTCGTCCATCGGGTCTCCTGACTTACCGTCGGCCGCGCGGCGGCCGGGTGCCGGGTTTGCGGGCCGGGCTGCGGTCGCGCCGCGTGGCCTTGTGGAAGGACCGCACCGCCGTCGGCAGCTTGCGGCCCTCGCTCAGCATTTCGAAACGCAGTGCGCCGGCAAGCGGCACGGCCTCCACCAGCTTCACCCGCACCGTATCGCCCAGCCGGTAGCCGAGGCCGGTCTTCTCGCCGGTCAGCGCCTGATGAGCCTCGTCATAGATGTAGTAATCCCGGCCGAGCGTGGACACCGGTACAAAGCCATCGGCGCCATACTGTGGCAGGGAGATGAAAAGTCCGGCTTTCGTCACGCCGGAAACGCGGCCGTCGAACTCCTCGTTGATGCGGGCGCTGAGGTGATGGGCGATCAGCCGGTCGACCGTGTCGCGCTCGGCCGCCATGGCGCGGCGCTCGAAGGTGGAGATCTCGGCGGCGATGTCGTCGAGCGCGCCCTCCTCGGCCGGCGTGATGCCGCCTTCGCCCAAATGCAGGGCGCCGACCAGGGCGCGATGCACGATCAGGTCGGCGTAGCGGCGGATCGGCGAGGTGAAATGGGCGTATTTCATCAGGTTGAGGCCGAAATGGCCGATGTTCTCAGGGCTATAGACCGCCTGGCTCTGCGAGCGCAGCACCATCTCGTTGACCATCGTCTCATAGGCCTTGCCCTCGGCCTTCGAGAGGATGCCGTTGAAATGGTTGGCGCGCATGTTGCCGCCCTTGACGAGCGAGAGCTCGAGCGTGGCCAGGAATTCGCGCAGCGTCTCCTGCTTGGCGAGCGACGGCGCATCATGGACCCGGTAGACGAGTGGCTGACGCTTGGCTTCCAGCGTCTCGGCGGCGGCGACATTGGCCTGAATCATCATCTCCTCGATCAGCCTGTGGGCGTCGAGGCGGTCGGGCACGAAAACACGGTCGACCGTGCCATCGGGCTTCAGCAGGATCTTTCGCTCGGGCATGTTCAGCTCGAGCGGCTGGCGCCGGTCGCGGCCGATGGTGAGGATGCGGTAGGCGTCCCACAGCGGCTTCAGGATGGGTTCCAGCAGCGGCCCCGTCTTGTCGTCCGGCTGCCCGTCGATCGCCGCCTGCGCCTGGCTGTAGGAGAGCTTGGCGGCGCTGCGCATCATGATGCGGTGGAAGCTGTGGCCGAGCTTGCGGCCTTCCCTGGTGAAGCGCATGCGCACGGCGAGCGCCGGCCGGTCGACATTCTCCTTGAGCGAGCAGAGCTCGTTGGAAATCCGCTCGGGCAGCATGGGCACGACACGGTCCGGAAAATAGACCGAGTTGCCGCGCTTCAGCGCCTCCTGGTCGAGCGCCGACTTCGGACGCACATACCAGGAGACATCGGCGATCGCGACCGTCACGATCACGCCGCCCGCATTCTCCTCTGCCGTGTCCGGCTCGGCATAGACCGCGTCGTCATGGTCCTTGGCGTCGGCGGGATCGATGGTGATCAGCGGCAGGGTCCGCCAGTCCTCGCGCTTGACCATGCTGGCCGGGCCGGCGGCGTCGGCTTCGCGCAGCACGCTGTCGGGGAAGATATAGGGGATCGAATGGGCATGGATGGCGATCATGGAGATCGCCTTCTCCGAGGCCACCGAGCCGATGATGGACTTCACCTCCGCCCGCGCCAGGCCGAAGCGGCCGGTGCGCGACACATCGACCTCGACGAGATCGCCGTCCTTCGCCTCGCCGACACCGGAGGCCTCTACCTGAAGCTCCTCGCCGCGCTTGTCGATCGGCATGATGCGGCCGGTGCCGCCCGGCATGGCCCGGAACACGCCGAGCGCCGCATTGGCGCTGCGACGACGGTTGAGGACCTTGATGATCCGGGCGGTGTAGGCCGGCCCGGTCGCGTCCTTGTTCGGGAAGATCTTGGCGAGCACGCGGTCGCCCAGCCCGCCGACCGGCGTCTTGCCCTTGGCCTTCTGCGCGCTCGACTGGCGCACCAGCACGGCGGGCGCCACGCCGGCATCCTCCGGCCATTCGGCGGGACGGGCGATCAGCTCGCCATCCTTGTCGCGTGTCGTAATGTCGAGCAGCGCCACCGGGGGCAGGGCGCCCGGACGCGTCAGCGTCTTGCGGGTCTTTTCGACGAGCCCGTCATCCTCCAGCGCCCGCAGCGCCGCCTTCAGCTCGACGCGCGCCTCGCCCTTCAGCCCGAACGCCTTGGCGATCTCGCGCTTGGAGGCGCGGTCCGGGTTTTCGGCGATGAACTGCATCAGCACATCGCGTGGCGGGACGGCACCGTGAATGATCACGGTCTCGGCGGGGAGACGGGCGACCTTCGCCGCCCGGCCGAGGCGGACCGATGGCTTGCCGGTCCGTTCCTTGCCATCGCGGGGAAGCTTGCTCACGGGTTTCAGTCCTTCTTCGCCTTCGCGGCGGTCTTCTTCGCCGCTGCCGGTTTCGCTGTCGTCTTGGCGCCACTCGTCTTCGATGCGGCGCTCTTGCCGGCTGTCTTGGCCTTCGTTGCCTTGGCGGGCTTGACCTCGCCGTCAGCCTCGGCAGCCTTGGCTTTGGTCGTCTTGGCCTTGCTGGTCTTGGCGGCCGCCTTTTTCGGCGTCTTCACGCCGCTCTTGGCTGCCCGTTCCGCCAGAAGCGGCAGGGCTTCCTCCAGCGTGACCGAGGCCGGATCCTTGCCCTTGGGCAGGGTGGCATTGACCTTGCCCCAGTTGACATAGGGCCCGTAGCGGCCATCACGCACGGTGATCGCGCCGCCATCCGGATGCTCGCCCAGCTCCTTCAGCGCCGCAACCGCCGCCCCGCGGCCGGCACCGGCCTTGGACTGCTTGTCGGCCAGTACGGAGACCGCGCGGTTGAGGCCGATCGAGAACACGTCCTCGATCGTTTCCAGATTGGCGTATTTCCCGTCATGCAACACGAAGGGCCCGTACCGGCCGAGGCCGGAAGAAATCATCTTGCCGCTTTCGGGATGCTTTCCGATGTCGCGCGGCAGCGAGAGCAGGGCGACGGCCTTCTCGTGGTCGACGCTTGCCGGTGTCCAGCCCTTCGGCAGGCTCGAGCGCTTGGCATCCTTGCCTTCGCCGCGTTGGACGTACGGGCCGAAGCGACCCGAGCGCAGCGTGATCTCTTCGTCCGTATGCGGGTCCTTGCCAAGCGACTGCGGCTCGTTCGAGGCCTGGGCCTCGGCATCGCCATCGGAGGAAAGCTGACGGGTAAAGTTGCAGTCCGGATAGTTGGAGCAGCCGACGAAGGCGCCGTACTTGCCGAGCTTCAGCGACAGCTTGCCCGTGCCGCAGACCTGGCAGATGCGCGGATCGCTGCCGTCCTCGCGCTTCGGAAAGACCAGCGGCGCCAGCTCTTCGTTCAAGGCGTCGAGCACGTTGGTGACGCGCAGCTCCTTGGTGTCCTCGATCTGGGCGAAGAAGTCCTTCCAGAAGTCGCGCAGCACGTCCTTCCAGTTCAGCTCGCCGGCCGAGATCTGGTCGAGCTTCTCCTCGAGCGAGGCCGTGAAGTCATATTCGACATAGCGCTGGAAGAAGCTTTCGAGGAAGGCGGTGACGAGCCGGCCCTTGGCCTCGGGGATCAGCTTGCGCTTGTCGATCGTCACATATTCGCGGTCGCGCAGCGTGGCGAGCGTCGCGGCATAGGTGGAGGGACGGCCGATGCCGAGCTCTTCCATCTTCTTGATCAGGCTTGCTTCCGAATAGCGCGGCGGCGGTTCGGTGAAATGCTGGGAGGCATTGACCTTCTCGCGGGCCAGCGCCTCGCGGGCGTTGATCTCCGGCAGGCGGCCATCGTCCTCGCCCTCGTCTCCGGCCGGTTCGCCTTCTTCGCGCTGGTCGGTATAGGCGGCGATGAAGCCGTCGAAGCGGATGACCGAGCCGACCGCGCGAAGGCCGGCCTTGCCGCCGCTCGCATCCGCGGTGATTTCCACCGTCGTCCGTTCAATCTCGGCGCCGGCCATCTGGCTGGCGATGCCGCGTTTCCAGATCAGGTCGTAGAGGCGCAGCTGGTCGGCATCGAGGAAGCGCCTCACCTGGTCCGGCGTGCGGTTGAAATCGGTGGGGCGGATCGCCTCGTGCGCTTCCTGGGCATTCTTGGCCTTGGTGGAGTAGATACGCGGCTTGTCCGGCACATAGCGGGCGCCGAACTGCTCGCCGATCGCCTTGCGGGCCGCATCGATCGCCTCGCCGGCCATCTGCACGCCATCGGTTCGCATATAGGTGATGAGACCCACCGTCTCGCCGCCGAGGTCGATGCCCTCATAGAGCCGCTGCGCCACCTGCATGGTGCGGGAGGCGGAAAAACCGAGCTTGGAGGAGGCGGCCTGCTGAAGGGTCGAGGTGGTGAAGGGCGGCGAAGGGTTGCGCTTGACCGGCTTCGCCTCGACGCTGTCCACCACGTAGGATGCGCCTTCAAGCATAGCCTTCAAAGCGGAGGCCTGCTCTCCATTCGAAACGGCGCGCGGGCCGAGGCGCTTGCCGTTTTCCGAGACAAGGCGCGCCTCGAAGCTCTCTCCACGCGGGGTGCGCAGCAGAGCGGAGATGTTCCAGTACTCCTCCGAAACGAAGCGCTCGATCTCGGACTCCCGGTCGCAGACCAGCCGCAGCGCGACGGATTGGACACGACCGGCGGAGCGGGCACCGGGCAGCTTGCGCCAGAGAACCGGCGAAAGGTTGAAGCCGACCAGATAATCGAGCGCGCGGCGGGCGAGATAGGCATCGACCAGCGGCACGTCGATATCGCGCGGATTGGCCATGGCTTCCAGCACGGCCTTCTTGGTGATCGCGTTGAAGACGACGCGCTTGACCGGCTTGTCGCCGATCAGCTTCTTCTTCTTCAAAAGATCGAGGACATGCCAGGAAATGGCCTCGCCTTCGCGATCCGGGTCGGTCGCCAGGATCAGGCCGTCGGAGCCCTTCAGTGCCGCACCGATATCGGCCAAACGCTTGGCCGACGCGCTGTCGACTTCCCACGACATGGCGAAGTCCTCGTCCGGTCGGACGGACCCGTCCTTGGCCGGGAGGTCGCGCACATGGCCGAAGGAGGCCAGAACCTTGTAGCCGGGACCAAGATATTTGTTGATCGTCTTGGCCTTGGCCGGCGATTCGACGACGACGACATTCATGGTCATGAGTGTTGAGAAGCCCTTCAAGGGTCTCCGCCCAGATTTTGCGGGCGGGCCGGAACTATCGATGCCTCGACATGGACAGTGATTTGCCGCCGGTCAAGTGGCGGAGCCGAAATTCGCGGTACAACGCCGCACAACCTAAAAGAGATATGCGAATTATTGCAATTAAAGATATTTGCGATATCGTTCGTTAGGTGTATCGCATCTGCAGCGGGTCGGCGCACACGGCGTCGATCCTGAACCCCCGGTAGAGTTCCTCCGCCGAGCCCCGGCGAGCATCACAGGACAGGACATGGTCGCGACGGACAGACATCAGGCGCATGATCTTTCGGAAGAGTCCCGGTCGAAGATCGGCTATATCCGCCAGATGCTCGGCGAGCTGCGCGGCGTGGCCGAGGCCGAGAATGCCGATATGCTGTGCTATCTGCTGGAGATGGCGTTCACGGAGGCCGGCGACATTCTCTCCGGGCGTCGCACGCTAAGCTGCATCACCGGCCAGAGACACGAGCCCACCGGCGTGCCGCTCCAGCCGCCCGGCAAGATCAAGTTCTAGCAGGACAAGATAGACGGTCCCCATGCCCAGTCCGGTGTGGCGGATGATGTCGTCGATCTCGACAGGGGTGGGGCCCAGCGCATCGATCACGGCGCTGCGTTCGTCCTCGGCGGGCGGAAGCGGCATGCGGCCTTCGCCCTCGTCGGGTTCCTCCGCCTGCGGGCGGGTGAACAGGTCGATGCGCGAGAGGGGCGCCAGGGCTTCGAGAATGTCGCGCGGTTCGGTCACGAGCGTTGCGCCGTCCTTCAAGAGCTGGTTGGTGCCCTGGCAGCGCGGGTCGAGCGGCGATCCCGGAACGGCAAAGACCAGACGGCCGAACTCCCCGGCGAGCCGGGCGCTGATCAGCGAGCCGGAGCGACTGGCCGCCTCCACGACCGCAAGCCCCAGGGCGGTGCCGGCGATCAGACGATTGCGGCGCGGAAAATCCCGTGCCCTCGGCTCCCAGCCGAAGGGCATCTCGCTGATCGCCAAGCCGCGCCCCTCGGTGATCTCCCGCAGAAGATCGGCGTTTTCCGGCGGGTAGGGCTGGTCGAGCCCGCCGGCCATGGCGGCGATCGTGCCGGTATCGAGGCTGGCCCGGTGTGCGGCCGTGTCGATGCCGCGCGCCAGGCCGGAGATGATCGCATAGCCGGAGCGCCCGACATCGCGGGCGATCATCGCCGCAAACTTCGCGCCGCTGATCGAAGCATTGCGCGCCCCGACGATCCCGAGCGCCGGGAGCGCTGTGAGCGACACGTCGCCCTTGACTGCCAGAAGGGGAGGTGCCGCCTCGATCTGGCGGAGGGCAGCGGGGTATTCCGGTTCGCCGATGCCGACGAATCGGGCGCCGAACCGAAGACAGAGCGCCAGTTCCCGCTCCGCCTCGGCAACGGTGGCGATTCGGATGGCGCGGGTGGAGCCGCCCCGGCGGGACAGCTCCGGAAGCATCTGCAGGGCCGTTTCGGCCGAGCCGAAATGGTTGATCAGATCGCGGAAGGTGGCCGGGCCGACATTGTCGCTGCGGATGAGGCGCAGCCAGGCGAGACGCTGGCGGTCGGTGAGGGTGATGCCTCTGCGCGCCTCGCCCGCCATCCGGCCTCAGCCCTTCTGGCCGATCCGGCTTTCCGTGCCGGCGAGGAGGCGCTTGATGTTGGCATGGTGCTTGGCCCAGGTGATGAGACTGAGCAAGACGAAGAGCAGGCCGATCCGGCCATAACCGGCGGCAAGCAGCACGACCGGCACGACGACCGTGGCGCAGAGCGCGGACAGGGAGGAGTAGCGGGTGATTTTCGCGACCCCGAGCCAGACCGCTGCGAAGACCAGCACGACCAGGGGCGCAAGCCCCAGCAGCACGCCGATATAGGTGGCAATCCCCTTGCCGCCCTTGAAGCCAAGCCAGACCGGGAAGAGATGGCCGAGAAAAGCGCCGAGACCGGCGGCAATGCCGGCATCGGGACCCGCATAGTGCCAGGCGATCGTGGCCGCCGCCGTGCCCTTCAAGGCGTCGAGGAGCAAGGTGGCGGCGGCGAGCTTCTTGTTGCCGGTGCGCAGCACATTGGTGGCGCCGATGTTGCCGGAACCGATCTTGCGCACATCGCCCAGGCCGGCGGCCCGGGTCAGCAGCAGGCCGAACGGGATCGAGCCCAGCAGATAGCCGAACAGCAAGAAAAGAAGCGTGACGCCCAGTGGAAGCGGCCAATCGAACATAAGCGAAATGATCCCCCGATCCGCGCCGGCGACTAGCCGAAGACGCGTCGACCGGCAACATAGGTGCGAAGGGCGCGGCCCGTAAAGCGGGCATTTTCGAAGGGCGTGTTCTTCGAGCGCGAGACGAGGGCCTCCCGCGCCACGATCCAGGGTTCCTCGAGGTCGATCAGCGTCACATCGGCACGGGCCCCCGGCTTCAGCGTGCCCGAGTCGAGCCCGAAGATCTTGGCCGGACGGGTCGATAGCGCATCGATGAGACGCATCAGCGGCACGTCCCCGCTGTGATAGAGCCGGAGGGCGGCCGCGAGCATGGTTTCGAGCCCGATCGCGCCATCCGCCGCGTCGGAGAAGGGAAGGCGCTTGGTATCGACATCCTGCGGATCATGCGAGGAGACGATGATGTCGATGCGGTCCTCGGCCAGGGCCTGCACCATGGCAGCGCGATCATCCTCGCCGCGCAGCGGCGGGCTCAGCTTGAAGAAGGTGCGGTACTCGCCGATGTCGTTCTCGTTCAAGGCGAGATGATTGATCGACACTGCGCAGGTGGCCTTCGCGCCGCGAGAGCGCGCAGTCTGGATCGCTTCGACCGATTCGGGCAGCGAGATCTTGGCGGCGTGGTAGGCAGCGCGCGTCAGGCCGGCGATGCGCAGATCGCGTTCGAGCGGAATGATTTCCGCTTCGCGCGGCACGCCGGGAAGCCCGAGCCAGCTCGCCAGCAGGCCTTCGTTCATGACGCCGTTGGCGCCGAGAGTGGGGTCGCGCGTTTCGAGCGCGATGACGGCGCTGAATTCGCGCGCATAGGTCATGGCACGTCGAAGCACGGAGGTGTCGGTAATGCCGCGCCGCCCATTGGTGAAGCAGACGGCGCCGGCTTCGCGCAGGAGCCCGAACTCGGTCATCTCCTCGCCCTTCAGCCCCTTGGTCAGCGCCGCGGCGGGATGGACGGTGATCATGGCCTTGTCGCGCGCGGTCTTCTGCACGAACTCGACCAGCGCGATATCGTCGATCACCGGATCGGTATCCGGCATGGCGATGATGCTGGTGATGCCGCCGGCTGCGGCCGCGCGGGCGGCGGACTCGATCGTCTCGCGATGCTCGGCTCCGGGCTCGCCGATGAAGACCCGCGCATCGACCAGGCCGGGCACGGCAAGAAGGCCGCCGCAGTCTTCCACGGTCGCGCCCTCCGGCATGCCCTGGTTCAGCGCGTCGGGCCCGGCGGCGAGGATCACGCCGTCGCGGATAAGGATGCTGCCCGGTGCGTCGAGGGAGCGCGAGGGATCGAGCACGCGCAGGTTCTGAAGGACAAGCGTGCTCATGCGCGGGGCCCCTTGGTCTGCGAGACGAGCAGGGTTTCCATTACGGCCATGCGCACGGCGACCCCCATCTCCACCTGTTGTTCGATGACGCTTTGCGGCCCGTCGGCGATCTCCGAGGCGATTTCGACGCCGCGGTTCATCGGCCCGGGATGCATGACCAGCGCATCCTCGCGCGCCGCCTTCAGCTTCTCGGCATCGAGGCCGTAATAGCGGAAGTACTCGCGCACCGAGGGCACGAAGGAACCGGCCATGCGCTCGCGCTGCAGCCGCAGCATCATGACGACATCGGCGTCCTTCAGCCCGTCTTCCATGGAGTGGAAGACCTCGGCCCCCATGTCGGCGATGCCGGTCGGCAGGAGCGTCGCCGGTGCGACCACGCGCACCCGGGCACCCATCTGATTGAGAAGCAGGATGTTGGAGCGCGCGACGCGCGAATGCAGGACATCGCCGCAGATCGCCACGATGATGCGCGACAGCTTGCCCTTGGCGCGGCGGATCGTCAGCGCGTCGAGCAGCGCCTGGGTGGGATGTTCATGCTGCCCGTCGCCGGCATTGACAACGGCGCAGGACACCTTCTGCGCAAGCAGTGCCGCTGCACCGGCCGAGGAATGGCGCACCACCAGCACGTCGGGATGCATGGCATTGAGCGTCATCGCCGTATCGATCAGCGTTTCGCCCTTCTTGACCGAGGAATTGCCGACCGACATGTTCATGACATCGGCACCCAGCCGCTTGCCCGCGAGCTCGAAGGAGCTCTGCGTGCGGGTGGAGGCTTCGAAGAACAGGTTGATCTGCGTGAGGCCGCGCAGCGTGGAGGTTTTCTTCTCCCGCTGCCGCGAGATCATGACCGCCTCGTCCGCCTTGTCGAGCAGCAGCGTGATATCCCGCTCCGTCAGACCCTTGATACCGAGAAGATGACGGTGGGGAAAAACATCCATCCAGGGAACTCCCGAAAGATCGCAGCGGCGCAATCGCCGTGGCGTCTATAGGCGGTGTGACCCATGGGAGCAAGCGGCGCAGGCCCCCTTGCGCACAGCAGACTGCTTGCCTTCGATCATCCGGATCCCTATATTAGAAACATGGCCAAGAGGTCCCGACCGCTCTCATACCACATCGATCTCTCCAGCCCGGAGTTTCTGAAGGAATTCCGTAGAACAGCCGCGGCTTTCAACAAGAAACACAATGCGACGCCCGCGACAGCGCTCAAGCAGTTGGTGAAAGAGAAGGTGCTCACACCCACCGGTCGCTTTACGAAGCACTACTCGGGCAACTAGGTGCATCGCCTTTCAACGAGCTTCGTTCTGGGGTATCACGGATGCGACACTGCCGTGGCCGAAGCGCTCCTCGCGGGCGAACCATTCAGAGCTTCGGAAAATGCCTATGACTGGCTTGGACACGGCGTCTATTTCTGGGAAGCCAATCCTGATCGAGGGCTGGATTTCGCGAAGGTGAGCGCTGCGCGCCCGCGCAGCAAGATCTCCGAGCCGACGCTCGTGGGAGCCGTTCTCGACCGGGGACTATGTCTCGACATGACAACGCTCGGATCGATCGCTTTATTTGAAGAGGCATACCAGTCGCTGAGAGAATCCCTTGAGATCTCGGGCAAGCCATTGCCGAGGAACAGCAAAGATATGCTCAGGCGCGATCTCGACTGCGCTGTCGTGAACCGGCTCTACGAAATGCTTGTGGCTCAGAACAACCCCTTCGACACGGTCAAGGGCATCTTCGTCGAGGATGATCCGATCTATGTCGGATCGGGGTTCCATCGCAGCACGCATGTGCAGATTGCGGTGCGCAATCCCGGCTGCATCAAGGGTGTTTTCCGCGTGCCGCGCACCCATCTGGCGCTTCTCGCGCGGGAAACGGGGACGGCCGCTTGAACGCTGTTCCGCTTTGGCCCTTGCTCGGCTAGAACCGCAGCATGACCCAGACTCGGACCGACCCCTCCCTTGCCGATCTCAACCAGCCCAAGCCCTGGTCGGGCATCAATGCCTATCGGTCCGATCCGCTGCTCAGCGACGTCTCGGCCTCGCTGCCGCAGGCAGTGCGCGATGATGTGGAGGCGATCGGCAAATATGTGACCTCGCCGGAAGCGCAGGATCTGGCGCGCATGGCCAACCAGGGCGTGCCGCAGCTGCGCACGCACGGGCCGCGCGGCGAGCGGCTGGATGTCGTCGAGTTTCACCCGGCCTGGCATGCGCTGATGCGCCGCTCCATGGGCGCGGGGCTGCATTCCTCGATCTGGGAGCCGAACCAGGATGAGAGCGGGCGGGCGCACAAGGCGCGGGCCCTGCGCTTCTATCTCACCGCCCAGCTCGAGGCCGGCCATCTCTGCCCGCTGACGATGACGAGCGCCGCGCTGGCCGCCCTGGCTGCCGCCCCGTCGGTCGGCGCCGAATGGAGCCCGAAGATCCTCTCGCGCCGCTATGATTCGACCAATCGGCCGATCACCCAGAAGAGCGCGGTGACGATCGGCATGGGTATGACGGAGAAGCAGGGCGGCAGCGACATGCGGGCGCTGACCTCCAGCGCCGAGCGGGTGGGCGAGGGGATCTACCGCCTGGCGGGCCACAAGTGGTTTCTCTCCGCGCCGATGAGCGACGCCTTCGTGATGCTGGCAAAGACGCGCGAGGGCATCGGCTGCTTTCTCGTTCCGCGCCTGCTGGAGGACGGTTCGGCCAATGGCCTGCGGCTGCAGCGGCTGAAGGACAAGCTCGGCAACCGGTCGAATGCCTCGGCCGAGGTCGAGTTTTCCGAGACATTCGGTTTCGTGCTGGGCGCCCCCGATTCGGGCCTGCGCACCATTCTCGACATGGTGACGCTGACGCGGCTCGACTGCGCGGTCGCGTCCGCCGGCATGATGCGGGCGAGTCTGGCCGAGGCGGTGCACCACACGCGCGGCCGACAGGCCTTCGGGCGGCCGCTGGTGGCGCAGCCGATGATGACGCGGGTTCTGGCGGACATGGCGCTCGATGTCGCGGCCGCGAGCGCGCTGTCCTTCCGCCTGGCGGATGCCTTCGACCGAGCGCCCGGCAACGATGCCGAGGCGGCCTATGCCCGGATCATGACCCCTGTCGCCAAATATTGGGTGACGAAGATCGCACCGGCATTGATTGCCGAGGCGATGGAGTGCCTGGGCGGCAATGGCTATATCGAGGACCGCCCGATCGCCCGGCATTACCGCGAGGCGCCGGTCAACGCCATCTGGGAAGGGTCGGGCAATGTCATGGCGCTTGACGTGCTGCGCGTGCTCTCCCGCGGCCGGGAGACCTTCGAGCCGCTGTTCGAGATCATCGGCCGCGATCTCGGGCCGGCAGCGCGCAAGACGGTGGACGTGCTGCGGGCCGCGCTGTCGCTTTGCGAGCGCGACGAGGGCGCAGCCCGGCTTCTGATGGAGCAGCTTGCGCTTGCGGCGGCGGCGGCGGAACTCTACCGCTTAGGGGCCGGGCGCATCGCCGATGCCTTCCTGGAATCCCGTCTGGCCGCAGGCTGGCGCTCGACCTACGGCATGCTCGATTCGCGCTTCGACTGCGCGGCGATTGTCGATCTGCTCTATCCGGCGGAGAGATAGGCCGTCGCGGCCAGGATCAGAGGGATGGTGAAGAAGGACGCGACCGTCTGAAGCGTCGCGGTCGCGGCGTAAAGCGGTGCGTCGCCCCCCATCTGCTTGGCGAGGATATAGCCGTTCATCGCCGTCGGAACGCTGGCGCCGAGCGCCACGACGCCGAGCGCATCGCCGCGCATGCCGAGCAGATAGCCAGCCCCGACCATGAACACCGGCATCACCACCAGCTTCAGCACCACGCCGATCAGCGCCTCGAGACTCGGTCGCAGCGCATCGCCCAAGCGCAGGCCGGCGCCGACCATGATCAGGCCGAGGCTGAGCGAGGCTCCGGCCATCATTTCCACCGCCGACATCAGCGGCGGATAGACGCCGAGACCGGCTCGGTTGACGAGGATGCCGGCGAGCGAGGCGAGGATCATCGGATTGGAGAGGATGCGCAGCACGAAGGCGCCGAAATTTCTCTGTCCGCCACCGAACCATATGAGCACGGCGATGTTGTAGATGTTGATCGGCAGAATGAGCAGCGTCATGACCAGCGCCGTGAGCGTCAGACCCAGTTCGCCGAACAGCGTATGGGCGGCTGCAAGCGCAATGAAGCCGTTCCAGCGCGTCGAAGTCTGGAAGATCGTCGTGAAGGCGGACGGCGTGACCCCGCGCCTTCGCAGAGGCGGCCAGGCGGCGAGCACGGCGAGCGACATGAGCGTGACGCTGCCGATGGTGGCGAGCCCCGTCGCATCGGCCTGCAGCCCGGTGAAATCGGCGCGGGCAAGGGTGGAGAAGAGCAGGGCCGGAAAGAGGACGAAGAATCCCAGCCGCTCCATGCCGTCCCATTGATCGCCGGACATGACCCGGCAACGCTTCAGCACGGCCCCGAGCACGACCAGGAGGAAGACGGGGAGAATGCTTTCGAAGATGACGAGCATCGGACTGGAAGGCCTTCAAGAGGGCATGCGGGACGTGCGGCAAAGCGTGGCATAGACCCTTGGCAGCGGCGCAGCAACTGCGCTGTTAACCTTAACAAAAGGTTGACGTTGCCTCGCAATGGTTAACGCGCGATGTCAGTTCGGTAACGATGAAGAAGGGAAGCGGCTCATGCGCTCCATCCTGACCTGCACGCTGATGATGCTGTTTGCCCTGCTGGCGCTCGATATCGCCGTGCCGGCGCTCGTGCTGCTGACCGTGGTGCTGATCGAGCAGGTGGCCTTCCGTGTGTTGCCGATGCGGAGCGCCGAACAATGAAGTGGTTTCTCCTTCTCTGGGCCGGGCCCATCGCGTTTCTGGCCGCCTGGTACACGCTCTCCTATTACGACATGAGCTTCGGGCTGTTCATCCTGTCCAGGCAGGGGCATGACCTCGTCTTTTCGATTTATGGCAGCGTGCTCGGCATGCCGCCGGAGGCGATCCCGCCGTTGGTCGCGCGCGCGCTGGCGCTCGATACGCTGCTGGTCTTCGCGCTGATGGCGTTGCGCAAGCGCAAGCGAATCCTCGCCTGGCTGCAGGCGCGGCGAAGCCGCCAGGCTCAGCCTTCGTCGGCCTCGTCCGCCGATCTTGCCAAAAGCGTCAGCCTGTCCAACGCGCCCTGAAGGATGAAGGCTGCGGCCGCCGAATCGATTCGCTCGGCCCGCTTGGCGCGCGAGACATCCATGGCGATCAAGGTGCGTTCCGCCGCGACGGTGGAGAGCCGCTCGTCCCAGTAGACGAAGGGCAGGGCGGTCAGTGCCTCCATGTTGCGCACAAAGGCGCGGGTCGCCTGAACGCGCGGACCGTTCGAGCCATCCATGTTGACCGGCAGGCCGATGATGAAGGCGCCGATCGCCTCGCGCTCCGCGAAGGCCAGCAGCGCCTGCGCATCCGCGCCGAACTTGACGCGCTTGAGCACCGGACGCGGGGTGGCGAAGCGCCGCCCGAGATCGGACATGGCAAGGCCGATGGTCTTGGTCCCGAGATCGAGCCCGGCGACGGCCTGGCGCGGCGGCAGCGTGGCCTGCAGGGCTTCGATCGTCAAAACGCTCATTCTCATGCCTCTTTATCTCCGACCTCCGGGATCCATATGCTTCCCTGCGCAAGAATTCACCTGCCGGCGGCGAGAATCTTCTGCCGCGGCGCTTGAGGAGCTTCCCATGAACATTCGCTGGCTCGGCCACTCCGCCTTTCGCATCGACACGGCAAAGGCCAAGATCCTGATCGACCCCTTCTTCACCGGCAACCCTGCCTTCGACGAATCGACGCGCAAGGACGCGGTCGCCGGCGTCACCACGATCCTCCTGACGCATGGCCACGGCGATCATGTCGGCGATACGGTGCAGATCGCGGCGGAAACCGGCGCGACGGTCGTCGCCAATGCCGATCTCGCCGCCTGGCTGGGCTCCAAGGGCGTCAAGGCGCTGGAAATGGGCAATACCGGCGGCACCATCCACCTGGACGGCTTCTCGACCACCTTCGTCAACGCCTTGCACTCTTCGGCCCAGATTACCGAAGATGGCGTGTCCCATTCGCTCGGCAATGCCAATGGTCTCGTGCTGCACTTCGAGGACGAGCCGACGCTCTATCACATGGGCGATACGGACATCTTCTCCGACATGGCACTGATTGAGGAGCTGCACCAGCCGCAGATCGGGCTCGTGCCGATCGGCGACCGCTTCACCATGGGCGGGGCCGTGGCGGCGCTCGCCTGCCAGCGCTACTTCAACTTCCAAACCGTGCTGCCGTGCCACTATGGCAGCTTCCCGATCATCGCCCAGACGCCGGACACCTTCGTCACCGCCATGGACGGCGTATCGACCAGGGTCGAGACGCCTGCCGTCGGTGGAACGGTCACGCTCTGACACTCGAGGCGGATCCCGCAGCAGCGTGGGGTTCGCCCGTGCCCGCGGCGCGCCTTGATGGTTGCGCCGCCGCGCCCCCGTCAGTATAGCGAGACGACATCAATCCAGCGGAGCCTGCCATGTCCGTCGATCTCGCCACCGTCAAGCGCGTCGCGCGCCTCGCCCGCATCGCCGTGGACGAGGAGGATGCCAACCGGATGACGGGGGAACTCAACGCCATCCTCGGCTTCGTCGAGCAGCTGTCCGAGGTCGATGTCTCGGGTGTCGAGCCGATGACCTCCGTGACGCCGATGGCGATGAAGAAGCGCCAGGACGCGGTGACGGACGGCGGCAAGGCGGACGATATCGTCGCCAACGCCCCGAACAGCGACCGCAATTTCTTCCTGGTTCCGAAGGTCGTCGAATAGGCGGCACTGCCGCGCTCGCCCGTCCTTCCCGGCCTTGCCTCCCTTTGTTCGAAAGCCCGTCCGTTCCATGACCGACCTGACCCGCCTGACCATTGCCGAAGCCCGCGACGCCCTTGCCAAGCGCGAAACAACGGCTCTTGCGCTGACCGATGCCTATCTCGCCGCCATTGACGCCGCCAATGGTGCGCTGAACGCCTACGTCACCGTCACGCCGGAGAAGGCACGGGCCATGGCAAAGGCCTCGGACGAGCGGATCGCTGCCGGCAAGGCCGGTCCGCTGGAGGGCATTCCGCTCGGCATCAAGGACCTCTTCGCGACCGAAGGCGTCCATACCCAGGCCTGCAGCCACATTCTCGACGGCTTTGCACCGCGCTACGAATCGACCGTCACGGCCAATCTCTGGGCCGACGGCGCGGTCATGCTCGGCAAGCTGAACATGGACGAGTTCGCCATGGGCTCGTCGAACGAAAGCTCCTATTACGGCCCGGTGAAGAACCCCTGGCGCGCGGAAGGCTCGAACACCGATCTCGTGCCGGGCGGCTCGTCCGGTGGCTCGGCGGCTGCCGTTGCCGCCTTCCTGTGCGCCGGTGCCACCGCCACCGATACGGGCGGCTCCATCCGCCAGCCGGCCGCCTTCACCGGCACGGTGGGCATCAAGCCGACCTATGGCCGCTGCTCGCGTTGGGGCATCGTCGCTTTCGCCTCCTCGCTCGATCAGGCCGGACCGATCGCCCGCGATGTGCGCGACGCTGCCATTCTGCTGAAATCGATGGCCAGCACGGATTCCAAGGATACGACCTCGGTCGACCTGCCTGTTCCGGATTATGAGAAGGCGCTTGGCGGATCGCTGAAGGGCATGAAGATCGGCATTCCGAAGGAATACCGCGTCGAGGGCATGCCGGAGGAGATCGAGGCGCTCTGGCACAAGGGCATCGCCTGGCTGAAGGACGCCGGCGCGGAGATCGTCGACATCACGCTGCCGCACACGAAATATGCGCTGCCGGCCTATTACATCGTTGCTCCCGCGGAAGCCTCGTCCAACCTCGCCCGCTATGACGGCGTGCGCTACGGTCTGCGTGTCGACGGCAAGGACATTGCCGACATGTATGAGCAGACGCGTGCGGCCGGCTTCGGTCGCGAGGTCAAGCGCCGGATCATGATCGGCACCTATGTGCTCTCCGCCGGCTATTACGACGCCTACTACCTGCGGGCCCAGAAAGTGCGCACGCTCATCAAGCGCGATTTCGAAACCGTGTTCGATGCCGGGGTCGATGCGATCCTGACCCCGGCCACGCCGTCCTCGGCCTTCGGCATTGCCGACCAGGAACTGGCCGCAGATCCGGTGAAGATGTATCTGAACGACATCTTCACCGTGACCGTGAACATGGCCGGCCTGCCGGGCATCGCGGTACCGGCCGGGCTCGACCACAAGGGCCTGCCGCTCGGCCTGCAGCTGATCGGCCGCCCCTTCGAGGAAGAGACCCTGTTCAAGACCGCCCATGTGATCGAACAGGCCGCCGGTCGGTTCTCGCCGACCAAGTGGTGGTAAGCCTCGCGCTGACCGAACCGCGTCTCGAGGCGGATGCGGTCAGGGGATGAGGCAGCGAGCGGAGGCGGCCGAGAGAAACAGCGTCCGGCCGCGCAGGTAGCCCGTTGTCGGCTGGATGGGCGGCAGCGTCGCCGTCCCCTCTGAGGCACAGGCAAAGGGCTTCTCGGTGATCAGCAGCACGCGCGGCGCGTCGCGTGCCGGATCATAGGTCATGTCCTGTTCATAGGCGTTGAGCGGCGGCGCACCGGTCGGGCGCGCGCGGATCGTGAAGGGCCGGTCGCGCAGCGTGTAGACGAGATCGGCCAGGATGTCGCGGTTTCCGGCGACGATCGTGGTCAAGCCCGCCTGTTTCGCCCGCGCGGCCAGGGTTTCGCTCAAGGCCGAGCGTCCGAGGTAGCGGGCAAGGATCGGGGTCTGGCCGCCGGGCACTGTCGTCTGCGGAAAGGCGGCCAGCAGCGGCAGGGCGAGCGTGACCGCGCCGTTGATCGCGAGGCTG
Source organism: Rhizobium sp. CC-YZS058 (assembly GCF_034720595.1). Lineage (NCBI taxonomy): Bacteria > Pseudomonadati > Pseudomonadota > Alphaproteobacteria > Hyphomicrobiales > Rhizobiaceae > Rhizobium > Rhizobium sp. CC-YZS058. The sequence goes on along the minus strand of NZ_JAYESJ010000001.1, from coordinate 2,220,849 downwards.
GCCCTCAGCCCGCGCTGCCACCCGTTCGTGAGTGTGAGAGTCGCGAGGACGATGCCGGCGACATAGGCCGTGGCCGCCCAGTTGGCATAGGCGCGGGACATCAGGGCCTGGCCGACGATCAAACCGATGATCGGCCAGGAGAGGAGCACGAGCTGGCGCTCGACCGGGTTCCCGCTTCGCCGCGCGACCCGGCAGAGGCCGACGATCATCGCGCCGAAAAGGACCGGGCCGACGACACCGAACTGCGCGGCGAGGAACTCCAGCGCCTTGCCGATGTGGAGGTTCAGGCCGGTCCAGCCGATATTGTCCGAGGTGTGTCGCAGCGTTGCGCCGCCATGATGGGCGTTCCAGATGAGGTTGGGACTGAGGACGACGAGCGCCAAAAGCGCTGCGAAGGCTGCATGCCGCCAGCCGATGCGCGCCTGCGGCAGACGCCAGGCCGCAAGCGCCGCCGTCGCGGGGAAATAGACCATGGCATATTTCGACAGCAGCCCAAGGCCGATGGAGAGGCCCAGCCCACCGGCGAGCGGAAGGCTGGTCCGCGTCTCCTCCGGCTGGCTGCGGCACTCGGCCAGACGCACCGTCAGAAGCATGGCCAGCGCGTAGAAGAACAAAAGGGCGGTATCGGTCGAGATGAAGATCGACGAGAGCGCCACGCCGGGCAGGGTGATGAAGCCGGCGCCGGTCCAGCCGGCGATCCGGTCCGATCCGGTCAGCCGGCCGGCGAGCGCGATGAGCAAGGCGGCAGTGGCGGCGTGCAGCAGGGGGGAGGAGAGGCGAATCCAGAACAGCGACTGAAATCCGCCGAGTGCGGTCGTCGCGTGAATCGTCCAGGCGATCATTGGTGGCTTGGAATAATAGCCGAAGGCAAGCGCGCGCGACCACATCCAATATTGCGCCTCATCGACGAAAAGGTCCGTCCGGTCGAGGGCGAGCATCAGGATCCGGTAGGCGGTCACCACGAGAATGAGCAGCGCGGCGCGACGCGACGTCATGTCAGCGGTCGGCAAGCAGCGACCGGGCTTCGCCGCGCTCCCTGCGCTCGGCCTTGTGGATCAGCACGATGTTGCGGGCATAGATGACGACGCCCATGGCTTGGCCGATAATCAGAACCGGCTCACGCCGATGCAGGCCATACGCAAGCAGCGTCAGCCCGCCGAACAGCGAGAACCACCAGAAGGCGGTGGGGATGACCGAGCGCTTCTCCCGCTCCGAACTCAGCCACTGGATGATGAAGCGCAGCGAGAACATGACCTGCGCGAAGAGACCGATGATCAGCCATGCGAGGTCCGTGGCAGAGTCGATACCGAAGAAGAGGAGGATGTCGTGCATGAGGCTTGGCCTTGTTCCTCGGGGCGAACGGTTTTGCGCCGCTTGATCAGCCAGACGACGCCGATGAGATCGTAACACCCAACCAGCGCCCGCTGCAGATTGGTATAGTTCGACGCCCCGGCATGGCGCGCCCGATGCGCCACGTCGACATGGGCGATCGCATGGCCCTGTGCTGCAAACAGGGCCGGCAGGTAGCGATGCATGTGATTGAAATAGGGAAGAGCCAGAAAGGCCTCACGCCGGAACGCCTTCAGACCGCAGCCGGTGTCTCGCGTGGAATCGGCGAGGACGCGGACGCGAATCGCATTGGCAATCCGTGAGGCTAGCCGCTTCGACAGCGTGTCGGCGCGGGCGACTCGCTGCCCGGCGACCAGCGCGAGCCTTTCCGGAGCGTCCGGCACCAGGAAGGGCGCAAGCAGATGCGGGATCTCGGCCGGCGGGTTCTGTCCGTCGCCATCCAGCGTGCAGATCAGCGGCGCGCGGGCGGCAAGCACGCCGGAATGCACGGCCGCCGATTGCCCGCCGGAGCGCGGATGGCTGAGGAGCCGGAGCCAGGGTCGGCCCCGCATGGCCTCCGACACCCGCGTGCGGGTCTCGTCGCTCGAGCCGTCATCGACCAGGATCGCCTCGAAGGCCATGTCTCGGCAGGCCGCCTCGATCTCCTCGATCAGCAGCGCGACATTGTCCGCCTCGTTGCGCATGGGAACGACGATGCTGGCAAGGAGCGGCTCTTCAAGCGCTGGCGAGGACGGCATGATCTTGATCCCGAACTGACGGCCGTGCGCCCGACCCCTGAAGCCATGGCGGCAAGTGCCGGCGCGATCACGGGCCATAGCCTGCGCAGATCACGCTTTTGTGTCAATTGCCGTATGAGCGATGTATGATCGAGCCTGTGGCCGCCCGCTGCGTCGGTGGATCGTCCTTGAAGGCCATAGTGTCGCGTGGCAGGCTGTTTGGCTTGCAAGCCGAGATAGAGGGAGCAGGGCGGCGGTGATTACGGTGAGGACGGCTTTCGAGCGGGAGGTTCCGCGTCTTGCCGAGATCGGGCTTATCGCTTGGGAGCAGGCGATCCTCGGCGCCGCGTCGCAGGCCGAGCGCGATGGCCTGCGTCGCGTTGCGCAACTGGCCTTTCTCTCCTTTGCGGGATCAGGCTGGTCGCGCATAAGGGTCGCAGAACAGGGCGGCCAATTGCTCGGCTGGGCCGCCTGCGAGCGACCGGACGGGACGGTGACGGACCTCTGGATACGGCCGGAGGCCCAGCGGCAGGGCATCGGCAGCCTGTTGATGACGCAGATCGAGGCCGAGATTGCTGCCGATGGCTTCGAAACCGCCGAGGTGAGCTCGCATGCCGACAACCGCGCCGCCATCGCCTTCTTCCAGCAGCGCGGCTATCGCATTGCCTGGCTTTCGACCCGCTATGCTCAGCGGCTCGACCGCGATGTCGAACAGATCGGCCTTCGCAAGGCGCTGCAGGAAGCGACTCGCCCCTGATCCCGGCCTGCGAAACCACGCCGGTTGGCGACCGCAATGGCGAGGCTTGCTAAGGGAGCCGAAATTGACAGTCCTGTCTTTATAAGCGTATTGGCATCTTGGGGGCGAGGCTCAACGGAGAGCATCACAGTGCAGGTAGTCTTCGAAATCATCGAGAACGGCGAAGCACGCGCTTATGTCGTCGATGTCAGCAAGATCGACGAGCGGACCCTGTTCGGCATGCACAAGGGGGAGATGCGCGAATTCGCGCTGGGCGAGATCCGCCACGCGACCACGGTCTCGGGTCGGCCCTTTTCCCTGCGCCCCTTCGACGCGCGGACGATGGTGGTCCGCAGCTAGGCGGATCCTGCGCGGAACGGATCGAGCGGACAAGGCGATCGGCGGCAAGCCTTGCGCCACCCTGTCAGATGTTTTACCGAACCGGCTGTCCGACTGCGAAAGAACCGAGAGCCGCCATGACGATTGTCGATGTCCGCACCCCCGATCCGAAACGCTTCATCCCCGGTGCGACCGGCGATTGGGAGGTGATCATCGGCATGGAGGTGCATGCCCAGGTCACAAGCCGCTCCAAGCTCTTCTCCGGCGCCTCGACCGAGTTCGGCCAGCCGGCCAATGCGAATGTCTCGCTGGTCGATGCCGCCATGCCCGGCATGCTGCCGGTCATCAACGAGGAATGCGTCCGCCAGGCAGTGCGCACCGGTCTCGGGCTCAAAGCCCAGATCAACACGCGGTCGATCTTCGACCGGAAAAACTATTTCTATCCCGACCTGCCGCAGGGCTATCAGATCTCGCAGTTCAAGGATCCGATCGTCGGCGAAGGCACGATCGTCATCTCGCTCGGTCCCGACCGCCAGGGCCAGTTCGAGGATATCGAGATCGGCATCGAGCGGCTGCATCTGGAACAGGATGCCGGCAAGTCGATGCACGACCAGCACCCGACCATGTCCTATGTCGATCTCAACCGCTCCGGCGTGGCGCTGATGGAAATCGTTTCCAAGCCCGACATGCGCTCCTCGGACGAGGCCAAGGCTTATATGACCAAGCTGCGCGCGATCGTGCGCTATCTCGGCACCTGCGACGGCAATATGGACGAGGGTTCGATGCGCGCCGACGTCAACGTGTCCGTCCGCCGCCCGGGCGAAGGCTTCGGTACGCGCTGCGAGATCAAGAACATGAACTCGATCCGCTTCATCGGCCAGGCGATCGAATATGAGGCACGCCGGCAGATCGCCATTCTCGAGGATGGCGGCACGATCGATCAGGAGACGCGCCTTTTCGACCCGAACAAGGGCGAGACGCGCTCGATGCGCTCCAAGGAAGATGCGCATGACTACCGCTATTTCCCCGACCCCGATCTCCTGCCGCTCGAATTCGACGAGGCTTTCGTCGAGGCGCTGAAGCACGACCTGCCGGAACTGCCCGACGACAAGAAGGCGCGTTATGTCCGCGAGCTCGGGCTCTCGATCTACGACGCCTCGGTTCTCGTCTCGGAGAAGGCGATCGCCGATTATTTCGAAGCGGTCGCAGCGGGACGCGACGGCAAGGCGGCGGCGAACTGGGTCATCAATGACCTGCTGGGCGCCTTGAACAAGGCCGGAAAAGCCATTGAAGAGACTCCGGTTTCGCCCGCCCAGCTCGGCGGCATTCTCGATCTCATCAAGTCGGAAGTGATCTCCGGCAAGATCGCCAAGGATCTGTTCGAAATCGTCTTTGCCGAAGGCGGCGACCCGGCGGAGATCGTCGAACGCCGCGGCATGAAACAGGTGACCGATACCGGGGCGATCGAGAAGGCCGTGGACGAGATCATCGCCGCCAATCCCGATCAGGTCGCCAAGGTCAAGGCCAAGCCCTCGCTCGCCGGCTGGTTCGTCGGCCAGGTGATGAAGTCGACCGGCGGCAAGGCCAATCCGCAGGCGGTGCAGGCCTTGGTGAAGGCGAAGCTCGGCATCGAGGAGTAGGCGGATGTTCTTCATCCGCACCGCCACCGACCGCGACCTGCCGCAGGTCCAGGCGCTCCTGAAGGAGACCTGGCACGCGACCTATGACGCGATTCTCGGCGTGGAGCAGGTGAATGCCCTGACGGCCAAATGGCACGACATGGCCTCTCTCAAGCGTCGCCTCGCGACCCGCGATGCCGAGTTCGTCGTGGCGGATGACGGCAAGCAGCTGGCCGGCATGGGCTATGCCGCGATGGCGAGCTCGGAGCCGAACCTGGCGATCCTGCACCAGCTCTATGTTCTGCCTGCCCATCAGGGCCACGGCATTGGCGGCGATCTGGTGGCGGAGCTCGAGACCTGCTTTCCCAATGCCTCCCGGATGCGCCTCGAGGTCCTGAGCGCGAACGCCCGCGCCATCCGCTTCTACCAGAGCCTCGGCTTCGAGCAGACCGCGACGATCGAAAACGACGCCGGGACAGGGCAGCCGGCGGCCGTGTTCGAAAAGGACCTGCCAGGCTAGGCGAACCGAAGCGTCGTGCGCCATGAATATCGGTTTTCCCTAAAACAGAGATAGCTTTTCCCGGTTTGCTTCTTTACCCTTTGCGCGGCGCATTTCGGTGCTGCAGGTTCGCGGAGATGGAAATGGCTGTCATCAAGGCGCAGGCTGTCGGACGGGACGGGTTCAACACGAGCACCGACCTGTTGATCGGGCTTCTTCGGCAGTACACGCAGTTCACGACGCGTCCGACCGAAGCCCGGTTCTATACGGATGCCGACAACGAAACGGCATTCGGCGGTACCGGTTTCAAATACGTCATCAAGAACGGCCGGTTGGCCGATGTTCTCGCCGGAACGATCACCAGCATCACGGTGCAGGTGAAGGGTGTCGAGACGGTCGCGATCAGCGACATCGGCCTCTCCGCTGCCAGGGTCTTCGACTTCTACAAGGCGGGCGCCGACGTGAAGGAGATCGAATACCTGCTGGGGGGCGCTGACAGGATCACCGGCACCAAGGTCGGCGATTATATCGATGGTTTTCGCGGCAATGACACGCTGAACGGCGGCGGTGGACAGGACGTTCTCGTGGGCGGGCAGGGCGATGATGTGCTCACCGGTGGCGCAGGGCGCGACCAGTTCGTCTTCGTCGGCGTCGCCAGGAAACTCGGAACCGACGTCATCACCGATTATCACCGCAGCCAGGGCGACACGATCGACCTGTCGGTGTTCACCATGTCCTTCGTCGGCACCGACAGATTCTCCGGCGACCATCCGGAACTGCGCTTTCACAAGACTGCGGGAAAGACCTATGTGGAAGCAGATACCGACGGAGACGGCGTCAAGGACTTCACCATTGTCCTCAAGGGAAGCTTTGCGCTGACGGCCCACGACTTCCTGCTGTGAAAGTGCTGCGACAGGGCCGCCGGTCTGGACATCGGCGGCGCATCGCGCCATAAGCGGGGCAGTACGTCATGGTCTGTCCGGCGGGCAAAGCTGCCGGATCAAGGATGGTTCGATGAAGACTCTGCTTCAGATTTTCACCTGGTGGAACGGCTCCACGATCGGCACGCGCTTCCACACCTGGCGCTTCGGCAAGCGTGTGGGCGAGGACCAGTTCGGCAATGTCTACTACGAAGGTGGCCGCGACTCCGAAGGCCGGACGCGTCGCTGGGTGTCCTATAACGGCTATGCCGAGGCTTCGGCCATTCCGCCCGGCTGGCACGGCTGGATGCATCACCGCACCGATATTTCTCCGGCGCATGAAAACTACGTGGCGCGCGAATGGGAACAGGCTCATCGCAGCAACAAAACCGGGACGGCGGAAGCCTATCGTCCGCTCGGATCCCTGGCGCGCGCCGGCGAGCGCCCGCGCGTGACGGGCGATTACGACGCCTGGACGCCCCGCTCCTAAGTCCCTGGCGATGGCGCCGTCGGCCGGCGGACGCCATCTTGCCCCAGCCACATTTCCTCTTTAGCGCCAGATCGACCGGAGCTTGTCCGGAGATCGACGGGAGTACGCTCATATGGCAGCTCAGCGCGGCTTGTGCGGCAGGCAGACCCTGCGAGCCATCGCCTCATGCGCTCTGGCGATCGGCATGCTGAGCGCGGTGCCGGCCATGGCTGCCCGGATCGAAAACCCCGTTGCGGTCTTCTCCGGCATCGACAAGATCACCGGCCGTATCACCACCTTCGATGTCTATATCGGCGAAACGGTTCAGTTCGGCGCGCTGCAGGTGACGCCGCGCGTCTGCTACAGCCGCGACGAGACCGAGGCCCAGCAGACGACCACCTTCGTCGAGGTGGATGAGATCACGCTGGACCGGAAAATCCGCCGGATCTTCACCGGCTGGATGTTCGCCGACAGTCCCGGCCTCAACGCGGTCGAGCATCCGGTCTATGATGTCTGGCTGCAGTCCTGCAAGGCAAAGTCCGACCTGCCGCCGCCAGATGCCAGCGGGCAGACGCAATAGCCGCCGACGCCGCACACTCAGGTTCGGGTCAGTCTGGCGTCAGAAGCGCTTGCGCGGCATGCCCACCGCCTTGGCGAGCATCGCCGCATATCGCGCCTTCGGCACGTCGATCGCGCCGAATGTCTTCAGATGATCGGTGGTGAACTGGGTGTCGAGCAGCACGAAGCCCTGCGCGCGCAAATGCTCGACAAGATGGACCAGGCAGATCTTGGATGCATCGGTCCTGCGGGAGAACATGCTCTCGCCGAAGAAGGCGGCGCCGAGTGATACGCCATAGAGACCGCCCACCAGTGAATCCCCCTCCCAGGCCTCCACCGAATGGGCGTGGCCGAGCGCGTGCAGCTCCGTATAGAGCGCCCGGATGCGGCCGTTGATCCAGGTGGTGGGGCGGTCGGGAGCAGGGGCCGCACAGCCGTCCATGACAGCGGCAAAGGCCGTGTTGCGCCGGATCTCGAAGGGAGCGCGGCGGATCGTCTTGGCGAGGCTTTTGGAAATATGGAAGTCGTCGAGCGGAATGATCCCGCGGATTTCCGGCTCGACCCAGAAAATCTCCGGGTCGTCTGCCGAATCGGCCATCGGAAACAGTCCGATGGAATAGGCCCGCAGCAGCAGGTCCGGAGTCACGTCCGGCTGCCGGCTGCGGCCCCGCATCGCCGGGCTACTCGGCCTGCGGCTGGGCGAGATACTGCTCCAGCCAGTGGATGTCGTAGTCGCCGTTGGCGATGTCCTGGTTGTTGATCAGGTCCTGGAACAAGGGGAGCGTGGTCTTGATCCCGTCGATGACGAACTCGTCCAGCACGCGGCGCAGGCGCATCATGCATTCGACGCGGGTGCGCCCATGCACGATGAGCTTGCCGATCAGGCTGTCGTAGTAGGGCGGGATCCGGTAGCCCTGATAGGCGCCCGAATCGACGCGCACGCCGAGACCGCCCGGCGCGTGGAAATGCGTGATCGTGCCGGGCGACGGCACGAAGGTGCGCGGATCCTCGGCATTGATGCGGCACTCGATCGCGTGACCCTGGAAGCTGATCTCATCCTGCGTGACCGACAGACCGGCCCCGGAGGCGACGCGGATCTGCTCATGGACAAGGTCGATGCCGGTGATCGCTTCAGTGATCGGGTGCTCCACCTGAAGACGCGTGTTCATCTCGATGAAATAGAACTCGCCGTTCTCGTAGAGGAACTCGATCGTGCCGGCGCCGCGATATTTCAGCTTCTTCATCGCCTCGGCGCAGACCCGGCCGATCTCCATCCGCTGCGCGACATTGAGCGCCGGAGAGTTGGCCTCTTCCCAGACCTTCTGGTGGCGGCGCTGCAGCGAACAATCCCGCTCGCCGAGATGGATGGCATTGCCCTCGCCATCGCCGACCACCTGGATTTCGATATGGCGCGGCTTGCCAAGATATTTTTCCATGTAGACCGCGTCATTGCCGAAGGCTGCGGCCGCTTCCGAGCGGGCGGTCGAGATCGCCTCTTCGAGCGAGTCCTCGTCCTTGGCGACCTTCATGCCGCGACCGCCGCCACCGGCGGTGGCCTTGATCAGCACGGGGAAGCCGATCTTGCGGGCGATCTCCAGCGCGTTCTCCGGCTTCACCTCGCCGTCCGAACCGGGAACGACGGGAATGCCGAGCGACTCGGCGGTTTTTTTCGCCGTGATCTTGTCGCCCATGATGCGGATGTGGTCCGCCGTGGGCCCGATGAAGGTGATGCCGTGCGCATCGAGAATATCGGCGAACTTGGCGTTTTCCGACAGGAAGCCATAGCCCGGATGCACCGCGTCCGCGCCGGTGATTTCGCAGGCGGCAACGATCTGGTGGATGTTTAGATAGCTCTCGCGCGAAGGCGGCGGACCGATGCAGACGCTTTCGTCGGCGAGGCGCACATGCATGGCGTCGGCATCGGCGGTGGAGTGAACCGCGACGGTGGCGATGCCGAGCTCCTTGCAGGCGCGCAGCACCCGCAGGGCGATTTCGCCGCGATTGGCGATGAGGACCTTGGAAATGGTGGGCATCGGCGTCACTCGATGACGATCAGGGCTTCGCCGTACTCGACGGGGGCGCCATCTTCGACGAGGACATCGACCACCTTGCCGGAGCGCGGCGCCGGGATCTGGTTCATGGTCTTCATGGCCTCGATGATCAGAATGGTCTGGCCTTCCTTCACGCTGGCGCCGACTTCGACGAAGGGACGGGCGCCGGGGGCGGGGGAGAGATAGGCGGTGCCGACCATCGGCGCCGTGACCGCATTCTTCGAGGTCCGCGCGCTTTCGGCGGCGGCCGCTGGCGCGGCGCTGCTGCCCGCGGGGGCGGCGGCCGGAGCAGGCGCCTGCAGCGGCGCCGTGACGTAGTGCGGGGTGCCGGCGCGCGAGACGCGGATGCGCAGGTCTTCCTGCTCCACCTCGATCTCCGTCAGGTCGGTTTCGTTCAGGATATTGGCGAGATCGCGAATAAGCGCCTGATCGATGCCGGTCTTCTTGTCAGCCATGAGAATGCCTCTTGTTCTTTTTATTCCGCGGTATGCGTGAGTGTCTTTAGCGCATTGAGCGCGAGAATGTAACTCTGGGCCCCGAAGCCGCAGATAACGCCTTTCGCCGCCGGGGCAATCATGGATTTGTGGCGAAATTCCTCTCGCGCATGCACATTGGAGAGATGCAGCTCCACCATGGGGATGCGGATGGCGCGCGCCGCGTCGTGGAGCGCGATCGAGGTGTGGGTGTAGGCGCCGGCATTGACGGCAATCCCCGCCGCCACCTCATTGGCCTCGTGGAACCAGTCGACCAGCACGCCCTCGTGGTTGGTCTGGCGAAAATCGATCGACAGGCCCAGCCTTTCGCCCTCGCTGCGGCAGAGCGCCTCGATATCCGCAAGCGTCTGCCCGCCATAGATGCCGGGCTCGCGCTTGCCGAGCGCGTTGAGATTGGGACCGTTGAGAACGAAGATGATGGGCATGGGATCCGACGTCTTGCTCAGGCGGGCATGCTCTTGGGCGGGGGCGCCGCTTTCGGCAGGGGCAATGCGGCAGGCTGCCGCATCAGGGGTTCGGCGGCAAGCTATAGCCGCTTGGCGTGCTGAAAAAAAGTCCTGACTGACACTGCAGCCGCTGCTCCACAAGCGAGCGGGATCAGCACGCGGTCTTGCCGCAGGCGCGCATGGCGGCGATCTTGGTGGCGAGGTCCTCCGCCCCGACAGCTCCGAACACGGCCTCCTTGCCGATGACATAGGTGGGCGTCCCGGAAATGCCCAGCGCATTGGCGAGCGTGTAGGATTCCCGCACCTCGTCATCATGGTCGCCATCGACCATCAGCTTGCGCAGATCTGCTTCCGCGACACCGAAGCGCCCCGCAACGGCAATCGCGATCGCCTCGTCGGCGCGATCCTCTCCGCCGAGCAGCGCACGGTGGAAATCGCCATACTTCTCCGGGGCGAGCCGGCGGAAGGCGGAGGCGACGCGATGGGCGGCAAGCGAGTCGGGCCCGAGGATCGGCAGCTCCTTCAGCACGAAGCGCACATTCTTGTCGGTCTGCAGGATCATGTCCATGTCCGACAGCGCCCGTTTGCAGTAGCCGCAATTGTAGTCGTAGAACTCCACGACGGTGACGTCGCCATCCGGATTGCCGAGCGTCACATCATAGGCGGAGTGAAAGATCGCCTGTTCATTGTCGCTGATGGCGGCGGTGGCGAGCTTTTCCTGCTCGGCCATCTGCTTGGCCTTGAGCGCCGACTGCACCTCCAGCATGATCTCTGGATTGGCGATCAGATATTCCTTGATGAAGGCGCCGATCTCTTTCTTCTGTGCGTCATCCAGTGCCCGGGCCGGAGCGGGCAGGGCGGCCGTGGCGGCAAGCATCATCAAGGCGGCGATCGGCCGGCGGCTGTGGGCAAGCATGGCAGTCCCTTCATAACTGGCGCGACGGGGCGCTCGGGTCGATCGCGCTTAGCACAGCCAGGCGTGCGCGCAAAGCGGGTGCGACCGCCGCACGGGTATCGGATGCGCTCTCGCAGGGCTGTCGCGCCCCTTTGTTCTTGTGATGCTGCAGCGGATCGGGCACAGGCAGAGACTTGTCTGGCATGCCCCGCAGGAGATCCCCATGAGCACGCTTTCCGCCCGCAGCACGGTCGAGCCCTTCCACGCGATGGATGTGCTGGCGGAGGCAAACCGGCGGCGTGACGCGGGACATCCGGTCATCTCGCTGGCAGTGGGCCAGCCGAGCCACCCGGCCCCGCGCGCAGCGCTGGAGGCGGCCGAGGCCGCGCTCAGGCATGGGCGCATCGGCTATACGGACACGCTCGGCACCGCGACTCTGCGCGCTGCGATCGCCGACCACTATCGCAGCCATTACGGCGTCGAGGTCGATCCGCGGCGGATCGCGGTAACGACCGGTTCCTCGGCGGGCTTCAACCTGGCCTTCCTGGCGCTGTTCGACCCGGGCGACAGGGTGGCAATCGCCCGGCCCGGCTACCCCGCCTATCGCAATATCCTCGGCGCGCTCGGGCTGGAAGTGGTAGAGGTCGAAGCGGATGCCGCCGCCGGCTTCACGCTGACGCCGACAGCGCTGGAGGAGGCGGCCAGGGTCCATGGGCCGCTCAAGGGCGTGCTGCTGGCGAGCCCGGCGAACCCCACCGGAACGGTGACCGGGCGCGCGGCTTTGAAAGCTCTGAGCGACTATTGCGCCGCCACCGGCATGGCCTTCCTGTCCGACGAGATCTATCACGGCCTGACCTTCGTCGGCGAGGAAACGACGGCGCTTTCCGTCAGCGACGACGCCGTCATCATCAATTCCTTCTCGAAATACTATTGCATGACCGGCTGGCGGATCGGCTGGATGGTGTTGCCGGAGGACAAGGTGCGCGGCTTCGAGAGGATTTCCCAGAGCCTCTACATTTCCCCGCCCGAACTCTCACAGATCGCCGCGCAGGCCGCGCTCGGCGCCGGGGCAGAGCTCGACGTCTACCGCGAAAGCTACGCCGCCAACCGCGCGCTCCTCACGCGGCGGCTGCCCGAGATCGGGCTTTCCATCGCCTCACCGATGGACGGCGCCTTCTACGCCTATGTCGATGTCAGCCGCCTGACCAATGACAGCATGGACTTCGCCCGCCGCATGCTGCTGGAGACCAATGTGGCCGCAACGCCCGGCCGCGATTTCGACCCCGTCAACGGACACCGCACCCTGCGCTTCTCCTATGCCGGCGCGCCGGAGGAGATTGCCGAGGCTGTGGAGCGGATCGCCGACTGGCTGAAATGAGTCTCGAATGAACGGCTTGGCGCGGAGGGCGGATTCATTCTGTCAGGCCCTTCATCCCACACTGCAGCTTCAATGAAAGGGTTCGCTTAAGCTTGGCGCTCTAACGGTAAGCTGAGAGCGCAGTATCTTTGTGCCTGCGCGTCAACGGTTAGCCGGGAGTCGCCATGGCGATGCGAGATCATCTTCGTCAGCTGACACTGTGCCTGCCGAGCCACCGCCCCTTGTCGGCGGCGCGCTCCTCGATCGAAAGCCTGCTTCGCTTCGGCGAAGAGACGGGCTGCCGCATGGTGATCTCCGACAATTCGGGCGATCCGGAGAAGCGCGAGGCCTTCGAGGGGCGCTCGCCCCATCTCATCTACCTCGTGCCGGAGGGGGACGACCCGCTCGACAATCTCACGACGGCGCTGTCTGCCGTCGAGACCGAATTCGTGATGCCCATGGGAGACGACGACTGGATCCGGACGGGCGAGGGGGTGGCACTGCCGGATCTTTCGACGATCGCGCCCGACGTGGCCGTGATCCGGCCCGAGACGGAGATCTGGGCGGAGGGGCGCGTCGTCGACATCAACCGGTTCACGATCGATGGCAGCAGCGCCGAAGCGCGGATGCTGGACTATGTGCGGAAAGCCCCAGCCACCAATGCGCTCTACTACAGTGCGTTTCGAAGCCGCATCTTCCTGCCGCTGATGCAAAGCTTTGCTGCGGGACACCCGACGCGCGGCGGCTACTGCGATTGGGCGGTCATGTTCACGCTCCTTGCCTGCGGGCGGGCGATCCATGCACCGGGGATCCTCTATCGCTACGATCTCGGCCGCTGGACCTCGAGCGTTTCGCTTCAGGAGAGCAAACGCTCGCTGTTTGCGGCTGCGGGGCTGCCTGCGGAGGCGGAGAACTATTCGGCCCTCTTGACCTTTCTCGATCTCTACACGCTCCTGTCGATCAGGGCGCTGCCGCTCGGCGCGCAGGAGCGCGACCAGGCGCTCGGGGCCAGCCTCTCCGTTTCTCTCGGTGCTTTCGTCGCCGCGGTTCGTGCGCGGCCGTGTGACTATGACGAGGTGGCCGTCTACCTGACGGAGCTGCTGGCCGAGGAGACGGAGCTGAACGGCATCTTCGCTCTGGCGCTGATGATTGCCGACTGTCTGCAGCCGGGGCTGAGGGAGCGCTATGTGCGCTTCTTCCAGGCCGTGTCGGCCGGCTGAGAGCCCGACGAGATCAAGCACAAAAAAACCGCCGGGAGCGCCGGCGGTTTTTCGCAAGTCTATTGGCTTGGCGGCTCTCAGAAGAAGCCGCGCTTCTGCCACCAGCCACCGCGCTTCGGCTTGGCCGCCTCTTCGCCGTCCGCGTCGCTGCTTGCGACGGAAGAGCGCACCACCGGTTCGGTGGCGATGGCATCGAGATTGCGGTTGTTGCGAACCGGGCGGTCCGTCTCTTCCGCAGTCCCCTCGGCCGTCTCGGCGACAGCCTCTGCTGCGGTCTCCGCAGGCTCTGCCGGTTCCACTGCAGCAGCCGGCTCCGCGGCGACAGGCTCGGCTTCGACTGCGGCGTCCAGGCCCGCATCGGCGGTCGGTGCGTCCGCCTCGTCCGGAGTTTCGGCCACGACCGCTGCTTCGCTACCCTCGGCCGCGCGGCCACGGCGGCTGCGACGGCGCGGGGCTTCGACGGCCTCGGCCACTTCTTCCGTGTCAGCGGTCTCGCTGCCCGTCAGTTCGACCTCGGTGATCGCATCGTCGTCGCCCACGCTGGCAGCCGCGTCGTCTTCGTCCGCCTCGTCCGAGGCGAGCGTGGTCGAAAGGGCGCCGGCATCGCCGGCATCCGCCGTGCCATCCTCATCGCGATTGCGGCGACCACCGCGCTTGCCGCGCCGGCGGCGCTTGCGCTTCTGGCGATCCTCGCCGGACTCGCCGGCCGTGGTGTCGACTCCGTCGCCCGTTGCTGCGGCTTCGTCCTCGTCGTCACCCTCGTCGCTGTCGTCGTCGGATTCGGCGGAGCCTTCGTCCGAACCGCCGGCCTCGCCATTGGCTTCGCCTTCACCGCGGCCACCACGACGGCGGCGACGGCGCTTGCGCTTACGGCCGTTCTGGTCGTCACCCTGCTCACGCTCGGCCTTCGCCTCGGCGACGACCGGCTCGTCCTCTTCGTCGATCTCCTCCTCGATGACGATATCGTCGTCCTCGTCTTCGGGGATCGCTTCGAACTGCATCAGCTGCTCGATCCGGACCGGGTTCTCCACGGCTTCGCCGCGGTCGATCGCGAAGTGCTGCGCCCCGACCAGCCCGTCCGCCGCCACGATGATCTGGACGCCGAAGCGCGCCTCGTAGTCGGTGATGGTCGAGCGCTTGTGGTTGAGCAGGTAGAGCGCGATGTCCGGCGTGGTGCGGACGGTGATGTTGTGGGTCGTGTTCTTGAGCAGATATTCCTCGACGCCGCGCAGCACATGCAGCGCGACAGACGACTGCGAGCGCACATGGCCGGTGCCGCCGCAATGCGAGCAGACCTGGGTGGTCGATTCCAGCACCGAGGCGCGGATGCGCTGGCGCGACATTTCGAGCAGGCCGAAATGCGAGATGCGGCCGACCTGGATGCGCGCGCGATCGTTCTTCAGATGGTCCTTCAGACGCTTCTCGACCGCGCGGTTGTTGCGCTTTTCTTCCATGTCGATGAAGTCGACCACGATCAGGCCGGCAAGGTCGCGCAGACGCAGCTGGCGCGCCACCTCTTCCGCGGCTTCCAGATTGGTCTGGAGCGCCGTGTCCTCGATCGAATGCTCGCGCGTCGAACGGCCGGAGTTGACGTCGATCGCCACAAGCGCTTCGGTCTGGTTGATGATGATGTAGCCGCCCGACTTCAGCGTGACCTGCGGCTGCAGCATGCGGTCGAGCTGGGCTTCGATGCCGGAGCGCGAGAAGATCGGATGCACGTCGCGATAGGGCTGAACCACCTTGGCGTGGCTCGGCATCAGCATCTTCATGAAGGCCTTGGCTTCGCGGTAGCCGTTCTCGCCGGCGACGACGATTTCGGAAATGTCCTTGTTGTAGAGGTCGCGGATCGAGCGCTTGATCAGCGATCCTTCCTCATAGACGAGGCACGGCGCGGTCGACGAGAGCGTCAGCGTCCGGACATTCTCCCACAGGCGCATCAGATATTCGAAGTCGCGCTTGACCTCGACCTTGGTGCGGTTGGCGCCGGCGGTGCGCAGGATGACGCCCATGCCCTGCGGCACGTCGAGCATCTTGGCGATTTCCTTCAGGCGCTTGCGGTCCTGCGGGTTGGTGATCTTGCGGGAAATGCCGCCGCCGCGCGCCGTGTTCGGCATCAGGACCGAATAGCGGCCGGCGAGCGAGAGATAGGTGGTCAGCGCCGCGCCCTTGTTGCCCCGCTCTTCCTTGGCGACCTGCACGAGCAGGATCTGCCGGCGCTTGATCACTTCCTGGATGCGGTACTGCTTGCGCGGGCGGCGGGCCTGGCGGTCCGGCACCTCTTCCATGGCGTCTTCGGCGCCAACGGATTCGATGACTTCCTTCTCTTCGACATGACCATCGTCATCGTCGTCATCGGAAGACCGGCGGGCCTCGGAGATCGTGTCGGCATCGACCATGGCGGCCATGGAGCCGTTCGGGCCACGGCCCTCGTCGCTCTCGTTCGCGTCATCCTGATGGTCGCCGGACTGATCATCGACGGACTGTTCATCAACGGACTGTTCGCCGGACGCGTCTGTCTCGCCCTCTGCAGCATCGGCCGTCGTCGTGCCGATCGTATCTTCGGCAGACGGTTCGTCGGCCACGCCGGCTTCGGCTGCGGCTTTGGCCTCGAGAGCGGCGGCCTCGGCGGCGATTGCCTTCTTGGAGCGGCGGGCGCGCTTCGGCTTGGCCTTCGGCTCTTCGGCGGGAACCTCCGCAGCCTCGACCGGTTCGAGGGCGGCCGCCTCGCCGGTGTCGCTGACGGTGTCGATCGTCTCGGTTTCGGATGAGTCTTCGACGATCTCTTCGACCGAGCCGCGCGCGGCGAGGGGAGCCTCGTCGTCCGCCTCGTCGCTCTCGGCGGTGTCACCGAGGTTGGTGCCGGTCTCGACATGCTCGATGTCGTCGTCGCGGCGGGCTTCCTCGGCTTCGGCACGCAGCAGCGCCTGGCGGTCGGCAAGCGGGATCTGGTAATAATCGGGGTGGATTTCCGCGAAGGCCAGGAAACCGTGGCGGTTGCCGCCGTAATCGACGAAGGCCGCCTGCAGCGACGGCTCGACCCGGGTCACCTTGGCCAGGTAGATGTTGCCGCGGATCTGTTTCTTGTGTTCGGACTCGAAGTCGAACTCTTCTATGCGGTTGCCGCGTACGACAACGACGCGCGTCTCCTCGGCGTGAGACGCGTCGATAAGCATTTTCTCTGCCATTTACGTGGTGCTCCTCGGCGCGGCCGCGAGGGAAGAGCACATCCCGAAGGAAGCGTCCCGCCGAATTCGCGGCGATCGCCGGATAGATGATGTCCTGCCGGTCCGTGCTGATGCGCGGGCAGCCGGGCGGCAACCGGAAGCGACGTGCTACCGGGTCTTTCCGCTACCGACCGATCCTGCTGCGACACCATCGAAGACCAAACAAGAATGCCAATGTCCAAGACCCGTTCGGGCCCGTTGAAGATGCCCGATCATCGGGCTTGGTGCTCACAGCACCGTCCGGCCACCGCCGGTTGTTCTCGATTCGAAATGCGGTGCAAAGTGGGGCGACGGCGGATGAAACGCTCTTCAAGCGAGCAGGGAGCCAAATGCGGGCACTGTGCCCAGTCCGGATCATGCTCTGGCGCCTGGATCGAGAGACCCTGGCGGCCGGTCGTCGATTCTATCCCGTCAACACTTTTAACCTATGACGCTTTTATGGTTTCCATGTCACAATGGCAAGGGAAAAGCCGGGATTGCCATAATTCAGGTCCATTTGCTTGATGGCGTCGCCCGCCTCGCTTCGTCCCCGTCAAGCTCGGCAAGCTTTGGTTAACCATCCTCCTTCATGGATGGGATCTGCCTCGCCCGCAGACGCGCCCGGGTAAGTCTCGACGTAAGGTCGTTGCGAACGCCGGAGACGGGCGAGCCGTGTTCGAACGATGCGTGCCTTGCGCGCCACGAGGGAGCCTTTTCGCTTTGCCGATCCTGCAACGCCTGGTCCTGTCGCTCGCTCTCGCCTTCGCTTTCCCCGCCTTTGCGCAGGACGGCGCAGCCGCCGACGCAGGTCCGGGAGACACCGCTTCCAAGCCGCTTCTGGCCTATGGCGCGCGCATTGCCGGCGATGACGCGCGAACGCGTGTCGTGCTCGATTTCGACCGTAAGCCGGAGTTTCTGGTCCGCTATGTCGACAACCCCGTCCGGGTCATCGTCGACCTGCCCGAGACCGCTTTCGGCGTGAAGGCGGAGGACATGCAGGCCCGGGGCCTGTTCCGCGAGATCCGCTATGGCGCCATGGGCGCCCGCAGCGCCCGCATCGTGTTCACAGCCATCAAGCCCGTCGCGGTGACCGCCGCGGACGTCAAGAGCGATGACGGCGGCAAGAGCTTCCGGCTGGTGCTGGATGCCGAGCGGGTGGATCGCGCGCGCTTCCGGGGTCTCCTCGACGAGCAGAAATGGACCGGAAGCATCGCCGTGCCCAAGGTCGCGCAGCCGGCCAAGACCGATCCCGGGCAGTTCGTCATCGCGGTCGATGCCGGACATGGCGGGATCGATACCGGAGCCATCGGCGTCGATTCCAAGATGGAAGAGAAGACCATCACGCTCGCCTTCGCCCGCGAACTCGCCGAACGGCTGAACCGGGAGCAGGGGGTGAAGGCCGTGCTGACCCGCGACGCGGACGAGTTTCTTTCGCTGAACGAGCGCGTGCAGATCGCCCGGCAGAAGGGGGCGAACCTCTTTATCTCCCTGCATGCCGATACGTTGAAGCAGCACGATATCCGCGGCGCCACCGTCTACACGATCTCCGACAAGGCATCCGACCACTTGGCGGCTAGCCTTGCGGAACGGGAGAACCTCTCCGACCAGATCGCCGGCGTCGCGCTCAGCGACGAACCCGCCGAGGTGGCCGATATCCTGATCGATCTCACCCGGCGCGAGACTCAGGCTTTTTCGATCAACCTCGCGCGATCGGTGGTGTCCTCCTTCGAGGGGCAGATCAACCTGATCAACAATCCGCACCGCTTTGCGGGCTTTCGCGTGCTGCAGGCCCCCGATGTCCCGTCGATCCTGCTCGAGATCGGCTTCATGTCGAACAAGGACGACGAAAAACTGCTCGTCGATCCCGCATGGCGGCGCAAGGTTGCCGATCATCTGGCCGAGGCCGTGCGTCGCTATCGGCTCGGTGGCGCAAAGAACGGCGGCTGACAGCCGGCCGCCACGGCGTGGCGAGCGGGCAACAGACGGGGACCGCGCCCCGCGCTTTCCCGCGCCAATTCCGGCGAAAGCCCTATTTTCCTCACATTCCGATCGCTTACCGGCTAGAGTGTCAGTCACGGCAATGACTCGCGCACCGGGCTCGGTGCTCCCTCTGCCCGTGCATTGCACCGGCTGTGACAACGCTTGCCGAAAAGTGACGGGCATGACGGCAGGTTGGGCTGGATTGTCCGGGCTGCAGGGGCTATGCGCTGCCGCGTGCCATGAAGCCTGCCGCCCTGTCTTTTCGACAGGCGACGACGGCACCAGATGGATGGAAGGGACCGGTACCCAAGCAATGATCAGATTGATTGGCTATTTCTTCGGCGCAGGCGCATTCCTGATCCTGCTGGCAGCAGGCGGAGCGGCTCTCTACCTCGCCAATGTGACGCGCGATCTGCCGGATTACGAGGTGCTGAGCACCTATGCCCCGCCGGTCACCACCCGCGTCCATGCCGGCAATGGCGAGCTCATGGCCGAATATGCGCGCGAACGCCGCCTCTATCTGCCCATCCAGGCCATTCCCGACCGTGTGAAGGCCGCCTTCATCTCGGCCGAAGACAAGAACTTCTACCAGCACCCGGGCGTCGACCTGACCGGTCTCGGCCGCGCCATCCTCGTCAATGCGCAGAACATCGGGTCCGGTCGCCGCCCTGTCGGCGCGTCGACCATCACCCAGCAGGTCGCCAAGAACTTCCTGCTGACGGCCGACCAGACCTTCGATCGCAAGATCAAGGAGGCCATTCTCTCCTTCCGGATCGAGCAGGCCTATTCGAAGGATCGAATCCTCGAACTCTATCTCAACGAGATCTTCTTCGGCCTCAATGCCTATGGCATTGCCGGCGCCGCGCTGACCTATTTCGACAAGTCGGTCACCGAACTGACCATTGCCGAAACCGCCTATCTCGCCGCGCTGCCGAAGGGGCCGGCCAATTACCATCCGTTCCGCCGCGAGGCTGCCGCCTTGGAGCGACGCAACTGGGTCATCGATCGCATGGTCGAGAACGGCTATGTGACGCATGCCGATGGCGAGGAAGCCAAGAAGCAGCCGCTCGGCGTCCGCGTGCGTCGCGGCGGGTCGCATCTCTTCGCGTCGGATTACTTCTCCGAGGAAGTGCGCCGGCAGATCATCCAGAAATACGGCGAGAACGCGCTGCTCGAAGGCGGGCTTTCCGTGCGCACCTCGCTCGATCCGCAGATGCAGATCGCCGCGCGCAAGGCGCTGCAGGACGCGCTGGTCAGCTATGACGAGCGGCGCGGGTTCCATGGCCCCCTGAAGACGATCGAGATCGGCAGCGACTGGGGTCCGGCGCTGGGCAAGCTCGACGGGCTCTCCGACGTTCCGGAGTGGAAGCTTGCCGTCGTGCTCTCCGCCGACAAGACCGGCGTCGACATCGGACTGCAGCCGAGCAAGGATGCCGGCGGCAAGGTGGGCGAAGACCGGGTGACCGGGCGGATCCCGGCCAATGCGATGGAATGGGCCTATCGCTCCTCCAGCAGCCAGCGTCGATCCGCCCGCTCGCCGGATGGCGTGCTCAGCGCCGGCGATGTCGTCTTCGTCGAGCCGCTCGGCAAGGACGGGACCTATCGCCTGCGCCAGCCGCCGAAGGTGCAGGGCGGGCTTGTCGCCATGGACCCGCAGACCGGCCGCGTGCTCGCCATGGTCGGCGGTTTCTCCTATGCCCAATCGGAATTCAACCGCGCCACCCAGGCCATGCGGCAGCCCGGCTCCTCCTTTAAGCCCTTCGTCTACGCTGCGGCGCTCGACAACGGCTATACGCCCGCTTCCGTTATCCTCGACGCGCCCTTCGAGCTGGTCACCAACGGCCAGGTCTGGCGGCCGGAGAATTATGGGGGCGGATCGGCGGGTCCATCGACCTTGCGGCTCGGCATCGAAAAGTCGCGCAACCTGATGACCGTCCGGCTTGCCAACGACATGGGCATGAACCTGGTTGCCGAATATGCCGAACGCTTCGGCATCTACGACAAGATGCTGCCGGTGCTCGCCATGTCGCTCGGCTCGGGCGAAACGACGGTGCTGCGCATGGTTTCGGCCTATTCGGTCATTGCCAATGGCGGCAAGCAGATCAAGCCGTCGATGATCGACCGCATCCAGGATCGCTACGGCAAGACCATCTTCCGGCATGAGGAGCGCGGCTGCGACACCTGCAACGCCGCCGATTGGGAGAACCAGAGCGAGCCGGTGCTGACCGACAATCGCCAGCAGGTGCTGGATCCGATGACGGCCTACCAGATCACCTCGATGATGGAAGGCGTGATCACGCGCGGCACCGCGGCCGGCAAGATCACCCTCGACCGTCCGGTCGCCGGCAAGACCGGCACGACCAATGACGAAAAGGACGCTTGGTTCGTCGGCTATACGCCCGACCTCGTGGCCGGCCTCTATCTCGGCTTCGACAATCCGGCTCCGCTCGGCCGCGGCGCCACCGGCGGCGGGCTGGCCGCACCGGTGTTCAACGAATTCATGCAGGCGGCGTTGAAGGATACGCGCCCGACCCAGTTCGTGCCGCCGGAGGGCATGAGCCTCATCCCGGTCAACCGCAAGACCGGCATGGCCTCCGCCGAGGGGGATCCGGACATGATCATGGAAGCCTTCAAGCCCGGCACGGGTCCGGCTGACGACTATCAGGTCATCGGCGGCACCGATGCCTATGTGCCGCCGGAGGAAATCCTGCGGACCTCGCCGCAGGCCAACCAGGCGGTCACCTCCGGCACCAACGGGCTCTTCTGACCCGCACCGTCTTCCAATGCCCCGCCGCCGCCTTTGACAGATGCGGCGGCGCTGGCTATGGACGGCCACTCCTTGAACGGACTTCTGACAGAGCAGGACAATGCGCACCGAAATCGAGAATATTGTCGACGACATCAAGCAGGCCATAAGCCTGCTGAGGAGGCATCTTTGACTGGGATCAGGCGGTAAGACGACTGGACTGGTTGAACAACAAGGCGGAAGACCCGACGCTTTGGAACGATGCCGGCGAAGCGCAGAAGCTGATGCGCGAGCGCCAGAACCTCGACGACGCCATCAGCGGCGTGCGCGCGCTGGAAACCCAGATGCGCGACAGCATCGAGCTCATCGAGCTCGGCGAGGAAGAGGGCGATACGGATATCGTCAAGGATGCTGAAGCGGCGCTCAAGACCCTGAGCGCGGAAGCAGCACGGCGCCAGGTGGAAGCCATGCTGTCCGGCGAGGCCGACAGCAACGACACCTATCTGGAAGTGCATTCCGGCGCCGGCGGCACGGAAAGCCAGGACTGGGCGAACATGCTTCTGCGCATGTACACGCGCTGGGCCGAACGCCAGGGCTTCAAGGTCGAGCTGATGGAAATCCATGACGGGGAAGAAGCGGGCATCAAGTCCGCAACGCTGCTCGTCAAGGGCCAGAACGCCTATGGCTGGCTGAAGACCGAATCGGGCGTTCACCGCCTGGTGCGGATTTCGCCCTATGACAGCAATGCGCGGCGCCACACCTCGTTCTCGTCCATCTGGGTCTATCCGGTCGTCGACGATTCGATCCAGATCGACATCAACGAAAGCGACTGCCGGATCGATACCTATCGCTCCTCGGGCGCTGGCGGTCAGCACGTCAACACCACCGACTCGGCCGTGCGGATCACGCATATCCCGTCCGGTATCGTCGTGCAGTGCCAGCAGGAACGCTCCCAGCACAAGAACCGGGCCAAGGCCTGGGACATGCTGCGCGCGCGGCTCTACGAAGCGGAGCTGAAGAAGCGGGAAGAGGCGGCCAATGCCGAAGCCGCATCCAAGACCGAGATCGGCTGGGGCCACCAGATTCGCTCCTACGTCCTCCAGCCCTACCAGCTGGTGAAGGACCTGCGGACCGGCGTGGAAAGCACGGCGCCCTCCGATGTGCTGGATGGGGCACTGAACCCGTTCATGGAAGCGGCGCTGGCGCATCGCGTCGCCGGCGGCGCCGATGCCGTGGTGGACGATATCGCCTGACCTCGTGTCGCCGGCCCCTCATGGGGCCGGCAGGCCACCCGCCGGCGAAAGGTCAGTTGCTGGCCCGCTCGATGCGGATATCGCCGATGTCGTCGATCAGCACCGTCCATCCCTGCGGCTCGGCTTCGGACGGGTCCGTGCGCAGATAGACGGTGGCGAAGAGCCCCGGCTGCGATGTGACGCCATCCGAGCTCTCCGGCCGGATATCGGTGACGAAGGCTTTCATTCGACTGAATTCCTCCAGCTCCGCCGAGGTCACCACCTTGGGGCCTTCGGCTTCGAGCGCGATCTGCTGCAGCACGATATGGGCATTGCCTTCCGGCTGGCGCAACGCGATCAGCTTGTAATAGCCACGCCGCCCTGCGGACGCAGGTTTGGCATCGCCGGATTGGGCTGCCGCGTCGGCGCTTTCTTCCCAGAAGCCGGTGCTGGTCACGAAGGTCACGTTCTCCGGCAGCACGTTTTCCGGCAGCACGCTCTGCTGCGCATGCAGCGGCGGGGCGGAGAGGAGCAGGAGGGCGGAAACGGCGAGGGTGGTCCAGCGGGCCATGGGAGAGTCCGTTCGATCGAATGAGAGAAACCGTTTCAGCATGCATAAGCCTTGCCCGCGAAGGGGAACCGCTTTCCGCCTCGTCGAGGCGTTGCCATTGTGACCGCTTGGCTGCGGAACGGCAAGTCGCTGGCATGACGAGCAGGGCTGTGCCGAAACGAGCGAAGCCTCAATTGGAAAACTGTTCGGCCAGGATCCGGTCCGCCCAGGAATAATCCGGATCGGAGAGGATGCGCGCGGTCATTTCCTCCGATTCGGCAATTCTGACTTTGACGACCGACTTCACTTCGACATGGTCCGCCACGGCATTGACCGGCCGCTTTTCCGCCTCGAGAATATCGATCTCCACCGTGACCCGGTTGGGCAGCAGCGCGCCACGCCAGCGGCGCGGACGAAAGGGGCTGACCGGCGTCAACGCCAGCAGCGGTGCCTCGAGCGGCAGGATCGGCCCATGGGCGGAGAGATTGTAGGCCGTCGATCCGGCCGGGGTCGCAAGCAGAACGCCATCGCAGATCAGCTCTTCCAGCCGGATACGCCCGTCGACGCTGATCTGCAGCTTGGCGGCCTGGTAGGACTGGCGGAAGAGATAGACCTCGTTGATGGCAAGCGCGCTGAACTGCCGGCCGTCCGCATCGGTCGTCGCCATTTCGAGCGGACGGAACGCGTTTTCCACCGCTTTCGATACCCGCTCGCGCAGGCCCACCGTGCTGTAGCGATTCATGAGAAAGCCGACCGAGCCGCGGTTCATTCCATAGACGCGCTTGCCGCTGTTCATGGTCTGATGAAGCGTCTGGAGCATGAAGCCATCACCGCCGAGCGCAACGATGATATCGGCCTCTTCCTGTTCCACCGAGCCGTAGATGGCCCGCAACTCCTCGGCCGCCTGCTGCGCCTCTTCGGTCGGCGAGGCGGCAAAGGCGATGGTGTCGAAGGGTCTTCCCATGGCCGACTGACGTCTTTCCTGATCCGCAGCACTCGCCGCATCTTTTCCGAAAACGCTGCAGGATCAAGGGGAAAATGTTCGAGTGGCGGGGTCGCAGAGGAAACGGCGGGAAAGCCTGCCGGATGACACGGCGCGGATCGACCCGATTGCCTTCGCCTTCCGGCTCGGTGCCTCGCAGCGACGCTGGTGTCCTCTGCGCCCACCGCCGCGGAAATTCACCTATCGCTCAAATCTTAACATCGCAGGGAACTCGCTTTTAGGGGCCCTTCGGCGATGGTGCTCGGCAACAAGAAACTTACAGATGAGGAGACATTCATGATCCGTGTAAAGCGTGCATTTCTGACGGCTGTGCTGACGGCAGGCCTGATCCTGTCGGGCGTCGCCCTGCCTTCGCTCGGCCAGGCTCTCGCCAAGCGCGGCGAGGCGCGCAGCGAGACGAAGTCCGAAACCGGGTCGCAGAAGTCCGACAAGGCGGCCAAGGACCAGTCGAAGTCCGACAAGAAGGCCAGCAAGGACCAGACCAAATCGGACAGGAAGGCCACCAAGGATCAATCGAAATCCGACAAGAAAACCACCAAGGCCGAGGACAAGGCGACCAAGCAGACGACGGAGTCCGAGAAGAAGGCCAAGCACGAGCAGGACAAGGCGGACAAGAAGGCCAAGCAGGAGCAGGACAGAGCCGACAAGAAGGCGCTCAAGGACAAGAAGACGCTCGAAAAGAAGCAGAAGGTCGATGACGACGATTCCGCGACCGAAGACGATGCATCGGACGAGGATCAGCAGGGCTCCGCCGACGATCAGTCCGGTTCGAACGACGACCAGGCCGATTCGCTCGACGACTGAGATCAGCTTGCGGAGCGAAAATCACCGGGTGAGGCCGAAGCTTCACCTGGTGTTTCCGCGTTCGCTAAGACGGCAACGCGAGTCCGTGGCCGTCAGCGCGGAAGAATTGCTCGAAGATAAAAATGGTGCCCCCACCAGGACTCGAACCCGGGACCCCCTGATTACAAATCAGGTGCTCTACCAACTGAGCTATAAGGGCAGCGGAACCGCACTAGCATATTGAGCTGGTGTGTAAAGCGAAAAGACGGTCGGTCTATTCTGCGGCCTGCGGGAGCGGCCTGGGCAGGGCGGTGCGGGCCTTGGCGGCCTGGGGATGGTCGACCTCGCGGCAGCGGGCCATGGTTGCGGGCAGCATCTCGGCGAAGTGGTCGATCAGGGCGCGCACGGCGGGCAGCATGCCCTGCCTTGTCGTGAAGACGAGATGCGCGACGGCAGCGTCGGTCGACCAGTCCGGCAGGACGCGGACGAGCAATCCCGCGCGAATCGCCCGGTCGGTCATGTGTTCGGGCAGAAGCGCGACGCCGATGCCTTCGATGGCCGACGTTTCCAGCAGATTGAAATCGCCGCAGCCGATCAGCGGCCGGTGGACGATGTCCCTGCGCTCCCCATGCGTGCTGATCAGGCTCCAATGGTCCTCGGCGCGCTCCTCCGCCATGGAGAGGGTCGGAAACTGCGACAGCGTATCGATCGTCGGTTGCCCCAGCCGGTCGATGAGGGACGGGCTGGCGACGAGATGGCTGGCATTGTCCCCCATCCGGCGCACGACGAGCTGCTCGTCCATCTCCACCTCCGGCCGCGCCCGCAGCGCCACGTCGATCCGCTCGGAGACGAGATCGACACGCCGGTTGGACACGATGATCCGCAGGGTCACTTCGGGAAACCGCCGGTGAAACTCGGGAAGGATGAAGGACAGAAGCGGCGCAAAGCCGAGCGGGCAGGCGAGGCGGACGAGGCCGCGCGGCGCGGACCGCGCCATGGCCGCCGCCGCCTCTGCCGCCTCGATGCTGGCAAGCGCCTGTTCGCAGTGATCGAAAAAGTGCTGGCCGACATCGGTCACCCGCAGCATGCGCGTCGAGCGTTCGAGGAGACGAACGCCCAGCTGCCGTTCGAGCTCGGCGACATGCTTGCTCAACAGCGATTTCGGCAGATCGAGCGCGCGGGCGGCGGCGGAGAAGCCGCCATGCCGGACGACGGCGACGAAATGGGCGATGTCGTTCAGGTCCTGCATCAGCGCATCCCCTCTTTAAACGGCGGCAGCGTTTCCCAAAGGAAACGCTGTGTCGGAATCCGGCCGTCTACCGGCCCCATCGTTTCTGTCGCCATATGGTTAGCCAAGACCACCGCACTCTTCAATCCTGCAAGGCGAGGCTCGCTCCCATGAACATTCTCCATCTCGATTCCGGCATCCTCGGCGACCAGTCGGTCTCGCGCGGCCTGACGGCGGCAATCGTCGCCCGGCTCACGGCCGAACATCCCGGCTCGTCCGTGACCTATCACGATCTGGTCTCGGAACCGCTCGACCATCTGGCCGCGACCGATCTCGGCGCCGCGCCGGCGGGGCGCGATGTGCTGGCCGAATTCCTGGCGGCCGACGTCGTCGTCATCGGCGCACCCATGTACAATTTCACCGTCCCGACGCAGCTCAAGGCCTGGCTCGACCGGATTCTCGTGGCTGGCAAGACCTTCCGCTACGGCGCAGCGGGCGTCGAAGGTCTGGCGGGCGGCCGCAAGGTGGTGATCGCCTCGGCGCGCGGCGGCGTCTATGGCGAGGGATCGCCGGCCGCCATCATGGACCACCAGGAGCCGCTGCTGGTCAACACGCTCGGCTTCATCGGCGTGACGGATGTCGAGATCGTTCGCGCCGAGGGCCTGGCGCTCGGTCCGGATGCGCGGACCGCCGCCATCGATGCGGCGCATGAAACGATCAAGACCCATGAAGGTCTTGCCCGGGCTGCCTGAGCGCCGGTTCTCGACGTGAGACAACGAAATCCCCGGCCAGTCCGGGGATTTCGCGTTAGAGGCAGAGGTGCCGCCGCGTGGCGTAGAGCGCGATGGCGGCGGCGTTGGACACGTTCAGGGATTTTATTGCGCCGGGCATGTCGAGCCTTGCGAGCGCCTGGCAGGTGGCGCGCGTCTTCTGCCGCAGGCCCTTTCCTTCCGCGCCGAGCACCAGGGCCACCTTGGTGCCGGAGAGCGTGGCTTCGAGCGGCGCCGGCCCCTCCGAATCGAGCCCGATGGAGGAGAAGCCGAGGCCGTGCAGCTCTTCGAGTGCATCGGCGAGATTGGTGATCTGGATATAGGGGATCAGCTCCAGCGCGCCGGAGGCGGACTTGGCGAGCACGCCCGATTCGGTCGGGCTGTGGCGCATGGTGGTGATGACGGCCCCGGCGTCGAAGGCGACCGCCGAGCGCATGATCGCGCCGACATTGTGCGGGTCGGTCACCTGATCGAGGACAAGCACCAGCGGACTGTTCGACAGCGCGGACAGGCGGCGCACCGGCAGGGGCCGCGTTTCGAGCAGGGCGCCCTGGTGGATGGCATCGGGGCCGAGCACGCGGTCCAGCGCCTGCGGCGACACGAGCTCGACCGGGAAGGGCAGGGCCTCCGGCTCGCCGATCTCCAGCCGCGCCAGGGCATTCTGCGTGACCTTCAAACCGAGAATCGTCCGCTCGGGATTGGCGATTGCCGCTTTCACCGTATGAATGCCGTAAAGCTGCACGAGATCGGGGCTGACCGCCGGCGGCGACCAGGGCTCGGCGGGCCGACGTCGGTCGTGCTTGGGCGTCGGGATCTCGCCGCGCTCCCGCTTCTGGTCTCGATGCGCCCGCCGCAGCGTGGCGTAATGGCTGTCCTTGGCGGTCTTGTCGCCGGGAATATCTTTTGTCATGCGCTGCTTATAGCGGCCGGCAGGGCAAGGCGAAACCGTTTTCACACATGAGGGGCCGGCGCGAAGGGCAGGGGCGGAACGGTCTGTGGATCGGCCGGCATTTTTTCCCGAAGCTCGTGTTGACAGGAGGAAACGGGGCGGTCATATAGCCCGCGCAGCACGGCAACGGAGCAACCGCCGAAGACGATGCTGCACACTGGTCGCTCGATCCAGACGGAAGACTGGAGGGATGCCCGAGTGGTTAAAGGGGACGGACTGTAAATCCGTTGGCTCAGCCTACGTTGGTTCAAATCCAACTCCCTCCACCATTCCGCACTCGGATCGAGACCCCCGCGGGTATAGCTCAATGGTAGAGCAGCAGCCTTCCAAGCTGAATACGCGGGTTCGATTCCCGCTACCCGCTCCACACATTCATCCTGCTTCATTCACTATCGCTGACGCGCGTGTCTTCCTGAGCGGATTTGATGCTGCCGGGAATGAGGCGTTCGCTGATACGGACGAGGGTGAGGATCATTGCGCCGAAGGCGAGGCCGATGAGGAGAAGCTTGGTCTGCCCCGCGCCGGCCGCGATGCCGAGAGCGGCGGCAAGCCAGATATTGGCGGCGGAGGTCAGGTTGTGAACGGCACCGCGTGACACGAAGATGGCGCCGGCAGCGATGAAGCCGACGGCCTGTGCCAGTCCCTGGATCACCCGGAGCGGATCGCTGCCGGACGCGCCGTGCTGGCCAAGGTCCTCATGGATCAGCAGGGCCGAGATGGTGATGAGCGCCGCGCTGAGCGCGACCAGCGCATGGGTGCGGATACCGGCAGCGATGCCCCGAACCTCGCGGTCAAGGCCGAGCAGCAGGCCAGCCGCGCTGGCAAGACCAAGCCGGAAAACCATCTCCTCGAGACTCATGCCGGCTTGCCCCTTCGCGGCTCGCTGCGCGTGACAGTGGGCAGGACGAAGGACCAGCCGAGGCCTGAGTGCGTCGGATCCCTTGGCTGCAACGCCGGCATTGAAGCGCGCCCTTGCTCCTTCACTGTCGAGCCCTCCCTTTGGGCGGCCAAACTGGGGCCGGTGCGAATGGTTCGCAAGAAGGCGGTCAGGCCGCCTGGCGGTGTGGCGGCCAAGAGCGGCCAGCCTCACGCGGCGGCGCGGCGCCGCGCAGATAGCCATCGATCGCCTCGACCTGACGCAGGCTGCGCCAGTAGATGTCTTCCATGAGGATATGGGCGAATTCGCCGTTGCGGCCGATGCTGTAGAGACCGTCGATGCCGGTCGACTGGCCGAAGCGCTTGCGGTCGTCCTCATAGGCATTGAGATAGACAGGATAGGCGATCGGCGTGCGCAGGACGCCGCCGAGGCCGAGATAGCGATGCGCCAGAGCAGGGTTGAGGCGCGTCAGCCCTTCCAGGCAGAGCCGAGCGAGCGCCTCGTCCGACATCGACCAGGCGGCATCATCCCGGTCGCAGCCGATATCGAAAGTGATCAGGGTTTTTCCCTCCGGCGCCAGCCAGGGCATGGAGCGCGGCGCCTCGGTCAGGCGGAAAAACGGCTGGCTGCGGTCCGGCACCCAAAGCATGGTGTCCGGCAGGAGATTGCGACCGGCAAAGCGCAAATTGACGAAGATCATCGGCCGATAGCGGAAGGCAGAGAGGTGGTCGAGCCGGCGGCTGCCCTGCACCAGCTTCGGCAGAACGGTGACGGGGGCGGTGCTGATCACGGCGGAAACCGCGATGGTTTCGCCGCGAACCCGAACCGCGCGAACCCGTTCACCCTCGACGATCACCGCTTCGACAGGGGCATTGAGGCGGATCGTGTCGCTGACCTCGCGGGCTGTGGGTTCCAGTAGGCGTGCAATGCCACCTTCGGGGTAGACATGGTAGACCGAGGGGCGTTCCGGCATCTCATGCGAATAGCCGATGCAGACGGCGCGGTCCGTGAGGCGGGCGGCGGCCTTCAGCATCAACGAGCGGGCCATGCCGCCGCGCATCTTCTCGCCCACGGAGGGTGCAAGATCCTCGGCGCTCGCCCCGGACCAGGCTTCCGCGAGCGGAATGGCGACGTCGCGGGCAAGGGCGGCGCCGTAGTTCCGGGTGAACCAATCGGCCGCGTTGCGGACCGGCGGTTCCGAAAGCC
Organism: Rhizobium sp. CC-YZS058; assembly: GCF_034720595.1. Lineage (NCBI taxonomy): Bacteria > Pseudomonadati > Pseudomonadota > Alphaproteobacteria > Hyphomicrobiales > Rhizobiaceae > Rhizobium > Rhizobium sp. CC-YZS058. The sequence goes on along the minus strand of NZ_JAYESJ010000001.1, from coordinate 2,190,653 downwards.
GTGCCGCAAGTGCACTCGCCACATAATGCGGCGCGCGCAGCAGGCCGAAGGGGTAGCCATAGCGCCTGTCGCCCACCTGCACGGCCTCGCCATAGCGCGTCACCGTGCGGCAGATGGTTTCCGCGTCGAGCTCCCGCGCCAGCCGATTCGAGACGAAATGCGCGCCCATGTCGTAGGAGAAGCCTTCGGCATCCTTGTAGGACCCTGCGAGCCCGCCGATGACCTTGGCGGCTTCGAAAAGGATGACGGGGATGCCGCGGCGCTTGAGTTCGCGTGCCGCCACAAGGCCGGCGAGACCTGCACCGAGAATGGCGACCGGCTTCATGCCGTCTGCACCGCCGGAGACCGGTCCTGGCATTGTCGGTGGGGTCATGGCGCGTCATCCTTTTCCGTGAGCGGCAACGGGCAGGCCGTGTCCATCCGATCTATGAGGCAAGGCTGAAATCCACCTCTCGAAAATCGGTCGCATTTGAAGGAAGCGATTGTTTTGCGCAGCCTTGGCGGGCGCTGGCGGCCATTTCGTCCCAAATGGAAACGCCCCACTGACCGACAAGCGGCGGGATCGGTCCCCGGTTCCACGCAGGGCGCCGGGGGAGGGCGCGGCGGGTTCGCCTTGCCGTCGATGCTGGCGCAAATAGCCCTTGCGCAATCCTTGCGAAACCCTTAAGTGCCTCCCCAAACCGGAGGCCCGTTGCAAGAAAAACGGGGCTTTGGACGCATTCCTTATCGATCACAGGATAATGACCCATGGCAAAGAGCAAGTTTGAGCGCAACAAGCCGCACGTGAACATCGGGACGATCGGTCACGTCGACCATGGCAAGACGTCGCTGACGGCGGCGATCACGAAGTATTTCGGCGAGTTCAAGGCGTATGACCAGATCGACGCGGCTCCGGAAGAAAAGGCCCGCGGCATCACCATCTCGACGGCCCACGTCGAATACGAGACGGCCAACCGTCACTATGCCCACGTCGACTGCCCCGGCCACGCCGACTATGTGAAGAACATGATCACCGGTGCTGCCCAGATGGACGGCGCGATCCTCGTCTGCTCGGCCGCCGACGGCCCGATGCCGCAGACCCGCGAGCACATCCTGCTCGCCCGTCAGGTCGGCGTTCCGGCGATCGTCGTGTTCCTGAACAAGGTCGACCAGGTTGACGATGCCGAGCTTCTCGAGCTCGTCGAGCTGGAAGTGCGCGAACTGCTGTCGTCCTACGACTTCCCCGGCGACGACATTCCGATCGTCAAGGGTTCGGCTCTGGCCGCTCTCGAAGACTCGGACAAGAAGATCGGCGAAGACGCGATCCGCGAGCTGATGGCTCAGGTCGACGCCTATATCCCGACCCCGGAACGTCCGATCGACCAGCCCTTCCTGATGCCGATCGAAGACGTGTTCTCGATCTCGGGCCGCGGTACGGTCGTGACCGGCCGCGTCGAGCGTGGCATCGTCAAGGTCGGCGAGGAAATCGAGATCGTCGGCATCCGTCCGACCACCAAGACGACCTGCACCGGCGTTGAAATGTTCCGCAAGCTGCTCGACCAGGGCCAGGCCGGCGACAACATCGGCGCGCTGCTGCGCGGCGTGAACCGTGACGGTGTCGAGCGTGGCCAGATTCTCTGCAAGCCGGGTTCGGTCAAGCCGCACAAGAAGTTCAAGGCCGAAGCCTACATCCTGACGAAGGAAGAAGGCGGCCGTCATACGCCGTTCTTCACGAACTATCGTCCGCAGTTCTACTTCCGCACGACGGACGTGACGGGCATCGTCACGCTTCCGGAAGGCACGGAAATGGTCATGCCGGGCGACAACGTCACGGTTGACGTCGAGCTGATCGTTCCGATCGCGATGGAAGAAAAGCTGCGCTTCGCCATCCGCGAAGGCGGCCGCACCGTCGGCGCCGGCATCGTCGCCTCGATCGTCGAGTAATCGACGATCCACGATGCCGTCAGCGAGCCGACGGCGTTGAAGGATGTGCAGATGGCGCGCAAGCGCGATCTGCACGCGGCGCCGGCATCGTCGCTTCGATCGTCGAGTAAGCGACGATCCACGATGCCGTCAGCGAGCCGACGGCGTTGAAGGATGTGCAGATGGCGCGCAAGCGCGATCTGCACGCGGCGCCGGCATCGTCGCTTCGATCGTCGAGTAAGCGACGATCCACGATGCCGTCAGCAAGCCGACGGCACGGATGACATGATAGACTTTGGAAGACGCGCTGCCCGGACGGGTGGCGCGTTTTTCGTTGTGGATGGGGCAAGCCATGCCCTGTCTTGCGCGGGGCAGGGCGCTATGTCGGTTGCAACGAACGCAGTGGAGGACCCGACATGGGCAAGCGTATTCTCTTTACCGGTGGCGCAGGCAAGGCGGGGCGGCACGTGGTGCCCTATCTGGTGGACGCCGGATACGAGGTTCACAATCTCGACCTCGTGCCGCTCGATCATCCGGGCGTCAGCAACCTGATCGTCGACATCACCGACGCTGGTCAGGTGTACAGCGCGCTCAGCATGCATCGCGATCTCGACGACCTCGACACGGGCGGCCGCCCCTATGATGCCGTCGTCCACTTCGCCGCCATTCCGCGCATCCTCATCAAGCCGGACAACGAGACCTTCCGCATCAACACCATGGGGACCTACAACATCGTCGAAGCGGCGGTGAAGCTCGGCATCCGCAAGATCATCGTCGCGTCCAGCGAGACCACCTACGGCGTCTGCTTCGCCGAGGGCCATCGCGACTTCCATCACTTCCCTCTGGAAGAGGATTACGACGTCAACCCGATGGACAGCTACGGGCTCTCCAAGGTGTTGAACGAGAAGACCGCGCGGGCCTTCGCCGAGCGCTCCGGCTTCGACATCTACGCCTTGCGGATCGGCAATGTCATCGAACCGCATGAATATGCCAATTTTCCGACCTATTTCGCCCATCCGGAGATGCGCAAGCGAATCGCCTGGAGCTATATCGACGCCCGCGACCTCGGCCAGATCTGCAAACTGTGCATCGAAAAGGACGGACTCGGCTTCGAGATCTTCAACGCCTGCAACAATACCGTCTCCGCCAACACGCCGACCCGCGAGCTGGCCGAGCGATTCTTCCCGAACGTCCCCTTCCGCCGCGAGATCGACACCTATGAGGGGCTGCTCTCCAACCGCAAGATTCGCGAGGTTCTCGGTTTTACGGAGGAGCATGACTGGCGGCGCTATGTGAAAGTCTGACCCTCCGGCCTTCGCGATCGCAGCATGGGGAAAAGGCGAGGGCTGGCGCGACAAAGCTCTTGCCAACCTGCCTTCTCCGCCTTAAAGGAGCACCACGGTTCAGACGGGGCGGCACTTGATGCCCCGGACGAACGGGATAGGGGTATAGCTCAGTTGGTAGAGCGGCGGTCTCCAAAACCGCAGGTCGTCGGTTCAAGCCCGGCTGCCCCTGCCAGTCTTCCCAGGCTTTTTCGATCAGCGCCCCTCGGCAGCGGCGAGCAAGACGACAGGGAAGAGGCCGGACGCCCATGCGTCCACTTGTCGTGAAAAGGCTGGAAAGCCCTTGTGGTTTTCGGAATCGGTCTTTATGTAGGGTTCAACAGACACGCGGCGCGTGGGGCTGATTCATCGGCTTTACGGGCCGTTAAGGCGTGAGCATTCAATGGCATCCAAAACCGATCCAGTTACGTTCCTGAAGCAGGTGCGCTCCGAGACCGCGAAGGTGACCTGGCCGTCGCGTCGGGAAACCGTGATTTCGACCTTGATGGTCTTCGTCATGGTCATTCTGGCTGCAGCCTTCTTCTTCGCTGCGGATCAGCTTATGGGCTGGGTGATCGGCCTCGTCCTGAATGCACAGTTCTGAGCGGGTGGGGATGAACATGGCTTCGCGTTGGTACATCGTCCACGCCTATTCGAATTTTGAGAAGAAGGTCGCCGAGTCGATCGAGGAGAAGGCGAAGCAGAAGGGTCTGACCCATCTGTTCGAGAAGATCCTTGTTCCGACCGAGAAGGTCGTCGAGGTTCGTCGCGGCCGCAAGGTCGATGCCGAGCGCAAGTTCTTCCCCGGCTATGTTCTGGTTCGTGCGAACCTGACGGATGAGGCCTATCACCTCATCAAGAACACGCCGAAGGTCACCGGGTTCCTTGGCTCCGACAACAAGCCGGTTCCGATCCCGGACTACGAAGCCGAGCGCATCCTCGGCCAGGTTCAGGACGGCGTCGATCGTCCCAAGCCCTCGATCTCCTTCGAGATCGGCGAACAGGTGCGGGTCTCCGATGGCCCCTTCGCCTCGTTCAACGGCACGGTCCAGGATGTGGACGAGGAGCGGTCGCGCCTCAAGGTCGAGGTGTCGATCTTCGGTCGCGCCACGCCGGTCGATCTGGAATTTGCGCAGGTCGAGAAGGTTTGACGATCTGACACGGAATGGAAGCCGGCCGCGCGAGCGTCCGGCTTTCGGCGGCGTTGCCGCCACAGCGCGTGGAAGGCGAGGGGCCTTCAAGCCGGGTCTCTTTCGAGCCGCACCACGCAACCGCAGCCGCCGCTGAGCCCGAGAGGCCGGCGGCATAGGGGCCGGGCAACCGGCCATCACGGCCTGCCGACGCCTCCTTGCGAGGTTGAAGCGCAGGCTCAAGACAAAGGCAGAGAGCAATGGCTAAGAAAGTCGCCGGTCAGCTCAAGCTTCAGGTCAAGGCAGGGTCGGCCAATCCGTCTCCGCCGATCGGTCCTGCGCTTGGTCAGCGTGGCATCAACATCATGGAATTCTGCAAGGCGTTCAATGCCGCTACGCAGGAAATGGAAAAGGGTATGCCGATCCCGGTCGTCATCACCTATTACCAGGACAAGTCGTTCACCTTCGCGATGAAGCAGCCGCCGGTCAGCTACTTCCTCAAGAAGGAAGCCAAGATCACCTCCGGCTCCAAGACGCCGGGCAAGGGTGGCTTTGCAGGCAAGCTCACCAAGGCTCAGATCAAGTCGATCGCCGAAGCCAAGATGAAGGACCTGAATGCCGCTGACATCGACGGTGCAATGACCATGATCGAGGGCTCTGCCCGCGCCATGGGTCTGGAAGTGGTGGGCTGATCATGGCGAAGGTAGCAAAGCGCATCCAGAAGATCCGCGAAGGCGTTGATCCGACCAAGACCTACGGCCTCACCGAGGCTGTCTCGATGGTCAAGGAACGGGCTGTCGCCAAGTTCGACGAAACCATCGAAGTCGCCATGAACCTCGGCGTCGATCCGCGTCATGCCGACCAGATGGTCCGCGGCGTGGTCAACCTGCCTAACGGCACCGGTCGCGACGTTCGCGTCGCCGTCTTCGCGCGTGGCGCCAAGGCTGACGAAGCCAAGGCCGCCGGCGCAGACGTCGTCGGTGCGGAAGATCTCGTCGAGATCGTCCAGGGCGGCAAGATCGATTTCGATCGCTGCATCGCCACTCCGGACATGATGCCGCTCGTCGGCCGCCTCGGTAAGGTGCTCGGCCCGCGCGGCATGATGCCGAACCCGAAGGTCGGCACCGTGACCATGGACGTCGCCGGCGCCGTCAAGGCATCGAAGGGCGGCGCAGTCGAGTTCCGCGTCGAGAAGGCAGGCATCGTGCATGCCGGCATCGGCAAGGCCTCCTTCGCACCGGCCGCTCTGGAAGAGAACATCCGCGCTTTCGCGGATGCCGTGATCAAGGCGAAGCCGACGGGTGCCAAGGGCAACTACGTCAAGCGCGTCGCGATCTCCTCGACCATGGGTCCGGGCGTCAAGATCGATCCGTCGACGCTGAGCGTCGCCTGATCGCACGAGCCGGCCATCGGTCGGCGCGCATGAATTCCGGCCCTTCGGGGCCGGATATCCGGGCTCTCAAAGGCCCGGAACTCCTGTCCGAGATTGCAGGTGGTTATCCCTTAATCACTTTTGCCTGCATGAGACGGGTGAGACCCGAAATTTCGGTGCCTCCGGGCACTTTCGGTTCGAACCTCGGCTTGCCTTGTGAGCGCTGTCAGCGCTTCGCAGGGGACAGGATCCTCGAGCGTCGCTCGGGATCGGTTTCGGTCCCGCGCGGCAAAGGCAAACCCGGCAGGCCTGCAGGATTGCGGTCTGCCAACTGGAGATAGGCAGTGGAAAGAGCGGAAAAACGCGAATTCGTCACGGAGCTGAACGAAGTCTTCAAGGCTTCCGGTTCGGTTGTCGTGGCCCACTATGCCGGCGTCACCGTTGCGCAAATGAACGACTTCCGTTCGAAGATGCGCGCTGCGGGCGGCACCGTCAAAGTCGCGAAGAACCGCCTGGCCAAGATTGCCCTTCAGGGTACGGAGTCCGAAGGGATCGTCGATCTCTTCAAGGGCCAGACGCTGATTGCTTACAGCGTCGACCCGATCGTGGCTCCCAAGGTCACCGTGGATTTCGCCAAGACCAACGACAAGGTCGTTGTTCTGGGCGGCGCCATGGGAACGACAACGCTCAATGCGGAAGCTGTCAAGTCGCTTGCGACCCTGCCTTCGCTGGACGAGCTGCGTGGCAGGTTGCTGGGCATGATCCAGACCCCGGCCACCCGGATCGCGGGCGTTGTTGCGGCACCGGCAAGCCAGCTTGCCCGCGTGTTCGCGGCCTATGCCAAGAAGGACGAAGAAGCCGCGTGAGGCGGTTTTTCGCTGTTTACATCAACATCGGTTCGAACTGAACAAAAGGACTAAAGACAATGGCTGATCTCTCTAAGATCGTTGAAGACCTCTCCTCGCTGACCGTTCTGGAAGCTGCAGAACTGTCGAAGATGCTCGAAGAAAAGTGGGGCGTTTCCGCCGCTGCTCCGGTTGCCGTTGCTGCTGCCGGCGGTGGTGCCGCTGCTGCTCCGGCTGAAGAAGAAAAGACCGAGTTCGACGTCATCCTCGCTGATGCCGGCGCGAACAAGATCAACGTCATCAAGGAAGTCCGCGCGATCACCGGCCTTGGCCTCAAGGAAGCCAAGGACCTGGTCGAAGCTGCTCCGAAGGCCGTCAAGGAAGGCGTGTCCAAGGGCGAAGCTGCCGACCTCAAGAAGAAGCTCGAAGACGCTGGCGCCAAGGTCGACGTCAAGTAATCGTGCTCCATATCAGGGGGAGGCGGCCCGAAAGGGCTGCCTCTCTTTGACCGTTTTCCGAACGTATTACCCAAAAGCCCTTGATTGAGGCTTTTGGGTAATGGGTTCTCAAGAGGATGGTTCCGGCCGAAGGCAGCTCAGCAATCCGCGCTGTGCGTTTTCGGACGTTGAACGAGATTGAGCCACTCATGTCGACGGGGCCGACTGGCCATCTGTTCCCGTCCGTTGCAGGCCCGGATGCAAAACATTGAAGGAGCGACGATGGCTCAGACCCTTTCGTTCAACGGTCGTAGGCGCGTACGCAAGTTTTTCGGCAAAATCCCTGAAGTGGCAGAAATGCCGAACCTCATCGAGGTTCAGAAGGCCTCCTACGACCAGTTCCTGATGGTTGACGAGCCGGTCGGCGGCCGTCCCGAGGAAGGGCTGCAGGCCGTCTTCAAGTCCGTCTTCCCCATCACCGACTTCTCGGGCGCTTCGATGCTCGAATTCGTGTCCTACGAATTCGAACCGCCGAAGTTCGACGTCGACGAGTGCCGTCAGCGCGATCTGACCTATGCAGCGCCGCTTAAGGTGACGCTGCGCCTCATCGTGTTCGATATCGACGAGGATACCGGCGCGAAGTCGATCAAGGACATCAAGGAACAGAACGTCTACATGGGCGACATGCCGCTCATGACGAACAACGGCACGTTCATCGTCAACGGCACCGAGCGCGTCATCGTTTCGCAGATGCACCGTTCGCCGGGCGTGTTCTTCGACCATGACAAGGGCAAGAGCCATTCCTCCGGCAAGCTGCTCTTCGCAGCCCGCGTCATCCCCTATCGCGGCTCCTGGCTCGACATCGAGTTCGACGCCAAGGACATCGTGCATGCGCGCATCGACCGTCGCCGCAAGATCCCCGTCAGCTCGCTCCTGATGGCGCTCGGCATGGATGGCGAGGAGATCCTCGACACCTTCTACACGAAGTCCTTCTACCAGCGTGACGGTAAGGGCTGGCGCATTCCCTTCCAGCCGAACGCGCTGAAGGGCCAGAAGGCGCTGACCGACCTGATCGACGCCGATACCGGCGAAGTCGTGGTCGAATCCGGCAAGAAGCTGACGCCGCGCCTGCTCCGCCAGCTGTCGGAGAAGGGCCTGAAGGCGATCAAGGCCAGCGACGACGATCTCTACGGCAACTACCTTGCCGAAGACCTCGTCAACATGCAGACGGGCGAAATCTTCCTCGAAGCCGGCGACGAGATCGACGAGAAGACTCTCGGCGTCATCCTCGGCGCAGGGTTCGAAGAAATCCCGGTTCTCGACATCGACCATATCAATGTCGGCGCCTACATCCGCAACACGCTCGCCGTCGACAAGAACGAGAACCGTCAGGACGCTCTGTTCGACATCTACCGCGTCATGCGCCCGGGCGAGCCGCCGACCATGGATTCGGCCGAAGCCATGTTCAACACGCTGTTTTTCGATCCGGAGCGCTACGATCTCTCCGCCGTCGGCCGCGTGAAGATGAACATGCGTCTCGACCTCGACGCCGCCGACACCGTGCGCATCCTGCGCAAGGAAGACATTCTGGCTGTCGTCAAGATGCTGGTCGAGCTGCGTGACGGCAAGGGCGAGATCGACGACATCGACAACCTCGGCAACCGCCGCGTCCGTTCGGTCGGCGAGCTCATGGAGAACCAGTATCGCCTGGGTCTTCTGCGCATGGAGCGCGCCATCAAGGAGCGCATGTCGTCGATCGAGATCGACACGGTCATGCCGCAGGACCTGATCAACGCCAAGCCGGCGGCTGCCGCCGTGCGCGAATTCTTCGGCTCCTCGCAGCTGTCGCAGTTCATGGACCAGGTGAACCCGCTCTCGGAAATCACCCACAAGCGCCGTCTTTCGGCACTTGGCCCGGGCGGTCTGACCCGCGAGCGCGCCGGCTTCGAAGTCCGCGACGTTCACCCGACCCATTATGGCCGCATCTGCCCGATCGAGACGCCGGAAGGCCCGAACATCGGTCTGATCAACTCGCTCGCCACCTTTGCCCGCGTCAACAAGTACGGCTTCATCGAAAGCCCGTACCGCAAGATCGTCGACGGCAAGGTGACGAAGGACGTCGTCTATCTCTCCGCCATGGAAGAGGCCAAGTACCATGTCGCCCAGGCGAATTCGGTGCTGACCGCCGACAATGAATTCGAGGAAGAATTCGTCGTCTGCCGCCATGCCGGCGAAGTGATGCTCGCGCCGCGCGATCAGATCAACCTGATGGACGTCTCGCCGAAGCAGCTCGTCTCCGTCGCCGCCGCTCTCATCCCGTTCCTCGAGAACGACGATGCGAACCGCGCGCTGATGGGCTCGAACATGCAGCGCCAGGCCGTGCCGCTTCTGCGTGCCGAAGCGCCGTTCGTGGGCACCGGGATGGAGCCGATCGTTGCGCGTGACTCCGGTGCTGCGATCGCGGCGCGCCGCGGCGGCATCGTCGACCAGGTCGACGCGACCCGTATCGTCATCCGCGCCACGGAAGATCTCGAAGCCGGCAAGTCCGGCGTTGATATCTACCGCCTGCAGAAGTTCCAGCGGTCGAACCAGAACACCTGCGTCAACCAGCGTCCGCTGGTCACCGTCGGCGACGTTCTGAACAAGGGCGACATCATTGCCGACGGCCCGTCGACGGATCTCGGCGATCTGGCGCTCGGCCGCAACGCACTCGTCGCCTTCATGCCCTGGAACGGCTACAACTACGAAGACTCGATCCTGCTTTCCGAGCGGATCGTGCGCGACGACGTGTTCACCTCCATCCACATCGAGGAATTCGAAGTGATGGCGCGTGACACGAAGCTGGGTCCGGAAGAAATCACCCGCGACATTCCGAACGTCTCGGAAGAAGCGCTGAAGAATCTGGACGAAGCCGGCATCGTCTATATCGGTGCGGAAGTGCAGCCGGGCGATATCCTGGTCGGCAAGATCACGCCGAAGGGCGAAAGCCCGATGACGCCGGAAGAAAAGCTCCTGCGCGCCATCTTCGGCGAAAAGGCATCGGATGTGCGCGACACCTCCATGCGCATGCCGCCCGGCACCTTCGGCACCATCGTCGAAGTGCGCGTCTTCAACCGCCACGGGGTGGAAAAGGACGAGCGCGCCATGGCGATCGAGCGCGAGGAAATCGAGCGCCTGGCCAAGGACCGCGACGACGAACAGGCGATCCTGGACCGCAACGTCTATGCCCGTCTGATCGACATGCTGCGTGGCCACGTGGCCGTCGCCGGCCCGAAGGGCTTCAAGAAGGGCACGGAACTGACCAATGCGGTTGTGTCCGAATATCCCCGCTCGCAGTGGTGGATGTTTGCCGTCGAGGACGAGAAGGCCCAAGGCGAGATTGAAGCGCTGCGTGGTCAGTACGACGAGTCCAAGTCGCTGCTCGAGCATCGCTTCATGGACAAGGTCGAGAAGGTCCAGCGCGGCGATGAAATGCCCCCGGGCGTCATGAAGATGGTCAAGGTCTTCGTCGCTGTGAAGCGCAAGATCCAGCCGGGCGACAAGATGGCGGGCCGTCACGGCAACAAGGGCGTCGTCTCCCGCATCGTGCCGATCGAGGACATGCCGTTCCTCGAAGACGGGACGCATGTGGACGTCGTTCTCAACCCGCTCGGCGTGCCCTCGCGCATGAATGTCGGCCAGATCCTCGAGACCCACCTTGGCTGGGCCTGCGCGGGCATGGGCCGCCAGATCGGCGATATGCTGGATGCCTACAAGGCAGGCGGCAGCATCGAGCCGCTGCGCGACACCATCGACAGCGTCATCGGGTCCGGTCCGAAGGGCGAGCCGATCAAGCAGTATGACGACGAGTCCATCGTTCGCCTTGCCGAACAGACCCGCCGCGGCGTCTCCATCGCCACGCCCGTCTTCGACGGCGCGGTCGAGAAGGACGTCAACGAGATGCTTGCGCAGGCAGGCCTGAAGGTCACCGGTCAGTCCACGCTCTATGACGGGCGTACGGGCGACCAGTTCGACCGGCAGGTCACCGTCGGCTACATCTACATGCTGAAGCTCAACCACTTGGTGGACGACAAGATCCACGCCCGTTCGATCGGCCCCTACTCGCTGGTCACCCAGCAGCCGCTCGGCGGCAAGGCGCAGTTCGGCGGTCAGCGCTTCGGCGAAATGGAGGTCTGGGCGCTGGAAGCCTATGGTGCGGCCTACACGCTGCAGGAGATGCTCACGGTCAAGTCGGACGACGTGGCCGGCCGTACGAAGGTCTACGAGGCCATCGTGCGCGGCGACGACACCTTCGAGGCCGGCATTCCCGAGAGCTTCAACGTTCTCGTCAAGGAAATGCGCTCGCTGGGTCTCTCGGTCGAGCTCGAGAACTCCAAGCTGGAAGACGTGCCGGCAACCCAGCTGCCGGACGCGGCTGAATAAGGATCGAAAAGGCGCGTGCCGCTCCTCTGCGGCGCGCGCTGCCCACCCGATGAGGGCAGGGCAGGGCCGCTCGAACGAGCGGCGTCATCCGATAGACGAGCAGGGCCGGCGCCCGGGAAAGCCGGCAACCCGCTCATGATAAGGGCGTCACGCCCACAAGGAGACAGGCATGAACCAAGAGGTCATGAATCTTTTCAATCCGCAGGTGCCTGCACAGACCTTTGATTCCATCCGCATCTCGATCGCCTCGCCGGAAAAGATCCTTTCCTGGTCCTATGGCGAGATCAAGAAGCCGGAAACGATCAACTACCGCACGTTCAAGCCGGAGCGCGACGGTCTCTTCTGCGCGCGCATCTTCGGGCCGATCAAGGACTACGAGTGCCTGTGCGGCAAGTACAAGCGCATGAAGTACAAGGGCATCATCTGCGAAAAGTGCGGCGTCGAAGTCACGTTGTCGCGCGTTCGCCGCGAGCGCATGGGCCATATCGAGCTCGCCGCTCCCGTTGCCCATATCTGGTTCCTGAAGTCGCTGCCGAGCCGCATCGCCACGCTGCTCGACATGACGCTGAAGGATATCGAGCGCGTTCTCTATTTCGAGAACTACATCGTCACCGAACCAGGCCTGACCTCGCTCAAGGAGAACCAGCTTCTCTCCGAGGAGGAGTACATGCTGGCCGTCGACGAGTTCGGCGAAGACCAGTTCACGGCGATGATCGGCGCGGAAGCCATCTATGAGATGCTCGCCGCGATGAATCTCGAAAAGATCGCGGGCGATCTGCGTTCGGACATGGCGGATACCACGTCCGAGCTAAAGCAGAAGAAGCTGATGAAGCGCCTGAAGATCGTCGAGAACTTCATGGAATCCGGCAACCGTCCGGAATGGATGATCATGAAGGTCGTTCCGGTGATCCCGCCGGATCTGCGTCCGCTCGTGCCGCTCGATGGCGGCCGCTTCGCGACGTCGGATCTCAACGATCTCTATCGCCGGGTCATCAACCGCAACAATCGTTTGAAGCGGCTGATCGAACTGCGGGCGCCGGGCATCATCATCCGCAACGAAAAGCGCATGCTGCAGGAATCCGTCGATGCGCTGTTCGACAACGGCCGTCGCGGCCGCGTCATCACGGGGGCCAACAAGCGCCCGCTGAAGTCGCTCTCCGACATGCTGAAGGGCAAGCAGGGCCGGTTCCGCCAGAACCTGCTCGGCAAGCGCGTCGACTATTCCGGCCGCTCGGTCATCGTGACCGGCCCGGAGCTGAAGCTGCACCAGTGCGGCCTGCCGAAGAAGATGGCGCTCGAGCTGTTCAAGCCGTTCATCTATGCCCGTCTTGACGCCAAGGGCTTCTCCTCGACCGTCAAGCAGGCCAAGAAGCTGGTCGAGAAGGAAAAGCCGGAAGTCTGGGATATCCTCGATGAGGTCATCCGCGAGCATCCGGTTCTCTTGAACCGCGCACCGACGCTGCACCGCTTGGGCATCCAGGCCTTCGAACCGACGCTCGTCGAAGGCAAGGCCATCCAGCTGCATCCGCTCGTCTGCACGGCCTTCAACGCCGACTTCGACGGCGACCAGATGGCCGTTCACGTGCCGCTGTCGCTCGAAGCCCAGCTCGAAGCCCGCGTGCTGATGATGTCGACCAACAACATCCTGCATCCGGCAAACGGCGCGCCGATCATCGTGCCGTCGCAGGACATGGTTCTCGGCCTCTACTATCTCTCGATCATGAACCAGAACGAGCCGGGCGAAGGCATGGCCTTCTCCGACATCGGCGAGCTGCATCATGCTCTCGAGACCAAGTCGGTCACGCTGCACGCCAAGATCCGCGGTCGCTACAAGACGGTCGACGAGAACGGCAATCCGGTCTCGAAGATCTATGAGACGACGCCCGGTCGCATGCTCATCGGCGAACTTCTGCCGAAGAGCGCCAATGTGCCGTTCGATGTCTGCAACCAGGAACTGACCAAGAAGAACATCTCCAAGATGATCGACACGGTCTACCGTCATTGCGGCCAGAAGGACACGGTCATCTTCTGCGACCGGATCATGCAGCTCGGCTTTGCCCATGCCTGCCGCGCCGGCATTTCGTTCGGCAAGGACGACATGGTGATCCCGGAAACCAAGGCGAAGATCGTCGGCGACACCGAAAATCTCGTCAAGGAATACGAGCAGCAGTACAATGACGGCCTGATCACCCAGGGCGAGAAGTACAACAAGGTCGTCGACGCCTGGGGCAAGGCCACCGAAAAAGTCGCCGAAGACATGATGGCGCGCATCAAGGCGGTGGAGTTCGACGACAACGGTCGCCAGAAGCCGATGAACGCCATCTACATGATGTCGCACTCTGGCGCCCGCGGTTCGCCGAACCAGATGCGCCAGCTCGGCGGCATGCGCGGCCTGATGGCCAAGCCCTCCGGTGAAATCATCGAGACGCCGATCATCTCGAACTTCAAGGAAGGCCTGACGGTTAACGAGTACTTCAACTCCACCCACGGCGCCCGCAAGGGTCTCGCGGATACGGCGCTGAAGACGGCGAACTCCGGCTACCTGACCCGTCGTCTCGTCGACGTCGCGCAGGATTGCATCGTCAACTCGACCGATTGCGGCACCGAGAACGGCCTCACCATGACCGCCATCGTCGATGCCGGCCAGGTGGTTGCCTCGATCGGCGCGCGCGTCCTTGGCCGCACCGCACTCGACAACATCGACCACCCGATCACCGGCGAGCGCATCGTCGATGCCGGCCGCATGATCCTCGAGGCCGATGTCATCGAGATCGAAAAGGCGGGCATCCAGTCGATCCGCATCCGCTCGGCGCTGACCTGCGAAGTGCAGACCGGCGTCTGCGGCGTCTGCTACGGTCGCGACCTGGCACGCGGCACGCCCGTCAACATGGGCGAAGCCGTGGGCGTCATCGCGGCCCAGTCGATCGGCGAGCCGGGCACCCAGCTCACCATGCGCACCTTCCACCTCGGCGGCACCGCCAACGTGGTCGACCAGTCGTTCCTCGAAGCCTCCTACGAGGGCACGATCCAGATCAAGAACCGCAACATGCTGCGCAACTCCGAAGGCGTTCTCATCGCCATGGGCCGCAACATGGCGATCCAGATCCTGGACGAGCGTGGCGTGGAACGGTCCTCTCAGCGCGTGGCCTATGGCTCGAAGATCTTCGTGGACGACGGCGACAAGGTTCGCCGCGGTCAGCGTCTGGCGGAATGGGATCCCTATACCCGCCCGATGATGACGGAAGTCGAAGGCACCGTTCACTTCGAAGACATCGTCGACGGCATCTCGGTGCTGGAAGCGACCGACGAAGCGACCGGCATCACCAAGCGCCAGGTCATCGACTGGCGCTCGACGCCGCGCGGCACGGACCTGAAGCCGGCGATCGTCATCAAGGACAAAAACGGCGCGGTTGCCAAGCTGTCCCGCGGTGGCGAAGCCCGCTTCATGCTCTCGGTCGATGCGATCCTGTCGGTCGAGCCGGGTCAGAAGGTCTCCCAGGGTGACGTTCTGGCACGCTCGCCGCTCGAAAGCGCCAAGACCAAGGACATTACCGGCGGTCTGCCGCGTGTGGCCGAACTCTTCGAGGCGCGTCGTCCGAAGGACCATGCGATCATCGCCGAGATCGACGGCACCATCCGCTTCGGCCGCGACTACAAGAACAAGCGTCGCGTGCTGATCGAGCCGGCGGAAGACGGTGTCGAGCCGGTCGAGTACCTGATCCCGAAGGGCAAGCCCTTCCACCTTCAGGACGGCGACTATATCGAAAAGGGTGACTACATCCTCGACGGTAACCCGGCGCCGCACGACATCCTGGCGATCAAGGGCGTGGAGGCTCTGGCCTCCTACCTCGTCAACGAGATCCAGGAAGTCTACCGCCTGCAGGGCGTTGTCATCAACGACAAGCACATCGAGGTGATCGTTCGCCAGATGCTGCAGAAGGTCGAAATCACCGATGCCGGTGACTCGACCTACATCGTGGGCGACAGCGTCGACCGGATCGAACTGGAAGATGTCAACGATCAACTGATTGAACAGGGCAAGAAGCCGGCCTACGGCGAGCCTGTCCTGCTCGGCATCACAAAGGCCTCGCTGCAGACCCCGTCCTTCATCTCGGCCGCGTCCTTCCAGGAAACGACCAAGGTGCTGACGGAAGCGGCGATCGCCGGCAAGACCGACGGCCTGCAGGGCCTGAAGGAAAACGTCATCGTCGGCCGTCTGATCCCGGCCGGTACCGGTGGCACCATGACCCAGATCCGTCGCATCGCCACCGCGCGCGACGAGATGATCCTGGAGGAACGCCGCAAGTCCTCGGGCGCGGACACCGCGACCCCGATGCTGGCCGACCTCAACGCAGACACGACCCCGGCAGAATAAGCCGGGGCAAGGAGTGCAGGCATGAAGAAAGCCGCCCGGAGCGATCCGGGCGGCTTTTTTGGTATTCGTTCAGAAGCAGTCGAACAGCGCGGTGCGCAGCTCGCGCATCAAACGTGGTCGAGTGGAGGCATGGGCATTATCCAAACCGGATGATCGCGACTTCACCCGTCAGGGCGCCCTTGTAGGCCGAAGCATGCGGCTCTTCGTCAGGCTCGCCTTCCAGCACGCCGATCTGGTCGAGGTCGGCTTCGAGGAAGCCTTCGTCGGCGAGCGCGTTCAGGGCCTCGCGGACGGCGGTGTCGTCATCGGGGGCGCGCAGGATGACGTGGATATCCACGCCTTCTTCGCCGGTCTCCTTTTCGAAGGCCTTGCCGATGATGATGAAGACCATGGGCCCATCGGAATTGTTGTCGTTGTCGGGGATGACGCTCATGGCAGGTCCTTGCTGACTGTCCGGGAGGGTAATGTTCGACCTATAGCAGAAGATCCGGCCGCCACAATTCGTTCCCGGAAAAACAACCGTGCCGGCATCGATTCTCGCCAAGCCCCTGTCAAAGCGATTCCCGCGGCGGGGAACGGAATGGCCGCGCCCATGGCTAGCGAGTGGGGCCGCATCCACCGCAAAAACCAGCTCGAAAGCCCTGTTTCTCGGGGTTGGCGTGCGATCGGCGGGGAGAATCTTGTGCCTGAACCCTTGACGGGGAGGGGTGAAATCAGTAAACCCCGCCCCATCGGAGCCCATGTGAGGCTGGCTGGTTCGGAACGACGCGTTCTGGAGTTCGCCTCAAACAAGGTTCAAACGCACGCTGAAGACCAAGAATGCTGCACGCACGACGCCGTTTTGAAGCGGCGTCCTCTGCTTTGGTGGGGCCATCCGCGAAAAGGCGGATCGGCCCTTGTTTTGCGCATTTGCACGCGTTCGCGCCCGCCGGAGACGGCATCGATCCGCCCGAAAGGGCATTGAGATTAAGATTTGCAAGGGATGGTTCTATGCCTACCGTAAACCAGCTGATCCGCAAGCCGCGTCAGGCACAGGTCAAGCGCAACAAGGTCCCGGCTCTGCAGGAAAACCCGCAGAAGCGTGGCGTCTGCACCCGCGTCTACACGACGACGCCGAAGAAGCCGAACTCGGCTCTGCGTAAGGTCGCCAAGATCCGTCTGACCAATGGCTTCGAAGTCATCGGCTATATTCCAGGCGAAGGCCACAACCTGCAGGAACACTCCGTCGTCATGATCCGTGGCGGCCGCGTCAAGGACTTGCCGGGCGTTCGCTACCACATCATCCGCGGCGTTCTCGACACCCAGGGCGTCAAGAACCGCAAGCAGCGCCGCTCCAAGTACGGCGCGAAGCGTCCGAAGTAATCGATCACCGGCGCCATTTCGCCGGGCAAACAAAGATAAAGTTGAGAGACGAAACCTATGTCCCGTCGCCACAGTGCAGAAAAGCGTGAGATCAACCCGGATCCGAAGTTCGGTGATCTGGTCGTCACGAAGTTCATGAACGCCATCATGCTTCATGGTAAGAAGTCTGTTGCCGAAAACATCGTGTACGGTGCCTTCGATGCCGTTCAGGCGAAGATGAAGCAGGAACCGGTGACCGTGTTCCATTCGGCTCTCGACAACATCGCTCCCCATGTCGAAGTCCGCTCCCGCCGCGTCGGCGGTGCGACCTACCAGGTTCCGGTCGATGTGCGTCCGGAGCGCCGTCAGGCTCTCGCCATCCGCTGGCTGATCTCCGCTGCCCGCAAGCGCAATGAAACGACCATGATCGATCGCCTCTGCGGCGAACTCATGGATGCCGCCAACAACCGCGGCAGCGCTGTGAAGAAGCGTGAAGACACCCACAAGATGGCTGACGCCAACCGCGCTTTCTCGCACTACCGCTGGTAATCGACGACATCTTTCGAAAGGCAGTCCATCATGGCTCGCGAATATAAAATCGAAGACTACCGCAACTTCGGCATCATGGCGCATATCGACGCCGGCAAGACGACGACGACCGAGCGGATTCTTTACTACACCGGCAAGTCGCACAAGATCGGCGAAGTGCACGACGGCGCTGCCACCATGGACTGGATGGAGCAGGAGCAGGAACGCGGCATCACCATCACCTCTGCCGCCACCACGACCTTCTGGAAGGGCCGTGACGGCAAGATGCGCCGCTTCAACATCATCGACACCCCCGGCCATGTCGACTTCACCATCGAAGTCGAGCGTTCGCTGCGCGTTCTCGACGGCGCGATCGCCCTCCTCGACGCCAATGCCGGCGTCGAGCCGCAGACCGAAACCGTGTGGCGCCAGGCTGAAAAGTACAACGTCCCGCGGATGATCTTCTGCAACAAGATGGACAAGACCGGTGCGGACTTCTACCGCTCGGTGTCGATGATCAAGTCGCGCCTCGGCGCGATTCCGGTCGTCATGCAGCTGCCGATCGGCGCTGAAAGCGACTTCAAGGGCGTGATCGACCTCGTCGAGATGAACGCGCTCGTCTGGCGCGACGAATCGCTCGGCGCCCAGTGGGATGTCGTCGAGATTCCAGAAGACATGAAGGCCCAGGCCGAGGAATATCGCGAAAAGCTGATCGAGACCGTTGTCGAGATCGACGAAGACGCGATGGAAGCCTATCTGAACGGCGATATGCCGGACAACGACAAGATCCGTGCGCTGGTTCGCCGTGGCACGATCGACGTCAAGTTCCACCCGATGTTCTGCGGCACGGCCTTCAAGAACAAGGGCGTTCAGCCGCTGCTCGACGCTGTCGTCGACTACCTGCCGTCGCCGATCGACATTCCGGCGATCAAGGGCATCGACGTGAAGACGGAAGGCGAAATCGAGCGTCATGCCGATGATGCCGAGCCGCTTTCCATGCTCGCCTTCAAGATCATGAACGACCCCTTCGTCGGTTCGCTCACCTTCGCCCGCATCTATTCCGGCAAGCTCGAAAAGGGCTCGTCGGTCATGAACACGGTCAAGGAAAAGCGCGAGCGCGTCGGCCGCATGCTGCAGATGCACTCCAACTCGCGTGAAGACATCGAAGAAGCCTTTGCTGGCGACATCGTTGCTCTCGCCGGTCTCAAGGAAACCACGACGGGCGACACGCTCTGCGATCCGCTGAAGCCGGTCATCCTCGAGCGCATGGAATTCCCCGAGCCGGTCATCCAGATCGCGATCGAGCCGAAGTCCAAGGGCGACCAGGAAAAGATGGGCCTCGCGCTCAACCGCCTGGCGGCCGAAGACCCGTCCTTCCGCGTCAAGACCGACCAGGAATCCGGCCAGACGATCATCGCCGGCATGGGCGAACTGCACCTCGACATCATCGTCGACCGCATGCGTCGCGAGTTCAAGGTCGAGGCGAACGTCGGTGCGCCGCAGGTTGCCTACCGCGAAACCATCACGCGGAAGACCGAGAAGGACTACACGCACAAGAAGCAGACCGGTGGTACCGGCCAGTTCGCCCGCGTCAAGCTGGTGTTCGAACCCAATCCGGATGGCGAAGATTTCGTTTTCGAATCGAAGATCGTCGGCGGTTCCGTTCCGAAGGAATACATTCCCGGCGTCCAGAAGGGCATCGAGAGCGTTCTGTCCTCCGGTCCGCTGGCAGGCTTCCCGATGCTCGGCGTCAAGGCGACGCTGATCGACGGCGCCTTCCACGACGTCGACTCCTCGGTTCTCGCCTTCGAAATCGCGTCGCGTGCCTGCTTCCGTGAAGCATCCCGCGAAGCTGGCGCACAGCTGCTCGAGCCGATGATGAAGGTGGAGGTCGTGACGCCCGAAGATTACGTCGGTGACGTGATCGGCGACCTCAACTCCCGTCGCGGCCAGATCCAGGGCCAGGAAAGCCGCGGCGTTGCCGTGGTGATCAGCGCCAATGTGCCGCTTGCCAACATGTTCAAGTATGTCGACAACCTGCGCTCCATGAGCCAGGGCCGCGCCCAGTACTCGATGGTCTTCGACCATTACGCACCGGTCCCGAGCAATGTCGCCACCGAAATCCAGGCGAAGTACTCCGGTCAGAAGTGACCGGAGCGACCCTCTAGCCGCAACAGAATTCGACCCCTTCTGGGGCAAGAAATGGAGAGCCGAAAATGGCAAAGAGCAAGTTTGAGCGCAACAAGCCGCACGTGAACATCGGGACGATCGGTCACGTCGACCATGGCAAGACGTCGCTGACGGCGGCGATCACGAAGTATTTCGGCGAGTTCAAGGCGTATGACCAGATCGACGCGGCTCCGGAAGAAAAGGCCCGCGGCATCACCATCTCGACGGCTCACGTCGAATACGAGACGGCCAACCGTCACTATGCCCACGTCGACTGCCCCGGCCACGCCGACTATGTGAAGAACATGATCACCGGTGCTGCCCAGATGGACGGCGCGATCCTCGTCTGCTCGGCCGCCGACGGCCCGATGCCGCAGACCCGCGAGCACATCCTGCTCGCCCGTCAGGTCGGCGTTCCGGCGATCGTCGTGTTCCTGAACAAGGTCGACCAGGTTGACGACGCCGAGCTTCTCGAGCTCGTCGAGCTGGAAGTGCGCGAACTGCTGTCGTCCTACGACTTCCCCGGCGACGACATTCCGATCGTCAAGGGTTCGGCTCTGGCCGCTCTCGAAGACTCGGACAAGAAGATCGGCGAAGACGCGATCCGCGAGCTGATGGCTCAGGTCGACGCCTATATCCCGACCCCGGAACGTCCGATCGACCAGCCCTTCCTGATGCCGATCGAAGACGTGTTCTCGATCTCGGGCCGCGGTACGGTCGTGACCGGCCGCGTCGAGCGTGGCATCGTCAAGGTCGGCGAGGAAATCGAGATCGTCGGCATCCGTCCGACCACCAAGACGACCTGCACCGGCGTTGAAATGTTCCGCAAGCTGCTCGACCAGGGCCAGGCCGGCGACAACATCGGCGCGCTGCTGCGCGGCGTGAACCGTGACGGCGTCGAGCGTGGCCAGATTCTCTGCAAGCCGGGTTCGGTCAAGCCGCACAAGAAGTTCAAGGCCGAAGCCTACATCCTGACGAAGGAAGAAGGCGGCCGTCATACGCCGTTCTTCACGAACTATCGTCCGCAGTTCTACTTCCGCACGACGGACGTGACGGGCATCGTCACGCTTCCGGAAGGCACGGAAATGGTCATGCCGGGCGACAACGTCACGGTTGACGTCGAGCTGATCGTTCCGATCGCGATGGAAGAAAAGCTGCGCTTCGCTATCCGCGAAGGCGGCCGCACCGTCGGCGCCGGCATCGTCGCTTCGATCGTCGAGTAATCGACCGGGCGGGCAGGGCCGCTTGCCTCAAGCAGGGACGGGAGCTTCTCCGGTCCCTGCGTTTTTTGACAAAGAGCGGCCGGCCGTAACAATTTGAAGATTTGGCGTATGGCACTGCCATACGGAAACCAGCAAGGACTAGTCGAATGAACGGCCAGAATATCCGCATCCGCCTGAAGGCGTTCGATCACCGGATCCTCGATGCCTCCACGCGCGAAATCGTGTCGACCGCCAAGCGCACCGGCGCCAGCGTTCGCGGCCCGGTTCCGCTTCCCACGCGGATCGAGAAGTTCACCGTCAACCGCTCGCCCCACATCGACAAGAAGAGCCGCGAGCAGTTCGAGATGCGCACCCACAAGCGCCTTCTCGACATCGTCGATCCGACCCCCCAGACGGTCGACGCCCTGATGAAGCTCGACCTCGCCGCTGGTGTCGACGTCGAAATCAAGCTTTAAGTCCCGCGCGAGCGGCGATAGAAGGCCTCCGCAGGACAGAGTGTGATTCCGCTGCTTCGTGTGGCGGCGATCGGGCTCTTGCCGGCGGATATAACAAGGAAGGTACGTGAGCCCAAGGCTCAACGGCTTCCAGAAACGGGTGACCAAAGGCGGAAATGCCGGATGGAAGCCTTGAACAAGAGGCTGGAGGGGCTTGCCCCGACAGGGACTCGAAGAGGAATGAACCGATGCGTTCAGGTGTGATTGCACAGAAAGTGGGAATGACCCGGGTCTATAACGACGCCGGCGAACATATCCCGGTAACCGTCCTGCGGATGGAGAACTGCCAGGTCGTCTCTCACCGGACCGAAGAAAAGAACGGCTACGTTGCCGTTCAGCTCGGCGCCGGCCAGACGAAGGTCAAGAACACGACCAAGGCACAGCGCGGCCACTTCGCCGCTGCCAACGTCGAGCCGAAGGCCAAGCTCGTCGAATTCCGCGTGACCGAAGACAACCTGATCGACATCGGCGCCGAGCTGACGGCGTCCCATTTCGTCGCCGGCCAGCTGGTCGACGTCACGGGCACCTCGATCGGTAAGGGCTTCGCCGGCGCCATGAAGCGCCACAACTTCGGCGGTCTGCGTGCGACCCACGGCGTCTCGGTCTCGCACCGTTCGCATGGTTCGACCGGTTCCAACCAGGATCCGGGCCGCGTCTGGAAGGGCAAGCGCATGGCCGGCCACATGGGCCAGACCCGCATCACCACCCAAAACCTCGAAGTCGTATCCACCGATGAAGACCGCGGTCTGATCCTCGTCAAGGGTGCCGTTCCCGGCTCCAAGGGCTCCTGGATCGTCGTCCGCGACGCCATCAAGGCCAGCATCCCGGAAAACGCTCCGCGTCCGGCCGGTGTCCGTGCAGCAGCCAATGAGGGAGCCGAATAATGGATCTCACCGTCACCACCCTGGAAGGGAAGGACGCCGGCAAGGTCTCCCTCTCCGACGCCATCTTCGGCCTCGAGCCGCGTGAAGACATCATCGCCCGCGTTATTCGCTGGCAGCTCGCCAAGAAGCAGCAGGGCACGCACAAGACCCTGACGCGTGGCGAAGTGTCCCGCACGGGCGCCAAGATGTACAAGCAGAAGGGTACGGGCCGCGCCCGCCATCACTCTGCCCGCGCTCCGCAGTTCCGCGGCGGCGGCAAGGCCCACGGCCCGGTTGTCCGCAGCCACGAGCATGATCTTCCCAAGAAGGTCCGCGCGCTCGGCCTGCGTCACGCGCTTTCGGCCAAGGCAAAGGCTGCCGAACTGATCGTCGTCGACGACCTGGTTGCTGCCGAAGCCAAGACCAAGCTGCTGACGGGTCACTTCGCGACCCTCGGCCTCACCAATGCGCTGATCATCGGCGGCGCCGAGCTCGACAACAACTTCGCGCTCGCTGCCAAGAACATCCCGAACGTGGATGTGCTGCCGGTTCAGGGCATCAACGTGTACGACATTCTGCGCCGCGGCAAGCTCGTGCTTTCCAAGGCAGCGATCGAGGCTCTGGAGGAGCGGTTCAAGTGACGGATCTTCGCCATTACGATGTGATCGTCTCTCCGTCGATCACCGAAAAGTCGACGCTCATCTCCGAGCAGAACCAGATCGTGTTCAACGTCGCCAAGGGTGCCTCCAAGCCTGAGATCAAGGCTGCGGTCGAAGCATTGTTCGGCGTCAAGGTCATGGCCGTCAACACGCTTGTCCGCAAGGGCAAGACGAAGCGGTTCCGTGGTTTCGCCGGCCGGCAGAAGGACGTGAAGAAGGCGATCGTCACGCTTGCGGACGGTCAGTCGATCGACGTCTCCACCGGGCTCTAAGGTTTCGTCCAGCGCGGTTTGAACAACCCCTGACAAAGCCTCTCAAGGGAACAAGAAAATGGCATTGAAAAGCTACAATCCGACGACCCCGAGCCAGCGCCAGCTGGTCATCGTCGACCGGTCGGACCTCTGGAAGGGCAAGCCTGTCAAGGCGCTGACCCAGGGTCTGACCAAGAGCGGCGGTCGTAACAACCTCGGCCGTATCACCGCCCGCTTCATCGGCGGCGGTCACAAGCGGACCTACCGTCTGATCGACTTCAAGCGTCGCAAGTTCGACGTGGAAGGCACGGTCGAGCGTCTGGAATACGACCCGAACCGCACGGCCTTCATCGCGCTCATCACCTATGCGGACGGCGAGCAGGCCTACATCATCGCCCCGCAGCGCCTCGCCGTCGGCGACAAGGTCATCGCGTCCGAAAAGGCGGTTGACGTGAAGCCCGGCAATGCGATGCCGCTGCAGTACATCCCGGTCGGCTCCATCGTCCACAATGTGGAAATGAAGCCCGGCAAGGGTGGCCAGATCGCCCGTTCGGCCGGCACCTATGTGCAGCTGGTCGGTCGCGACCAGGGCATGGCGATCCTTCGCCTGAACTCGGGCGAACAGCGCCTCGTGCACGCCTCGTGCCTGGCCAGCGTCGGCGCCGTGTCGAACCCCGACCACGGCAACATCAACGACGGCAAGGCCGGTCGCACGCGCTGGCGCGGCAAGACCCCGCACAACCGCGGCGTTGTCATGAACCCCGTCGACCACCCGCACGGCGGTGGTGAAGGCCGCACCTCGGGTGGCCGTCATCCGGTCTCCCCGTGGGGCAAGCCGACCAAGGGCAAGCGCACCCGTTCGAACAAGTCGACCGACAAGTTCATCATGCGCTCGCGCCACCAGCGTAAGAAGTAAGAGAGGTAGTCTGAAATGGCTCGTTCAGTTTGGAAAGGTCCGTTCGTCGACGGCTATCTTCTCAAGAAGGCTGAGAAGGTGCGCGAAGGCGGCCGCAATGAAGTGATCAAGATCTGGAGCCGTCGCTCCACGATCCTGCCGCAGTTCGTCGGCCTGACCTTCGGTGTCTACAATGGCTCGAAGCATGTTCCGGTCAGCGTCAACGAAGACATGGTCGGTCACAAGTTCGGTGAATTCTCTCCGACCCGGACCTATTACGGTCACGGTGCGGACAAGAAGGCGAAGAGGAAGTAACGATGGCCAAGGCTAAAGCCGCACGCCGCCTGGCGGATAACGAGGCGCAGGCCGTCGCCCGCACGATCCGCGTCAGCCCGCAGAAGCTGAACCTGGTTGCCGCGATGATCCGCGGCAAGAAGGTTGATCGCGCCCTCGCTGAGCTGGAATTCTCCCGCAAGCGCATCGCCGGCACCGTCAAGAAGACGCTTGAATCGGCGATCGCGAACGCCGAAAACAACCACGACCTCGACGTCGACGCACTCGTCGTCGCGGAAGCGTTCGTCGGCAAGTCGATCACCATGAAGCGTTTCCACGCGCGTGGCCGCGGCCGCGCGTCGCGCATCGAAAAGCCGTTCGCCCACCTGACGATCGTCGTTCGTGAAGTGGAAGCCAAAGGGGAGGCCGCATAATGGGCCAGAAGATTAATCCGATCGGTTTCCGTCTCGGCATCAACCGGACCTGGGACAGCCGCTGGTTCGCGGACAATGCCGAATATGGTCAGCTGCTCCACGAAGACCTGAAGATCCGCAAGTATCTGATGGCCGAACTGAAGCAGGCCGGCATCTCCAAGGTGGTCATCGAGCGCCCGCACAAGAAGTGCCGCGTGACGATCCACTCGGCTCGCCCGGGCCTCATCATCGGCAAGAAGGGCGCGGACATCGAAAAGCTGCGTCGCAAGCTTTCCGAGATGACCAATTCCGAAACGCACCTCAACATCGTTGAAGTGCGTAAGCCGGAAGTGGACGCGACGCTCGTCGCCCAGTCGATCGCCCAGCAGCTCGAGCGCCGCGTGGCGTTCCGCCGCGCCATGAAGCGTTCGGTCCAGTCGGCCATGCGTCTCGGCGCCGAAGGCATCAAGATCACCTGCGCCGGCCGTCTCGGCGGTGCAGAAATCGCCCGGACCGAATGGTACCGCGAAGGCCGCGTTCCGCTGCACACGCTGCGGGCCGACATCGACTACGGCGTTGCCGAAGCCGAAACCGCCTTCGGGATCTGCGGCATCAAGGTCTGGATCTTCAAGGGCGAAATCCTCGAGCATGATCCGATGGCTTCGGAGCGTCGCGCGAGCGAGAATGACAGTCAGGGTCCGGGCAGCCGCGAACGCGGTGACCGCGATCGCGACCGTCGTCGTGAAAACGCGTAACAGTCGCGTTTGGCAGCCAATATCGGAGAAGTAAAAAAATGTTGCAGCCAAAGCGTACGAAATATCGCAAGCAGTTCAAGGGCCGCATCAAGGGTGTGGCCAAGGGCGGCTTCGATCTCGCATTCGGCGAATTCGGCCTGAAGTCGCTGGAGCCCAACCGCGTCAATGCACGCGAGATCGAGGCGGCCCGCCGCGCGATCACGCGTCATATGAAGCGTGCCGGCCGCGTCTGGATCCGCGTGTTCCCGGACGTTCCGGTCACTGCGAAGCCGACCGAAGTCCGCATGGGTAAGGGTAAGGGTTCGGTCGAATACTGGGCCTGCAAGGTCAAGCCCGGCCGCATGATGTTCGAAATCGACGGCGTGAGCGAAGAACTTGCTCGCGAAGCTCTTCGCCTCGGCGCGGCCAAGCTCTCCGTCAAGACGCGCTTCGTTCAGCGCATTGCGGAGTAAGGAGACCGAGATGAAAGCCAGTGACGTTCGGGCGCTCAGCGCCGATCAGCTCAACGACGAGCTTGCCAAGCTGAAGAAGGAGCAGTTCAACCTGCGCTTCCAGAAGGCGACCGGCCAGCTTGAGAAGTCGTCGCGCATCAACGAAGTCCGCAAGGACATCGCGCGCATCAAAACCATTGCCCGCCAGAAGGCGGCAGAAGCCAAGGCCTAAGGACCAAGAACAATGCCGAAACGCATTCTGCAGGGCACGGTTGTTTCCGACAAGAACGACAAGACCATCGTCGTTCGCGTCGAGCGCCGATTCGCACACCCGCTGCTCCAGAAGACCGTCCGCCGTTCCAAGAAGTACAAGGCGCATGACGAAGCCAACCAGTTCAAGGTCGGCGATGTCGTTTCCATCCAGGAATGCGCTCCGATCTCCAAGGACAAGCGCTGGACGGTCGTCACGACCTCTGCCGAGGCGTAAAGACGCCTGAGATGACGCGTTGGGCCTTGCGCCCGGCGCCGAATCCTGTATGAAGCAGCCACGGAACGCTCGGAGGGACGGGCGTTCTTTTGCTTTGAGCGCACGGAAGGTCCTGGTTTCAGGAAACCACCCTGGCAAAACCATCCCGCGCTGTCGCATGCCGTCTGCCTGGCGTTCACCGCCCGGACGGGAAATGCCAAAACAAGGCACTGTGTCGAAGAGGACCTTCTCCTCGGTGAGGGGAGGGCGCTGCGGCGCAGGTGATTTTTCATAGCTGGAACAGGGGAGCCCTGCCGCAAGGCGCAGCGCTCCAACCGGTCCGGTTCAACAAGAAGGCGACCTGACATGATTCAGATGCAAACAAACCTCGACGTGGCGGATAATTCCGGCGCACGTCGTGTCATGTGCATCAAGGTGCTGGGCGGCTCCAAGCGCAAATATGCTTCGGTCGGCGACGTGATCGTCGTGTCGATCAAGGAAGCTATTCCGCGCGGCCGCGTGAAGAAGGGCGACGTGATGAAGGCGGTCGTCGTTCGCACCGCCAAGGACATCCGCCGCGCCGACGGCAGCGTCATCCGCTTCGATAACAACGCAGCCGTTCTTATCGACAACAAGAAAGAGCCGATCGGCACCCGCATCTTCGGACCGGTTCCGCGCGAACTTCGCGCCAAGAACCACATGAAGATCATCTCGCTGGCTCCGGAAGTACTGTAAGGGAGCGACGAGAGATGAACAAGATTCGCAAGGGCGACAAGGTCGTCGTACTCGCCGGCAAGGACAAGGGCCGCACCGGCGAAGTTGTCCAGGTCATGCCGAAGGAAGATCGCGCGGTCGTGCGCGGCATCAATCTGGTCAAGCGCCACCAGCGCCAGACCCAGAGCCAGGAAGCCGGCATCATCACCAAGGAAGCGCCGATCCACCTGTCCAACATCGCGATCGCCGACAAGGACGGCAAGCCGACCCGCGTCGGTTTCCGGATCGAAGGCGACAAGAAGGTCCGCGTGGCCAAGCGTTCGGGAGAAGTGATCGATGTCTGACGCCAAGACCTACGAGCCGCGGCTCAAGAAGGAATACAACGAGCGGATCCGCGCGGCGATCAAGGAGAAGTTCTCCTACGCCAACGAGATGCAGATCCCGAAGCTCGAAAAGATCGTCATCAACATGGGCGTCGGCGAATCCACCGGCGACAGCAAGAAGCCGACCGTTGCGGCGGCCGATCTTGCAGCGATCGCCGGCCAGAAGCCGGTCATCACCCGTGCCCGCACCTCCATCGCCGGCTTCAAGCTGCGCGAAGGCATGCCGATCGGCGCAAAGGTCACCCTTCGCGGCGCCCGCATGTATGAGTTCCTGGACCGTCTCGTGAACATCGCTCTGCCGCGCGTTCGCGACTTCCGGGGCTTGAATCCGAAGTCCTTCGACGGCCGTGGCAACTTCGCCATGGGCATCAAGGAGCACATCGTGTTCCCCGAGATCAACTACGACAAGGTTGATCAGATGTGGGGCATGGACATCATCGTTTGCACGACGGCAAAGACGGACGAGGAAGCGCGGGCTCTGCTCACGGAATTCAACTTCCCGTTTCGCCAGTAAGCCGTAACGACAAGCAGAAGGATTACGTTTCATGGCGAAAACGAGCGCAGTCGAAAAGAACAAGCGCCGCCGCAAGACGGTTGCCCAGCAGGCCGGCAAGCGTGCCGAGCTGAAGGCAATCATCATGAACCAGTCTCTTCCGATCGAAGAGCGGTTCCAGGCAACTCTGAAGCTGGCAAGCCTGCCGCGTGACGGGTCGAAGACCCGCATTCGCAACCGTTGCGAAGTCACCGGCCGTCCGCGCGCCTATTACCGGAAGCTCAAGATGTCCCGTATCGCGCTGCGCGAACTCGGCAACTTCGGCCGGGTTCCGGGCATCGTGAAGTCGAGCTGGTAAGGAGACGGGCACATGACTATGACTGATCCCTTGGGCGATATGCTCACCCGTATCCGCAACGGTGCTGCCCGCCGCAAGTCCAGCGTCACGACGCCGGCCTCCAAGCTGCGCGCGCGCGTGCTCGACGTTCTCCAGGCCGAAGGCTACATCCGCGGCTATTCCGAAGTCGAATTCGACAACGGCAAGACCGAGCTCTCCATCGAGCTCAAGTACTATGAAGGTGCGTCCGTGATCCGCGAGATCGGCCGCGTCTCCAAGCCGGGCCGCCGGGTCTATGTCTCGGTCAAGTCCATTCCGCAGGTCGCGAACGGTCTCGGCATCACCATCCTTTCGACCCCGAAGGGTGTGATGGCTGATCACCAGGCACGCGAACAGAACGTTGGCGGCGAGGTTCTCTGCTCCGTATTCTAAGACGGATCAGGAATCTCCATAACGAACAGACAGGTTGAACAATGTCTCGTATCGGTAAAAAACCCGTTCAGGTTCCGGCCGGCGTCACCGCATCTGTCGAAGGACAGAAGGTCACCGCGAAGGGCCCGAAGGGCGAACTCGTCTTCGTCGCCAATGACGAAGTCTCCGTGAAGCTGGAAGACAACGCCGTTGTCGTCCAGCCGGTCGGCCAGACGAAGGATGCTCGGTCGAAGTGGGGCATGTCCCGCACGATGATCGAAAACCTCTTCAAGGGCGTCAAGGACGGTTACGAGCGCAAGCTCGAAATCAACGGCGTCGGTTATCGTGCGTCCATGCAGGGCAAGAACCTGCAGCTGGCGCTCGGTTTCAGCCACGACGTCGTCTATCAGACGCCGCAGGGCATCACGATCGCTGTCCCGAAGCCGACGGAAATCATCGTCTCCGGCATCAACAAGCAGCAGGTCGGCCAGGTCGCTGCCGAGATCCGCGAATATCGCGGTCCTGAGCCCTACAAGGGCAAGGGCGTCAAGTATGCGGAAGAGCGGATCGTCCGCAAAGAAGGCAAGAAGAAGTAAGGATCACGCGAAATGGCTAGCAGGAAAGATACTCTTGTACGTCGCGCCACCCGCGTGCGTCGTCAGCTCAAGGCGGTCGCCAACGGTCGTCCGCGCCTGTCGGTTCATCGCTCGTCGAAGAACATCTACGCTCAGGTCATCGATGACGTGGCCGGCCGCACGCTTGCGTCCGCCTCCACGCTCGACACGGGTCTGCGCGGCGATCTGAAGACGGGTGCCGACACCGCAGCCGCCGCTGCGGTTGGCAAGCTCCTTGCCGAACGCGCCTCTCAGGCCGGCGTAAAGGACGTGGTCTTCGACCGTGGCGCCTTCATCTATCACGGCCGCATCAAGGCGCTTGCCGACGCTGCCCGCGAGGGTGGCCTGAACTTCTAAGGTTCGTTCGGCCCGGCTTGTCCGGGCCGAGCCATGCCTTGGTCGCGCCGCCTGCCTCCAGCGAGGGGCAACAAGGGCGGCATCCAGTCAATCTGCCGATTGCACCCGGAAAAGAAAAAGGAAAAGGACAATGGCACAAGAAAGAAGAGGTTCTCGCGAGGATCGCCAGAACCGCGAGGAGCGCGACAGCGAATTCGTCGACAAGCTCGTCGCCATCAACCGCGTCGCCAAGGTGGTGAAGGGCGGCCGTCGTTTCGGCTTTGCTGCTCTCGTCGTCGTCGGCGACCAGAAGGGCCGCGTCGGCTTCGGCCACGGCAAGGCACGCGAAGTGCCGGAAGCCATCCGCAAGGCCACCGAAGCCGCCAAGCGCGAACTGATCTTCGTTCCGCTGCGCTCCGGCCGCACCCTGCATCATGACGTGCATGGCCGCCACGGCGCCGGCAAGGTCCTGCTGCGTTCGGCCAAGGCCGGTACCGGCATCATCGCCGGCGGTCCGATGCGCGCCGTTTTCGAAACCCTCGGCATGCACGACGTCGTCGCCAAGTCGACCGGGTCCTCGAACCCCTACAACATGATCCGCGCCACCTTCGACGCTCTGAAGAACCAGATGCACCCGAAGGACATCGCTGCCCAGCGCGGTCTCAAATACGCCACCCTGCAGGCTCGTCGCGAGTCCGCCGGCGTGTCCTCCGAAGAATAAGGGAGACCCGATCGATGGCTAAGTCGGAAAACACCGGTAAGACGGTCACTGTCGAGCAGATCGGCAGCCCCATCCGCCGCCCCGCCGTCCAGCGCGCCACGCTGATCGGCCTGGGTCTCAACAAGATGCACCGGGTTCGCACGCTCGAGGACACCCCGTCCGTTCGCGGCATGATCCGGTCCGTCCAGCACCTCGTTCGCGTTATCGACGAGAAGTGAGGGAGATCAGATCATGAAGCTGAACGAAATCAAGGATAATGAAGGCGCCACCCATTCGCGCAAGCGTCTGGGTCGCGGTATCGGCTCCGGCTCCGGCAAGACGGCCGGCCGCGGTGTGAAGGGCCAGAAGGCGCGCTCGGGCGTTGCCATCAACGGCTTCGAAGGCGGTCAGATGCCCATCTACCGTCGTCTGCCGAAGCGCGGCTTCACCAACATCTTCGCCTCGGACTATGTCGTCGTCTCGCTCGGCCGTATTCAGAAGGCGATCGAAGCCGGCAAGCTCGACGCTGGCCAGACGGTCGATGCCGCAGCGCTGAAGGCTGCCGGCGTGATCCGCCGCGTCAAGGATGGCGTTCGCGTCCTCGCCGACGGCGATGTCTCCTTCAAGCTGACGCTTGAAGTGGCTGGCGCCTCCAAGTCGGCTGTCGAGAAGATCGAAAAGGCCGGTGGCTCGATCAAGCTGCTCGCCGCCGCTGCTGCCGCTGAATAAGCCTTGAAGATGAGCCGCCCGGAGTGTTAAGCACCGGGCGGTTTTTCATGTCCGGAGGAGGCGGATCGCCAGCCGGCCGGATAGGGAAGGGCAGGCGGACAGACGGGATCGCGAAGGGGCCGGGGGGAATCGGCTCGATTGCGTCACGGATGCGACACAGCGCCCCCATAAACTTGATGTCACGCATGTTTTCCCTTTCAACCGATTTGAATTTGGGAAAGACTGCATCCACGAAATGAAAGCTTTTCCGGAGTCGGCCGGGTCTGACGCCGCGGGTTCGGAACTGGCTACGCGGAGAATCGCATGGCTTCTGCAGCGGAACAGCTCGCCTCCAATTTGAATTTCTCGACCTTCGCCAAGGCGGAGGATCTGAAGAAGCGCCTCTGGTTCACGCTCGGCGCGCTGCTGGTCTATCGTCTCGGCACCTATATCCCTCTGCCCGGTTTGAATCCGGAAGCTTTCGCGCAGGCCTTCCAGGGGCAGAGCGGCGGTATCCTCGGCCTCTTCAACATGTTCTCGGGCGGCGCCGTGTCGCGCATGGCGATCTTCGCGCTCGGCATCATGCCCTATATCTCCGCCTCCATCATCGTTCAGCTCATGACGTCGGTCGTTCCCTCGCTCGAGCAGCTGAAGAAGGAAGGCGAGCAGGGCCGCAAGATCATCAACCAGTACACCCGCTACGGAACGGTGCTGCTCGGCCTGCTGCAGGCCTATGGCATTGCCGTGGGCCTTGAAAGCGGGCAGAACCTGGTGGCCGATCCTGGCTGGTTCTTCCGCATTTCCACCATCATCTCGCTGCTCGGCGGCACGATGTTCCTGATGTGGCTCGGTGAGCAGATCACCTCGCGCGGCATCGGCAACGGTATCTCGCTGATCATCTTCGCCGGCATCGTCGCCCATCTGCCGACGGCGCTCGCCGGTACGCTCGAGCTCGGCCGCACTGGCGCCCTGTCGACGCCGCTGATCCTCGCCATCATCGTCATGGTCGTCGGCGTCATCGCGCTGATCGTCTTCGTGGAGCGCGCCCAGCGCCGCCTTCTGATCCAGTATCCGAAGCGCCAGGTGGGCAACCGCATGTTCCAGGGCGACACCTCGCACCTGCCGCTGAAGCTCAACACGGCCGGCGTCATCCCGGCGATCTTCGCGTCCTCGCTACTCCTGCTGCCTGCCACCATTGCCGGTTTCGCCAACAGCGCCACCCTGCCGTCCTGGGCGACCGCGATCGTCGGGTCGCTCGCCCATGGTCAGCCGCTTTACATGGTGCTCTATGCAGCGCTGATCGCCTTCTTCGCCTTCTTCTACACGGCCATCGTCTTCAATCCGAAGGACACGGCCGACAATCTGAAAAAGCATGGCGGCTTCATCCTCGGCATCCGGCCGGGCGAACGGACCGCGGAATATATCGATTACGTCCTCACCCGCATCACGGTGGTCGGCGCAATCTACCTGATTTTCGTCTGCATTCTGCCTGAGTTCCTCATCGCTCGCACCGGCGTGCCATTCTACCTTGGTGGTACATCGCTGTTGATCGTTGTCAGCGTTACGCTCGATACGGTAGCACAGATCCAGGGTCATCTGATCGCCCAGCAATATGAAGGGCTGATCAAGAAGTCGAAGCTGCGTGGAGGAAAGAGGGGACGATGAGACTGATATTTCTGGGGCCGCCGGGGGCCGGAAAAGGGACCCAGGCGAAGCTGCTGACCGAACGGTTCGGCATTCCGCAACTCTCGACCGGGGATATGTTGAGAGCGGCTGTCGCGGAAGGAAGCGATGTCGGCAAGCGGGCCAAGGCGGTCATGGATGCCGGCGGGCTCGTGTCGGACGAGATCGTCAACGAGATCGTTTCCGAGCGCATCGATATGGATGATTGCGCTCGAGGCTTCATCCTCGACGGGTATCCGCGCACCGTGCCGCAGGCCGTGGCGCTCGGCCGCATGCTCGAAGGCAAGGGGCTGAAGCTCGATGCCGTGATCGAGCTCAAGGTCGACGAAGCCGCTCTGGTGCGGCGAATCGAGAATCGCGTGGCCGAGACGATGGCGGCCGGGGGCAAGGTTCGCGCCGACGACAACCCCGAATCGGTGCGCAAGCGTCTGGTCGAGTATCGCGAGAAGACCGCGCCGCTGTCCCAGCACTACGCCTCGACCGGCGATCTGCGGACCGTCGATGGCATGGCCTCGGTCGAAACCGTGACGCGCCAGATCAGCGACATCCTGGCCACCGCTGCGGCGGAGGCTTGACGAACAGGGGCGAAGTGCCTGTATACAGGGGCTTGCCCGGGAAAAAGGACCCGGCCGGGAGTTGACTTTTCCGGCCGATTCCGCGTAAAGACCGCGCTAACTCGCAACATGCAGAGATCGGCGCGGATTTCGAGAGGAAGTCCGGGCGCGATCTTTTTCACGTGTTCCGAACCGACAACTGAAACGGACGGCTATTTAAGGCTGCATCAAAGCACCTATTGCCGGATGGCAACTGGAAGCAAGGAGAACGGACGTGGCACGTATCGCTGGCGTCAACATCCCGACGGCAAAGCGCGTTGTAATCGCGCTGACCTATATCCACGGGATTGGACCGAAATTCGCACAGGAAATCGTCGAGAAGGTCGGCATCCCGGCCGAGCGCCGCGTGCATCAGCTGACCGACGCAGAAGTTCTGCAGATTCGCGAAGCCATCGACCGCGAATACCAGGTCGAAGGTGACCTGCGTCGCGAGACCTCGATGAACATCAAGCGCCTGATGGACCTCGGCTGCTATCGCGGCCTGCGTCATCGTCGCTCGCTGCCGGTTCGCGGCCAGCGCACGCACACCAATGCCCGCACCCGCAAGGGTCCGGCCAAGGCGATCGCCGGTAAGAAGAAGTAATTTCTGAGCGAATAGCGATTGGCGAATAGCGGATAGGCTCGATCTATTCGCTATTCGCCTTTGACTATTCGCTTCGAAGGTGGAGCCGCTGGAATTACGGCGGCGAAGAGATCAACGAAAGGGAATCCATGGCCAAGGAAGCCACACGCGTCCGCCGTCGCGAACGCAAGAATATCTCGTCGGGCGTTGCCCACGTGAACTCCTCGTTCAACAACACCATGATCACCATCACCGACGCGCAGGGCAATGCGATTGCCTGGTCGTCGGCCGGTTCGAAGGGCTTCAAGGGTTCGCGCAAGTCGACCCCCTTCGCCGCTCAGATCGCTGCTGAAGATGCTGCCAAGAAGGCGCAGGAACACGGCATGAAGACGCTGGAAGTCGAAGTTTGCGGTCCGGGTTCCGGTCGCGAATCGGCACTGCGCGCTCTGCAGGCTGCCGGCTTCATGATCACCTCCATCCGTGACGTGACGCCGATCCCGCACAATGGCTGCCGTCCGCGCAAGAAGCGTCGCGTCTGATTTACCGTCGTGTCTCCGGAGAGATTGAACCCTCTCTCCGGCGCTTCAGGGCTCGGTTGCCACGATTGAATGGTGGCAACGAACGGAAGGCAAAATTATGATTCAGAAAAACTGGCAGGAATTGATCAAGCCGAACAAGGTCGAGTTCACGTCTTCCGGCCGCACCAAGGTAAGCCTTGTGGCGGAGCCGCTGGAGCGTGGCTTCGGTCTGACACTCGGCAATGCGCTGCGTCGCGTGCTGCTGTCGTCGCTGCGCGGTGCGGCCGTGACCGCCGTGCAGATCGACGGCGTTCTGCACGAGTTCTCCTCCATTCCCGGCGTTCGCGAAGATGTCACCGACATCGTCCTGAACATCAAGGAAATCGCGATCAAGATGGACGGCGACGATGCCAAGCGCATGGTTGTCCGCAAGCAGGGTCCGGGCGTCGTCACCGCCGGCGACATCCAGACGGTCGGCGACATCGAGATTTTGAACCCCAACCACGTGATCTGCACGCTCGACGAGGGCGCCGAGATCCGCATGGAGTTCACGGTCAACAACGGCAAGGGCTACGTGCCGGCCGAGCGCAACCGCTCGGAAGACGCGCCGATCGGCCTCATTCCGGTCGACAGCCTCTACTCGCCGGTCAAGAAGGTCTCCTACAAGGTGGAAAACACCCGTGAAGGCCAGGTTCTCGACTATGACAAGCTGTCGATGACCATCGAGACCGACGGCTCCGTCACCGGTGAAGACGCCGTGGCCTTCGCGGCGCGCATCCTTCAGGACCAGCTCGGCGTTTTCGTCAACTTCGACGAGCCGCAGAAGGAAACCGAAGAGGAAGCCGTCACCGAACTGGCCTTCAACCCGGCGCTCCTCAAGAAGGTGGACGAACTCGAACTTTCGGTTCGCTCGGCCAATTGCCTGAAGAACGACAACATCGTCTACATTGGCGATCTCATCCAGAAGACGGAAGCCGAAATGCTTCGCACGCCGAACTTCGGCCGCAAGTCGCTGAACGAGATCAAGGAAGTCCTCGCCTCCATGGGCCTGCATCTCGGCATGGAAGTGCCGGCCTGGCCGCCGGAGAACATCGAAGACCTCGCCAAGCGCTACGAAGACCAGTACTAAAAAACAAAAAAGGCAGGTGTGACTTGCCTTTCCCCGTCAAACAGCAGGCCCTCCCGAAGAGGATGGTGCCTGTATGTGCCAGGAAACGGCAGGCCCATCAGAGGGGCACCTGCACCAAAGGAGACTAGCAATGCGCCATCGTAAAGCCGGCCGCAAGCTGAACCGGACCGCCAGCCACCGCAAGGCGATGTTCGCCAACATGGCGGCGTCGCTGATCCAGCACGAGCAGATCGTCACGACCCTGCCGAAGGCCAAGGAAATCCGCCCGATCGTCGAAAAGCTCGTCACGCTCGGCAAGCGCGGCGACCTGCACGCCCGTCGTCAGGCCATCGCCCAGATCCGTGACGTCGCCGTCGTCGCCAAGCTGTTCGACACGATCGCCACGCGCTACGCCACCCGCAATGGCGGCTATATCCGCATCATGAAGGCCGGCTTCCGCTATGGCGACAATGCCGCCGTGGCCGTCGTCGAATTCGTCGACCGTGACGTGGACGCCAAGGGCGCCGCCGACAAGGCCCGCGTTGCCGACGAGCAGGCTGCTGCCGAAGCCGCTTGATCGATCGATTGCAGACCGACGAGAAGCCGGGCGGTAAACCGTCCGGCTTTTTTCGTGTGTGCAAGCCTGGACGTCGGAGCTTGAGTGGGAAGGGCGGTCGGCTCCGGGTGGAGAGGCGTGTTGAGGGTCAGCCGGGTGCCGACCAGGCTCGGGGATCCTCTCTTGTCTTTGCTTTTCGTCGTTTATCGCCTATCTCGACACGCATCCCGTTTGCATCCTGTAGGGTCCGACGCATGTCCCGTACTCCCCTGTCGCTCGTTCTGTCCGGTATCGCCGGGCTGGTCCTCATTCTCCTTCTCTCGCACGCGGTGGCACCCACGGGCCTCAGCGAGTCCTCGCCCTCTGTCGATCCGATGGAGACGGCTGCCGTGGCGCAGAGCGTGCCGCCCAAGGCCGTTCCGGAAAGCCGGACGGAGATGCAGCTGTCCTTCTCGCCGCTCGTCAAGCAGACGGCCAATGCGGTGGTGAACGTCTATGCCGAGAAGCTCGTGGAGCGGGCCTCTCCCTTCGATGGCGACCCCTTCTTCGAGCGCTTCTTTGGCCAGCGCATGCCGAACCGTTCGGAAAAGCAATCCTCGCTCGGCTCCGGGGTCATCGTCGGCGCGGACGGCACGGTGGTGACCAACAACCACGTCATCGAGGGCGCGGACGACATCAAGGTCGCGCTCGCCGATGGTCGCGAGTTCGAATCGAAGGTGGTGCTGAAGGATGACCGGCTGGATCTGGCGGTGCTGAAGATCCAGAATGGCGGCCCTTTCGAAACCATCCCGCTCGGCGATTCCGACAGGGTCGAGGTCGGCGATCTGGTTCTTGCCATCGGCAATCCCTTCGGCGTCGGCCAGACGGTGACGAGCGGAATCGTCTCGGCGCTGGCGCGTAACCAGGTGACGCCGGGCAGCGATTTCGGCTTCTTCATCCAGACGGACGCCGCCATCAATCCCGGCAATTCGGGCGGCGGCCTGATCGATATGTCGGGCCGGCTGATCGGCATCAATACGGCGATCTTCTCCCGCGGCGGCGGATCGAACGGCGTCGGCTTCGCCATTCCCGCCAATCTCGTCAAGGTCTTCGTCGAATCGGCCAAGGGCGGCAATGGCAGCTTCGTGCGTCCCTTCATCGGCGCAACCTTCGAGCCGGTCACCTCCGACGTTGCCGAATCGCTGGGACTCGATCGCGCACGCGGTGCGCTGGTCAGCGCCGTGATCGAGGGCGGACCAGCCGAACAGGCGGGCATCAAGCCGGGCGAGGTCGTGACCGCCGTCAACGGCATCGCTGTCGAACATCCGGATGCGCTCGGCTATCGCCTGACCACTGTCGGCATCGGCAAGGAGGTACGCCTGACGATCGCCAGCAATGGCAAGACGCATGAAGTCACGCTGAAGCTCGACCGGGCTCCCGAAACCCAGCCGCGCGACGAGCGGCTGATCGAGGGCCGCAGCCCGTTTGCCGGCGCGGTCGTCGGCAATTTGTCGCCGCGGCTTGCCGACGAGCTGCGCCTGCCGGCCACCTCCAGCGGCGTGGTGGTCACCGCGGTCAATCGCGGTTCGCCGGCCGCACGCGTGGGCTTTGCGCCGAAGGATATCATCGTCGCCGTCAATGGCGTGGCCATCGATACGACGCAGACGCTGGAGAAGGTCTCGCAGGATGATCCCTCCTTCTGGCGGGTGGAAATCGAGCGGGATGGGCAGCGCATCCGCCAGTTCTTCCGATGAGCGATCTCTTCGCCCCGCATGAGCCGCCGGCCATGGAGGCGAAGCGGCCGCTGGCCGACCGGCTGCGGCCGAAGACGCTCGGCGAGGTAACCGGCCAGCCGCATTTGACCGGCGAGGATGGCACGCTTCGGCGAATGATCGAGTCGGGCTCGCTCGGCTCGATGATCTTCTGGGGCCCGCCCGGCACCGGCAAGACAACGGTCGCGCGGCTGCTGTCGGGCGAAACCGGACTCGCCTTCGAACAGATCTCGGCCATCTTCTCCGGCGTCGCCGATCTGAAGAAGGTTTTCGAAGGCGCGCGCGCACGGCGCATGTCCGGCCGCCAGACGCTGCTGTTCGTCGACGAGATCCACCGCTTCAACCGCGCCCAGCAGGACAGCTTTCTGCCTGTGATGGAGGACGGCACGATCATCCTGGTCGGGGCCACCACGGAGAACCCGTCCTTCGAGCTCAACGCCGCGCTTCTCTCCCGCGCCCGCGTTCTCACCTTCCGCGCCCATGACGAACAGAGCCTGCGCGAGCTGCTGGCCCGCGCGGAGGCAGCCGAGGGCAGGGCGCTGCCGCTGGACGACGAGGCGCGCGCCAGCCTGATCCGCATGGCGGATGGCGACGGACGCGCCGCGCTGACGCTTGCGGAGGAGGTCTGGCGTGCCGCCCGCACGAAGGAGATTTTCAATGCAGCGGCCTTGCAGGAGATCGTCCAGCGCCGCGCCCCGGTTTATGACAAGAGCCAGGACGGCCATTACAATCTGATCTCGGCGCTGCATAAGTCGGTCCGCGGCTCTGATCCGGACGCCGCCCTCTATTATCTCTGCCGCATGTTCGACGCCGGCGAGGACCCGCTGTATCTCGGGCGGCGGCTGGTGCGCATGGCGGTCGAAGATATCGGGCTTGCCGATCCGCAGGCGCTCGTCATCTGCAATGCCGCCAAGGATGCCTATGATTATCTCGGCTCCCCGGAGGGCGAACTGGCGCTGGCCCAGGCCTGCGTCTATCTGGCCACCGCACCGAAGTCGAACGGCGTCTACACGGCCTACAAGGCGGCACTGCGCGCAGCCAAGGAACACGGCTCGCTGCTGCCGCCCAAGCACATCCTTAACGCGCCGACCAAGCTGATGAAGGGCGAGGGATATGGCGACGGCTATCGCTACGACCATGACGAGCCGGACGCCTTCTCAGGCCAGGATTACTTCCCCGAAAAGATGGGCCGCCGCACCTTCTACGATCCGCCGGAGCGCGGTTTCGAGCGGGAGATTCGCAAGCGGCTCGACTGGTGGTCGAAGCTTCGCAAGGAGCGCGGCGGCGCTTGAGCCGCCCGTACTTGGGTCCCGGTCTTGCCGATCAGGGGCGGGTGTGGCATAAAACACGGACCGCGGACGGCCGCGGGCGCGATCACGCGCAACGCCCGCGGGGACGGCCTCGCTTCTTGCAAAGGAGCGACATCATGGCCTGGTTCACCCTCTTCCTCGCCGGACTTCTCGAAATTGGCTGGGCCGTCGGGCTTAAATATACCGACGGCTTCACACGGCCTTTGCCGACCGTTCTGACCGTTGGTTCGATGGTCCTCTCCGTCGCGCTGCTCGGGCTCGCCGTACGCAGCCTGCCGCTCGGCACGGCCTACGCCATCTGGACCGGCATCGGCACGGTCGGCACGGTCGCGCTCGGCATCTTCCTCTTCGCAGAACCCGTCACGGCAGCACGACTCGGCTGCATCGGGCTGATCGTGGCAGGGATCGCGGGGTTGAAGCTGACGGCGTGAGGGCGACTCCAAGGTCCCCATCTGGACGTCCGCAAAGTGAGTGGGTCTTGAGCTTGGTCACGCTCCTGAGCGCGCTGACCATTGTTACAGCGGTCGATTCTCCGTTGCTCGAAGCGGGCCTCCCACGACGTGCGCGGAGCATACGGTCCCAACCGCTTCCCATTTATACAGCGTACACCGCGTCTCGAACAGCCGTCGGAAAGGCGCCTGCGAGTCCTTCCGGTGCCGTGTTGCTGAGGATGACCACGGAGAATCCATTCGCGGAATCGACAAACCAACGATGGCCGTACACGCCGCCCCATTGCAGTGTTCCACGCGCCTGCGGGGTGCCGGTTCCGGTGGGATCACAGAGCACTGCCCATCCGTATCCGAAACCCCAACCAGGGCCTTGCGTCTCGGCCTCGAGTCCAACGTGGTTATGCGTCATCTGAGACACGGTGTCCGTGGAGAGGATCGGCTGGCCGCCAGCTCGAATGACGTCCAAGAAGGTGAGAATGTCACCTGCGGTGCCGACCATTCCTCCTCCCCCCCGACTCATAGGAGTTGGCACCAAAGATCCAGCTGGGCCAGAAACTCAACGTCATCGTCGGGAGGGTGACGATCGTTCCGTCCTGCATCCTCTCCGGTCCGTCGCTTCGGTTGACGTAAGGTGTAACAAGCCGCGAGGGGTCTCTCACCGAAAAGCCGGTTTCGAACATTTCCAACGGCTCTGTCACATGCTCTCGAACAAGTTCCGAGAGCGCATGACCTGTCGCCTTCTCCAGGACGCCGCCGAGCACATCGAGTGCTAGAGAATATCGCCACCCTTTGCCGGGACGGAATCGCAGGGTCGTGCTTCCAATTCTTTCGAGATTCTCAGCGAGGGACAAGCCGGGTTGCTCCATCCCATCCGATACGTTCAGCCTGTGGTAGTCACTGCCTTCGAACTCAGAGAGCCTATAGCTCAGCCCAGATGAGTGGGTTAGCAGGTGGGCGATGGTGATTTCAGGAGAAGAGCCATCTTGCAGA
The DNA here is from genome assembly GCF_034720595.1 of Rhizobium sp. CC-YZS058. NCBI lineage: Bacteria > Pseudomonadati > Pseudomonadota > Alphaproteobacteria > Hyphomicrobiales > Rhizobiaceae > Rhizobium > Rhizobium sp. CC-YZS058. The sequence goes on along the minus strand of NZ_JAYESJ010000001.1, from coordinate 2,149,850 downwards.
CGCGGACGAAAGCCCGGCAGCCAGCGCGTGATCGGCTCATCGAGGGTGATGGTCCCTTTTTCGACAAGCCGCATCGCCGCGGCAGAAACGATCGGTTTCGTGATCGACGCAAGACGAAAAACTGCATCCTCGCGCATGGCCAAGCCAGCCTCCCGGTCTGCATAGCCACCGGCTCTGCAGTAGACAATCTCGCCGTGGCGCGAGACGATGACAACAGCGCCGACGAGACGCTGCTCAGCCAGAGCTTGATCGAAAGCTGCATCAAGGGCGGCAGCCTGCTTCGAGAGAGAAGATGGGCACATTCTTGGAAACTCCTGCGGTGGTCGGAACCTTAGGAGATTCTAAATTTCAAGACAACGCTGGATACGACCAGTTGAGGACGGCGGAAACTCCGCTTATCGTCCTGTTGCGTGGCTCGCAGATCGCACAAACACCTACGAAGCTGCGAACCCATTTACCGCAGCGTGCCCAGCACCTTTGCTGCGGCCTGCATGTCCTTCCAGCGGGCTTCGCGTCGCTGGAAGGCTTCTTCGTCGGTGCCCCAGTGCTCGATCTGCCAGTCTTCGTCGAGATGGGCGAGCGACCAGGCCTCCTCGGCGGAGAGGCGAGCGTCGGCGACGGCGAGCGCCAGGATGGCGGAGCCGGTGAGCGTGGTCATGGCATGGAGGCAGGCAAGGCCGAGTGGGGTCGCATAGGCGCGCAGCGCTTCGGCGAAGGCGTCGATTGCCGGGCGCGGCTGGGCTTGGTGCATGATGCCTTCCGCCAGGATGAAGCGGGCGCCATGGGTTTCCGCCGCCCAGCGCAGGACCGGATCCCAGCGGCCCGTCTGCCGCTCTACCAGGCCCTCGGGCTCGGCGGCGCGGTAGCAGAGCATGTCGGTGCCCGAGAAGGCGAGGATATCGTCGAAGACGCCGCGCACATCCTTGGCAACGCCGTCGAGCGCCGTGTTGACGAGCCGGGTCACCGGCATCGCGCCGGGATCGATCACCTCGGCCTGGGCGCGCCATTCCTCCGCGACCAGCTCGGCCAGGCTTGCCGTCGGCACGGTCAGCGGCTGGCGTGCCGGCGTGCGCACGCTGCGCCCGTCGAGCAGGATCTGGTGGGCGCCAGTCTCGTCCCGGCCCACGGTCACATCTTTGTAGAAGCGCTTCGGCAGCGGCTTCAGCATCTGGATTTGGGCCCGGCGCACCGGGTCGGGATCGCTGAAGGCATTGGCGAGCTCATCGCGTATATCAGTCATGCAGGGTCTCCAGCATGTCGAGGATCTCTTGCGGGTCGCGCACGATCCGGTCGGCGCCGGCGGCAACCAGGGAGTCCACCGGGGCATATCCCCAGGCGACGCCGACAGCCAGCGCACCCGCGGCTTTGGCCATCTGCATATCGTAAACCGCATCGCCGATAACAACCGTTCGCCCGGGCAAAATGCCGGCTTCGGCGCAGCATTCGCTGACCATGGCCGGGTGCGGCTTGGAGGGGCAATCATCCGCCGTGCGGCTGACGCGGAAGCTCCGTTCCATCCCATGGCTGGTCTCGATCATCACAAGCCCGCGGCGCGACTTGCCGGTGACGGCACCGAGCACGCAGCGTTGATCCTGCTCGAGCGTCGCCATCATCGGCGCGATGCCGGAAAAGAGCGGCTCGATGAATCCGTCTGCCCGCACGGCCGCATAGATGCTCTTGTAATGGGCCGTCATCGCGATCGCCTCATCGTCCACATGCGGCGAGGCTTTGAGCTTTGCGATGGCGATATCGAGGGTTAGGCCGATGATCGACTTGGTCTCGGACAGGCTCGGCGGGGTAAGGCCGAAGGCGCGGAACGTGCGGGCCATGGTCTCGTTGATCAGCGCCGCGCTGTCGACCAGCGTGCCGTCGCAATCGAAGAGGACGAGATGCATCAGTCTTCCCCGGCATTGTCGAGGTCGAAGCCGAACAGGTTCCAGCTCTGCTGCATATGCGGCGGCAGGGGCGCGGTGACGCTTAACCGGCCGCCATCGGGATGGGGAATATCGATATGGCGGGCAAGCAGGTGGAGCTTGTTCTGCACCCCGCCCGGGAAGGTCCAGTTGAGATCGGCGTCGAAATATTTCGGATCGCCCAGAATCGGATGGCCGATATGGGCGGCGTGGACGCGCAGCTGGTGGGTGCGACCCGTATAGGGCTCCATCTCCAGCCAGGCAAAATCCTGCCCGGCCTGTTCAAGGATTCGGTAGTAGGAGATCGCGTGGTCGGCCCCGTCCTCGCCATGCTTGGCGATGCGCATGCGGTCGCCATCCGGTGTCTGCTCCTTGACGAGCCAGGTCGAGATCTTGTCCTCGCGCTTGCGCGGCACGCCCTTGACCAGCGACCAGTAGGTTTTCTTCGTGTCGCGCTCGCGGAAGGCAGCAGTCAGTTTCTGCGCCGCGCCGCGGGTGCGGGCGATGACGAGAACGCCGGCGGTGTCGCGGTCGAGGCGGTGGACGAGACGCGGCTTCTCGCCCTTCGGGCTGACCCAGGCGTCCAGCATCTGGTCGATATGGCGATTGACGCCCGAGCCGCCCTGTACGGCGATGCCGGCCGGCTTGTTGAGCACGATGACCTTCGCATCCTCGTGCAGCACCATGCGGCGCAGCAATTCGGCATCGGGCGCATGTTTCAGGTCGCGTCCGGCGATCGGACCGGCGGCACGCTTGGCGTCGACATCCATCGGCGGAATGCGGATCGACTGGCCGGGCTCGATCCGCGTATCGGATTTGACCCGCCCGCCATCGATGCGGATCTGGCCGGAGCGCAACAGCTTTTGCAGGGCTCCAAAGCCGAGGCCGGGGAAATGCAGCTTGAACCAGCGGTCCAGCCGCATGCCGGCTTCGTCGGCGTCCACAGTCCTGTGCTCAATTCCGGCCACGTCGTCTTCCTTCAGTCCGTCGCTGGCGCATCCATCGCGGCGCCCGTCATCGCTTGCTCTGTCGCCCCGTTCCTACAGAATGGTCCGCATCAGGGCCAGTCCCGCAAAGACCGCGGCAATGGAAAAACCGACGCTCACGAGCAGATAGAGCGCCGCCAACCCGCTGTCTCCACGCTCCAGGAGCGTGACGACGTCGAGCGAAAAGGCGGAGAAGGTCGTGAAGCCGCCGAGGCACCCGGTGATCAGGAAGACCCGCAGCTCCTGCGGCGCTTCCGCCCGTATGGCGAAGACGCCGGCCACCAGGCCGATCAGGAATCCGCCGACGAGGTTGACGGTCAGTGTTCCGAAGGGGAAGACGGGGCCGAGGCTGCGGGCGGCGGCCAATCCCACGAGATAGCGCAGAACCGATCCGATGGCGCCGCCTGCGGCGACGAGGGCGATATTCAGCATGGCAGTTTCCTTTGCGGGCAGAGGCGAGACGGCGGCGCACGGTGCAGGAATGAGGTCAGGACCAGAGTTAGGCGATCTGGACGAAGACGCGTTCAAGGGGTGTGAAACAGGTTCGGGTTTGCAAACCTTTTCTTAAACGCTCATGCCTCATACTCACGTCGCCCATGAGCCGGGCGACATGGCGTCCGGAGTGGGAGAGCTCCGGACGCTTCCGTCCATGGTTTCGATATTTGGGAGCTGAACGCAGGGCTGAGCATGGCATCCACATCGCAATCCATCAACTTCACCCATTACGATCTCAAGGAGCAGCGCGCTGATACGGTCGTCGAAATCACGCTTTCAGCGGTCGCCAATGTCCGCCTGATGACGGACGCGAACTTCAAGCTCTACAAGCAGGCCGCCAAGCACCAGTTTCTCGGCGGAGTGGCCAAGAAGTCGCCGCTGCGGCTTGCCGTGCCCGCCTCCGGTCATTGGCACCTTGTGGTCGACATGCAGGGCCTGAACGGCTTGGCGCAGTCGAAAATCCGCGTCATCGATGCCGCGCCCGCTCAAAGGGCACAGTCAGCCGGATAGGACGGACGCGCACCGCTCTGTCAGAGCATCCGGGGCGCCCTTGAGGGTTTCCGGTCAGGCGAGACGTGTGGCATGCCATCTCAAGTGGTCGTCCATGAAGGTGGAGATGAAGAAATAGGAATGATCGTAATGCGGCTGCATGCGCAGCGTCAGGGCGATCTCCGTGCCTTCAACCGCTTTCTCGAACAGCCAGGGACGCAGGCCCTTCTCGAGGAACCCGTCGGCCGAGCCCTGGTCGATCAGGATCTCCGGGAAGCGGGCGCCATCCTCGACCAGCGCGCAGGCGTCATAGGCCCGCCACGCCGCGCGGTCTGGCCCGAGATAGGCCTCGAAGGCACCGATCGACCAGTCGGCCGTGGACGGGGCGACGATCGGAGCGAAGGCAGAGCAGGAGCGGAAGCGGCTCGGGTTCTTCAGCGCCATCGTCAGCGCGCCATGGCCGCCCATGGAGTGGCCGAAGATTCCCTGACGGCTCATATCGGCGGGAAAGGCGGCGGCGATCAGCGCAGGCAGGTCTTCGGTCAGATAGCGCGACATCTGGTAGTGTTGCGCCCAAGGTTCCTCCGTCGCGTCGAGGTAGAAGCCGGCGCCCTTGCCCATCTGCCAATTGTCCGGCTCGTCGGCGGCGTCCGGTCCGCGTGGGCTCGTATCCGGGCAGACGATGATCAGACCAAGCTCCGCCGCCATCCGCCGGTACTCGCCCTTGTCCATGACATTGGCATGGGTGCAGGTCAGGCCGGAGAGATACCAGAGAACGGGGCAGGGCGCTTCGGCCGCCTGTGGCGGAACGAAGACCGCGAAGGTCATCTCGCAGGCACATGCCGTCGAGGCATGGCTGTAGACGACCTGGCGACCGCCGAAGGCAACGGCTTCTGAAATCGTTTTCATCCATGATCCTTTTCTGAAGCGCCACGGGTGAGGGTCGGTTCACCGAAGGCTGCTCCCACTCGTGAAGGTCTCTGCTTCGACCGGATTCTCTAGAGCAGGGCCACGGCCGCGTTCACCGCAACCGCCACCAGCACCGCATTGAAGAAGAACGAGACGATGGCGTGCACCAGATTGACGCTTCGCATCTCGGTCGAGGTGATTGCGACATCCGAGGTCTGTGCCGTCATGCCGATCACGAAGGCAAAATAGAGGAAATCGACGATGCCGGGCAGAGGCGTGCGCGGAAAATCGAGCCCGCGGTTCGGCGTGTTCATTTCCGTGGTTTCTCCGCCCGTCTTGGCCGCGGGGGACAGCATGTCCGGGCTCCAGTAGCGGTGGGCATAATGAAAGGCGGCCATGGTGTGCACGGTCAGCCAGCCGCTCGCCACCGCCGAAAAGGCGAGCAAACGCTCGATGATCGGCGCCCCCTTCTGTTCGTTCAGCACCTGGAAGAGCGCGCCGAGACTGATGACGACTGCGGCCACGGTAACGAGGAAGATGACGATGGCCGGCTCGTCGGTGCCGGCCGCATTGTCGCGCAGATAGGGCCCGTCGAGCCGCGGTACCTTCAGAGCCGCAAGGATCAGATAGGTCAAGAAGAACGACACCGCAGCAAGCTCGATGGCAAGCCGCCTATCGAGCGTGGCAAGGCCGAGGACCAGCGCAAGGCTGGCGACGCCGAAGGCCACCAGAAAGGGTCGGTGGCGGCGGTGCAGAAGCGTCAGGGCATCGGCCATCGGTCAGGCCTGTTTCGCCCGCCGGCAGAGCCGGTCGAGGGATTCGAGAAAGGCGGAGCGGTCGCGGGGGGAAAAAGCGGCGTTGTAGCCCTTGCTCTCCCCCGTCTCACGCAGGTGCGCCCCGAGTTCGCGCATGGCGGTCGCCATGCCGATATTGGCGGTGTCGAAGATCCGGCCTGTCGGCCCGGTCACCAGCGCGCCCGCCGCTACGCAGCGACCGGCCAGCGGCACGTCGGCCGTCACCACCACATCGCCTGGACGCGCCCGCTCGGCGATCCAGTCGTCGGCCGCATCGAAACCCGCGGAAACGATGACATTGACCACCATCGGATCCCGCGACGGCCGCAACCCGGAATTGGCGACGAAGGTCACCTTCATCCCGTGCCGCTCGGCGACCTTGAGGATCTCCGGCTTGACCGGACAGGCATCGGCATCGACATAGATTTCGGGCATTGCGGTCAGCGTTGCTTCTGCTTGGACATGGTCCGGGCGTAGGATTCGAGAACCGCGTTCATGCGGGTCTGGTAGCCTTTACCGGTCTCTCGATAGGCCTGCAGCACAGACTTTTTCACGCGGAGGGTGATCTGTTCTGTTCCTTCGGGACGGACCAAGCGCGCGTCCTGCCAGAACGTCTCGTTCAGCTCGGGCAGATCGCCCATATCGATCTCATCATCCGGAAGAGCGGCGAGCTCCTCAAGACTCAGTTCCTTTTCGAAGTTCTTCGGCATAGCGAGCTCTCTCCCTGCGGCTGGCGCGACGGGCGGAGATCAGTCTTCGCACGCCGTGCCTGTTGGTATGGGTCACCGCGAGGCACAACACGCCGTCAACCATACCAAGACTGTTTTCCCTGACTTCGCCATAGTCAAAACGACGGTCGATGCTGGTGAAGACGGGCCCATCGAAGATCCGCACGGCGGTGGCAAAGCCGACGCCGTGCTTGGCAATGTTCAGCTCATTCTTGGCATCGTCCCATTCGAACATGAGCCGCCAGTGTAGTTACAAATGTAACTCCATGCAACACGGTCAGTACACCACCACGCTGCGGATCGATTTGCCTTCGTGCATCAGGTCGAAGCCGGTGTTGATGTCTTCGAGCGGCAGGAGATGGGTGATCATCGGGTCGATCTCGATCTTGCCCTCCATGTACCAATCGACGATCTTCGGCACGTCGGTGCGGCCGCGGGCGCCGCCGAAGGCCGTTCCCATCCAGGTGCGGCCGGTGACGAGCTGGAAGGGGCGGGTGGCAATTTCCTGCCCGGCGCCGGCGACGCCGATGATGACCGACTTACCCCAGCCGCGATGCGAAGCCTCGAGCGCCTGGCGCATGACTTTGGTGTTGCCCGTGCAGTCGAAGGTATAGTCCGCCCCGCCGATCTGGTCCGCGCCACGCTTGGTCATGTTGACGAGATAGGCGACGAGATCGCCCTCGATCTCCTTGGGGTTGACGAAATGCGTCATGCCGAAGCGCTCGCCCCAGGCCTTCTTCTCATTGTTGAGGTCGACGCCGATGATCATGTCGGCGCCGGCAAGCCGCAGGCCCTGGATGACGTTGAGGCCGATGCCGCCGAGGCCGAAAACGATCGCGGTCGCGCCGATTTCCACCTTGGCTGTGTTGATGACCGCGCCGACGCCGGTCGTCACGCCGCAGCCGATATAGCAGATCTTGTCGAAGGGGGCGTCCGGATTGACCTTGGCCAGCGCGATCTCCGGCAGGACCGTGAAATTGGCGAAGGTGGAGCAGCCCATGTAATGGTGGATCTTGTCCTTGCCGATCGAGAAGCGCGAGGTGCCGTCCGGCATCAGGCCCTGGCCCTGGGTGGAGCGGATGGCGGTGCAGAGATTGGTCTTGCGCGACAGGCAGGAGGGGCAGGTTCGGCATTCCGGCGTGTAGAGCGGAATGACATGATCGCCCTTCTTCAGCGAGGTGACGCCGGGGCCGACATCCACCACAACGCCCGCGCCTTCATGGCCGAGGATCGCCGGGAAAATTCCCTCCGGGTCCGCGCCGGACAGGGTGAACTCGTCCGTGTGGCAGATGCCGGTCGCCTTGATTTCCACCAGCACCTCGCCGGCCTTGGGGCCTTCCAGGTTCACGGTCATGATTTCCAGCGGCTTGCCGGCCTGAACGGCAACAGCGGCGCGAACGTCCATGGGGTTTCCTCCTGCGAAGTGTTCGGTTCGATGCAAGGGCGGCAAGAAGATTCGCCGCGATGGGGTCAGATGTCTTGCAGAACGCGGGAAAGCGCAAGCTCCAGGGCGGCGATTGCGCGAGCCGTCTCGGCGTGCAGCGCCCTGATTTTTGACAGCTCTTCGGCCAGGGCCTCGGCAGGGCCGAGCGAAAGTCCATCGCGCGGCGCTTCGCCGCGGCCTTCCATCAGCCAGGCCGGCGTGACCTTCAGCAGGCCGGCCAGAACGAAGAGACGGCTGGTTCTTGGTTCGGATCGGTCGCGCTCCCAGGCAGAGATCGTGTCGGGGCGCACGCCGAGCTGCCGGGCGAGGTCGGCGGTCGAAAGATTGAGCGCGGTGCGCGCCCGCCAGATCCGTCCGCCCAGCGTGTCGTCGTCCTGTCGCTGCCCGATCAGGGACAGCATCTTCTCCGTCGACATGCGCATGGTCGTCTCCACTAAAGCCGCGAGGGAGAAGAAAGCATAGACGAGCCGCCGCAGGAAAAGCATCGAAATTGCGCCGGTTCGCGCCGCTCAAGGTCAAGGAGAGGCTGAATTTTGCGGGGCCGGGGACGCTTGGAGGACAGGGTTGAATCGGCTAACTCTGAGCCACGCAGCCGCAGGAAGCAACCGCATGCAACAGGCCTCGTCCGACTCCGCACGCGCGACGGGCATGGCCATCATGCTCGGCGCCATGCTCATTCTGCCCGGCATGGATGCGATCGCCAAATACATGGCCGTCTCGGCCGGCATGTCGCCAGCGCAGGTGACCTTCTACCGGTTCTTCTTCCAGCTCGTCGCCACGCTGCCGATGCTCGTCAGGCTGGGCGGACTTCGGGCACTGACGCCGGAGCGGCCGTGGTTCAATCTCCTGCGCGGCGTGCTGCTGGCCGCCGCGGCGCTGCTCTTCTTCACCGCGGTCAAATACATGCCGCTCGCCGATGTCTTCGCGATCTATTTCGTCGAGCCCTTCATGCTGACCTGCCTTTCGGCCTTAATTCTCGGCGAACGGGTCGGCTGGCCGCGCTGGGTGGCGATCGCGGTCGGCTTCGGCGGCGCGATGATCGTCATCCAGCCGAGTTTCCAAGCTTTCGGCCTGACGGCGCTTCTGCCTGTCGGCTGTGCCTTTCTGTTTGCCTGCTATCTGCTGATGAACCGCGCCTCCGGCCCGGCCGACACGCCGCTCGCCATGCAGACCTTCGCCGGCATCGGCGGCACGCTGTTCATGGGGGCGACGATTCTGCTCGGACACGGGGCAGCGCTGCCGGATTTCGCCCCGTCCCTGCCGCAGACGCCGCTCGGTTGGCTGCTGGTCATGACGCTCGGCACGCTGTCCGGCTATGGGCATCTGATGGTGGTGAAAGCCTTCCGCGCCGCGCCCGCCTCGCTGCTCGCACCGTTCCACTATTTCGAGATCGTCAGCGCGACCGCGCTCGGCTTTCTGGTGTTCGGAGAGTTTCCCACCGCCTCGAAATGGCTCGGTGTCGCGATCATCGTCGGGTCCGGCCTGTTCATGATCTGGCGGGAACGCCGCGCGGTGCCGGAACCGAGCGTGCCCTGATCGCCCCGTCAGCCGGCTTCGCGATCGAGCCGCGTCGGGCCGAAAATTTCCTCGAAGGCGCCGCGCAGCTGCATGTCGACCTCCGGCATGGAGATGAGCAGGCCGAGATCGGCAAGGCTGGTGACGCCATAGCCCCGGATGCCGCAGGGAACGATCCCGTCGAAATGGTCGAGTTCCGGATCGACGTTCAGCGACAGGCCATGAAAACTGACCCAGCGCCGCAGGCGGATGCCGATCGCCGCGATCTTGTCCTCCGCGGGTGAGCCATCGGGCAGAGGCGGTTTTTCCGGCCGCCGCACCCAGACCCCGACGCGATCCTCCCGCCGCTCGCCCGTGACGTTCATGGCCGCCAGCGTGCCGATCGCCAGCGATTCGAGCGCGGCGACGAAGGCGCGCACATCCTGCCGGCGGCGCTTCAGATCCAGCATCACGTAGACCACGCGTTGTCCTGGCCCATGATAGGTATATTCGCCGCCGCGGCCGGTGGCATGGACCGGGAAACGATCGGGCGAGACGAGGTCGGCGGCATCGGCACTGGTTCCGGCCGTATAGAGCGGCGGGTGCTCGACCAGCCAGACGAGCTCATCGGCCTCGCCACGCGCAATCCGCTCGAGCTCGGCTTCCATCCGCGTGACCGCCTCAGAATAGGGGACGAGATCCGGCGCGATCCGCCAGCGCACCGGCGGATGGCCGGGCGCGGGGAGAAAGCGGCTGTCGAGGCTGTCGCGCTGCATGGGATCGAAGGCTCCGTGGCAATTTTGCCTTAGATGGTACGGGTTTGCAGGCGTGTAAAGCGGGGAGGACGGCACAGGATGACGGCCCGCCAAGAAGTTTTCCACCGCTGTCAGAAATCTCATCCATCGCCCTTGTGTGCCCCAGAACCTTTTGCTACATGCAGCCGCGCCGGAGCAATTCGGCGCCTACCACGATGCGGTCGTGGCGGAATTGGTAGACGCGCAGCGTTGAGGTCGCTGTGGGGCAACCCGTGGAAGTTCGAGTCTTCTCGACCGCACCAACAGAACCGGCTTCGGCCGGTTTTTTTGTGTCTTCCTTCCGACGATCTGCGCGCTTTTGAGGCCTGCTTTCCATCCTCGGTTCTTCTTTCATCGGCATTTGAGCGATGGCTTTGAGGATCGCTTGAAGTTTGCGTGGTACAGAGACCATCACGCAGCCTTCGTCCGCCATCGCCGATCCTTTGGTCGTCCCCCTGACTGGTTCAAGACTCGTTCCACCCTGACGCAGACCTTTCGGCTGAAGGATCGTTTCATGTCTCTTGCGTCCCTTTTCTCCATCTCCACCCAAGGCATGCAGGCGCAGAGCACGCGGCTCTCTGCCCAGGCGAACAACATCGCCAACCTCCAGTCTACCGGCTACAGGCCGCAGTCCGTGCTTCTCAGCGCGCAGGCGGAGGGCGGCGTCGAGGCGCGGGTGACGGAGAAGGAGCCGGGCGAGGGCAATGTGCAGGACGATGTGCTCGGCATCATCGAAAGCGCAGCCAGCTTCGCGCTGACCGCCGACGTGTTCGCGACCGGTGCCGATCTCTGGAACATGCTCGCCACCGTGAAGCGCTAAGGCGCCCGCGGGAGCCGAGCTGCCTGCATATCGGCTCTCTTATTGACTCATCGCTTATAAAGATTCTGCGTTTATGATCGCGCTCAAAAATCGGAGCTCGATCCCTATGCTATTCTGGCGTGACCGGTCCGGGAATTTCAGCATCATGGCTGCGCTGGTCATGGTGCCGCTGCTGGCGGTGTCGGCCATGGCTGTCGATTTCGGTCTGGCGCTCTCGCGCAAGGCGCAGGTTCAGGCGGCGCTCGATGCCGGCGTGCTCGCCGCCGCTTCGATGCCGAAGACGACGGCTCTCGTGATGCAGGCGGAGGCGACCAAAGTTTTCCGCGCCAATCTGCCCGGCGAACTGCGCACGACGGCCGTCGTCGACTCCTTCGATCTGTCGACCGCCAACCTCATCACCATGACGGCGCATGCGGAGGTGCCGCTGACCGTGGGCCGGATTGCCTTCGGCAAGGCCGTCGATGTCAAAGTGATCTCCCAGTCGATCCGCGGCGACACTCAGAAGGGTGAGATCGCCCTGGTGCTCGACAACACCTATTCGATGACGGGGCAGAAGCTGATCGATCTCAAAGCTGCGGCCACCGAATTGATCCAGGTCATCGAGGCGGCAAAAAGTGGCACGATACGCATCTCGGTCGTGCCGTTCGCACGGTACGTGAATGTCGGCTTGCAAAACAGAAGCCAGCCCTGGTTGTCGGTTCAGCCAGATTCCTCGACCACGTCGCAGGCCTGCAGCACGACGACGAAGGTGCTGTCCAAATCCGGTTGCACGATCAGCACGGTCCAGACCTTCAAGGACGGCATCCCGCAAATATCCAAAAAGGAAACCTGCACAAACTATGTCTATGGCGATCCTGTCACCGTCTGCGCACCGAAAACCACGACCTACACATGGTCTGGCTGCGTCGGTTCCCGGCGGAGCCCGCTGGACGTCTCGGATGCGGCTCCTGAGGTTCGCTATACCGGCCTTATCAATGTCGGCTGCGGCCGTCCGATTGTCTTTCTGACCAGCGATTTCGATTCGCTGCGCAAGTCGATCGCAGCCATGTCTGCGTCTGACGAGACCTACATAACGGCCGGGATACTCTGGGGCTGGAACACGCTTTCATCCATCGGCGGCGCTGAGCCGCCGTCGCGCTCACTCAGCAAATATATGGTCGTGATGACCGATGGGGCGAACACCCTGTCCCCGAGTGCCAGCAATTACACATACCATAACGGATCCAGTACCGCGCAAGCCGACCTCCTGATGGAGAGGGTGTGCACCAATGCGAAGGCTGCAGGCATTACGATCTTCACTGTTGCCGTCGGCGTCAGCGGATCGACCGCCGGCGCGCTGGAGCACTGCGCCAGCGATTCGTCCAAAGTCTATACGGTGAGCGAATCCAGCCGCCTGGTGCACATCTTCCGCACCATCGCCGGCCAGATCATGACGCCAAGGCTGACGCAATAAGCCCGAAGGTTCAGCCGCGAGAAGACTTGAGGGCGCGTTTTACCAGGCGGTCGCGACGCAGGCGCGAGAGGCGGTTGATCCAGAAGATGCCGTTGATCTGGTCGATCTCGTGCTGAAGGCAGGAGGCCATGAACCCATCTGCCGTCTCCTCCGCCTGCGTGCCGTCAAGCCTCTGGAAGCGAATGGTGACAGGACGCGCGCGCTCGACCTCGTCCGTGAAGCCGGGCATCGACACACTGCCTTCCACGTGGCGAATCGTGCCGGGGCCGGTCGCGATCACCTGCGGATTGACATAGACGCGGCGTTCCGCCGCCGGGTCGAGCGCGATCACGGTAACGGCGAGCGGCACGCCGATATGCGGCGCGGTGATGCCGACGCCCGGAGCCGCCTGCATCGTCTCCGTCAGGTCCGCTACGAGCGCCGCAAGAGCTTCGTCGAACATGGTGACGGGGGCGGCCCGAAGGGTCAGGCGGGGGTCAGGGTAGCGCAGGATCTCGCGGATCGCCATGGGGGTACTCCCAGCTTGGTGCACCCGGCAAGAGCTATCGGATTTTGAAGCTTTTGCAACAGCTTAAAGAAAAGGGCGCGGGGAGGACGAGAAGAGCCGCAGGATGGGTGGACCTCGCCCCCGCCTTGGGCTAGCAGGAAAGGGTTCGGGCTCTATGTGGAACTGCGAACGAACCTTCACCGGACATTGCCATCGCAAGCGGCGCAACCGCCGCCTCGACGGTGCCATGCGCAGGAGCGAGCGGGCGGGCCTTCCCATGCTCGGCCCCTGCGACAGAGAATAGACAGGGCTTGTCCGGCGCACGGGGTTCGCCGCGGCAGCTCCAAGGATCGCGAGGCGGGCGGATGAGCGACACCGGCGACGAGAAGGACCTGCGCGTCCTCGAACCCGCTTTGACGGCGGAAGAGGCCGACATCTATTCCGAGGAAGGCTCCGTCCGATCCGACTATCTGATGCATGTCGGCGCGGCGATCGCCGACCGCGACGTGCTCTATCTCCGCCAGCATGTCGCGCGCCTGCACGCCTCCGAAATGGGCGACCTGCTGGAGGCGATCAGCCCCGACCAGCGCAACGCGCTCGTCAGCCTGCTCGGTGACGAATTCGATCTTTCGGCGCTGACCGAGGTGGACGAGGCGATCCGCCTCGACATTGTCGAACACCTGCCGAACGAACGGATCGCCGCAGCACTCGGCGAGATGGATTCCGACGACGCGGTCTATATCCTCGAGGATCTCGACCAGGAAGACCAGGAAGAGATCCTCTCCAAGCTGCCCTTTACCGAGCGCGTGCGCCTGCGCCGCTCGCTCGATTATCCGGAAGCCACCGCCGGCCGGCGCATGCAGACGGAATTCGTCGCCGTGCCGCCCTTCTGGACCGTCGGCCAGACCATCGACTACATGCGCGACGATTCCGACCTGCCGGAGAGCTTCACGCAGATCTTTGTCATCGACCCGACCTTCCGCCTGCTCGGCGCCGTCGATCTTGACCGCATTCTGCGCACCAAGCGCTCGATCAAGATCGAGACGATCATGCGCGAGACCAACCATCCGGTGCCGGCCGAGATGGACCAGGAAGAGGCGGCGCAGCTCTTCGAGCAATACGACCTGCTCTCCGCCGCCGTGGTGGACGACAATGGCCGTCTGGTCGGCGTGCTGACCATCGACGACGTCGTCGACGTGATTCAGGAAGAGGCCGAGGAGGACATCATGCGCCTCGGCGGCGTCGGCGACGAAGAGCTGTCCGACTCGATCCTCGTCACCTCGCGCTCGCGCATGGTCTGGCTGTCGGTCAATCTCGTCACCGCCTTTCTCGCCGCCTCCGTCATCGGCATTTTCGACATGGCCATCGAAAAGATCGTGGCGCTCGCCGTGCTGATGCCGATCGTGGCCGGGATGGGCGGCAATGCCGGCTCGCAGACCATGACCGTGACCGTGCGGGCGCTGGCGACCCGCGATCTCGACATCCACAACGCCTTCCGGGTGATCCGGCGCGAGGCGGGCGTGGGGCTGCTGAACGGTCTTCTGTTCGGCTGCCTGATCGGCATCGCCGCCGGAACCTGGTTCCAGAGCGTCGATCTCGGCTGCATCATCGCCACCGCCATGCTGATCAACATGATCGCAGCGGCGCTGGCCGGCATCTTCATCCCGCTTCTGCTCGATCGCTTTGGAGCCGACCCGGCCGTTTCCTCGGCCGTGTTCGTGACGACGGTGACCGACGTGACCGGCTTTTCCTCCTTCCTCGGCCTCGCCACCTGGTGGTTCAGCATCTCCTGAGCCTGCAACATCGATCGCGCCCCAGCCGCTGTTTGACATTTACGTGCAAGTCAATAAAGCTGCGAGGGTGGGGGATGCCTCGACTGAGCGGAATGAGTGCCTTGGAACGATTTTATACCATCACCGAATTGACGCGCGAGTTCGGCGTTTCGACCCGGACCCTGCGGTTCTACGAGGACGAGGGGCTCATTCATCCAGAACGGCGTGGCCGCACGCGGCTGTTTCGCCCGGCCGATCGTCGGCTGATCCAGGAGATCCTGCGCGGCCGGCGCATCGGCTTCACCATCGCCGAAATCCGCGAGATCATTCAGGTCTACAAGGATCCGCCAGGCGAGGCGGGGCAGCTGCGCCTGCTGATGAAGCGTGTGGAAGAGAAACGCGCCGAACTCGTGCAGAAGCGTCGCGATATCGACGAGACGCTCGATGAGCTGAACAGCGTCGAGGAAGCCTGCCTGACCCGCCTTGCCGAAATCGGCGTCGGCACCTGAGCCATCGGCAGCTGCATCGCCTCGCAGAGAGGCGCCCTATCCTTCATTGCGGCGGCTGCTCCAGCGCCTTGCTGGTGCATTGATTGGCCAGCGCGCCGATCCGCGGATCTTCCATCGTCACCTGGCCCCGGTTGAAGGGCTCGAACAGCGACTGTGCCCGCATCTGGTCGAGCGTACAGCCGCAGAAGCTCTGGCAGAAGGCGCTGTCGGAGGTCTGGCTGCAGCTTGCCACGCAGCTCGACAGATAGGCGGGGCCGAGATCGGGCGGCGAAACCAGGCTCACCGCATAGACAATGCCGTAAAGCAGCGGCTGGTGGATCAGGTAGATCGGCAGGCTGTGCCGCCCGGCCCAGGCGAGCGCACGGGCCGGTGCTGCGGCGGATCGATCGGCCGCGGGTTCGGTCGAACGCTGGGCGAAGCGGAGGTAGAGTTTCGCCAGCACGATGCCGACCAGGAACGGCGCCAGCCAGGGCAGCAGCGGGACATAGTCGTTGGAGCGTGGCAGGGTTTGCGGCAGGCCGAGCCAGAGGAGGGCCGGGTGGTCGAAGGCGGGGCCGCGCAGGTAATCCGGCGCGATAAAGACGGCAAGAGCGACGATCAGCGTCACCGCGATCGGCAGGTGCAGGAACAGCAGGCCGATCAGGCTTGCGGCGGCGATGGCGTGGAGAATGCCGAAGAAGATGTAGCTGTCGGGGAAGAGAACAGAGGTGGCAATGGTGATGACCAGCGCCGCGGCGACGATCTTGGCAAGCCGGATTGCAAAAGGACGCCAGCGGATCGCCGGCGTGTGGCCAAGCACGAGGCCGAAGCCGGCAAGCATCAGGAAGGTCGAGGCGATTATTCGGGCGTAAAGCCGAAACAGACCGCTGCCGACCGTGCCAGCCTGAAGATAGCCGAAATGCTCGAGATCCCAGGAAAAATGATAGCTCGCCATGGCGAGAATGGCGAGGCCGCGCACCACGTCCAGCCAGAGGAGACGGGACGGGCTGCGGGCGAAAGCAAGGGTCATGATGCGGTCTCGATCATCAGCGCATCCCGCGCTTCGGAAAAGAATTGCCGGCGGATCAGCACGAAGATCACGAAGGCGGTCAGGGTCATTAGTGCGTAAGGGCTGACGAACCAGCCGAGATAGCCGATCGACAGGAAGATGGTGCGCAGGCCGGCATTGAAGTGTTTGGCGGCGACGACATTCATGCGCACCGCCCGCTCGGCCGCCTTCACCGCCGCCGCCCGGTCTTCCTTGGTCTCGTGCATCATCGGAATGGCGCCGACGAGGATCGAGCAATAGTTGAAGAGCCGGTAGGACCAACCGAACTTGAAGAAGGCATAGCCGAACAGGCAGGTGAGCCCGACCACCTTCAGCTCGAAGGCCGACCGTCCGCCCTGGAAGAAATAGGGAAGATCGTCGAACAGCGCATAGGCCTCGGCCGCCCGGCCGAGCAGCGCGAAACAGCCGCCGAGCGCGAAGATGCAGGTCGAGGCGAAGAAGGCGGTGCCGGCCTGCAGTCCGGCAATGATCTGCGTGTCGATCATCTTCAGGTCGCGGTTCAGCGAGTTCATGATCCAGGCCCGCCGCCGCTCGACCATCAGTTTCGACAGGCTGACGCGGCCGAAGGCGGTGCTCTGATCCGTGATGCGGACATAGCCCGCCCAGAGCAGCGCGAAAACGAGGAGTGCGATGGTGTCGATCAGGGCCATGCGGGTCTTCTGCCATGGTTTACGAGTCGTGCCTATGCTGCCACTGCTAGAGGTACGAACGGGACCGGAGCTTGCGGCCGGGGCTGCGGCACCCCATGTCGCGGCGGTGAAACAGGATGTCGGTCGCTTCACGCGCGAAGACCCTCTAAAGCGTCTAGTTTGCCGATCATGGAAAGTTCGCCGCGCATCGTGCCGGCGGAGGGGGAGTTGGGTTCGATGTTTCTTTCGGTTTTCGACGTGTTCAAGATCGGCATCGGCCCGTCGAGTTCGCACACCATGGGGCCCATGTCGGCCGCCGCGCGCTTCCTGTCATTGATCCTGTCCAGCGACTGGCCGCGGCCGGTGGGGGCCAGCGTCGCCTCGATCGCCGTTTCCCTCCACGGCTCGCTCGCCCATACGGGCATCGGCCATGGATCGGGTCGCGCCGTGATTCTCGGGCTGATGGGCGAGGTGCCGCACAAGGTCGATCCCGACCGCATGGATGCGATCATCGAGACGGTGGAGCGGACCGGACGCATCACGCCGCCCGGCCATCCCGCCTATCAGTTCCTGCCGAAGACGGACCTCGTCTTCGACAAGAAGGTGCCGCTGCCCGGCCACGCCAACGGCATGAGTTTCTCCGCGCTCGACCGCGATGGCCGACTGCTCCTGAAGCGCATCTATTATTCGATCGGCGGCGGCTTCGTGGTGACCGATACGGAGCTCGACGCCATGCGCGCCTCCAAGGCCAAGCCCGGCGGCCCCAAGGTGCCGTTCCCTTTTTCCACCGCAGCCGAGATGCTGGACATGGCCCGTCGCTCGGGCCTTACCATCGCCCAGATGAAACGGGCGAACGAGGAGGTGACGCTGTCCTCCGTCGAGCTCGATGCCGGGCTCGACGAGATCTGGGCGGCGATGAAGGGCTGTATCGACCGCGGGCTGGCGCAGGAAGGCATCTTGCCCGGAGGCTTGCGGGTGCGCCGCCGCGCCCGGCCGATCCATGACAAGCTGGAGCAGGAATGGCGCTCCAACAAGATCAACCCGCTGCTCGCCAACGACTGGCTGAGCGTCTATGCCATGGCGGTGAACGAGGAGAATGCGGCGGGAGGAAGGGTGGTGACCGCGCCGACCAATGGCGCGGCCGGCGTCATCCCGGCGACGCTGCGCTATTATCTTCATTTTCACGAGGATGCGGACGAGCACGGCATTCGCGACTATCTGCTGACCGCCGCGGCCATCGGCGGCATCATCAAGTTCAATGCCTCGATTTCCGGTGCCGAAGTCGGCTGCCAGGGGGAGGTGGGCTCCGCTTCGGCCATGGCGGCGGCCGGTCTGGCGGCGGTCATGGGCGGCACACCGGAGCAGATCGAGAATGCGGCCGAGATCGCGCTCGAACATCATCTCGGCATGACCTGCGATCCCGTTGCCGGTCTCGTGCAGGTGCCCTGCATCGAGCGCAACGCGCTTGGCGCCGTCAAGGCCGTCACCGCGGCCTCGCTGGCGGTGAAGGGCGATGGCCAGCATTTCGTGCCGCTCGACGCCTGCATCGAGACCATGCGCCAGACCGGCGTCGACATGCACGACAAATACAAGGAAACCTCGACCGGGGGGCTTGCCGTGAATGTCGTGGAGTGCTGAGCGGAACGCTTCAATCAGGATGACGGGGCAGCTGCGGCAAAGACGCGCTTGACGGCGCGGCGCGGCCGGTATTGAAGGGCGCCATGGCCTTGCATCTTCTCAAGCTTTGTGTCGGCGCGGATTCGATCGAGGATCTGCGCGACTGGGTCTCGCAGCGGGCGCTGAGCGCGATCGCCGCCGGCCTCGAACCGCACTCCGTCCACACGACCCGCATGGTGCCGAAGCGGATGGACGAACTGCTTGAGGGTGGATCGCTCTACTGGGTCATCAAGGGCCAGGTGCAGGCCCGCCAGCGCCTGCTCGACATCGAGACCTTTACCGATGGCGAAGGGATCGGCCGCTGCCGGCTGATCCTCGGTCCCGAGATCATCGATACGGCCTTCCAGCCCCGCCGCCCCTTCCAGGGCTGGCGCTATCTTCTGGAAAAGGATGCCCCGGCCGATCTCGCAGCCGGGGCTCATGAGCTGCCGCATGATCTGCGGCGCGAACTCTCCGAACTCGGCCTTCTGTGAAGCCGCGCCCCGCCTCTACTTGACGCGCATCCGCACGGCGCGGCGGCGGCGATCGGTATCGACGACGTGGAGATGGATGCTGACATCCGGCTGGGTGGAGCGCCAGGCGCGGGCGCCGTGGGTCATCAGCAGCGAGACGAGATCCTTGGTCTTGGACCGCGGCTTGGCGCCGATCTCGGCGATGCGCATCGCCGCCTCGTGCAGCGGATGCAGGGCCGAGCGCGGATTACGCCGCAGCGGTGTGGCGGGCAGCGCCTCGCCTCTCACGTTCCGGTCCGGGGCAAAGCCCAGTTCCGGCGCGGGCGTGGCGCCCTGGCCATTCTCGATGGTCGACATGAAAACCTCGTTACGCACAACAAATCCGAGGGAAAACGACCGCCATGCATTTGCCATGGCGGCCGGGGGTATCGATGCTTATTGCGCGGCTGCCCAGCAGGCAAACCCGGCGCGCTTGAGCGACTTGCAGGCGTTGAGCGCCTTGTCCTGGCTGGAGAAACCGCCGAACCGGGCGCGGTAGAGCTGACCGTTGCCATTGGCGAAAGCGACGGTGAAGGGGGTGGCGCTGGACAGAGCCTTGCCGCCCTTGACCTTGGCATTTTCGAGCAGGCTCATGGCCTGGCTCTTGTCCGGCGTGGCGCCGACCTGGATGATCCAGCCTTCGACCG
This sequence comes from Rhizobium sp. CC-YZS058, assembly GCF_034720595.1. Classification (NCBI taxonomy): domain Bacteria; kingdom Pseudomonadati; phylum Pseudomonadota; class Alphaproteobacteria; order Hyphomicrobiales; family Rhizobiaceae; genus Rhizobium; species Rhizobium sp. CC-YZS058. Next base: position 2,130,271 of record NZ_JAYESJ010000001.1, on the reverse strand, counting down.
GAGCCGCAGCCTCTTCGCGCGCTGCCTTGCCGGTGGCGACGGAATTGGTGACCTGGCTGTCGACGGCCGCAACGCGGGGAGCGCTTGCGAGCTTGCGGCTCTGTGCCTGCAGCGTGTTCGGCATCACGGCTTCGGTGGCCGCCTCGGCCTGGCTTTCCCGCTCCGGAGCCGCATAGGCCACCTCGACGCTCTTCGTCACCTCTTCCGAATAACGGGTGCCCGGCAGCGGGCCGCTGCTCGGCAGGTTGAAGCTGCCGCCGGTGGAAGCGATGACGGGACGGCTGTCCCCGGCGCTCAAGGTCGGGGCATCGGTGGTTTCGGCGACCAGATTGCCGCTGCCGCTGCGCGAGGCGGTCGGCATGTATTTGGCGACCAGCGCCCGCATCTGCGCATCACGCGCACCGCCCGACTTGCCGCCCATGACGACGCCGACGATGCTGCGGCCATCGGCCTGGGCCGAGGTGACGAGGTTGAAGCCCGCAGCACGCGTATAGCCGGTCTTGATGCCGTCCACGCCGCGGACATTGCCGAGCAGGCGGTTGTGGTTGCCGATGACCTGGCGGCCGAAGGTGAAGGAGCGGGTGGAGAAATAGCCGTAATATTGCGGGAAATGCTGGCGCAGCGCGATGCCGAGGCGGGCCTGGTCGCGGGCCGTCGTCATCTGCTGGTCGTTCGGCAGGCCGTTGGCATTGCGATAGGTGGTGCGCGTCATTCCGAGCGCCCGGGCCTTGCTGGTCATGATGCGGGCGAAGCGGTCTTCCGAGCCGCCCAGGAACTCGCCGAGCGCGGTGGCCGCGTCATTGGCGGAGCGGGTGACGAGCGCCATGATCGCCTGTTCGACCGTGATCGTCTGGCCTGCGCGAACGCCGAGCTTCGACGGCGGTTCGGCCGAGGCATGCTTGGAGAAGGGAACAGGCGTGTTCTTGGCGATCTTGCCGGCCTCGAGCGCCTCGAAGGTCAGATAGAGCGTCATCATCTTGGTCAGCGAGGCGGGATAGCGCAGGCTGTCGGCATCCTCGCTGTAGAGAACCTTGCCGGTCTTCGCATCAACGACGATGCCTGCATATCTGGCGGCGAGCGCCGAGCCCGAAAAGGCACAGACGGCAATCGTAGCGGCAATGGCGAGGCGGGACACCTTCTTGAAGAAAGGGAGCGCTGGACGCTCTGCGGAACCGGTCGAGGGGACTGTGGACACTACGCTTCTCTTTATTCTCGAATCGAAACTGTCTTCCGGGCAGGTCGCACGGCACGAACATGCCCGAAACTCTAGCGGCTTAGCGTTACCAATCTGTTTATGATGAACGATCGGTTTCGCCCTTGCGAAAGTCCGACAGGACTTACGGAATAAGAGTCTGGTCGACAAAGCGGGCGACATGGTCGTCGATGGCCCGCCATTGTGGCAGCAATTGGCTGGAGAACCGGTAGACCACAACAAGATCTTTCCCGGCATGAACGTCGCGCTGGCAATCGGCAGCGGTGGACAGCGATGGATCGGCGGGGATGATGCAGCGCACGGCGTAGCCATCCGCGCGTCCGTCCTCGCCGGTGAACAGGGTCTCATGTCCGTAGCCGGAATTCTCACGCAGGCGGTGCGCGGTCAGCCCGGCGGGACCCTTCGTCGCCGGTCCCTCGAACAGGAAACGATAGATCGGTGCCACGCGGCCCGACATGTCCCGCGACATGGTGCTCTGTGAAATCTGCAGGAAGATGAGCTGGTCGGGCCGGCGAACATCGTTGAACCGGTCGCGCCGATCGTCGCTGTAGCCGAGCATCTCCGGCCAGGTCGCGTAGAGATCGACCCGCTCGGCGGTGCCTGTCGCCCGCTGTTCGGCGAAGCGCATCACATTGGCGGGCAGGCGCAGGTGATCCTGGCCGATGAAGAGATCATAGGTATCCGTCGAGGCCGTGTGGCCGGCCAGCGCCAATGTCTCGCCCCACCAGGGGCCGGCGGTCAGAATGGCGGCCGTGCCGAGCGCCAGGCCCGCAAGCAGCCCGCCGAGCCGCAGGACGAAGCCGCGGCCGAGAAAGGGCGGAGCGAGCGCAGAGGCGGCAGAGAGCGAAGCGGGCATGGCAGCAGATCTCGGACGGAGGGACGACGGACAGGGTTGCGCCGGACCGGCGCTCTGGACGACGAAAAACTTGCACCAGGAGACGGGAGCAAGGCTGCGCTGCGTCGGTTAATTTTTCGTAAAGACTGTCCCGGTTCGGCCCGCGGGATGCGGCGGGGCCAAACGGAAAGAGGCCGGCTCCGGGGACAGCGGAGCCGGCCTCTCGCGGCGCGGAGGATTGGTACGGGGATGGACCTCCGCCGCGCCGGTTCGAAAGAACGGGCGAGGGCTTACTGGCTGCGAACGCTGCCGACGGCGACGGTGCGGCCATCCTGCAGCTTGACCCATCGGCCGGAATGCTCGACCGACTGTCGCTTGAGGTAGGTATATTCGGTGTCCGACCAGAGCAGCACCTTGTTGCGCATATTGTCGAGCACGAAGTCGCCGCGGTCGGTGCGGACGGTCAGCACGGCATGGCCATCGCCATTCGGCTGCAGGACAACGGTGATCAGCAGGTCGGCGGGCGAAATCCCGGCCTGCATCAGCAGGCGGCGCTTCTCCAGCACGTAATCCTCGCAGTCGCCCACGGCATCCGGATAGGCCCAATATTCCTCGACGCCGTAGATCTCCTTGTCGGTCATCGGCATGATGCGGGTATTGGTGTCGTAATTGACCTCGAGGATCGTCTTCCAGTTGTCATGCGTCAGTGTCAGCGGTGCCGTGTCCCCGGCGTTGCTCTGACATTCGCGTGGGCTGCGCTTGCAGAACTCGTAATGTCCGATCGGCGGATTGGTCGCGCCTTCGGTGGTCATGTTGGCCGGGAACGCCCAGGAGCTGTGCGCCAGCGTCACAGTCAGAAGCGTGCCCAGGAGTGCAGCCGTTGTGGCTTGCTTTTTTGTCATTGTCAGTCTCCCCGTTACAGGATCAGACTGACACAGAGACTTTGACCGCTCGCGAAATCGCGAAGTAAAAAAAAGATCAAAGGCGCCGAGAGTTTGAAGAAAACTTGAGCGGTATTTGAAGAAGATTTGACGAGACTTTAGCGAAAAAACGCATAAAAACCGAACGAACCTGGAAAGGGATGCGGGCGCGGAGACCGGGAAGTCCCTGTTGCGACGCGTAGTTTAGGGTGTCGTGGACAATGGGTTTCTCGGCGGTAAGAAACTTGCGGGGCTGCTCTGTCACAAAACCGGACAGGCTGTGCCATTTCGAAACGCTTGTGCGGGAGGTTTTCGGTCCTCGGGGCCAGGAAAAAAAATTCGAGGTGACCAGCTTAGACGGGCGGAGAAACGAAAACGCCGCCCGGGGGGGCGGCGCTGGCGGAGGGGCTGACGGTGGGACTTACAGGAACTCTCGCAGGCTTTCTCGCGACTGAATGCCGGTGAACTCGATCGCCATGCCTTCCTGGAAAACGCGGACGACGCGACCCTTCATCGTGCCGACGAGGATGGGCGTTCCGATCGGCACCCGCATTTCCGTGTCCACGGCCGCGCCGGAGAGCGACAGGTCGAGAAGGCGTGCGGCGTATTTCTCGCCGCTCTCCAGCGTCAGTTGCGTCAGCGTACGGCGTGGCGCCAGTCGGTCGTGACGGCGATCTTCGGGCAGGCCCAGCTCGTGCTTGTTGGCGATCCAGGTCAGCTGCGCGGCAAGCTTCTCGCGCTTGCGGTCGGTCGCATTGATCTGCAGCACGAAGCTTTGATCCTGAAGGCGGGAGACCGCACCTTCGACACGGCCGACATGATCGAGATAAGCGATGATGCGCTCACCATTGCGCGGCCGAACGGGGCAGCTCAGCACGACATCGCCCGGCGACATGTCCACGGCCGTGCAGTCGAACTCCTCGCGCGAATCGAGCATGAGGCGTCCGGGCAGATTGACGCTCACGCGCTGGAATGCCCCTTCCTCATAGGTCTTCGATGCCGCCGTTTTCGTCTGCCGGAATTGGTACATCGCTCAGCCCGCATATTTGTCTCGCGCCAAGTTTAGCAAGCTCGGGTTAATAGACTGTTGGAAAAGCCTTTCGATTGCCGTCAGATCACCGGGCGAGCCGCGCCGGGCCCGGTTCAGTCGGACCGCCCGCCCTCGAGGACGGCGAGATGCAGGACCCGGCGAACCGCCTGGCTCAAGGGGTTCTCGCGCAGTCGCGGCGGGTTCGGCGCGGGCGAGGGGCCGGCATGGTCCGGGGCAAGGTGACGAATGCGCTCGACCGACAGGAAGTGCAGGGGCTCGGCCCCGATCCAGGCTGCCCGCTCGAGCGGAGCGAGCGCGCCGAGAATGCGGTCGACCCTCTCGCCCTTTGCCCGCATGGGCAGCAGCAGTCCCTCAAGGCCAAGGCGTCGGTGCTGCGCGCCGAGCCCCATCGCGCGGATCAGCACGGGACGGGGCGTCGCCATCATGCCGCGCGCTTCCGCCGCGATCTGGTCCATCTCCTCATAAGGCCAGAGACTGTCGAAGGTGACGCCGCGCAGCTCGCGCGCAAAGAGGGCGCAGAGGCGGGTGCCGGCCAGGCGGAAGCGGATGTCGCCCCGCTCGTCGGCTTCGAGGATGAAAAGGTCGCCAAGGATGTGGCGGATCTTGTCGGGTTCGATCCGGTTGCGCAGCGGTGCGACATGCTCGCCCTTCGCGCTCTGCCAGTATCGAAACAGGTCGGTCGCGGTTTTTGTCTGCATGAAAAATCCTGTTTTGAGCCGCGATCTGTCCCGGAACGGCACGAAATCCCGTCTGCAAGCGCCAGTTTCTCCTCTCCCTGCACAGATCGTGCCAGCAAGAATTAAGGCTGACGAATCACTGAAAACCGGCCCGTCAAGGAGAGCCTGACCGAAACGCCGCTTCCCCTCGCGCTGGCGACGTCCTACATCCGCGAAGGACGCGCGTTGGTAAAGGATCGGCGAATGGGTGGCGGGACAGGTGGGACGGATGATCGGGACGGCGCGGCTGGGAGCGAGACGGGCGCAGGCCAATCGGCTGGGGACGACCAGCGAAGGCTGGACCCTGACACGGCTGACCGCGCAGTCGAGCCAAGCCCCGAGTGGGATCAGACTGCCGGGAGGGACGCCTCTGCTCCCGCGCCAGCGCCGATCCGGCGGCGCGAACCGGCCTTCAACCTGCCGTCCAGCCTCGTCTGGGTTCTCGCGGTCCTCCTGGTGATCCACGCGGTCCGGGTCTTCCTTCTGCCGGAAGATCTGGATGCGGAACTCGTCTTCACCTTCGCCTTTCTTCCGGCGCGCTACGCCATGTCTCTCGCGGTGCAGGGTTTTGCCTGGCTCTGGAGCCCCATCACCTATTCCTTCCTGCATGGCAGCTGGGAACATGTGATCTTCAACGCCTTCTGGATGGTCGCGTTCGGCGCGCCGGTGGTCCGGCGCATCGGCTCGGTGCGGTTCGCGCTTTTCTGGTGCTGCTCGGCGGTGGCGGCGGTCGCGCTCCATCTCCTCCTCCACTGGGGCGAGATCGGTGTGGTCATCGGTGCATCCGGGGTCGTCTCGGGATTGATGGGGGCTGCGGCGCGCTTCGTCTTCGCGCCCTCCGGCGCCATCGACCGCCAGCGCGCGCATCTCAATCCACGGCTAAGCATCGGGCAGGCGCTGGCCAACCGCTCCGTCCTGTTCTTCACCGGAATCTGGTTCGTCATGAACCTCCTGGTCGGTCTCGGTCTCTTCGCCATTGCCGGGGCGGAGACGGTGGCCTGGGAGGCGCATATTGGCGGATTCCTGTTCGGCTTCCTGCTCTTCGGCCTCTTCGATCCGCAGCCGCGCGTCTCCGTCGATCACCCTTGAAGCCCGCCCCGAGTTTGCTACAGTGCCTGCGTCAAATTGTAGCACTCGTCGGACTGGGAGGTTTCGAATGTCGGTGAAGGCAATTCTGAACGAAAAGGGCCGCAAGGTGGTGACCGTGACGCCGCAGGCAACGGTCGGGGAGGCGGCGCAACTGTTGAGTGCCAACCGGATCGGCGCCGTGGTGGTGCTGGATGGCGAGCGCATCGTCGGGCTGATGGCCGAGCGCGATGTCGTGGCAGCCATTGCCGCTTCCGGCGGCGCCTGCCTCGGCGAGCCTGTCGATGCGCATATGAGCCGGGACGTGCCGTTCTGCGCGGAGGAAAGCGAGATCGAGGCGCTGATGGAGGTGATGAACAACCGCCGTGCCCGCCATCTGCCCGTCGAACGCAACGGCCGCCTGGTCGGCATCGTCTCGATCGGCGATGCGGTCCGCGCCCATATCCGCGCCATCGAGCACGAGGCCGCGCAGATCAAGGCCTATATCGCCGGGTAAGCGCGCCTCATCCGGGGTAAGACCTCCATCCGGGGCGAGCCCGCACCGGCTGGCTCACCGCAGCACGACCTCCTGCAGGCGCTTGAGGTCGCTGAGGCGGGCTTTGGCTTCGGTATAGCCGCGGTCGATCGCTTCGCCGGCGCGGTGGAATTCCGACAGGCCGATGTCGTTGAGCTTTGGGTGGAGCGCCAGGTCGGGCGGGTCGCCGGCGAGCTTGGCGCGGGAAATCCGGTCCTGGATGACGTTGAAGGCCTGGACCATGACGCCGGTCATGCCGAGGCGGGAGGGCTGTGGGGCGGCGGGCGCCTCCTTGCCGGCCGTGCCCGATGGCGGATCGCTGGCCTTGAGCTTGATGACGGCGGAGCGGCCGTAGAGGTCGTAATGCAGGTTGACGGCGACGACGAGCGGCTGCTCGTAGGCGCGGCAAACCGAGACCGGGACGGGATTGACGAGCGCGCCGTCAACCAGCGTGCGGCCATTGCAGCGCACCGGCTCGAAAATGCCGGGCAGGGCGTAGGAGGCGCGGATGGCGGTGATCAGCGATCCCTCCGCCAGCCAGACCTCGTGGCCGGAATTGATCTCGGTGGCAACCGCGACGAAGGGGCGATCAAGCGCCTCGATCCGCATGTCGCTCAGGTGATCCTGCATGCGCTTGGTGAGCCGCAGGCCGCCGAACAGGCCGCCGCCGCCGATGGCAAAATCGAGGAGACCGGCAATGCGTCGCATGGTCAGCGACCGGGCAAAGGCCTCCAGCTCGTCGAGCCGGCCGGCCAGATAGCAGCCGCCGACGAGGGCGCCGATCGAGGTGCCGGCGATCATGCCAATTTCGAAGCCTTCCTCGTCGAGCGCGCGCAAAACACCGATATGGGCCCAGCCGCGGGCCGCCCCGCCGCCAAGCGCCAGCGCGATGCGCGGCTTGGCCGGCGGCAGTGCTGCGGCCGCGGCATCATGCGGCGCGGAGAGCTCCGTGCCGAAGCCATGCAGGGGAAACGTCCAGGTCAGCATCCGGCACCTCCACGCCGCGCAGGCTTCCGCCCCAGCCTGCTACCCTTTTCGGCACCCGATCCGCTGCGCCAGCCCTTAATCGAAAGACCGTCGCGCCGGACCGACCGCTGCGCCGGATGACCCGGGCGCCGTCGATGCGCCGTCCGCTTATTGAGCGCAGCTCATCCTTGCCAGAAGATGAAGATAGGACTCTTCCTGCGCCGGAAAGCAGCAGCTGCTTAAATTTTGCTGTAGACGGATGAAGGATCGAAATGGCGGTGGTCGTCGCGCAGCGTCAGGACGACGGCGCCGTTCTCGACCGCGACGCTGCGGTAGAAGCAGGAGCGCCGCCCGGTGTGGCAGGTGGCGTCATGGCCGGCCACCTCGACCGTCAGCCAGAGCGCGTCCTGGTCGCAATCGGTGCGCAGGTCGACCACGCGCTGCAGGTTGCCGGAGGTTTCCCCCTTCTTCCACAGCGCCTTGCGCGAGCGGCTGTAATAATGGGCGATCCCGGTCTCGATCGTCAGCGACAGAGCTTCGGCATTCATATGCGCGACCATCAGCAGCACGCCGTCGCGATGATCGGTGACCACGGCGGTGATCAATCCCTGCGCATCAAAACGGGGCGTGAAGGCGGGACCTTCCTCCAGCGATGCCTTGTCGGAAGAGGGGCTGGCGAACAGGAGGGACATGGCGAACTCCGAAACGAAGAGCGGGCCGCAGCGGCCCGCTTCCTCTTTACAAATCGTCAGAGCCGGCTGCAACGGCCGGCCACGCTTGGCTGATCGAAGGTCAGCGGAAGCCGCGGATCATGCTCATGAACCGGGCCTGCTCGGCAGCCTCCGTCTTGAAGCTGCCGGTAAAGGTCGTCGTCAGCGTCGTCGAGCCCTGTTTCTGCACACCGCGCATGGCCATGCACATATGCTCCGCCTCGATCATGACCGCCACGCCGCGCGGGCGCAGCGTCTCGTCGATCGCCTGGGCGATCTGCGCGGTCATGGTTTCCTGCGTCTGCAGGCGGCGGCCGAAAATATCGACGACGCGGGCGATCTTCGACAGACCCAGGACACGACGATCCGGCAGATAGGCGACATGCGCCTTGCCGATGATCGGCACCATGTGATGCTCGCAATGGGAGAAGAACGGAATGTCCCTGACGAGGACGATATCGTCATAGCCGCCGACTTCCTCGAAGGTCCGGCCGAGGACGTCTTCGGGAGCCTGGGCATAGCCCGAGAACAGCTCCTTATAGGCCTTCGCGACGCGAGCGGGCGTGTCCAGCAGGCCCTCGCGCTCCGGATCGTCTCCGGCCCAGCGCAGGAGAACGCGGACGGCCTCCTCGGCCTCCTTCTGGGTCGGGCGGGTGTCGCCGGTGCCGGGCGACGGGAAAGACTTCACGATAGCGTCCATACTGGTTCCTGACGGCGATACGTGTGAGTGACGATGGTCTCTCGGCCCTCGCCGCAGCGTTCGGCCTGCGCATGCTGCAGGCGGTGAGTGGCCCCGATGCTTTTCGATACGAAGGAACTTCTTCCCTGGATCGTCCGCCGCCGCTCACCCGGTAAAGGACAGCCTGCCGATCTCCATTGGCGCCGTCCGTCGCCTTAGCATATAATGGCTGGGGAAGGGGACGAAAGAGGCGATCAGCGCCGCTGCCGTTCTTTTTTGCGCCGTTCGGCGGAAAATCCTCCGCATCGTTCCTATCTTTTGGGCAAAAGCAAACCGCGGGGTCATCGTCATGGACGATCTCTACAACACGCGCATCCTTGATCTCGCCGGCAATATTCCGCGCACCGGCAGGCTGTCCGCGCCCGATGCCGAGGCGGCGGCGCATTCCAAGCTTTGCGGATCGAAAGTGCGCATCACGCTGACGATGGCAGACGGGGTGGTGACCGATTTTGCCCACGAGGTGAAGGCCTGTGCCCTAGGCCAGGCTTCGTCCTCGCTGATGGCGCAGGTCGTGGTGGGCGCAACGGCGGAGGAGATTCGCGACGCGCGCGCCGCCATGATCGCCATGCTGAAGGCCGATGGCGAAGGTCCGGACGGCCGCTTCGTCGAGATGCGGGTGCTCAAGCCCGTCAAGGACTACAAGGCCCGCCACGCCTCGACCCTTCTCACCTTCGACGCGGTGGTCGACGCCATCGACCAGATCGAGGCACGCAGCCTGGAAAAGGCAGGATGACGGCGGACTGTCATCGCGGGCATGCCGCACGGGGCGGGCGCGCGTCGCGCCTGATGGTACCTCACGTCAACCGCATCAGAGAGAGAGGCCGGACGACGTCCCGCCGGGTGCACCGGCATGTGTGACGCTCCCAAATGCGCCGGCCCGAACCGCGGCGCAAGCCGGAACTGGCAGGGGCCCTTCCGCCGCACGCCCGGCCGCCTTCTCGGCATGGGCCTCATCCGCCTCTATCAGCTCACGCTCTCCGGCTTCATCGGCCATGGCTGCCGGCACCTGCCGACCTGTTCGGAATATGGCTATGAGGCGATTGCCCGGCATGGCGCCTGGACCGGCGGCTTCCTCGCGCTCTTCCGCGTCCTCCACTGCGGCCCCGGCGGCACCAGCGGCTTCGACCCCGTTCCGGAGCGCCTCGGCCGGCGCGGTGTGTGGTGGGCGCCGTGGCGGCTTTGGGGGGTGTCGGGGAAAAATGATCCGCCATAACGGCAGTCTCCGCCGACAAGGGGTCTGGTCACCCCGCTTGCGGGGACTCTCCGGCCAGCCCGAGAAACACCAAGATGCCTGTGTTCAGCCTCTGCAGATCTTCCGGGTCGAGACGTCCGACCCGTTTCCCGATTTTGACTTTCGGCACGGTGGTGATCTTGTCGACCATCACGCGCGACGGCGCCTTCAGCCCATTGACCGCGCTGGGCTCGATGAGAAGCCTGAAAAGGGGAGCCTCCGTCGGGTCCGAGGTAAAACCGCAGAGGGTGATGGAGAGCGTTCCGTCGAAGGCATCGTCTTGAACGATGACCACTGGTCGCGGCTTGCCCGCATAGTCGGGACCGCCTGAGACAGTCCAGATCTCGCCGCGCCTCACATCCAATCCCGGTCAGAAACGGCATCGACGAAAGACTGATCCTCGCCCGCCTCGCGGCTCTTCGCCACCGCTGCCGACTGCCGCTGCGCTTCCAGCCTAAAGCCAGGAAGGCGGACACCGGAAACGCGGATTCCCTTCGGCTCCGAACCCTGGGACTCCAGACGTTCGTGATCGACATCGACTCTGGCGTGCTGTGACTTCGGTTGCTTCGGCATGGCGGAGACTTCGTTTAATTTGATTGAAGGTAGCACCTCCGGGGCTGGACTCAAGCTGGACCTTGCCGTCTCCCTCCACCGCCTCACCCTTCCCATTGCCCCGTTTTCCCCTTATACCCGCCCGCGCACATGCCGGGCCGTCCCGGTTTTCCCACACCACCCGCATTCGTTGGCGGGACTGGATCGGAGGTTTTCGATGTCCACTGTTTCTCTGACGTTTCCCGATGGCTCGGTTCGCGATTATCCCGCCGGCTCGACCGGTCGCGATGTGGCGGAAGCCATTTCCAAGTCGCTCGCCAAGAAGGCCGTCGCCATCGCGCTCGATGGCACGCTGCGCGATCTCTCCGAACCGGTCGAGACCGGCCGGATCGAGATCGTCACCCGCGAGGACGCCCGCGCGCTCGAACTGATCCGCCACGACGCCGCCCATGTGATGGCCGAGGCCGTGCAGGAGCTCTGGCCCGGCACGCAGGTCACCATCGGGCCGGTGATCGAGAACGGCTTCTATTACGATTTTGCCAAGAACGAGCCCTTCACGCCCGACGATCTGCCGAAGATCGAGAAGCGGATGAAGGAGATCATTCAACGCAACAAGCCGTTCACCCGCGAAGTCTGGTCGCGCGACAAGGCACGCCAGGTCTTTGCCGACAAGGGCGAGAGCTACAAGGTCGAGCTGGTCGATGCGATCCCCGAAGGCCAGGACCTGAAGATTTACTACCAGGGCGACTGGTTCGACCTCTGCCGTGGCCCGCATATGGCCTCGACGGGGCAGATCGGTACGGCCTTCAAGCTGATGAAGGTGGCCGGCGCCTATTGGCGCGGCGACAGCAGCAACCCGATGCTGACCCGCATCTACGGCACCGCCTGGCAGAGCCAGGAGGATCTCGACCGCTATCTTACCATCTTGGCGGAAGCCGAGAAGCGCGACCACCGCCGCCTCGGCCGCGAGATGGACCTGTTCCATTTCCAGGAGGAAGGGCCGGGCGTCGTCTTCTGGCACGGCAAGGGCTGGCGCATGTTCCAGACGCTGGTCTCCTATATGCGCCGGCGGCTGTCCGGCACCTATCAGGAGGTCAACGCCCCCCAGGTGCTCGACAAATCGCTCTGGGAAACTTCCGGCCACTGGGGCTGGTACCGCGACAACATGTTCAAGGTGACGGTTGCCGGCGACGAGACCGATGACGATCGCGTCTTCGCGCTGAAGCCCATGAACTGCCCGGGCCATGTGCAGATCTTCAAGCACGGCTTGAAGTCCTACCGCGAACTGCCGATCCGGCTTGCGGAATTCGGCACTGTGCACCGCTACGAGCCCTCCGGCGCGCTCCACGGCCTGATGCGCGTGCGCGGCTTCACGCAGGACGATGCGCATGTCTTCTGCACCGACGAGCAGATGGCCGCAGAATGCCTGCGCATCAACGACCTCATCCTCTCCGTCTACCAGGACTTCGGCTTCGACGAGATCGTCGTCAAGCTCTCCACCCGGCCGGAGAAGCGGGTCGGCTCGGACGAGCTCTGGGACCGCGCCGAGAGCGTGATGATGGAGGTCCTAAAGACCATCGAAGAGCAGTCGGGCGGGCGCATCAAGACCGGCATCCTGCCGGGCGAGGGCGCCTTCTACGGGCCGAAGTTCGAATATACGCTGAAGGACGCGATCGGCCGCGAATGGCAGTGCGGCACCACGCAGGTCGATTTCAACCTGCCGGAACGCTTCGGCGCCTTCTATATCGACAGCAATTCAGAGAAGACCAAGCCGGTGATGATCCATCGCGCCATCTGCGGCTCGATGGAGCGCTTCCTCGGCATTCTGATCGAGAACTTCGCCGGCCACATGCCGCTCTGGGTCTCGCCGCTGCAGGTGGTGGTCGCCACCATCACCTCCGAGGCCGACGCCTATGGCGAGGAAGTGGCGGAGCTTCTGCGCGAGGCGGGCCTGACGGTGGACACCGACTTCCGCAACGAGAAGATCAACTACAAGGTCCGCGAACACTCGGTGACCAAGGTGCCGGTCATCATCGTGCTCGGCAAGCGCGAAGCCGAAGAACGCTCCGTCAACATCCGCCGCTTAGGGTCCCAGGCGCAGACGCCGATGTCGCTTGACCACGCAATCGCCGCCCTCGTGGACGAGGCCACACCGCCGGATCTCAAGCGCAAGGCGGCGGCGAAGGCGGCACGTTCGGCGGCCTGAGACGGGTACGACACAAGTAAAGCCGGCGGCTCAGTTTCTTGAGCGGCCGGCTTTCTTGTATCTTGACGGTGGTTGATCTGCTCCGAGTTCCTCACTTCGCGCCAGTCTGCGTTGACGGCCGAAATCAATCCTGCGCATTCGCATTCGCCGCTGCCTGGGCGGTGGGGGCCGAGTCGCTCAGCAGCACCTCGACATCGGTGTTCACCCCGGCGCTGACGGTGAAGTTGCGTTGGTAGATCTTTTCGTTGTTGCGGGCGATGGCGGTATATTCGCCTTCGGCGAGCACGAGCGTCGGGAAGGCGCCGACGGATTCGGAGACGACGTCGCCGGAGGAGGTGAGGATCGACCAGGCGGTGTCGGCGATCGCCTCACCGCCGGGTTCGGAGACGAGCTTCAAGGTGAGCTTGGCGGCGCGGTGCTGGATCGTCGCCTCCGTCAGCTTGCCGGCTTCCACCTGAATGTCGGCGCGGATGACCGCGTTGACCGAGCCGTAGTTGGAGACGACGTGATAGGTGCCGCTGTTCAGCCGCACGACCGTTTCCGGCTTCACATCGGCGACCACCAGCGCCCGCTCGCCATCCTCCTTCACGTCGGAGGAGAAGATCGAGAAGGAGAGTTCGCCGCGCGGAATGCGCATGTCGTTGCCGGACACGGCGTTGAGCATGACACCGCCGGCATCGAGAATCAGCGACTGGCGGTCGATAGCGCCGCTTTCGGGCACGCGAATCTTGCGCGTGGCGCCGGCCCGGCCGAAGGCGACGTTGACGAAATATTCGCCGGGGACGAGCTGAAAGCTCGCCGAGCCGCCTTGCGCGGTGGCGACCAGCGGCAGCTTGCCGTCGGAACCGGGGATCGGGCTGAAGACCCGCCAGATCAGCCCCTGTTCGACCGGGCCGCCCTTTTCCTTCAAGAGCGCGTCGAGCCGCACGTCGCGCACCGTCGGCCCCGAGGTCGAAGCGCCCGGCAGCGTCGGGCTGAAGCTGTTCAGCTTCGGCATCTTCTGGGGCTGGGACACCGTCGGGAAGCTTTTGAACGGATCGTCCTTCGCCTGGGCGAAGGCCAGCGCCGGCGCTGTGGCGAGAAGCAGGACAAGGAGGCCGGCTGGGTTACGCATGACGATGGTTGACTTCCTCTGAAGGTGGTTCCACTTGAGGGGCCGGTATGGCAATTTCGTGGCCTGCTGATGTTCCTCCGCGGCGCGCACGGATGCGCGAGCCCGCCGCGAACTTAGAGAAAACGGACCTTCATGAAAACCGAAATCAGCCTGCGCGACTATCTCGCCACGCGACGCTCCATTCCCGCCTTCCAGATGACCGGTCCGGGGCCAGACGAGGCGGAAATCCGCGAGATCCTGACGCTCGCCTCCCGCGTGCCGGACCATGGCAAGCTCGCGCCCTGGCGCTTCATCGTTTATCGCGGCGAGGAGCGGGCCCGCATCTCCGCCGGCCTGAAGGCGCTTGCGCTGGCCGCCAATCCGGCGCTGTCGGAGGAGATGATCAAGGTGGAGGAAACCCGGCTGACGCGGGCGCCGCTGGTGATAGCGGTCATCAGCACCGCCGCGCCGCATTTTAAGGTGCCGGAGTGGGAGCAGGTCATGTCGGCGGGCGCGGTCTGCCTCAATCTGCTCATGGCGGCCAATGCCTTCGGCTATTGCTCCAACTGGCTGACCGAATGGTATGCCTTCGACGAGCGGGCTTTTCCGCTGCTCGGCATCAAGCCGGGTGAAAAGGTGGCGGGCTTCATCCATATCGGCATGCCGCAACTGCCGCCGACCGAGCGGCCGCGTCCGAACCTCGACGAGATCGTCACCTATATCGGCATGCCGGACCAGGGCGCCGGGCAGGGCGGAGCGGCCTGATGTTCTACGAGACCCGCGAGAACCGCCATGGCCTGGCGCATGATCCGTTCAAGGCGATCGTCGCGCCGCGGCCGATCGGCTGGATCGGCACGCGGGCGGCCGACGGGCGGTTCAACCTTGCGCCCTATAGCTTCTTCACCGCCATCAGCGACGTGCCGAAGATGGTGATGTTCTCCTCCTCCGGCCGCAAGGATTCCGTGCGCAACATCGAGGAAACCGGCGTCTTTACCGCCAGCGTCGCCGGCCATGCTCTCGCCGAGCCGATGAACACGAGCTCCAAGCCCTTGCCGCACGGGGAGAGTGAATTTGCACATGCCGGCCTGACCCCGGTCATGGGGCAGCTGATCGAGGCGCCCTTCGTCGGCGAAGCCTATGCGGCGCTCGAATGCCGGGCGACCGAGCTGTTCCAGCCGAAGACGCTCGCCGGCACGCTGTCGGACAATCACGTCGTCATCGCCGAGGTGGTCGGCATCCATATCCGCGAGGAGGCGATCCGCGATGGCCGCTTCGACATGGCCATGGTCCGCCCCCTGGGCCGACTTGGCTACATGGACTATTGCGATGCCGGCGATGTCTTCGAGATGATGCGGCCAGGGCGATAAAGCAAAGTCGGCGGGAGCACGATTGCTCCCACCTTGGCGAACGCACGCTCAAGCATGCCCGCGCAATGCGGCCATCTGCGCGTCCTGCGCAGACAGGAGGCCGGCAAAACCGTCGGCCTTGGCAACAGCGTCGAGGCGGCCGAGCGCAGAGGGGTCGTCCAGCGTCTCCGGAAGAGCCAGATAGGCAGGAACCCGCGCATCGGCGGCGAGCAGCACGCAGCGAGCGCGTGCGGCCTGCAGGACGGCCGGGGCGCCCCGGCCGTCCGCCTCCGGCAGGCCGAGCGCGCGCGCCAGCGCCGGTTCGTCGTAGACGAGGCCACCGAGCCGGCGGGACAGGGCGCTGAACCGCGTGGGATCGAGAAAGAGCGAGGGGTGCGCGCAATGGGCGATGAGGATGGTCGACCCCACCGCCCGCCCGCTCTCCGCCTCAATGACCGAAAGCGCCACATCCGCCCGCTGCATATCGGCCGCCGCCTCCAGGCCGCTGACGAGGATGACCGAAGGCGCGAGCAGCTGGACGAGACCGTCCGGCACCTCCGTGTCGATCTGCGAGAGGTCGAGCCGCAGGCCGGGGGAGGCGGACCCGTCCGGCGGCGCCGGGCCTTCATGCTGGGTGAGATCGAGAAGCAGCATGACATCCTCCCTGGCCGATGCGCGCGCGGCAGCCTCCGGCGTGAGGCAAAGGAGGAGGGGAGCGGCAAGGGGGTTAAGGAGCATGGTGAACCAATCGTAAACCTTTGGCTGATAGGGTTTTTCTACGGGTTGATCGGGCTATCGAGTGGGGCGTACGTGATCATACAGGCTTTTCTGCGCTGGGTAGAGCGCGCCAGGACGTCCGATCGTGTCAAGGCAGCCCATACGCTCGCCTCCGCCTATGCCGGAACGAGCGGCGAGACGCTCGATCGCCAGGCGGCCGAAATGGCCATGACCTTCCTCCTCGATGATCCTTCTCCCAAGGTGCGGCTGGCGCTGGCCGAGGCCCTCGCGCCATGCCCGCATGTGCCGCGCGCGCTTCTGTTGAGCCTCGCGGAAGACCAGCCGGAAATCGCCTTTCCCATCCTCTCCCGCTCCCCCGCGCTCCTCGAGGACGACCTGATCGAACTCGCTGCCCGCGGCAGCTGCGAGCTGCGGGCCTTCATCGCCGTGCGGGAGGGCCTTTCCCGGTCCGTCTCGGCCGCCATTGCCGAGATTGGTGGTGAGGGCGAAGCCCTGCTTCTTCTGGAAAACGCGAGCGCGCGGATAGCCCGGCGGACCCTGAAACGGCTGAGCGAGCGGCTGGGCGACCGGCCGGCGCTGCGCGATGCGCTGCTGGCGCGCGCCGACCTGCCGGCCGATGCCCGCCAGCTTCTGGCCGAGCAGGTGGGCGCGGCGCTCCGCTCCACGTCCCTCGTGCAGCAGACCGTGGGCGAGGCGCGGATGCTGCGCATCACCCGCGAGGCTTGCGCCTCCGCCGCGCTCGACATGGCCGCCACCGCCGATCATGACGACATTCCGGCGCTCGTCGAGGAGCTGCGCGCCACGGACCGCCTGACCCCGAGCCTGCTTCTGCATGCGCTCTGCCTCGGGCGCATCGATTTTTCCGCCGCGGCCCTCGTCGTGCTGACGGGCCTCGCCGAGCGGCGCGTCCGGTCGATCCTCTCCGACGGCCGCGTCCATGCGGTGCGTGCGCTCTACGAAAGCGCCGGCCTCGGCCGGGACGTGAGCGCGCTCTTTGCCGAAGCCATGCTGATGCGCCGGCGCGAAAGCCGGAAAGGCGACGGCGAGGTTGCAGCCTCGATTGCCGCCGCGCTGCTGCTGCGCCTGCGGGACAGCGCCGACACGCAGGCCCTGCCGTCCGGTCTGGCAGAACTGGTCGAACGCCTGGCAATCGCCGAGGAGCGGCGCAGCGTGCGCCACTATGCGCTGCAGAGCACCCGCGAAGCGGCCTGAAACGCGGCTCGGCGCCATCCGATTTGCAAATCCAAAAACCGAACACAGGATTTGACCTGTGCTCTCAGGTGAGCGGGCCTTGGATTGACCGCGCCGCGCCACATCTTCGGGTGGGTCCGCGTTCTTCGATGGAGCCGAAAATGACCGAAGCCCTGCATTCGCCTGCGCGCCTGGTCCTGACGGGGATCGGCGGCTATCTCGGCCGCCACGTGGCGCTCACCCTTCTCGGCCACGGATACGACGTGACCGGAACGCTGCGCGACCTGCGCAAGGCGGACGGAATCCGTTCGGCCCTTGCAGCGGCGGGCGCGCCGGTGGAGCGCCTTCGCCTCGTCGCCGCGGACCTGATGGAGGATCGCGGCTGGGCCGAGGCTTTCGAGGGGGCTGAGGCGCTGGTCCACACGGCCTCGCCCTTTCCGGCGCGCAACCCGCGGGATGAAGCGCAGGTGACGGGCCCGGCCGTCGAAGGCACGCGCCGCGTGCTGCATGCCGCGGCGAAGGCCGGTATCCGCCGCATCGTGCTCACCTCCTCGATTGCCGCGGTCAGCTACGGGAGCGGGCGGGCGCCCTTTGCCGAGACCGACTGGACGGACCCGGACGGGCCGCTGGCAACGCCCTATTACCGATCCAAGACGCTCGCCGAGCGGGCAGCCTGGGAACTGGCGGCGCAGGAGAGGCTCGACCTCACGGTGCTCAATCCCGGCATGATCCTCGGGCCGATGATCGGGCAGACGGTGGGAACCTCGGTCGGCGTGCTGCGCAGCCTGCTTGCGGGCAAGTACCCGGCGCTGCCGGATTTCGCGGTGCCGGCCGTCGATGTGCGGGATGTGGCCGAGGCGCACCGGCTGGCGCTAGTCACGCCCGCCTCCGGGGGCGAACGCCTGATTCTTGCCGGCAGACCGCTCTCCATGGCCGAGATTGCCGCCACCCTGAAGGCGGTTCAGCCGGAGCGGGCGGCCAAGGTGCCGCGCATCGTGCTGCCGACCTGGCTGGCGCGAATTGCCAGCCGCTTCGATCCCGGCCTTGCCATGATCGCGAAGGAACTTGGCCGCGATGCACGGGTTTCGAGCGCCAAGGCCGAGCGGCTGCTCGGCTGGACGATGCGCCCGCAGGACGAGATGATCCACGACACAGTAACGAGCCTCGTCGCGCAGAAGATGGTCTGAGCACGGGTGGCCGAGCCCGCCGCGACAGAGCGGACTAGAAGCTGACCTTGCGTGCAATCCAGGAATAGCCCTGGCCGATCGAATGGACCGGTCCGGTGAGGACCCGCTTCAGCCTCTGGCCGTCCGGCAGGGCTCCCTTCAATAGGGCATAGGCGCGCTGCGGCAGCGGCGGAGGCGGGGCAGGCGCCGGCTCGACCGTCATGCCGGCGGCAGGCATGGCGGGCGTGACACCTGCCTGCGCCTGCGGGCTTCCCCCAGCAGCAGACTTTTCTGCATTCGGCCCCACAGCGGCGGAGGGTGGCGGGGCGGCAATCGCGCCATTGGGCGCTAGCGGGCCGGCGGCAGAGGCGATCGGCGCGTCGCCGCTCGTCTCGCACATGGCGACGACCACGGGATAGTGGGCGTCCTTCATGGCGGGAAGCTGCGTCTGCGACTGCCGATCGCAGGCCGCCACGCTCTCCCACTCACCCTTGACGGTCTTGATATAGTGGCACTGGCTGACACTGTCGTCACAGCCGAGAATCGTCATGAAAATGAGGGCGGCATTGACCATCTGCGTCTCCTTCGATTCTCTCCAGGCTAGGACAACAGCGGGCATGGAATTAAGGCGGTCGGCAAGCCGCTTCGTATCGATTTGTCACGGGCCCTCGAAGGCGCAGTGGTCGGTGAAACGCTTGTGCGTCAGAGACTTGGACCAGGTGCAGGACTCAAACTGTCAATCAATCAGCGGAAATTGCCAGACGGAATGAGAAGGAGCGTGCAAGTGTCTGTCTTGATTCAGGAAGAGCCGCCGCGGCAGCCGGAGGTCGAGAAACTGCTGCAGCAGTCGGATCGCTATGCCGCCGCGCTCTATCCCGCAGAGAGCAACCATATGGTCGATCTCGCCACGCTCGAGGGTGAAACCGTCTCCTTCTTCGTGGCGCGTCTGGAAGGGCGGGCCGTCGGCTGCTGCGCGCTCCTCGTTGCAGGCGACGGAACGGGTGAGATCAAGCGGCTCTTCGTCGAGGCCCGCGCGCGTGGAAAGCAGGCAGGCCGCGCTTTGCTGACCCGCGTGGAGGCGCGGGCGGTGGAACGGGGTCTCGCTGTGCTCCGGCTCGAAACCGGCATCCGCCAGCCGGAGGCGATTGGTCTCTATCGCGCCTTCGGCTATCGCGAAATCCCGCCCTTCGGCCCTTACGGGCCGGATCCGCTCAGCCTGTTCATGGAGAAGCGGCTGCCGGATCCAATATCGGAACGTGATCGATCAAGCCGCTGAAGAGAAACGAGAATGGGCCGCCCTCTCACGCAGCCCTTCCCTGATCGAACCCGTTTTCGGCACCTTCAGATATCGAGGTTGTCGGCGAAGGCGGCGCGTTCCTGGATGAAGCGGAAGCGGGCATCCGGCCGCGTGCCCATCAGATTGTCGACCGCATCGCGCGTCCCCTCGAAATCGACCTCGTCGATGGCGACCTTCAGGAGCGTGCGGTTCTTCGGATCCATCGTCGTATCCTTCAGCTGCGCCGGCATCATTTCGCCGAGGCCCTTGAAGCGGCCGATTTCGACCTTGCCGCGGCCGTTGAATTCCTTCTTCATCAGCTCCGCCCGGTGCGCATCGTCGCGGGCATAGAGCGTCTTCGCCCCTTGCGTGATGCGGTAGAGCGGCGGCACGGCGAGGAAGAGATGGCCGTCGCGGATCAGGTCCGGCATTTCCTGGTAGAAGAAGGTAATGAGCAGCGAGGCGATATGGGCACCGTCGACATCGGCATCGGTCATGACGATGATCCGCTCGTAGCGCAGGTCCTCGCTGCGATATTTCGAGCGCGTGCCGCAGCCGAGTGCCTGGATGAGATCGGCGAGCTGCTGGTTGGCCCCGAGTTTCTCGCGGCCGGCGCTGGCCACATTCAGGATCTTGCCGCGCAGCGGCAGAATCGCCTGGTTGGCGCGGTTGCGGGCCTGCTTGGCCGAGCCGCCGGCCGAATCGCCCTCGACGATGAAGAGCTCGGCGCCATCGGCGGTGTTCTGCGCGCAATCGGCCAGCTTGCCGGGCAGGCGCAGCTTGCGGACCGCGCTCTTGCGGTTGACTTCCTTCTCCTTGCGGCGCCGCAGTCGTTCGTCCGCGCGCTCGATCACCCAGTCCAGCAGCTTGGCGGCCTCCTGCGGATTGTCGGCCAGGAAGTGGTCGAAAGGATCCCGCAGCGCATTCTCGACGATCCGCTGCGCCTCGACGGTCGCCAGCTTGTCCTTGGTCTGGCCAACGAATTCCGGCTCGCGGATGAAGACGGACAACATGCCCGCCGCCGAGATCATCACGTCATCGGTGGTGATGATCGCGGCGCGCTTGTTCTGCGTCAGCTCCGCATAGGTCTTAAGACCCTTGGTCAGCGCAATGCGCAGGCCGGCCTCATGCGTGCCGCCTTCCGGGGTGGGAATGGTGTTGCAATAGGAGTGGACGACCGAGTCGCCCCCATACCAGGTCACCGCCCATTCGAGCGAGCCGTGGCCGCCGGACTTTTCGCTCTTGCCGGCGAAGATCTCGCGGGTCACGGTGAACTCGCTGCCCATCGTCGCCTTGAGATAGTCCTTCAGGCCGCCGGGGAAGTGGAAGACCGCCTTGTCCGGCGTCTCCGTGCCTTCGACCAGGCTCGGATCGCAAGACCAGCGGATTTCGACGCCGCCGAAGAGATAGGCCTTGGAGCGCGCCATGCGGAACAGGCGCGCCGGATCGAACTTCGCATGGGCGCCGAAGATGTCCGGATCGGGGTGGAAGCGCACGCGGGTGCCGCGGCGGTTCTGCACCTCGCCCAGCTCCTCCAGCCCCCCCTGCGGAATGCCGCGCGAGAAGCGCTGGCGGAAAAGACGGCGGTTGCGCGCCACCTCCACCTCGAGCAGATCGGACAGCGCATTGACGACCGAAACGCCAACGCCATGCAGGCCGCCGGAGGTTTCGTAGACCTTGCTGTCGAACTTGCCGCCGGCATGCAGCACGGTCATGATGACTTCGAGCGTCGACTTGCCCGGAAACTTCGGATGGTTCTCGACCGGAATGCCGCGGCCATTGTCGGTCACCGTCAGGCAACCTTCGGCATCCAGATGCACGTCGATGAAATTGGCATGGCCGGCCACCGCCTCGTCCATCGAATTGTCGATGACTTCGGCAAAGAGATGGTGCAGCGCCTTCTCGTCCGTCCCGCCGATATACATGCCGGGCCGGCGGCGCACCGGCTCCAGCCCTTCGAGGACCTCGATGGCGGAGGCGTCATACTCCGCTTCCTTGCCTTTCGAGGGCGGCGGGGCAGGGGTTTCGCGCGGGCGAGGCTCGGGCTTTGGCGTGCCGCTGCCGCTCTGCGGTGCCGGCTGGCGGGGACGCTTCGGCGGCTCATCGGAGAAAAGGTCGTTGCTGTCGGTCATCTCTTCCGTCAAACGTCTGGTCGTGAAAGGGGCGCGATTCCGGTCCACGAGATGTTGAACCGCGCCGGAATGGTGGTCCTTCATAGCGCCGCACTGCTCCCGGCGGAAGGGCCGAAGCGCCCTTGAGATCAAAAAGGGAACAAATTCTCGCCCATGGCCCGCTTTTTCCGCCTTGCCGCCGCAGCGGCCCTCGTTGCATCTTTCGTTTCCGGTCCCGCAGCCGCGTTGACCCTCAAGCCGTTCAAGGACGAGCTGTTCGCCTATGGCCCCGTGCTGGAGGAGAAGGATGGCGGCGACTGGAGCGTGATCGACTATCAGGAGATGCGCGACATCAACGGGCGTGACGACGTGCCGGAGCGGCGCGTCAAGCGCGCCTATGTCTCGCTCGGCGTCAAGCGGCAGCAGGCCAACGAGACCCTGCAGCTCGGCGGGCGGAGCCTCGACGTGTTTCGGGCGGGGCAGGCGGATGGAGCGGCCTTCACGGTCATCTTCATCCATGGGCGCGGCGGCGACCGGCGGCTCGGCGCAAACGACTATTCCTTCGGCGGCAATTTCAACCGGCTGAAGAACCTCGCCGTCGAGAATGGCGGTGTCTACTACGCCCCAAGCGCGCGCAGCTTCGACATGGATGGGGTCGGCGACATCGCGGCCCTGATCGCCGAAAGCGCCCGGCGGTCGCCCGGCCGTCCGATCGTCCTGTCCTGCGCATCGATGGGCAGCTTTCTCTGCTGGGGCGTGACGCGGAATGCCGAGGCGGTCTCGCATCTTGCGGGCATGATGATCATGGGCGGCGCCACCGATCCGAACTTCTTGAAGAGTGCCGCCTTCAAGGCCCGCCTGCCGATGTTCTTCAGCCATGGCAGCGCCGACAAGACCTATGCCGCCACCGACCAGGCCGAGCTCTACCGGCAATTGAAGGCCAGGAACTACCCGACCCGGTTCGTGCTGTTCGAGACCGGATCGCACGGCACCCCGGTCCGTATGACGGATTGGCGCGCTGCGCTGAACTGGATCATGATGCGATCAAGTTGAACGATCGCATTCGTCTGGCTTTAACCAGGGTTCGACTTTGGCGCCCGGTGGACAAGGCGCGTTTGGATTTCGGAAAGCGTCCTCTGCCAGTCTCCCCCGCAACTGTTCAAGCGGGGTTTACCTTTCATGGATGCGCGTACAGATAGCCGGCATATTCCGCTCTGTGTCGATCTCGACGGCACGTTGCTTGCGGCCGACACGCTTTGGGAGGGGGCGGCCGTCGTCCTCTTCCGCAATCCGTTCATGATCGTCGCCATGATCTACTGGGCGCTGTGCGGCAAGGCCCGGCTCAAGCACGAGGTCGCCGCGCGTTCGGGCCGCGAGGCCCGCGACTGGCCCTATCGCGAAGCGGTGCTGGCACGGCTCCAGGTGGAGAA
This sequence comes from Rhizobium sp. CC-YZS058, assembly GCF_034720595.1. NCBI lineage: Bacteria > Pseudomonadati > Pseudomonadota > Alphaproteobacteria > Hyphomicrobiales > Rhizobiaceae > Rhizobium > Rhizobium sp. CC-YZS058. The sequence continues at coordinate 2,107,181 of NZ_JAYESJ010000001.1, read as the reverse complement.
GCAGACGGGCCGGCCGATCCTTCTCGTGACCGGTGCCGCCGAAAAGGTGGCACTCGGCGTTGCGGACCATGCCGGCGTCTTCGATGGCGTCATCCATTCGTCGAAGGATCTGAACCTCACCCACTCTTCCAAGCGCGCAGCCTTGGTCGCCCGGTTCGGGGAGGGCGGCTTCGACTATATGGGCAACAGCCGCGACGACATTCCGGCCTTCGACGCCGCGCGCCGCGCGATCGTCGTCGCACCGGATGGCGCGGCCGAGGCCTGGCGCCGCAGCCATGATGCCGAACGACTCGACACCGGCCCGGTCAGCCCGTTGACGCCGCTGAAGTCGATCCGCGTCCATCAATGGGCCAAGAACGTGCTGATCGGCGTGCCGATGGTTTTGAACCACGACATCCTGCACATGGATGCGCTGATCAACACCGTGGTTGCCTTCTTCGCCTTCTCGTTCCTCGCCAGCGCCGTCTATGTCATCAACGATCTCTCGGACCTGACCAACGACCGCCGTCACCCGAAGAAGCGGAACCGGCCGCTGGCGAGCGGCAAGATGTCGGTGCCGGTCGGGCTCGCTCTGGCCGCGGCCCTGCTGCTTGCCTCGCTGTCGCTGACGCTGACCATGCCGATCGAGTTCATGGGCGTGCTGGCGCTCTATGCCGCGACGACCACGGCCTATACCTTCGTGCTCAAGCGCAAGCTGCTGATCGACGTCTTTACCCTGGCCGGGCTTTACACGGTGCGCATCGCCGCCGGCTCTGCAGCCACCGATACCGAGCTCTCCTTCTGGCTGCTCGCCTTCTCGATCTTCTTCTTCCTCAGCCTGGCGCTGGTGAAGCGCTATGTCGAACTGGACGAGCATGGCGGTCTCGATGGAACCGCCGTTCCCGGGCGCGGCTATGTGCCGGTGGATTTCGAAATGGTCGGACAGGCCGGCGTGTCGGCCGCCTTTGCCGCCGCTCTCGTCCTTGCGCTCTATATCCAGAGCAAGGAAATGATGGAGATGTATGCCCAGCCCTGGGCGCTCTGGCCGCTCTGCCCGCTCGTGCTCTATCTTCTGCTGCGCATCTGGATGCTCGCCCGCCGCTCCAAGCTGCACGAGGATCCGGTCGTGTTCATCATGCGCGACTGGCGCAGCCTGCTGACCATGGCGATCGGGGCCTGCCTCGTCGTCGTCGGGGCGATCGGTCACTGATGGCAGCCTCCACACATCCAAGCTGGGGCCGGTTGACCAGCGGGTTCCACCCAGCCATCAGCGTCGAGGCCTATGAAGGCGCGGTCGCGGCCGGCGGATCAGGCGAGGGGGCGCGGGCGATCGGCGAGGGCAGCTTCCTGCCCTATGGCAATGGCCGCTCCTATGGCGACAGCTGCCACAACGACCGCGGGGCCCTGATCGAGGTGCGCCCGCGCGCCCGCATCCTCTCCTTCGATCCCGGCACCGGCGTGATCCTGTGCGAGGCGGGCGTGACGCTGCGGGAGGTTCTGGAGCGGGCGATCCCGCATCGCTTCTTCCTGCCGGTCACGCCCGGCACCGCCTTCGTGACCGTCGGCGGCGCGCTCGCCAATGATGTCCATGGCAAGAACCACCATGCCCGCGGGACCTTCGGCCATCATGTCAGGCGCTTCACACTGCTGCGCTCGTCCGGCGATCTGCTCACCTGCTCGCCGAGCGAGAATGCCGCGCTCTTTGCCGCCACGATCGGGGGGATGGGGCTGACCGGCCTGGTGCTGACCGTCGAGCTCACCTTGATGAAGGTGCCGTCGCCGCATGTGCAGCAGCACGCGATCCGTTTCAATACGCTCGACGACTACTTCGCCATGATCGACCGGGTGGATGGCGAGCACGAATATTCGGTCGCCTGGATCGACCAGCTGGCCCGCGGCCGCAAGACGGGCCGGGGGATCCTGCTGGCCGGCGACCATGCCGACGGCTCCTGCGAGTTTCCCGACTTGCCGCGAGGCCTCACTCTCGGCGTCCCCTTTTCGCCGCCGGTCAATCTGCTCAACCGATTGACCCTGACGGCGTTCAACGCCGCCTATCTGCGCAAGGCAAAGGCGGGCGAGACGGTCGAGACCGTCAAATGGCCGGGCTATTTCTACCCACTCGACGCGGTCGCCGACTGGAACCGCCTCTATGGCCCCAACGGCCTCTACCAGCACCAGAGCGTCTTTCCGGAAGCGCATGCTCCCGACATCGTCGTCCGGCTGATGGAGACGGCACGCAGGGCCGGCCACGCCTCGTTCCTCACCGTGCTGAAGCGCTTCGGCAGCCTTGCGCCACGTGGCCTCCTGTCCTTTGCGCGGCCCGGTTTCACCTTGACGCTCGATTTCGCCAACCAGGGTGAACAGACCCTGAAGCTTCTCGATGCGCTGGACGCGATCGTCCTTGAGGCCGGTGGGGCGATCAACCCCTACAAGGATGCCCGCATGCGGCCCGAGACCTTCGTGGCCTCCTTCCCGAACTACAGGAACCTGGAGGCGCTGCGCGACCCCGCCATGGTTTCGAATTTCTGGACGCGCACCGCGCTCGCTGTCGAAAAATGAGAATGCATAAAATTTGAATCAAAGAAATCAATGCGTTTCACGGAATTTTGGACTCTGCTTGATAGAGACGGTGACGTGAAAAGAGGACCAGTCGATGAAGTACATCCCTTTCATTTTGTTCACCGTGGCGACCAACGCCGCCGCTCAGCTGATGCTGAAGCAGGGCATGATGTCGCTCGGTCCGCTGAGCTTTACCGGTGAGACGCTGATCGCCCGGATCTTCCAGATCCTGTTCAATCCGTGGGTCTTTGCCGGCCTTGCCACCTTCGCCATCTCCATGGCCTCGCATCTTTTCGTCCTCTCCAAGGTCGAGCTGTCCTTCGCCTATCCCTTCCTGTCGCTCGCCTATGTCGTGGTCGCGGTCATCGCCTACTTCGTCTTTCGCGAGGACATCAACAGCTGGCGCATCGCCGGCATCGCCTTCATCTGCGTCGGCACGGTGCTGATCGCCCAGTCGGGCCGCGGCCCGGCGGATGCGCCCGCCCCCCTCGACGCCGCCCATGCCAACACTGCTCAAATCGGGAGCCCGACATGAAACATGTGATCTTCGGTGGCGATGGTTTCGTCGGCCGCCACCTTGCCGAACGCCTGGTCAATGAAGGCGAAGAGGTTCTCGTCGCCGACATCGTCAAGTCCGACCTGCCGCATTACGGCCGTGTCGCCTTCGTCCACTGCGATGTGACCGACCCCGCCCAGGTCGCCAAGGTCTCGATCGGCCCGGACGACATGGTCTACAACATGGCGGCCAAGATGCTCTCGCCGCTGCAGATCCGCTCCAAGCGCTGGCAGTTCTTCTGGCCGGTCAATTATTATGGCGCAGAGAACATCATGAAGGCGACGGCCGCGGCCGGCGCCAGCCGGCTGGTGCAGTTCACCACCGACATGATCTACGGCCACACCGTGCAATCGCCGCAGACCGAGGATCATCCGGCCAAGCCGCTCGGCGAGTATGGCAAGTCCAAGCTCGCGACCGAAGAGCTCGCCTATGAATGGCGCAAGCACGGGCTGAACATCTCGATCTTCCGCCCGCGCCTCATCATCGGTCCCGGCCGGCTCGGCATTCTCGAAAAGCTGTTCAAGCTGATCGATGCCAATCTGCCTGTGCCGATGATCGGCTCCGGCAAGGCGCCTTACCAGTTCATCTCGGTCTTCGATTGCGCCGAGGCCGCGCGTCTTGCCTGGAAGGGCGGCGTGCCGAATGCGGAATACAATCTCGGCTCCGACAACCCGCCCTCCGTACGCCAGCTGCTCGGCGGCCTCATCCAGCATGCAGGCTCAAAGTCGATCCTCATCCCGACGCCGGGCTTTGCCGTCAAGGCCACACTCGCCGCCTTCGATGCGATCAACCTGCCGATCATGGATCCCGAGCAATATCTCATCGCCGATGAGATGTGCGTGCGGGAAACCGGCAAGCTGAAGCGCGAGCTCGGCTGGCGGCCGCAATACAATGACGGCGCCATGCTGATCGCTGCCTACGACGAATACCGCGCCAAGAAGACCAGGGGCGCTTATGCCACTCCCGCCGCCGTGCCGGCCGAATAAGGAAAGAGGGAATCATCATGCTCGATAAGCCCGCCCGCGTCGTTCTCGATGCGCCGTCCCTCGACAGCCCGCCGCCGGCCCTGCCGAAGCCGAAGCTCCTCACCGTCGACGACGCCAAGGCGCTGACCGTTCCGGAGATGACGACCCTCTTCAAAGACCACGTGAACCCCGGCCAGCTGCATTTCATGAAGCTGCTCGGCTTCCACAAGGTCAAGGTCGAGAGCGCGGAGGGGATGTATTACACCGACCAGAACGGGCGGAAGATCCTCGACTTCTTCGGCGGTTTCGGCTCGCTCGCCTTCGGTCATAACCATCCCCGCATCGTGGCGGCCCGCAAGGCCTTCCAGGATGAGAAGCGCCACGAGATCGCCATCGCCTTCATGTCGCAATATGCGGCGGCCTTCGCCAAGAACCTCGCAACCATCGCGCCGGGCGACCTCGACATGGTCTTCCTCGGCTCCTCCGGCTCCGAGGTCATGGAAGCGGCGATGAAGCTTGCGGAGCGGGCGGCGGGGCCGAAGCGGCCGAAGGTCGTCTACGCCGAGAATTCCTTCCACGGCAAGACGAAGGGCGTGCTGAACATCACCGATGGCCAGCTCTACCGCGCCGACTTTGCCGTCTCCGGCAATACGGTGCGCGTGCCGTTCGGCGATCTGCAGGCGATCGAGGCCGCCTTCCGCGCCGATCCGCAGATCGGGTCGATCGTGCTCGAAACCATCCAGGGCGGCGGCGGCATCATCCGTGCCCCCGATGGTTTCTGGAAGGAGCTGCGCGCGCTCTGCGACCGCTACGGTGTCATCTGGGTGGCCGATGAAGTGCAGTGCGGCTATGGCCGCTCGGGCCGCTTCTTCGCCTTCGAGCATGAGAATGTCGTGCCCGACATCACCGCGCTCGCCAAGTCGCTCGGCGGCGGCAAGGCGGCGGTGGGCGCGATGATCGCGCGGCGCGAGATCTACATGAAGGCCTATGGCACGCCGAAGACGGCGATGATTCACGCCATGGCGACCTTCGGCGGCATGGGCGAGGCCTGCGTCACCGCAATCGAGGCCCTCAATGTCATGTATGACGAGGACCTGATCGAAAACGCGGCCGTCCAGGGCGACTACCTGCTGGAGCGCCTGGAGGCGCTGCGTGCGAAGTATCCGAAGATCATCAAGGACGTCCGCGGGCAGGGGCTCATGGTCGGCCTCGAGTTCCAGGATTTCAGCCAGACGCTGCCGATGGTGCTGCGTCCGGTCGTCGCGATGCTCGACGACAAGCTGAAGGGCTCGCTGTCCGGCTTTATCGGCGCCTTGCTGCTGCGTGATTACAACACGCTCGTCGCCTTTACGGAGTACAACCGCAACGTCATCCGCCTGGAGCCGCCGCTCATCTGCGAGCGCCACCATGTCGACCAGTTCGTCGATGCGCTGGACGACCTGCTTGGCCGCGGCATCGTCCGCATCGTGAAAGACTTCGTCGGCAGCCAGATGGGCTGAGGACGCACGCCCTTGGGAGCGAGGACGGAAAGGCCGGACCCGGAGGAGGGGTTCGGCCTTTTTTGCTTGTGGTGTATTGAGAATGTCTCATATACCGTCCCAATGAAGCCGATCATCTTTCTTGGCGATGCCTTGGACGGACTTCGTCGCTTTCCCAACGATGCGCGGAGGGAGGCCGGTTACCAGCTCGACAAGGTGCAGAAGGGCGCCGATCCCTCGGACTGGAAGCCGATGCCGTCGATCGGGCGGGGTGTGCGCGAGATCCGCATCCGCGACCTCGCAGGAGCCTTTCGCGTCCTCTATGTCGCGCATTTCCCCGACGCCGTTTTCGTGCTTCACTGCTTTGAGAAGAAGACGGAGAAGACGGCACGTCGGGATCTCGAACTCGCCGCGAAGCGGTATCTGCAGCTGAGAAGGGAGGCGGACAAACGATGAGGCAGAGCTTTTCCAGTGTGTGGGATGCGATCGAAGACTCCGCTCCCGCAGTCGAAAACATGAAGTTCCGGGCGACGATCATGCAGGCTCTCGAGGAGCATCTCAAGGCGAAGCGCTGGACGCCGGCCGAAGCGGCGGACAATCTCGGGCTGTCTGAGGCGCGGGTCTCGGATCTGATGGACGGGAAGATTACGCAGTTTAGCCTCGACAGTCTCGTCAACCTAGCCGCGGTTGCCGGATTGCATATCGAGCTCAGCGTTTCAACCGCTGCCTGACGCCGATTGCCTGCCCTTCGGGAAACCGAAAGCAGGCTCTTCACGCGCTTGCGAACACTGCTTCCCACCGTCACCGCGATTTGTTAGTCGAATGGCTTGATGGTTTGGGAGGAGAGGCTGAATGACCCCGGATGTGCGCCCGCTCGTGGCAGGCAATTGGAAGATGAACGGGCTGCGCGCCTCGCTGGATCAGCTGAAGGCGATCGGCGAGGGGGTCAAGGGGCCGCTGTCGGACAAGGTGGAGAGCCTGATCTGCCCGCCCGCAACGCTGCTCTATGTCGCGACTGCGGTGGTGACGGAAAGCCCGCTGGCGATCGGCGCCCAGGACTGCCACACCGCCATATCCGGCGCGCATACCGGTGACATTTCCGCCGAGATGATCGCGGACTGCTTCGGCACCTATGTCATCGTCGGCCATTCCGAGCGGCGCACCGACCATGCGGAAAGCGATGCGCTGGTGCGCGCCAAGGCGGAGGCCGCCCTGGCTGCCGACGTGGCGGCGATCATCTGCATCGGCGAGACGGGGGACGAGCGCAAGGCGGGCCAGACCCTGGACGTGCTGGAGCGACAGCTGCGCGACTCGGTGCCGGATGGCGCAACGGCGGCACGCGTCGTGATCGCCTACGAGCCGGTCTGGGCGATCGGCACCGGGCTCACACCCTCCGCTGCCGATGTCGAGGAGGCGCATGCCTTCCTGCGGGCCGAGCTGATCGCGCGCTTCAGCAGCGAAGGCAAGTCGATCCGTATCCTCTATGGCGGATCGGTGAAGCCGGGCAATGCTGCGGACCTGATGGCGATCGCCAATGTCGATGGCGCCCTGATCGGCGGGGCGAGCTTGAAGGCGGAGGATTTCCTCGCCATCTATCGGTCCTATGAAACACTGCTTGCCTGAGGGCAGGGCGAAAACCCCGTGCCTTGCGCGCGGGGCTTGGAATAGCGGGCGGCTTGGTGTAGTGAGCCCCGAAACCGAAATTTGAGCTGCGCAGGCGCGGCCGACGAAACGCGGCCGCGGCCGCGCTCGGCCGGTTCCGGCGCGTGGCTGAGGCAGGACTGGACCTATGCAGACCGTATTGCTTGTCATCTATCTCATGGTCGTGCTGGCGCTGATTGGCGTCGTGCTGATCCAGCGTTCCGAAGGCGGCGGTCTCGGCATCGGCGGCGGCTCGGGCTTCATGTCCGCCCGCGGCACGGCCAATGCGCTGACCCGCACCACCGCCATCCTGGCCGCTCTGTTCTTCATCCTGGCGCTGGCCATGGGCATCTATGCGCGCTACCAGCCGAGCCCGACCAGCGTTCTCGACCGAATCCCCGGCACGACGAACAACGGCAATGGCGTCCTGGATTCGCTTGGCGGCGGCGAGGCGACGACGCCTCCGGCCAACCAGACCAACGGCCAGGCTCCGGCCACCGAGATCCCGTCCGCCCCGGCCCAGCAGGCGCCCGCCGCTCCGGCGGGCGATGCCCCGGCCGCGCCGGCTGCCCAGGCTCCGGCAGCGGATGCACCGGCACCTTCGGCACCGGCCACGCAGGCTCCGGCCACCGAAGCTCCGGCTTCGACGCCGGCCGCCCCGGCGGCTTCCACGCCTGCCGCTCCGACCACCGATTCGGCACCCGCCTCGGGGGCCGCACCTGCCACGCCTCCGGCAACCGGAACGCAGGTCCCGAGCGGGCAGTAAGCCGCTCCTGAACTGAACCGACCGGCGGGACGAAAACTCCCGCCGGTTTTCATTTGTGTCCGTACTCTCAGCGAACCGACCGGGAAAACCGGGCGCGGGCGAATTTTTGGGTGGCGGAATCGTTTCCAAGAAGGTATCCGGTCAAGCCCATGGCGCGATATGTCTTCATCACCGGCGGCGTGGTTTCTTCCCTTGGTAAGGGGATTGCCGCAGCCGCTCTCGGCGCGTTGCTGCAGGCTCGGGGTTACCGGGTGCGGCTTCGCAAACTCGACCCCTATCTCAACGTCGATCCCGGCACGATGAGCCCGACCCAGCACGGCGAAGTCTTCGTGACCGACGACGGTGCGGAGACCGATCTCGATCTCGGTCACTACGAGCGCTTCACCGGCCGCTCGGCGACCCGAACGGACAACATCACCACCGGGCGGATCTACAAGAACATCATCGACAAGGAACGGCGCGGCGACTATCTCGGCGCCACCGTTCAGGTGATCCCGCACGTCACCAACGAGATCAAGGCCTTCGTCACCGAAGGCAATGACGACTATGATTTCGTGATCTGCGAGATTGGCGGCACGGTCGGCGACATCGAGGCCATGCCCTTCATGGAGGCGATCCGCCAGCTTGGCAACGATCTGCCCCGCAACACGGCTGTCTACGTCCATCTGACGCTGATGCCCTATATCCCGGCTGCCGGGGAATTGAAGACCAAGCCGACGCAGCATTCGGTCAAGGAACTGCAGGCGCTCGGCATTCATCCGGACATTCTGCTGGTGCGCGCCGATCGCGAGATCCCCGAAGCTGAGCGGCGCAAGCTGTCGCTGTTCTGCAATGTCCGCGCTTCGGCGGTCATCCAGGCGCTCGACGTCCAGTCCATCTACGACGTGCCGATCGCCTATCACAAGGAAGGCCTCGACTCGGAAGTGCTGGCCGCCTTCGGCATCGAGCCGGCGCCGAAGCCGCGGCTGGAGAATTGGGAAAACGTTTTCGACCGCATCCGCACGCCGGAGGGCGAGGTCACGATCGCGATCGTCGGCAAATATACCGGCCTGAAGGACGCCTATAAGTCGCTGATCGAAGCGCTTTACCACGGCGGGATCGCCAATCGGGTGAAGGTGAAGCTCGAATGGATCGAGTCGGAGATCTTCGAGAAGGAGGATCCGGCTCCCTGGCTCGAAAAGGTCAACGGCATTCTCGTTCCCGGCGGCTTCGGCGAGCGCGGCTCGGAGGGCAAGATCCTGGCGGCGCGGTTTGCCCGCGAGCGAAAGGTGCCCTATTTCGGCATCTGCTTCGGCATGCAGATGGCGGTCGTCGAGGCGGCGCGCAATCTAGCCGGCATCGAACAGGCATCGTCCACCGAATTCGGCCCGACAAGCGAGCCGGTCGTGGGCCTCATGACCGAGTGGATCAAGGGCAACGCGCTGGAGAAACGCTCGGCGGCCGGCGACCTTGGCGGAACCATGCGGCTCGGCGCCTACAAGGCGGCCCTGAAGAAGGGCACGAAGATCGCCGAAATCTATGGCTCCAGCGACATTTCCGAGCGCCATCGCCACCGCTATGAGGTCAATGTCGATTACAAGGATCGGCTGGAGCAGTGCGGCCTCGTCTTCTCCGGCATGTCGCCGGATGGCGTGCTGCCGGAAACGGTGGAATATCCCGACCATCCCTGGTTCATTGGCGTGCAGTACCACCCGGAGCTGAAATCGCGTCCCCTCGATCCGCATCCGCTGTTCTCAAGCTTCATCGAAGCGGCGGTGGAGCAGGGCCGCCTTGTCTGAGCCTCGGGCCGAGCCGCGCATCCGCCCGGCCAGAGCCGATGAGGCAGACGCCATCCTCGCGCTGATCCTGCCGATCCAGCGCGAGGAGTTCGGGATCGAGATTTCGGCCGCAGACCAGCCGGATCTTTTCAACCTCGACCCATTCTACCGTCAGGGCGCCGGCCAGTTCTGGGTCGCGGAGATCGACGGGACAATCCTCGGCACCATCGCGCTCAAGGATCTGGGAGGCGGGGTGGGGGCGTTGCGGAAGATGTTCGTGGCCGCGGGATGGCGCGGCCGGGACCATGGCATTGCCACATCCCTCCTCGACACGCTTCTCGCGCACGCATCAGCGCATGATCTGACCACGATCGTCCTCGGAACGACGGATCGTTTCCTTGCCGCCCATCGGTTCTACGAGAAACATGGTTTCGAGGCGATCGCCGCCCATGACCTGCCTGAGGTCTTCCCCCGCATGGCGGTCGACACCAGGTTCTATCGACGGCTGTTGTGACGAGGCTGGCTTCGGTGTAATCTGAGCGGAGTCTAAAGGAGCGCGAGCGATGCCTGCCATGCGCAAACTCACCATCGAAATTCCGGAAGACCTCGCGCTCTTCGTCGATGCGCAGGTCGCGGCCGGGCATTATGCCTCTGCCGACGAGGTGCTCGCCGAAGGCCTTGCGGGCCTGGCGGAAGATGATGCCGAGCTCGAAGCGTGGATCGAGAAGGAGGTCATCCCGGTCTATGACAGGGTGATGGCCAATCCGTCAGAGCTGCTCACCCACGAAGAAGTTTTCGGTGGGATCGAAGCAAGGCTGAAGGCGCGTCGAGGGTCGTAGTGCCCAGCGTTTATCGGGTTCGGTTCTCGCCCACTGCCGCCCGCGATATCGAGGCCTTGTTCGCCTATGTCGAGGAGCAAGCTGGTCCGGATGTTGCTCTCGACTATCTCGGTCGTCTTCAGCGCTACATAGATGGATTCGAGACATTTCCGAAACGTGGCTCGATCTTGAAGCTGCGCCGCAAAAACGTTCGTGTCGTTGGCTTCGAACGTCGGATTGCAATCGTTTTCACCGTTGGGCGAGGCGAGGTTGTGATCCTGCGGGTGATTTCCAAAGGCCAACGCATCCGTTTGTGATCGTTCAAAACCAATCCTTAACGTTTACCTGTCATTCATACTCGCACCTCCAGAGACCGAGCGATGCGTGTACTGATTATCCTCGCCCTTCTGGCCCTTGCCGGTTGCGCAAGCGCGCCCAAGAACACCCGGAACGCCTGCGCGATCTTCGAGCAGCGCGACGGGTGGTTCAACAATTGGGAGCGTGCGGCGCGGAAGACCGAGCGGGAATTCGGTGTTCCCGTTCCGATCCTGATGGCGACCATCTATACCGAATCGGGTTTCCGGCCCTATGCGCGCCCGCCGCGCAAGAAGCTGTTCGGCTTCATCCCCTGGGGGCGCGTCTCTTCGGCCTATGGCTATTCTCAAGCACTCGACGGCACCTGGGCGCAGTACAAGCGCGCCACCGGACGCTGGACCGCCAAGCGCTCCAACTTCGCCGACGCTGTCCACTTCGTCGGGTGGTACCATGCCTATAACCACAGCAAGAACGGCATTGCGCTGACGGACGCCTACAATCTCTACCTCGCCTATTACTCCGGCGATGCGGGCTATGCGCGGGGCTCCTGGCGAGGCAACAGTGCGATCCAGGCGACCGCACGGCGCTCCGCTCAGCTGGCCGCGACCTATGCCCAGCAACTGCGCTCCTGCGACTGACGCGCCGGCCTGCCTTTCACCGTGCTGCGCGTGGCCGACACACTCCAGCCTTGAAATCTGACGCCGAAGATGCCAAGCACCGGGCGCTGCCGCAGAGGCTGCCGCATTCGCTGCAGGGGCTGGGCCGCGTGGGAGGATTTCCGCAATGGGCGAAGGCGAGGCGACAATGGCAGGCACGCGCCGGCTCGATCATCTGGTCCTTCCCGTCTCGTCCCTTTCCATTGCGCGCACCCGGCTGACGACGCTGGGCTTCACGGTCGCCGAGGACGCGTCCCATCCCTTCGGCACGGAGAATGCCTGCGTCTTCTTCGCCGATCAGACCTATCTCGAACCACTCGCCGTCGGCGAACGCGAGACCTGCGAGGCGGAAGCGCGGCGCGGCAATGTGTTCGTCGCACGCGACCAGGCCTATCGGTTCCGGCGCGGGCCGGATGGCTTTTCTGCGGCGGTGTTCCTGACCGACGATGCGGCGCGCGATCATGCGGGCTTCGTCGATGCCGGTTTGTCCGCCGGCGCGATGCTCGAGTTCGGTCGCTCGATGCGCCGGGCGGACGGAACCATGGCCGAAGCGCGGTTCCGGCTGGCCTTTGCCGGCGATCTCCGCTCGCCGGATTTTTTCGGCTTCACCTGCCAGCGCCTTCAGCCGCTGCCCGCCGATCGCGGCAGTTTGCAGCAGCACGAGAACGGGGTCACCGGCATCCGCGGGATCGTGCTGTCGGAGAGAAACCCGACGGATTTCCAGTATGTCCTGCAGGAACTGGTCGGCACGCGCGCTGTCGAGGCGCATTCCTTTGGCATGGATCTCCAGGCGGCGAACGCCCGGATCTCGGTGCTCAATGACGACGGCCTCGCCGCGTTCTTCGGTCTTGCGCGCGCCGATGGCGAGCGGGGCTTGAGAGCCTGCGCGATCCTGTTCACCGTTGCCGATCTTGCCGCGACCGAGCGCCTGTTGGCAAAACGGCAGATTGCCTATGAGATCCGTGGCGGGCGTCTGCTCGTCGCGCCGGCGCCCGGTCAGGGCGCGCTTCTTGCCTTTGGAGACTAGATCATGATCGCCAACCAGACCGTTATCGCCGGCGAAGGAACAAAGGCCGTTACCTTCTCGCAGAGCGCGCCGCTGTCGCTGATCGCCGGCCCTTGCCAGATGGAGAGCCGCGACCATGCCTTCATGATCGCTGGACGCCTGGCCGAGCTCTGCGCCGGGCTCGGCATCGGCCTGGTCTACAAGTCGTCCTTCGACAAGGCCAATCGCACCTCGCTCTCCGGCAAGCGGGGCATCGGGCTCGACAAGGCGATGGAGATCTTTGCCGATCTGAAGGCAGAGTTCGGCTTCCCGGTTCTGACCGACATCCATACCGAGGAACAATGTGGTCTCGTCGCGCCGACCGTCGATATCCTGCAGATCCCGGCCTTCCTCTGCCGCCAGACGGATCTGCTGATTGCCGCGGCCAGGACGGGGCGGGTGATCAATGTCAAGAAGGGCCAGTTCCTCGCGCCCTGGGACATGAAGAACGTGCTGTCCAAGTTCACCGAAAGCGGCAATCCGAACGTGCTGCTGTGCGAGCGTGGCGCCTCCTTCGGCTACAACACGCTGGTTTCCGACATGCGGTCGCTGCCGATCATGGCGGGGCTCGGCGCACCTGTCGTCTTCGATGCCACCCATTCGGTGCAGCAGCCGGGCGGGCAGGGCACGTCTTCGGGCGGCCAGCGCGAGTTCGTGGAAACGCTGGCCCGCGCGGCGGTTGCCGTGGGTGTCGCCGGCGTCTTTATCGAAACGCATGAGGACCCCGACAATGCGCCGTCCGACGGGCCGAACATGGTGCGGATCGAGGAGATGCCGCGCCTGCTCGAAACGCTGCTGGCCTTCGACGCGATTGCCAAGCGCTGAGCAGCGGTCCGCCGCCATTGAAATTTCATGCCCGTCGATTATGACGGGCCATCCGTCCATCATCGATCAGACAGGAAAGAGATCATGACCGCAATCATCGACATCATCGGCCGCGAAATTTTGGACAGCCGGGGCAATCCGACGGTCGAGGTCGACGTGCATCTGGAAGACGGAAGCTTCGGCCGCGCTGCCGTTCCCTCCGGCGCCTCCACCGGCGCGCATGAGGCGGTCGAACTGCGCGACGGCGGCTCGCGCTATCTCGGCAAGGGCGTCGAAAAGGCTGTCGACGCCGTGAACGGCGAGATCTACGAGGCCGTCGCCGGTCTCGAGGCCGAAAACCAGATCGAAGTCGACCAGACGATGATCGAGCTCGATGGCACGCCGAACAAGGCCCGCCTCGGCGCAAACGCCATCCTCGGCGTGTCCCTCGCCGTTGCCAAGGCTGCCGCCCAGGCGGCCGGTCTGCCGCTCTATCGCTATGTCGGCGGCCCGAACGCCCGCGTTCTGCCGGTTCCGATGATGAACATCATCAATGGCGGCGCGCATGCCGACAACCCGATCGATTTTCAGGAATTCATGATCGTGCCGGTCGGCGCCGAAACCCTGCGCGACGCCGTCCGCATGGGCTCGGAAGTCTTCCACACGCTGAAGAAGCAGCTCTCGGCCGATGGCCACAACACCAATGTCGGCGATGAAGGCGGCTTCGCGCCTGGCCTCGCCTCCGCTCCGGCCGCGCTCGACTTCATCATGCGCTCGATCGAAAAGGCCGGCTACAAGCCCGGCGAAGACATGTTCATCGCGCTCGACTGCGCCTCGACCGAATTCTTCAAGGACGGCAAGTATCACCTCGAGGGCGAAGGCCGCGTGCTGGAGCCGGAAGCCATGGCCGACTACCTGGCCGAGCTCGCCGGCAAGTACCCGATTTTCTCGATCGAGGACGGCATGTCGGAAGACGACTGGACCGGCTGGAAGGCGCTGACCGACAAGATCGGCACGAAGACGCAGCTGGTCGGCGATGACCTGTTCGTCACCAACTCCGCCCGCCTGCGCGACGGCATCAAAATGGGCGTCGGCAACTCGATCCTCGTCAAGGTCAACCAGATCGGTTCGCTCTCGGAAACGCTGGACGCTGTCGAGACCGCGCACAAGGCGCGCTACACGGCTGTCATGTCGCACCGCTCGGGCGAGACCGAGGATTCCACGATCGCCGACCTCGCCGTTGCCACCAATTGCGGGCAGATCAAGACCGGCTCGCTGGCGCGCTCCGACCGCACCGCCAAGTACAACCAGCTGATCCGCATCGAGGAGCAGCTGGGCGCCCAGGCAAAGTTTGCCGGCCGCGACATTCTGAAGGGCTGAGCGACCGCGATCGCGTCAATCCACACCAGACCGAACGGGCGCCTCGTGCGCCCGTTTTGCATTGGAGGAGAAGCGGGCCGCATCGGGGTGAGGGCAAGACTCGGTTAAGCAATTTCCTTCATAGATTGCTGAGCATTCCCACCGTTCTGCGTCAGGCCCGTTCATGTGGACCAAGCATCATAAGAAGCGCAAACTCGGCCGGTTCGTCATGCCGCTCGTTACTGTCGCCTTTCTTTCCTATTTCGGCTACCATTCCGTCCACGGCGATTTCGGCCTGCGGGCGACCGAGGTCTTCGACAAGCAGCGCGTCGACCGCGAGGCACGCCTGAAGACACTGACGGAGAAGCGCATGATCCTCGAAAAGGAGGTCGCGCTCTTGAGCGACGGTTCGCTCGAGCGCGACATGCTGGACGAAAAGGCGCGACTCTCGCTCAACATGTCCCGCGCGGACGAAGTGGTGATTTTCCACTGATCGGCGGATTAACCTGAAATTTGTTAATTCAAAATTCCTCAGCCGAATGAGTGGCTTAAGGGGAATATAAGCTATGCAAATATAGCATTGCCGTGGTCCTTCAGTTTCCCTATGGTAGCCGCCAAACGCCAACCATAGGGAGGATATGCATGGCTCCGCGAAAGAACGCGTCCGTGTCCAACCGCAATACGCTGTCGGCCAAGCCCGTCGGCCGGGATTTCACCAGCGGATCCATCGCCGAATTCTCCAAGGACGAGGATCTCAAGGCCTATCGCGAGATGCTGCTGATCCGCCGCTTCGAGGAAAAGGCCGGCCAGCTTTATGGCATGGGCTTCATCGGCGGCTTCTGTCACCTCTATATCGGCCAGGAAGCGGTCGTCGTTGGCATGCAGATGGCGCTGAAGGAGGGTGATCAGGTCATCACCGGCTATCGCGACCACGGGCACATGCTGGCCACCGGCATGAGCGCACGCGGCGTGATGGCGGAACTGACCGGGCGCCGGGGCGGCTACTCCAAGGGGAAGGGCGGCTCCATGCACATGTTCTCCAAGGAAAAGCAGTTCTACGGTGGTCACGGCATCGTCGGCGCCCAAGTGTCGCTCGGCACGGGCCTCGCGTTCGCCAATGCTTACCGGCAGAACGACAATGTCTCTCTCGCCTATTTCGGCGACGGCGCGGCCAATCAGGGCCAGGTCTATGAGAGCTTCAACATGGCGGCGCTCTGGAAGCTGCCCTGCATCTACATCATCGAGAACAACCGCTACGCCATGGGCACCTCGGTCGCCCGCGCCTCCGCCGGCGTCGACTTCTCGCAGCGCGGCTCGGCGATCGGCATTCCCGGCATGCAGGTGGACGGCATGGACGTGCGCGCCGTCAAGGCTGCCGCCGACCAGGCCGTTGCCCATTGCCGCGACGGCAAGGGCCCGGTGATCCTGGAAATGCAGACCTATCGCTATCGCGGTCACTCCATGTCCGACCCGGCGAAGTATCGCTCCAAGGACGAAGTGCAGAAGATGCGGTCGGAGCATGACCCGATCGAGCAGGTCAAGGCGCGCCTTCTCGAAAAGGGCTGGGCCAGCGAAGAGGAACTGAAGGTGATCGACAAGGACGTCCGCGACATCGTCGCCGACAGCGCCGATTTCGCGCAGTCCGATCCGGAGCCGGATGTATCCGAGCTCTACACCGACATTCTGCTCTGATCCGGGACGAGGGACGAGACCCATGCCTATTGAAATCCTGATGCCCGCCCTTTCCCCGACCATGGAGGAGGGTACTCTCTCCAAATGGTTGAAGAAGGAAGGCGACACAGTATCCTCCGGCGACGTGATCGCCGAAATCGAGACCGACAAGGCGACCATGGAAGTGGAAGCCGTGGATGAAGGCACGATCGGCAAGATTCTGATCGCGGCCGGCACCGAGAACGTCAAGGTCAACACCGCCATCGCGCTTCTCCTGCAGGAGGGCGAAAGCGCCGACAGCGCGGCATCCGCCGCCGCTCCGGCCGCACCGAAGGCCGATGCCGAAACCCCGGCTGCCGCCGCGGGCGATGCCGGCGGCAAGGCCCGCCAGTCGGCCGACGAGCCGACGGCAAAGGCCGACAGCAAGGTTCCGGCCGCGCCGAAGGTCGATGTTGCCGCCGATCCGGACATTCCGGCCGGCACGGAGATGGTATCGACCACCGTTCGCGAAGCATTGCGCGACGCGATGGCCGAGGAAATGCGCCGCGACCCGGACGTCTTCGTCATGGGTGAAGAGGTCGCCGAGTACCAGGGCGCCTACAAGATCACGCAAGGGCTGCTGCAGGAGTTCGGGGCGCGCCGCGTCGTCGATACGCCGATCACCGAGCACGGCTTTGCCGGCGTCGGCGTCGGTGCGGCCATGGCCGGTCTGAAGCCGATCGTCGAGTTCATGACCTTCAACTTCGCCATGCAGGCGATCGACCAGATCATCAACTCCGCCGCCAAGACGCTCTATATGTCCGGTGGTCAGATGGGCGCGCCGATCGTCTTCCGCGGCCCGAACGGCGCCGCCGCCCGCGTGGCAGCCCAGCACAGCCAGGACTATGCTGCCTGGTATAGCCATATTCCGGGCCTCAAGGTGATCCAGCCCTATACGGCGGCCGATGCCAAGGGCCTCTTGAAGGCCGCGATCCGTGACCCGAACCCGATCATCTTCCTCGAGAACGAGATCCTCTACGGCCACTCCTTCGACGTGCCGAAGATGGACGACTTCGTTCTGCCGATCGGCAAGGCGCGGGTCCACAAGACCGGCAAGGATGTCACCATCGTCTCCTTCGGCATCGGCATGACCTATGTGGTCAAGGCGCTGGCCGAACTGGAGAAGGACGGCATCGATGCCGAGGTGATCGACCTGCGCACCATCCGTCCGATGGACCTGCCGACGGTCATCGAATCGGTGAAGAAGACCGGGCGTCTCGTGACCGTCGAGGAAGGCTATCCGCAGTCCTCCGTCGGCACCGAAATCGCCACGCGCGTCATGCAGCAGGCCTTCGACTACTTGGATGCGCCGATCCTGACGATCGCCGGCAAGGACGTTCCCATGCCCTATGCCGCCAATCTCGAGAAGCTGGCGCTTCCCAATGTCGGCGAAGTCGTCCAGGCGGTGAAGACCGTCTGCTACAAGTAAGGGAGCGGGTTCATGCCGATCAACATCACCATGCCCGCGCTCTCCCCCACCATGGAGGAGGGCAACCTGGCCAAGTGGCTGGTCAAGGAAGGCGATACGGTCAAGTCCGGCGATGTCATCGCCGAGATCGAGACCGACAAGGCGACGATGGAAGTGGAAGCGGTCGACGAGGGCGTGGTTGCCAAGATCGTGGTGCCCGCCGGCACGGAATCGGTCAAGGTCAACGCGCTGATCGCGATCCTCGCCGCCGACGGCGAGGATGTCTCGGCTGCGGCCTCCGGTTCTGCAGCGGCGCCGAAGGCCGAGGCCGCGCCGGCCAAGGCCGAGGCACCGGCTGAAGCACCGCAGGCCGCCGCACCCGCGCCCCAGGCTGCACCGGCAGCTGCTCAGGCGCCGGCGAAGTCGGGCGGCCAGCGCACCTTCGCGTCGCCGCTCGCCCGGCGCCTCGCCAAGGAGGCCGGCATCGACCTCTCGAGCGTGAGCGGATCCGGTCCGCATGGCCGCGTCGTCAAGAGCGACATCGAGAAGGCGGCCGCCGGCGGTTCGGCCAAGCCTGCGTCGGCTGCCGCGCCGACGGCCGGCTCTGCTGCGCCTGCCGCCGCTGCACCGGCGCCGAAGGGCCAGTCGGACGAAGCGATCCTCAAGAACTTCGCCGAAGGCTCCTACCAGCTCGTGCCGCATGACGGCATGCGCAAGACGATCGCCAAGCGCCTGCAGGAATCCAAGCAGACCATTCCGCATTTCTACGTGTCGGTCGATTGCGAACTCGACGCGCTGCTCTCGCTGCGGGCGCAGCTCAACGCCGCCGCGCCGGAAAAGGACGGCAAGCCGGCCTACAAGCTTTCGGTCAATGACATGGTCATCAAGGCGCTTGCGCTGGCGCTGCGCGACGTTCCGGAGGCGAATGTCTCCTGGACCGAAGCCAACATGGTCAAGCACAAGCACTCGGATGTCGGCGTTGCCGTTTCCATTCCGGGTGGTCTGATCACCCCGATCGTGCGCTCCGCGGAGCTGAAGAGCCTTTCGGCTATCTCCAACGAGATGAAGGACCTGGGCGCCCGCGCCAAGGGCCGGAAGCTGAAGCCCGAGGAATATCAGGGCGGCACCACGGCGGTCTCGAACATGGGGATGATGGGCGTCAAGAACTTCGCCGCCGTCGTCAATCCGCCGCATGCGACCATTTTGGCCGTGGGTGCCGGCGAGGAGCGCGTGGTCGTCAAAAAGGGCGAGATGAAGATCGCCAATGTCATGACCGTGACGCTCTCCACCGACCACCGCGCCGTCGATGGCGCGCTCGGCGCCGAACTGCTCGGCGCCTTCAAGCGCTACATCGAGAATCCGATGGGCATGCTGGTGTAAGGGGCTTCTCCGCGAATGCGCGGAGGATCTTGTCGTGGATCACAACAGTTCCGGCCACCGGCACTGTTGTGATTGTCCCGCAGTCGCAGGACTGCGGCGGCGTTCTGCTGAATATGGAAGACTCAGGGTGGACGTCGCTTTCAGGCGTCGCCATATGTTAGCGAAGAGGATTGATCTCGGTACCAGGAGCGCTCTGATGGCCAAGGACGTAGACAGCATGATCATTCCACTTCTTCGGGAGATGCGAGCCGAAATCAAGCATCGGTTCGATGTGATCGATCTGCGATTCAACAGCCTGGAGGAGCGCCTGGACAAGCTGGAGAGCGGCCAGAAGACCATACGTCAAGCGATGGGCGCCGATACGCTCATGCGAAATTGGTAACCGGGGATTTCGAGGATCGGATCTTCGAGCTGGAGCGCAAGGTCGCGGCGCTGTCGAAGGATCGATGACATGAGCCTGGCCGGTTCTGCGGCAGGGTCGGCAGACATGGCCGGGAGGAATGCATGAAGACAGTGCTTTGCTATGGAGACAGCCTGACCTGGGGCTATGATGCCGCAGCGCTTGGGCGCCATGCTCTGGCGGATCGCTGGTCGAGCGTCCTGGCTGCGGGTCTGGGCGAGGGCGTTCAGGTGATCGCCGAAGGCCTGAACGGCCGCACGACCGCCTATGACGACCATCTGGCGGATTGCGACCGGAACGGCGCCCGTATCCTTCCGACCGTGCTCCACAGCCACGACCCGCTTGATCTCGTGATCCTCCTGCTCGGCACCAATGACATGAAGCCGGTGATCCACGGCAATGCCTTTGGCGCCGTGCAGGGCATGGAGCGCCTGATCGAATTGACCCGTCACCATGCCTGGTCGTTCGAGCAGACTGCGCCGGAAATCCTGATCGTCTCGCCGCCGCCGCTCTGCGAGACGGCCAACAGTGCCTTCGCCGCCATGTTTGCCGGCGGGGTCGAGCAGTCGGCGATGCTGGCTTCGCTCTACCGCGACCTGGCCGACGACAAGGGCTGCGGCTTCTTCGATGCCGGCTCGGTGGCGCAGACGACACCGCTCGATGGCGTGCATCTCGATGCGGAGAACACCCGCGCTGTCGGCCGTGGGCTCGAGCCGATCGTTCGGATGATGCTCGGCGTGTGAGCGGCATCGGGACCTGTTTTAGCGCTTTGACCAGGATCAAGGAGAGGAGCGCTCAAGCGGTCTAGGACAGGGCATCACCAACAGGAGATGATGCCATGCCCAAGGGATTGCATGAACTGGCGAAGGCGTTTCCGGAGCATCTCGCCATGATCCGTCACCTGAACGAGACGGATGGACATTTCCACCGCATCAGTGGCGCTTTCCGCGAGGTCAGCGCGGCGCTGGTGAAGGCGGACGGCAAGGCTGGAGCCGAGCGCGAAGCGCTTGCGCACCGCCAGTCCGCACTCAAGGCGGAGATCCTTGAGCTTCTGACACGGCCGGAAACGGTCGAAGACATTCTGCCCTGAGAGGCGCCGTCCGCGACGTCGCTCAAGGGTTCTCAAAGCAGGGGGTGCCGGGCCGCGTGGCAGGCTCCCCTCAGCATCTGCCCGCACCGGCTCGCCGGGGCCAACGGATGCAGGACCAACGCGAAGAAGTGGACGCGCTCATGTCGAATGCCTATGACGTCATCATCATCGGGTCGGGCCCGGGTGGCTATGTCACCGCCATCCGGTCCGCCCAGCTCGGCCTGAAGACGGCGATTGTCGAGCGCGAGCATCTGGGCGGCATTTGCCTCAACTGGGGGTGCATCCCCACCAAGGCCCTGCTGCGCTCGGCCGAGATCATGGACCATGCCAACCACGCCAAGGCTTACGGCCTGACGCTGAACGGCACGATGACGGCGGATGTGAAGGATGTCGTCGCCCGCTCGCGCGGCGTCTCGCAGCGCCTGAACGGCGGCGTCGGCTTCCTGATGAAGAAGAACAAGATCGACGTCATCTGGGGCGAGGCGAAGTTCACCAAGCCCGGCGAGATCGTCGTCTCGGCCCCCTCCAAGCCGGCGGTCCAGCCGCAGAACCCGGTGCCGAAGGGCACGCTCGGCCATGGCACCTATACCGCCAAACACATCATCCTCGCCACCGGCGCCCGACCGCGCGCGCTGCCGGGTATCGAGCCGGATGGCAAGCTGATCTGGACCTATTTCGAGGCGATGAAGCCGGACTTCATGCCGAAGTCGCTGGTGGTCATGGGGTCGGGCGCGATCGGCATCGAATTCGCCTCCTTCTATCGCTCCATGGGGGTCGACGTGACGGTCATCGAGCTGCTGCCGCAGATCATGCCGGTGGAAGATGCGGAGATCTCCGCCTTCGCGCGCAAGCAGCTCGAAAAGCGCGGCCTGAAGATCGTCACCGACGCTAAGGTGACCAAGGTCGAAAAGGGCAGCGACTCGATCACCGCCCATGTTGAGACCAAGGACGGCAAGGTGAGCCAGATCACGGCCGACCGGCTGATCTCGGCCGTCGGCGTACAGGGCAATATCGAGAATCTGGGTCTCGAAGCGCTCGGCGTGAAGACCGACCGCGGCTGCGTCGTCATCGACGGCTATGGCAAGACCAATGTCGCCGGCCTCTATGCGATTGGCGACGTTGCAGGCCCGCCGATGCTTGCGCACAAGGCCGAGCATGAAGGCGTCATTTGCATCGAGAAGATCGCCGGCCTGCCGCATGTTCACCCCATGGACAAGGCCAAGATTCCGGGCTGCACCTATTGCAACCCGCAGGTTGCCTCGGTGGGGATGACGGAAGCCAAGGCCAAGGCGGAAGGCCGCGACATCCGCGTCGGCCGCTACTCCTTCGCCGCCAACGGCAAGGCGATCGCGCTCGGCGAAGATCAGGGCATGATCAAGACGATCTTCGACAGAAAAACCGGCGAACTGATCGGCGCCCATATGGTCGGGGCAGAAGTCACCGAACTCATCCAGGGCTTCGTCGTCGCCATGAACCTGGAGACGACGGAAGAGGAACTGATGCACACGATCTTCCCGCATCCGACGCTCTCCGAAATGATGAAGGAAAGCGTGCTCGACGCCTATGGGCGCGTCTTGAACGCGTGACATCGTGAGCAGCTGGCTGTTGTTCATGGACGAAAGCGGGCATGATCACAAGGTCATGCCGTTCGAGGTTCGCGGTGGCGTAGCATTGCCTGCCGCGAAGCTCTGGAGCTTCATCCAACAATGGCGCCGGCTTGAAGAGGATTGTTTCGGAACGCTCCTCGCATCCTTTGGAAAAGAAGCGAAAGGTGAAAAGCTGCTTGATCGCGATCGGTTCAAATGGGCAGCGCAAAGCGAACGGATGCCGGACGCTCAAAGGCGTCGTCTAGCCCGTGCCTTCCTCGAGCGCGGCGCCGCGAAGCAGCCTCAGACCCGGGAGACTTTCACCGCCTATGGGCAAGCATCGCTTGAAATGGCGCGGGGCGTATTTGATCTCCTTGCGGCACACGATGCGAAACTTTTTGCTGCTCTCATTCCGCGCGGAACACGGGCCCCGTTGGGATATGAATTCCACGAATTTCTTCGAAAGGATCATGTCTTCCTGTTGGAGCGGTACTTCTACTTTCTGGAGGCTGTAGCGTCGCATGGCCTTCTCGTGATGGACGAAACGGAGAAGGTTCAGGATCGACGTTTTGTAAACAGACTCGAAGCCTACTTCGAGAAAACCGCAACCGGGCGAAATCGCTCTACGTGGATCGTCCCATCACCACTGTTCGTAGCGTCGGATACGAGCTATGCAATACAAGCTGCAGATATTTGTCTCTACTGCCTCAACTGGGGTTACCGGTTCCGAACGTGGTCGAAAGAATTTCCAGTCAGGCAGGAGATCGAACTCGAATTCGGACCGAAAGTTGCCAGGCTTCGGTGGTCGGGTGACATAATGCGAGAAGGAAGGTCATTCAAAAGTGACGGGATAGTTCTAGTCCCCGATCCTTTTGCAGCACGGGCATGAAAAAGGAGGCAATGCTTCAAGCGATCTCCCTTTAAGGGCCCTCGCATGAACCGAGCCTCCGCAAGAATATATGGCGTTCGCCGTCCGATGAGTCAACCCAGCGTACAGGCGCGGAACGAGCAGGAAGAGTAGATGGTCACGATCCTCGATCGCACACAGAATGCAGCCGAGGCGCCGCGCGCGCGCCACCCGGAAAAGGCGCATCGCCCCGACACCGAGGTGATGCGCAAGCCGGAATGGATCCGCGTGAAAGCCCCAACCTCGAAGGGCTATCACGAGACGCGCGAGCTGGTGCGCTCGCACAAGCTCGTTACCGTCTGCGAAGAGGCGGGCTGCCCGAATATCGGCGAGTGCTGGGACAAGAAGCACGCGACCTTCATGATCATGGGCGAGATCTGCACCCGCGCCTGCGCCTTCTGCAACGTGACCACCGGCAAGCCGCATGCGCTGGATCTGGCCGAGCCGGAGAATGTCGCCAAGGCCGTCAAGCAGATGGGCTTGAGCCACGTCGTCATCACCTCGGTCGATCGCGACGATCTCGAGGATGGGGGCGCCGAGCATTTCGAAAAGGTGATCTTAGCGATCCGCGCCGCTTCGCCGCTGACGACGATTGAGATCCTGACGCCCGATTTCCTGCGCAAGCCCGGTGCGCTGGAGCGCGTCGTGGCCGCCAAGCCCGACGTCTTCAACCACAATCTCGAAACCGTGCCGTCCAACTATCTGACGGTTCGCCCCGGCGCGCGCTATTTCCACTCCATCCGCCTGCTGCAGCGGGTGAAGGAGCTCGATCCGACCATGTTCACCAAGTCCGGCATCATGGTCGGTCTCGGGGAGGAGCGCAACGAGGTGCTGCAGCTGATGGACGACCTGCGCACCGCCGATGTCGACTTCCTGACGATCGGCCAGTACCTGCAGCCGACCCGCAAGCACCACAAGGTAGAAGCCTTCGTGACACCGGAGGAGTTCAAGTCCTACGAGACGGTCGCCTACACCAAGGGCTTCCTCATGGTCGCCGCCTCGCCGCTCACCCGCTCCTCCCACCACGCCGGCGACGACTTCGCCCGGCTGAAGGCGGCGCGCGAGCGCAAGGGGCTGATGGCGGCGGAGTGATCGGCTGGCGGGGTTGGAAATTTGACGAAACCGGTCCGCTCGGGCGCTCTCATTCGTCATGGAGGTGACGCATGACCGTGCTGAGAATCACGCTTCCAGACGAGATGATCGACTGGATCGACGAGATTATCGACTCCGGCCGCTATGGCGATCCGGATACCTATGTTTATGACCTGATCCAAAAGGACAGGGATCGGCGCGCGGCTATTGCGTCCATGCAGCATCATGTGGACGAAGGGTTGGCAAGCGGTATCAGCCCGTCCTCCATGCAGGACATTCTCGAGTCGCTGCAGGCGACCAAAGACTAGCGCATGCTCTATCGGCTCTCGAACCTGGCAGAAGCCGATATTCGCCAGATATACCGGTCCAGTCTCGCGCTGTTCGGGCGGGTGCAGGCTGATCGCTATGTCCGCGAAATGGAAGCCACCCTCTGTCTTCTCAGTGATCGCCGAAGCTTGCACGGCTGCGGCGCGAAATCGATCCGCCTGTGCGCATCCACCCGTTCGGCTCGCACCTGATCGTCTATCGCGAAGACGGCAGCGAGGGTATTCTTGTCATTCACGTGCGCCACCAGCGCGAGAACTGGCAGGAAGAGATGTGAGGACGCAAGGATGAGAAGCCTGTTTTCAAAGCGTCCTGTCGTGCCTCTTGGACCTCTGCTTAGAATTGAGTAAGTTCGCGTGAAGACACTCAGCGCTGCGGAATCATCATGACGACGAAGACTCTTTCCAGCCGGCTTGCCGGCCTTGCCCTGACGCCGCTCCACGCGTTGCAGATCGTGACCGGCCGCAAGGACTTCAAGAACGACGTGCTGGGCAGCGAGGCGCTGAACCGCAAGGGTCTGCATGTCTGGCGCGTGCTGGCAGCCGCACGGGTGACCGCCCGGCGGCGGAGCAAGCTGGAGCGTTTCGTTTCGCCGCAGGAGCGGGCGTTCTTTGCCGAAAACGGCTATATCGAACGCCGCAATCTCTTGCCGGATGCCGAATTCGCAAAGCTGGTCGCCGAGGTCGAGGCTCTGAAGGCGCCGGCGCGGGAGATGCGCGAGGGCGGGGCGGTGACACGGCGGATTCCGCTCACACCGGATGTTTTGAAGAACGCGCCAACGCTCGCGGCCTTCCTCAAGGACGAGCGCTGGACGGGGCCGATCCGCTATGTCGGCGGCTTCGATGTCGAGCCGGTTCTCAGCATCCAGACGATCTTCGGCGAACCCTCGGCGGCGGCCGGGTCCAAGGATCCGCAGACCGACCTGCACATGGATACCTTCCATTCGACCGCCAAGGCCTGGTATTTCCTCTATGATGTGCCGGAAGACGAGGGGCCCTTCACGTATGTCGCCGGATCGCACAAGCTGACCCCGCGCCGGCTTGCCTGGCACAAGCGGCAGAGCCTGCTGGCGGCGGCGCGGCGGGGAGGCGGAGCCTTCCGCATTCCGCTCTCGGCGCTCAAACTCCTGCGCTTGCCGCAGCCGACCAAGTTTGCCGTGCCGGCCAATACGCTGGTGGTCGGCGACACCTTCGGTTTCCACGCACGCGGTCACTCCGCCCGTCGCTCGATCCGGGTGGAGCTCTATGCCTCCCAGCGGCCCAACCCGTTCCTGCCCTTCACCAGCCTCGACAGCGCGAAGCTGCCCTATGTCAGCGGTCGCAAGGAGGTCATCTCCTGGTTTTTCGAGGACTGGCTGGTGAAGCTGAAGATGCAACGCCTGATCTGGCGCCCCGTCGGCGCGGTGAAGGCGCGCGATGCCGTGGCAGAGAAACGGTAGGGGGCCGCCACCCCGGCCTTGATGCTGCCCTGCAGCATTGGAGGCTGGCAAAGCGAATGCCGAGGCCTAGATCCGTCTCCTTCTGACAGGAGACATCATGACCAACAGAGCTTTGATCGTCGGCGCCAGCGGCATCGTCGGCAGTGCGACCGCCCGGATACTCGACGATGCCGGCTGGGAGGTCTTCGGGCTGGCGCGCAAGCCTCTCGCGCAAGGACGGGTCAAGCCCGTGTCCGCGGATCTCCTTGATCCGGGCTCGCTGAAGGCCGCCTTGTCCGACATCGCGCCGACCCATGTCTTTCTCTCGACTTGGCTCAGGCAACAGACGGAAGCCGAGAACATCCGCGTCAATGGCGCCATGGTGCGCAACCTGCTGCAGGTTCTCTCCGGTGCCGGGTCTGTCCGCCATGTCGCTCTCGTCACCGGCCTCAAGCACTATCTCGGTCCGTTCGAGGCCTATGGAAAAGGCGTGCTGCCCCAGACCCCGTTTCGGGAGGAGCAGGGGCGGCTTGAGGTGGAGAATTTCTACTACGCGCAGGAAGACGAGGTCTTTGCCGCGGCGCAGCGGGATGGCTTCACCTGGAGCGTGCATCGGCCGCACACCATCGTCGGCAAGGCGGTCGGCAATGCGATGAATATGGGCACCACGCTCGCCGTCTATGCGGCGATCTGCAAGGAAACCGGGCGCCCGTTCCGCTTTCCCGGCGTCGCGATCCAGTGGAACGGGCTGACGGACATGACCGATGCGTCGCTGCTCGGGCGGCACCTTGTCTGGGCGGCGACGACGCCGTCCGCCGCCAACGAGGACTTCAACGTCGTCAATGGCGATGTTTTCCGCTGGAAGTGGATGTGGGAGCGCATTGCCACCTGGTTCGGGCTCGAAGCTGCGGCCTTCGACGGCACCGTTCAGCCGCTCGAACGCCAGATGGCCGAGGACGCGCCGGTCTGGCGGGACATGGCGCAGCGCTATGGCCTTGCAGAGCCCGACATCACCCGGCTGGTCTCGCCCTGGCATACGGATGCGGATCTGGGGCGGCCGATCGAGGTCGTCACCGACATGTCGAAGAGCCGCCGTCTCGGCTTTCTCGACTATCAGGCGACGGACGAGGCCTTCATCCGTCTGTTCGAAAGCCTGCGCGCCGATCGGCTCATCCCCTGAGCACGCACGGAAACGCAACCAGCAAAAAGTCGCGGCGAAACGGCGCGGCTGCTTGATCTGATCACCTGTCCCGACTAACTGGCTGGCATGCCCAAGTTTGAAACGAAACGTATCGTCCAGCACTCGCCCGAGCAGATGTTCGACCTCGTGGCCGATGTGGAACGTTATCCCGAATTCCTGCCGCTCTGCGAGGCGCTGACCGTGCGGTCCCGCAAGGAGCGGGACGGCAAGGAACTGCTGCTTGCCGATATGACGGTGGGCTACAAGGCGGTGCGGGAAACCTTCACCACCCAGGTGCTGCTCAACCGCTCGGAACGCACGATCGATGTCAAATATATCGACGGTCCCTTCCGCTACCTCGACAATCGCTGGCGATTCGAGGGGGAGGGCGAGGGGCGCTGCGCGGTCCACTTCTTCATCGACTACGAGTTCAAGAGCCGCATTCTCGGCGCGCTGATGGGCTCGATGTTCGACCGCGCCTTCCGGATGTTCGCCGAAGCCTTCGAGAAGCGGGCCGATACCGTCTACGCCTGAGGGAGCTCGGCAAGCTCGATAAGAAGCGTAAGCGCGGTGCGGAGCGTGGCGAGCCGGATTTCGGTTCGCCCGAGATCGCCATAGCGCATCTCCCGGTGGATCAGGCGGGTGCGGCTGGCGGCGGCGAGGTGAACCAACCCCACCGGCTTTTCCGCGCTGCCGCCCCCGGGCCCGGCAATGCCGGTGACGGCGACGGTCAGGCTGGCGCCCGAACGGGACTGCGCGCCGCGCGCCATCTCTTCCGCTGTCTGCCGCGATACCGCGCCGACGGCGGCCAGCGTCTCGGCGCGAACGCCGAGCATGTCCTGCTTTGCCTGGTTGGAATAGGTGACGAAGCCGCGATCAACGACCTTGGACGATCCGGCGATCTCGGTCAGCGCCGCGGCGATCAGCCCGCCCGTGCAGGACTCGGCGGTCGCCACGGTCAGGTCCCTGGCCGCGAGGGTGTCGAGAAGCACGCGGACCAGGCTTTCGATCTCGGTCGGAAACAAGCTCATTCGGCAGGCCTCTGGTAGAGAACGCTGGCGGTCGCGATGGCGGCGATGCCCTCGCGTCGCCCGACGAAGCCGATCGCTTCGTTCGTGGTCGCCTTGACCGAACAGCGGTCGAGCGAAATCTCAAGCATGGTGGAGAGCGCTTCGCGCATTGCCTGTCGGTGCGGGCCGATCTTCGGCGCTTCGGCGATCAGCGAGATATCGGCGTTCAGGATCGTGCCGCCCTTCTCGCGCACCAGGCGGGCCGCATGGTCGAGGAAGATTCGCGAGGGCGCGCCGCGCCATTGCGGATCGGAGGGCGGGAAATGATCACCGATATCGCCGGCCCCGCAGGTGGCGAGCAGGGCATCGGTCAGCGCGTGCAGGGCGACATCGGCATCGGAATGGCCGAGCAGCGCCTGGTCATGCGGCAGGAACACGCCGCACAGGGTCACGCCATCGCCCTCGACCAGACGGTGAACGTCATAGCCATTGCCGGTGCGGATATCGGGCAGAACTGGGCGTTCGCGGCTCAGCATCTCGTCGGCCATGGAAATATCCCTCTTCACGGTCAGTTTTCGATTGTCGACCGATCCCTCGACCAGCACGACCGGCAGCCCGGCCCATTCGGCGATCGAGGCATCGTCGGTAAAGTCGGTCCGGCCGGAACTTGCCGCGTCCCGATGTGCGCCGAGGATAAGCTTGAGGTCGAAGGCCTGCGGTGTCTGCGCCGCGTAGAGCCCCTCGCGCGACACCGTTTCGCCGACGAGCGGGCTCTCTGCGTCTGATCCGAACTGGGCGCGTTTCAGCGTGTCGGCAACCGCGATGGCCGGCAGGACGGCCACCGCGCCTCCCGTAAGCGGCGCCAGGCAGCGGTCGAGCAAAGCGGCGTCGATGAAGGGGCGAACGGCATCCTGGATGAAGACATGGCTGAGGCCGCGGGCGGCCAGCGCTTCGAGACCGGCGAGAACGGAGGCCTGACGGGTGCTGCCGCCGAAGACGGTGAGGCACTCCGCCCCGCCCTCGCTTTGGCGGAGAGCCTCGTCGTAGAGCGCCCCATCGTCCGGGTGGATCACGGTGACGATGAGGTCGGCCTTGCCCCACCGGGTGAGGGCGTCGAGCGTGTGGCTCAGCACCGGGCGGCCGCCGATGCGGCGATACTGCTTCGGCCCTTCCACCGAGGCACCAGCCCGCTCGCCGCGCCCGGCTGCCACGATCACCACCCCGAGCCGAATCTCGCTCACCTCATTCTCTGCCACGCCGCCGATCCTTGTTCCTGGTCTCCCCGCGGGTGTAGCGCGGACGCCGGATTTGCGCCATAAGGTCGTCCTCGCATCCAAGTCTTTTGCGTGCTTCCGCGCAAAGCGCTCGCATTTTCAGCAGTCTTGAGAAAATCTTGCATTGCGGCAACGGAATCCGCTTGGCAACCTGCGAGCTGCTGGCTAAAAATGGTGCAGGACAGTCGTTTGCCTGAAAGATAATCACGTGACCGTGCCGAATTTGTCATCGCCTTTGGATGTCGCGGGCATCACGCTTCGCAACCGCGTCGTGCTGGCGCCAATGTCGGGGGTCACCGATCTGCCCTTCCGCCAGCTGGCCTGGCGCCATGGTGCCGGCCTGGTGGTCACCGAGATGGTGGCGAGCCGGGAGCTGGTGGGCAATGCCGGCGAGAGTTGGGCGCGCCTGAAAGGCGCCGGCATCCGCCCGCACATGGTGCAGCTCGCCGGTCGCGAGGCCCACTGGATGGCGCAGGCAGCGCGTATCGTCGAGGATCAGGGCGCCGATCTCATCGATATCAACATGGGCTGCCCCGCCAAGAAGGTCACCGGCGGCTATTCGGGCTCGGCTCTCATGCGCGATCCGGATCACGCACTCTCGCTGATCGAGGCAACGGTGAAGGCGGTGCGCATTCCCGTGACTCTGAAGATGCGGCTCGGCTGGGATGACACCACGATCAATGCACCCGAGATCGCCCGCCGGGCGCAAGCGGCCGGGATCAGGCTGGTGACGATCCACGGCCGCACCCGCATGCAGTTCTATACCGGCCGTGCTGATTGGCCGGCAATCCGGGCGGTCCGCGACGCCATCTCGATCCCGCTGATCGCCAATGGCGATGTGGAGAGCGAGGCGGATGCCGCGGAGATCCTGCGCGTCTCCGGCGCCGATGCCGTTATGGTCGGCCGCGGCGCACAGGGGCGTCCCTGGCATGCAGGCGTGCTCGCCAGCGCCGGACAGGCGCCGGAGGGACGCGAGCGCCTGGAGCTGATCGCGGAACATTACGAGATGATGCTCGGCTTCTACGGCATTGAAACCGGGCTGCGCCACGCCCGCAAGCATCTTGGCTGGTACATGGACCGCTTTGCGCCGGACGCTGCAAAGGGGCCGGTGCTGACGGCGACCGATCACCGCGTTGCGCTTGCACGGCTGATGGAGGCGCTCGAGGCCGCCCCGTCGGCGCATGCGCCGAACGCAGACTCAGAAGCGAGGGCAGCATGAGCGCAGGAGCCAAGAGCGGCGAGGACGACAAGAAGAACGCCTTGCCGATGGCGGTGTTGAACGCCATCCAGAACCCCGTCGTTCTCGTCAACGAGACGGGGCTCGTGGTCTTCGCCAATTGGGAGGCAGAGGCCTTTTTCGGAGCAAGCGCCACCTATCTGGCACGCCACAATATCAGCGCCTTCATTCCCTTCGGCAGCCCGCTCCTAACGCTGATCGACCAGGTGCGCGAGCGCCGGGCGGCCGTCAACGAATACCGCGTCGATCTCTCGTCACCGCGGCTCGGCGCCGACAAGCTGGTCGACCTCTATGTGGCGCCGGTTCTGTCCGAGCCGGGCTCGGTGGTCATCGTGTTCCAGGAACGCTCGATGGCCGACAAGATCGACCGGCAGCTGACGCATCGCGCCGCCGCCCGTTCGGTCACCGGCCTTGCCTCCATGCTGGCGCATGAGATCAAAAATCCGCTCTCGGGCATTCGCGGCGCGGCGCAACTGCTGGAAACCGCCGTGTCCGACGAAGATCGCGCGCTGACACGGCTGATCTGCGACGAGACAGACCGCATCGTCTCGCTGGTCGACCGGATGGAGGTGTTCTCCGACGAGCGGCCCGTCGATCGCCAGCCGGTCAACATCCATTCGGTGCTCGACCATGTGAAGGCGCTTGCCCGCGCCGGGTTTGCGCGCAAGATCCGCATCACCGAAAACTACGACCCCTCCCTGCCGCCGGTCTATGCCAACCGCGACCAGCTGGTGCAGGTGTTCCTGAACCTGGTGAAGAACGCCGCCGAAGCCATTGGCGACAAAGCCGACGGCGAGATCCAGCTGACGACCGCCTATCGACCCGGCATCCGGCTTTCGGTCGCGGGAACGCGGGAAAAGATCTCGCTGCCGCTCGAATTCTGCGTGCATGACAACGGCCCCGGTGTGCCGCCCGACCTGCTGCCGCATCTCTTCGATCCCTTCATCTCCACCAAGACGAACGGCTCCGGCCTGGGCCTGGCGCTGGTGGCCAAGATCATCGGCGGCCATGGCGGCATCGTCGAATGCGACAGCCAGACCCATCGAACGACCTTCCGTGTCCTCATGCCGGCCTCCAAGGGCCCGACCGCCGAGGACTCTGACCTTACGACCGCAAAAGGATAACGCCGATGACGGGCGCCACCATTCTCGTTGCCGACGACGACGCAGCCATTCGCACCGTGCTGAACCAGGCGCTGAGCCGGGCCGGCTATGATGTGCGGATCACCTCCAATGCCGCCACCCTCTGGCGATGGATCGCCGCGGGGGACGGCGATCTCGTGGTCACCGACGTGGTGATGCCGGATGAAAATGCCTTCGATCTGCTGCCCCGCATCAAAAAGGCGCGGCCGGACCTGCCGGTTCTGGTCATGAGCGCGCAGAACACCTTCATGACCGCGATCAAGGCCTCGGAGAAGGGCGCCTATGACTACCTGCCAAAACCCTTCGACCTGACCGAGCTGATCGCGATCATCGGCCGGGCGCTGTCCGAGCCGAAGCGCAAGCCGGTCAAGATGGACGACGACACGCAGGATGGCATGCCGCTCGTCGGCC
The DNA here is from genome assembly GCF_034720595.1 of Rhizobium sp. CC-YZS058. NCBI lineage: Bacteria > Pseudomonadati > Pseudomonadota > Alphaproteobacteria > Hyphomicrobiales > Rhizobiaceae > Rhizobium > Rhizobium sp. CC-YZS058. The sequence continues at coordinate 2,074,915 of NZ_JAYESJ010000001.1, read as the reverse complement.
GCTCGGCGGCCATGCAGGAAATCTACCGGGTGCTTGCCCGTTTGATGCAGACGGATCTGACGCTGATGATCACCGGTGAATCGGGCACCGGCAAGGAGCTCGTCGCCCGCGCGCTGCATGATTACGGCAAGCGTCGCAACGGCCCGTTCGTCGCCATCAACATGGCCGCCATCCCGCGCGACCTCATCGAGTCGGAGCTGTTCGGCCACGAGAAGGGCGCCTTCACCGGCGCGCAGAACCGTTCGACCGGACGCTTCGAGCAGGCGGAGGGCGGCACGCTGTTTCTGGACGAGATCGGCGATATGCCGATGGATGCGCAGACCCGATTGCTGCGTGTGCTGCAGCAGGGCGAATATACGACGGTCGGCGGCCGCACGCCGATCCGCTCGGATGTGCGCATTGTCGCGGCCACCAACAAGGACCTGAAGCAGTCGATCAATCAGGGCCTGTTCCGCGAGGATCTCTACTACCGGCTGAACGTGGTGCCCCTGCGCCTGCCGCCGCTGCGCGACCGGGCCGAGGACATTCCCGATCTCGTCCGCCATTTCGTGCAGATGGCCGAGAAGGAGGGGCTAGACGTCAAGCGCTTCGACCAGGAGGCGCTGGAACTGATGAAGGCGCATCCCTGGCCCGGCAATGTACGCGAACTGGAAAACGTCGTTCGCCGCCTGACCGCCCTCTATCCCCAGGAGGTCATCACCCGCGAGATCATCGAGAACGAGCTGCGCGCCGATATTCCGGACAGCCCGATCGAGAAAGCCTCCGGCCGCTCGGGCCCGATGTCGATCTCGCAGGCGGTGGAAGAAAACATGCGGCAGTATTTCGCGAGCTTTGGCGATGGCCTGCCGCCGACCGGCCTTTATGACCGCGTGCTGGCTGAAATGGAGTATCCGCTGATTCTCGCAGCACTCACCGCAACCCGTGGTAATCAGATCAAGGCTGCCGACCTGCTCGGCCTCAACCGCAACACGCTTCGCAAAAAGATCCGCGAACTCGGCGTTTCCGTCTACCGCAGCTCCCGCACCGCTTGACAACGCGGCCGCACCGTTGCATTTCCGCCACATTGTGTTGCTTAAGCAGCACAGTGGGAAGTGCGTTGAAAATGGTGGAGCGGGTTTGACGACGGCGGCGGGTGTCTCCGCAGCGCGCGTTGAGCCGGCGACCGGGAGCGGCACGCACGGCACCTGCGACTGCGGGCCGTGCGGTGGGCGAGGGCGGACATGGCCGAAGGGCTGATCATGCCGATGGCGAAGGACGAGGGGACGACGGCCGGATACGACCGGCGCGCCTCCTTTGCGCTGCCGGGTCTGGTGCTCGCCAGCGGCGCGCTGATCTGCGCCATCATCTCGCTCCTCGTCCTACTCGGCCTGACGCCGATCAAGCCCGAGACCAATATCGTGATCGCGTCCGCGACCGTGAATGCGGTCTTCGTGATCGGGCTCATCTATCTCATCACGCGTGAAATCATGCGGCTGATGCGGGCGCGCAGCAAGGGCCGGGCCGCGGCCCGCCTGCATGTGCGCATCGTGGCGCTGTTCTCGATCGTCGCCATTACCCCCGCGATTCTGGTGGCGATCTTCGCCTCGATCACGCTCGATGTCGGGCTGGACCGCTGGTTCTCGCTGCGCACCCAATCGATCGTGCGCTCCTCGATCGATGTCGCCCAGGCCTATGTGCTGGAGAATGCCAGCTATCTGCAGGGCCAGACCGCCTCCATGGCCAATGATCTGGAACGCAACCGCCAGCTCTATAGCCTCGACCGCACCGGCTTCACCGAGCTGATGACCCGGCAGGCCCGCGCCCGCGGCATGCTGGGCGCCTTTCTGGTGCGTGGCGACGGCAGCGCGATCCTGCAGGCCGATATCCCGACCGACCGCCCGCTTCCGGCCATTCCGCGCGATGCGCTGGCCAGCACCGTCTCCGGCCAGCCGACGCTGATCCCGCCCGGCATCACCAATCTCGTCGGCGCGGTGATCCCGCTCGAAAACATCGCCGGCGCCTATCTCTACACGGTGCGCACCGTCGATCCGAAGGTCATGAACTCCATGCGGCTGATGGAGGAGAATGTTGCCGAATACCGCAACCTCGCCGCCGGCCGCACCTCGCTGCAGATCGCCTTCGGCGTTCTCTATCTGGGCTTCGCGCTGATCGTTCTGCTTGCCGCGATCTGGGCGGCGATTGCGGTTGCCGACCGGATCGTCCGGCCGATCCGCCTGCTGATCAGCGCTGCCGACAGTGTGGCGACCGGCAACCTCAATGTCGTCGTGCCCGTGCACACGGTGGATGGCGACGTTGGTTCGCTGTCGCGCACCTTCAACAAGATGATCGCCCAGATCCGCAGCCAGCGTGACGAAATCCTCGAAGCCCGCGACGAGATGGACCATCGCCGCCGCTTCATCGAAGCGGTGCTGTCGGGCGTGACCGCGGCCGTGATCGGTGTCGAGGACGATCGTCGCATCACCATCGCCAATCCGTCGTCGGAGGATTTCCTCGCCCGGCATGCGCTCGACATCGTCGGCGAGCGCCTGAGCGACATCGCACCGGAGATCGACGAGGTGCTGACAGAGGCCGAGAGCCGGCCGCGCAGCGACTTCCGCAAGCAGATCAACATCATGCGGAACGGCAAGGAGCGCACGCTCAATGTGCAGGTGACGCGCGAGGAATCGACCGACGCCAAGCAGTCTTGGGTCATCACGCTCGATGACATCACCGATCTCGTCATCGCCCAGCGCTCGACCGCCTGGGCGGATGTGGCGCGCCGCATCGCACACGAGATCAAGAACCCGCTGACGCCGATCCAGCTCTCCGCCGAACGGCTGAAGCGCCGCTACGGCAAGCAGATCGACCAGGAGGACCGGACCGTCTTCGACCAGTGCACGGACACGATCGTCCGCCAGGTGGAAGACATCGGCCGCATGGTCGACGAGTTCTCCTCCTTCGCCCGCATGCCGAAGCCGACCAAGGAACGCTCCGATCTGCGCGCCATCCTGAAGGATGCGGTGTTCCTGCGCGAGATGGGCAATACCGAGATCAGCTTCATTCGCGATTTCGGCGACGAGCCGCTCGACGGCTTCTTCGACAGCCGCATGCTTGGCCAGGCCTTCGGCAACATCGTCAAGAATGCGGTGGAGGCGATCGAGGCGCTGCCGGCCGAGGCGGTGCGCGGCGAGCGCAAGATCATGGTCCGCTCCCGGCCGGACGAGCGGTCGGGCGCCTTCGTGGTCGACATCATCGACAACGGCAAGGGGCTGCCGACCGAGAACCGCCATAGGATTCTCGAGCCCTACATGACCATGCGCGAGAAGGGCACAGGCCTCGGTCTCGCCATCGTCAAAAAGATCATCGAGGACCATGGCGGGCACCTCGAGCTGCATGATGCGCCCGCCGACTTCGACAATGGCCACGGCGCCATGATCCGCATCATCCTTCCGCCGGGCAACCCGGCGGAAGCACGAGAGAACAAGGAACGCATCCATGGCCGCTGACATCCTGGTCGTCGACGACGAAGAAGACATCCGCGAGATCGTCTCCGGCATCCTGTCGGACGAGGGCCATGAGACCCGCACCGCGCATGACAGCGACAGCGCGCTTGCCGCCATTTCCGATCGCGTGCCGCGGCTGGTGTTCCTCGATATCTGGATGCAGGGCAGCCGGTTGGACGGGCTGTCGCTGCTCGACGAGATCAAGAGCCGCCATCCGGAACTGCCCGTGGTGATGATCTCCGGCCATGGCAATATCGAAACCGCCGTGTCCGCCATTCGCCGCGGCGCCTATGATTTCATCGAGAAGCCGTTCAAGGCCGACCGGCTGATCCTGATCGCCGAACGGGCGCTCGAAAACTCGAAACTGCGCCGCGAGGTCTCCGAGCTCAAGAAGCGCTCGGGCGATCCGGTCGAACTGATCGGCACCTCGGTCGCCGTCTCGCAGCTGCGCCAGACGATCGACAAGGTGGCGCCGACCAACAGCCGCGTCATGATTCATGGCCCCTCTGGTTCCGGCAAGGAGCTGGTGGCGCGGATGATGCACCGCAAATCCTCGCGCGCCGGCGGCCCCTTCGTGGCGCTGAACGCAGCGGCGATCACGCCTGACCGCATGGAGATCGCCCTGTTCGGCACCGAGGGCACGGCCGGCCAGCCGCGCAAGACCGGGGCGCTCGAAGAAGCCCATGGCGGCATGCTCTATCTCGACGAAGTCGGCGAAATGCCGCGTGAAACGCAGAACAAGATCCTGCGCGTGCTGGTCGACCAGCAGTTCGAACGGGTCGGCGGCTCCAAGCGGGTGAAGGTCGATGTGCGCATCATCTCTTCCACCGCCTACAATCTCGAAAGCCTGATCGCCGAAGGCGCCTTCCGCGAGGATCTCTATCACCGGCTGGCGGTCATCCCCGTCCGCGTGCCGGCACTGGCCGAGCGGCGGGAGGACATTCCGTTTCTCGTCGACATGTTCATGCGCCAGATCAGCGAGCAGGCCGGCATCCGCTCGCGCAAGATCGGCGACGATGCGCTGGCCGTGCTGCAGGCCCACGACTGGCCGGGCAATATCCGCCAGCTGCGCAACAATATCGAACGGCTGATGATCCTCGCCCGGTCCGACGGGCCGGATTCGGTCATCACCGCTGATATGCTGCCGACCGAAGTGGGCGACAGTCTGCCGAAGATCGCCGCCCAGGGCGACCAGCACATCATGACCCTGCCGCTGCGCGAAGCGCGCGAAATGTTCGAACGCGATTACCTGATCGCCCAGATCAACCGCTTCGGCGGTAACATCTCCCGCACCGCCGAATTCGTCGGCATGGAACGCTCCGCGCTGCATCGCAAGCTGAAATCGCTCGGGGTGTGAGGTAGATCTGCCCGATGCTCGCCGCTGCCCCGGGCAAAGCGGCAGCAATGCCCTGAACCGTTTCTTGCTTCAAGCAGCGTGGTCGGATCGCGGCTGGTCTGAAGGGGTGAGAGAAACCGCAGTCTTGCCGTCCAGTTTGTCCTCCACAGCCTGGCAGACCCAGGCATTGAGCGATCGTCCCTCATCGCTCGCCCTTCGCGCCGCCCTCTCATGAAGACCCGGCGGCATGCGGACATTGAAGCTGCCCTTGAACGGCTTCGAAGGGGCGCGTCCGGCCTGCCGGCAGTCATCGAGATAAGCGTCGATCAATTCGCCGGCCACACGTGCGGCGTCTGACGCCCGGTCGCATTCGGCGATGAGCAGATCGTCGATGTGGAGCACCTTGATAAACAGTGCTCCGTCTTCGAACTCGACGGAGGCCTGATATCCTTTATGCGAAACCGTCCTCATAAAAACCCCTGTTCCTGGAGGCTGTCACGGATCTGACGAACGACGTAGGCTTTCACGTCCTTGTCTGGATGCGGCTCGTGCAGACGGATGATATGGTTGGTAACGGAATGGACAAATTTGCGCCGTGATCCACCGCCTGTCGATAGCTCGTCATATCCCAGACCTCGCAGCAAGGTGAGAAGGGAGCGGTAAGAGAAGCCGCCCGTGCACGCCCGGAACTCGTCAAGCAAACGCTCACTGCGCGTCATGGCTCGCCACGATCCTCTCATCATCGCTAGACGTATGCAACTGGAATTCAGTCGCAATTCAATAACCGTCGTGGGTTTAGGTCAAAAGCCTTATGGAGTTATACCGAATTGACAAGCCTGCTGCTATAAAGTGGGAGACTGCGGGTTTCGCTCCACCACAGATTCAAACCCCTTGCGGCCAAGCGCCGGCTTACCTTCGTGCTTGTGGTGGGGGAGTCTGATTTCCAGATTGCGGAACAGGGCCCGATTTGATACCAGAAAACGTTCGGCGCATGCGGGGGACTTCACACGTGCGCCAATTCCGATCGAGAATTCAACCGGTTGAACAAGCACCGGCAATCAGAAAGAAGCGGCGCCATGGCGGAACGTTCTCAGAATCTCCAGGACCTTTTTCTCAACACGGTTCGCAAGCAGAAGATCTCGCTGACGATCTTCCTCATCAACGGCGTCAAGCTGACCGGCGTCGTCACTTCCTTCGATAATTTCTGCGTGCTTCTGCGCCGCGATGGCCATTCGCAGCTGGTCTACAAGCATGCCATCTCGACGATCATGCCCGGCCAGCCGATGCAGATGTTCGAGAGCGAAGACGCCGCATCCTGATTGGACGTTGCCATTACCAAGCGCGATACGAAATCCTCTCCCATCATTCCCGAAACCGAGAAGCACCGCGACGACATGCGCGCGCTGGTGCTGGTGCCGGTCGTCAAGAAAAGCGGCCGCCAGGCTGCCGAGGCTGCCCCATCCGTGCGCTCCGACGAGGCGCGGCTGGAAGAGACGATCGGTCTCGCGCTCGCGATCGACCTGACCGTCGCCCATGGCCTGATCGTGCCCGTTGCGCAGCCGAAGCCGGGCACGCTGCTTGGCTCGGGCAAGATCGAGGAGGTCAAGCAGCTTCTCGACGCGCATGATGCCGGCCTCGTCATCGTCGATCATCCGCTGACGCCGGTGCAGCAGCGCAATCTCGAGAAGGAATGGAACGCCAAGGTCATCGACCGGACGGGCCTGATTCTTGAAATCTTCGGCCGCCGCGCTTCCACCAAGGAAGGCACGCTGCAGGTCGATCTGGCGCATCTCAATTACCAGAAGGGCCGGCTGGTTCGCAGCTGGACCCACCTGGAGCGCCAGCGCGGCGGTGCCGGCTTCATGGGCGGCCCCGGCGAAACCCAGATCGAAGCCGACCGGCGCATGCTGCAGGACAAGATCATCAAGCTCGAAAAGGAGCTGGAGCAGGTGCGACGCACCCGCCAGCTCCATCGCGCCAAGCGACGCAAAGTGCCGCATCCGATTGTCGCGCTCGTTGGTTACACCAATGCCGGCAAATCGACGCTCTTCAACCGTATCACAGGCGCGGGCGTTCTGGCCGAGGACATGCTGTTCGCTACCCTTGATCCGACGCTGCGCCGCATGAAGCTTCCGCAGGGCCGCACTGTCATCCTGTCCGATACGGTCGGTTTCATCTCCGACTTGCCGACCCATCTCGTCGCCGCCTTCCGCGCCACGCTGGAAGAGGTGCTGGAAGCCGATCTCATCCTGCATGTGCGCGATGTGTCCGACCCCGACCATCCCGCCCAGGCCGCAGATGTCGAGCGGATTCTCGAGGACCTCGGCATCGACGAAAAGGCGCGTGGCGAGCGCATTCTCGAGGTCTGGAACAAGATCGATCGGCTGGATCCCGTCCAGCATGACGTCATGATCGAAAAATCCGCGCATACGCCGAACTCTCTTCCCGTCTCCGCCTTCACCGGCGAGGGGGTCGACGCGCTGATGCAGGAGATCAATCGCCGCTTGTCGGGCGTCATGACCGAGACGACGGTGACGGTCCCCCTGGACCGGCTGCAGCTCCTGCCCTGGATCTATGAACACGCCGTCATCGACGAGCGCGAAGACCTGGAGGACGGCACGGTCCGCCTCGACCTGCGCCTGACCGAAACCGAAGCCACCGAACTCGACCGCCGCCTGGGGGTGACTGGCCGCAGCGAGAGGGAAGAGTGGGAGCAGTAGGGGGCGAGGCTGGGTCATGTTCCGTCTGGGGGCGACTGCTCGGCTTCTTGTTTGCGCCCAGTAATCGCCAGGCGCGAGCGCCATGGCGGCTACCGGTTTCACAAAGGAAGTCTCTTCCAGGGTCCCTCAAAGAACCGGTTCAGGCTGGGGAAACAGTTCGTCGTGGGTGGCGAAGAAGCGGTCGGTGCCGTAGCGCTGGCCGAACATCATGTCGTGCTGCAGGAAGCGATAGTCGCGCAGGAGCGGCGGGACGGAGGGTTTCTGCAGCCAGCCGGGCGTGCCCTTGCCGGCGGCATTGACGAGCATGTAGCGGTCGAGCACGCGGTAGCGATCGAACAGGTTGCCGAGGAACCCGGTGTAATAGGGATGCTCGAAGCCGGAGGCCTTGACGATCTGATAGGACAGATAGGCCGGGCTGATCGTGCCGATGTCCTTGACCGGGCCGGTCTTGCTCGACCAGACGATCAACGGCGTCTCGTGCTGGCGCATCATGTCCGGCAGGGCGCCTTTGCGCGGCGCTGTCACGTCCGGCATGAAGCCTGTCGAGGTGTAGACCGTGTTCAGCGGCGGCAGGTGGTCGCCGAACAGCACGATGATCGTTTCGCGCTCGCGGGTCTTTGCCCAGTCCATCAGCATCTTCAGGCTGTCGTCGGCCTCCTTCACGCCCTGCGCATAGGTGGCGAGCGCGGCGCGGTCGGCCTCCGGCAAATCGCCTTCGACCGCGATCGTGTTCTGCGCATAGCGGTTCGCCTCGTAGGGACCGTGCCCCTGCAGCGTGACCGTGAAGAAGAAGAACGGCTGATCCAGTTCCTCGGCCTGGCGCATGATTTCCTTGGTCAGCGACTCGTCGGAGGCGAAGATGCCGCGCTTTTCCATCGGCGGCAGGTTTTCCTCCGAGCGGAACTGCTCAAAGCCGAAGGATTTGTAGACGGCGCTGCGGTTCCAGAACCACTTCTGGAAGGGGTGGACCGCCCGCGAGGTGTAGCCCTCGCCCCGGAAGAAGGTGGCAAGCGAGGGGATCGGGTTGCGGATATATTGCTGATAGGGGATCGAGCCATAGGGCAGGAAGGCGTTGGAAAAGCCGGTCAGTGCCTCGAACTCGACATTGGCGGTCATGCCGCCGAATTCCGGCGAGAAGACATGGCCCGATTGCATGGCCCGGATCGTCGGCATCGGATCGGGCGACAGGGTGACGTTCGGCAGACGCGTCGGATCGAACAGCGACTCGCTCATCAGCACGATCACATCGGGCTTGTCATGCCAAGCGGTGGCGGCTGCACCCGGCTTGACCGGAATGGCGTCGATGGCGTTCTGCATATAGCCGGCCGGCGCTGCGACATTGGCCATCGGCAGATTGAGCGCAAAGGCCATGGCGAAGCCGTTGTGCCGGTAATTCTCCGTCTGATCCCACATGATCGGAATGACCTGCAGCCGGTCACGAATCCAGGAGAAATGGTTGTAATCCATGATGTGGTAGAAGCTGCCGAGCAGGGGCAGGGCGACGGCAAGGCGCGCCAGACGCTGGCGGCGGCCGAGAAGCGGAAACCGGCGCCAGGCATGGCGGATCAGCCAGGCGAGACCCAGAATCGACAGCACAAGGCCAACGGCAATGCCGGCCGCCGTCATCGGCCGGTCGCGCACCAGCACCGGCATCAGCTCCATCACCTGACGGCCGAACAGGAAATCGGTCGGGTAAAGCGGATCGGAGAGAAAGATCTGCTTCTGCCGGCTGATGAAGGCCGGAACGAGCGCCAGCGGCGTCAAAAGCACGAAGCCATATTCCTCGCGGCCAAGCAGCGCATCGATGGCGAGGAAGAGGAGCAGAAAGACCGAGACCGTCGTCCAGGCAGGACGCGCGGGATCGAGAAAGAAGGCGACGGCTTCCGACAACGAATTGCGGGTGATCCATTCGACGACGAAGATCAGCGCGAGGGAAAGCAGCGCGGAGAAGCCGATGCTTTTGAGCTCCGACGAGAGCCCCGAGCGGCCGCCATCCAGCGCAAGCGCTGGTGATGCAGACGGCACGGTGACGGCGGTCTCGAAACTGGCCACAGCCGTCTCCTTTTACAAAACAATCGCAGAACTGTCATAGTGCTGTCATGTTGAACAGGGGATGAATGGCTCGGTTCCCGTATTTCCCCCATTCTTCCAACCTATTAGCAGCCCGTTTGCAAGGAGGCCGCCATGCGCAGCGCCGTCGAGATCTTCACCCTTTCCACCGGCCGGTCGCACATTGTGCATGAGACCGACCGGCTGATCGAGGCACCGAATTTCACGCGGGATGGACAAGCGCTGCTGTTGAACGGCGAGGGGCTGCTGTTTTCCCTGCCGGTTGAAGGCGGTGCGCTGACGCAGATCGACACGGGCTTTGCCCGCGCGCTCAACAACGACCACGGGCTCTCGCCGGATGGCACCCTGCTGGCGATCAGCGACAAGACCGAGTTCGGCAAGTCGGCCATCTACACGCTTCCGGTCACCGGCGGGACGCCGACGCTCGTGACCGAAACCCTGCCGTCCTACTGGCACGGCTGGTCGCCGGACGGCGCCCGGCTCGCCTATTGCGGCATTCGCGACGATGTCTTCGATATCTATACGATCGATGTCTCGGGCGGCGCGGAGACGCGATTGACCTTTGGGGAAGGGCGCAATGACGGACCGGATTATTCGCCGGACGGCCGCTGGATCTACTTCAACTCCAGCCGCAGCGGCCGCATGCAGATCTGGCGGGTTCCGGCGCAGGGTGGCGCGGCGGAGCGGATTACCGACAGTCCCTATGGCGACTGGTTTCCTCATCCCTCTCCGGATGGGCGGCATCTGCTCGTGCTGTCCTATGATGGCGATGTTTTCGACCATCCGCGCGACCACACCGTGCGGCTGCGTCTCATGGATCCGGACGGCGGGCAGGCGCGCGAACTCTTCACGCTTTTTGGCGGGCAGGGCACGATGAACGTGCCCAACTGGTCGCCCGATGGCAGCGCCTTCGCCTATGTGCGCTATGAACCGGCGTGACGGCCGATCGAGGTTGTTGCCCTGGCAGGCGGCCCGTCTCTGCCTCAGTTCGCCTGCTGCGGCTGGAAGGCTGGGCCCTTAGGGTGCCTGAGGTCGATGGCGGTTTCCTCCGCCGGCAGGAACGTCGGACCGACCTGACGCACACGGTTCGCCTTCGGATCATAGGGCCGCTCGATGGGCGGCGCGACGGCGGGTGCTGCAGCTGCGGAGGGAGAGGCGGGCGACGAGGGCGCGGCGCTCGCGGCCGGGTCCGCGGCCGCACTCTGAGTCGAGGCCGCCCGACCGGGGTCTGAGGTCACGGTGCTGATGCTGCCGCCGGGGGTGATCGGCGTGCTGAGCGGCGCCGCTGCGCGCGGCGTGAGAGCGCATCCGCACTGCTTGCGGTCGGCAGGATCGCCGGTCTTGTAGGCGAAGGCGGTCGGCAGGTCGGAATAGAGCTTGCCCGTTTCGGCCGAAACCATGCTCTCGGTGTCGCCGCTTGTCAGAGGATGATAATAGAGTTCCGTTTCGGCGCCCGGGCAGCGGCGGCTGCAGGCTTCGGCGTCGCGCGGAAAATCTGCCGGGCTCGCATGGGCCGAGATCGGAAAGAAGGCGCCATCGCAGGTGCGCACGCACATGGTGCGCAGATCGCCGGCCTGATCGCCGAATTCGAGCTCCGGGAACTCCGTCCGCCCGCGCAGAACCGGCGACTGCTCGCTGCCGATCGGCGGCAGATCGGCGATGATGTTGCGCGGCTGTTCGTCGCCGCCGACGGAAGCGCTGACGATCGCATCCTGCGTCTCGTCGCAGCGGTTGGCCGAGAGCGCGACCATGACGCGCCGGCGCGCCGCATCATGCTCCGTGCCGTTCAGGTCCGCCAGGCGCTGCGCCTTGAGTGCGTCGATCTCATCCCGCAGCGCGGCGATCCGCTCGTCGATCTGGCGGCACAGCGCGTCGTTTTCGCCATTGATGATGGTGATGCTGCCGCCGCTGCAGCCCATGCGACGGGCTTGCCCGCGGGCAGCGCGCAGATCGAGATTGTGGCGCGAGAGCGCGCCGATGAGGTCGCGCGACGTGCCTGTCGGGCGATTGCTGGTGACGCTCGGCAGTTCGGCGAGGCGCTCGTAGAGACGCTCGCAGAGCGGCGAGGCCTGCGCGACCGATGCTCCGATCAGGGGCAGGAAAAGGGCGACGACGAAGAGCTTGCGACTGCGCACGGTCCAGACTCGCTTTCGCGTTGGAGGCGTCGATGAACGATGGGCCGGCCAGCCCCGCGGGCATGGCCTTCAGCCTTATCTTAGCGCGCGACCCCGCCGGCGCAACGTGTCCAACCGATCAAGTGTCGCTTACCATCCGCTTTTCCCGAGCGATGGTTACCGTGACGCCTCACACCGGATGCGAGGCTTCGACGACGGCAAGCGCCGCCATGTTGACCACGCCGCGCGAGGTGACGGACGGCGACAGGATGTGGGCGGCCTCCGCACAGCCGAGCAGGATCGGCCCGACATGCAGCCCGTCGGTCATGCCCTTGACAAGTCCCATCGAGATATTGGCCGCGTCGAGATTGGGGAACACTAGGAGATTGGCTTCGCCCGACAGGGTGGAGGCGGGCAGGACGCGCTTGCGCAACACCTCTGAGATCGCCGATTCGCCATGCATCTCGCCATCGGCTTCAAGGTCCGGCGCCAGTTCGCGGACGAACTCCATGGCCCGGCGCATCTTGGTGGCGCTTTCCGATTCGCGGGAGCCGAAATTGGAATGCGAGACGAGGGCGGCGCGCGGCGTGATGCCGAAGCGGCGGATAGTCTCGGCGGCCAGCACCGTCTTCTGCGCCACTTCCTCGGCAGTTGGATTGAAGGTCACGAAAGTGTCGGTGAAGAAGGTTGCGCCGCGCGAGGAGATCAACAGGCTCATGGCCGAGAAATCCAGCGCGCCCTTGCGCTTGCCGATGATCTGCGAAATGTCGCGCAGATGCCGGCTGTATCGGCCTTCCAGACCGCAGATCAGGGCATCCGCCTCGCCGCGCTTCAGCGCCAGCGCGCCGATCACGGTGGTGTTGGTGCGCACGATGGTGCGGGCCGCTTCCGGAATGATGCCGAGCCGGCCCGTAATGGACAGATATTGGTCGACATAGTCCTTGAAGCGGCGGTCGCTTTCCGGGTTGATCACCTCGAAGTCCGTGTCTGGGCGGATGCGCAGGCCATAGCGCTTCAACCGGCTTTCGATGATCTGCGGTCGGCCGATGAGGATCGGCCGGGCGGTGCCTTCCTCAAGCAGGACCTGGGCGGCGCGCAGCACGCGCTCGTCCTCGCCTTCGGAAAAGATCACGCGGTTCTTCGGCGCCGATTTCGCGAGCGTGAAGATCGGCTTCATGATGAAGCCCGAGCGGAAGACGAAGCGGTTCAGCTGGTCGAGATAGGCATCGAAATCGGTGATCGGGCGGGTCGCGACCCCTGTTTCTGCTGCTGCCTTGGCGACGGCGGGCGCGATGCGCAGGATCAGGCGCTGGTCGAAGGGCGAGGGGATGAGATAGTCCGGCCCGAAGACCGGGGTCTCCTCGCTATAGGCGCGGGCGGCGACATCGGAGGGCTCTTCGCGGGCAAGCCCGGCGATCGACCGCACCGCCGCCATCTTCATCTCTTCATTGATCGTGCGCGCGCCGCAATCGAGCGCGCCGCGGAAGATATAGGGGAAGCAGAGGACGTTGTTCACCTGGTTCGGGAAGTCCGAACGGCCGGTGCAGATCATCGCGTCCGGGCGGGCGGCGCGGGCGAGCGACGGCATGATCTCCGGCGTCGGATTGGCAAGCGCCATGATCAGCGGCTTCTCCGCCATCTGCGCCAGCAGGTCCGGCTTCAACACGCCGGCTGCCGACAGGCCGAGGAAGACATCGGCGCCACCGATGGATTCGGACAGCACGCGCTTGTTGCTCGGCTGCGCATAGACGGATTTCCACTCATCCATCAGCACCTCGCGACCTTCGTAGACCAGGCCTTCGAGATCGTGCACCCAGATGTTTTCGCGCTTTGCGCCAAGCTCGACCAGGAGATTGAGGCAGGCGAGCGCTGCAGCACCGGCGCCGGAGGTGACGATCTTGGCCGTGGCGATGTCCTTGCCTGCCAGCTCGAGCCCGTTGAGAACGGCGGCGGCGACGATGATCGCCGTACCATGCTGGTCGTCATGGAAGACCGGGATGTTCATCATGCTGCGCAGGCGACGCTCGACCTCGAAACATTCGGGCGCCTTGATGTCTTCGAGATTGATGCCGCCGAAGGTCGGCTCGAGCGCCGAGACGACATCGACCATGCGCTCGATGCCCGGCGCGTCGATCTCGATATCGAAGACGTCGATGCCGGCGAACTTCTTGAAGAGCACCGCCTTGCCTTCCATGACCGGCTTGGAGGCGAGCGGCCCGATATTGCCGAGACCAAGCACGGCCGAACCGTTGGAGACCACGGCGACGAGATTGGCGCGCGCCGTGTAATCGGCCGCGAGTTCGGCATTGTCGCGGATCGCAAGGCACGGCGCCGCGACGCCGGGCGAATAGGCGAGCGCCAGATCGCGCTGGTTGCCGAGCGGCTTGGTCGCCTGGATCTCGAGCTTGCCGGGGCGGGGATAGCGGTGGAAGAACAAGGCCTGGCTGTCGATATCGCCGGTGGCCGGGCCCTGGCGTTCGGTCTCGACCCGCGTTTCCGAGTTCGCGTTCGGTGTGCCGCTGTTCTGGTCGCCGCTGGTCATCGCTTTCCTCATTCGCCGTCTTCGGGGTGGGCCCTTCTGGCATGATTTAGCCGTGACGTACAGTTGGCGAGCCCTGCAAGCTCCGCATGGCTCGCCGCTGTCATGCTCTTGAAACAAGAGTCTGTTTTAGCCTTGAAGAACCGCACGAGTTCCTGCGAGGCCCCATGACAGAGACCAAGCCCGACCCGGCGCCGCGCCGCTATCGCACGCTGTTCATTTCCGATGTCCATCTTGGCTCCAAGGCGGCCAAGACCGACTATCTGCTCGATTTTCTGCGCCACCACGATGCCGAAACGATCATCCTCGTCGGCGATATCGTCGATGGCTGGCGGCTCAAGCGCTCCTGGTACTGGCCGCAGGCCTGCAACGACGTGGTGCAGAAGCTCCTGCGCAAGGCGCGCAAGGGCACGCGCATCATCTATATTCCGGGCAATCACGACGAGTTCCTGCGCGACTTCCCCGGCGTCCATTTCGGCGGCATCGAGGTGGCCCCGCGCCATATGCACGAGGCGGCGGACGGACGGCGCTACCTCGTTCTGCATGGCGATGAATTCGACGTCGTCGTCCGCAACGCCAGGCTGATCGCCCATCTGGGCGACTGGGCCTATGACATGGCGATCGCGATCAACATCGTCCTGTCCGCCGTTCGCCGGCGACTCGGCATGCCCTACTGGTCTTTCTCCGCCTGGGCGAAGCTGCAGGTGAAACACGCCGTCAATTTCATCGGCGCCTTTCAGAGCGTCGTCGCCGAGGAGGCCCGGCGGGCCGATGCCGATGGCGTCGTCTGCGGCCATATCCACCATGCGGTGATGACGGAGATCGACGGCATCCGTTATCTCAACACCGGCGACTGGGTGGAGAGCTGCACCGCCATTCTCGAGCATCAGGACGGGCGGATGGAGCTCGTTCACTGGCGCGAGATCCTGGGCAATGTCGTCGAGAACGAACCTTCGCACGAAGCGGAGGCGCTCCTCGCCGGCATGATCGGTCGCCACGCGGCCTGACGCGTGCGTGCGGCCGGTGCGGGCTTCGATCTGCCGGCCAACGGTTCCTCTAACGGCATTGAGGTCGAGCGTTGCGGATTTGCCGCGCCTCGGCGGGAAAGCGGTGTGGCCGCCATTGGGCGTGATCAGCGGGGCGGTCGAGCATGCTAACAGGCTGCGGTCTCCCGCAGGTTTCTACCCATGATTCTCTCCGATTCCGCCCCGCCCGTCCTGCATCTGGCGCCGCGGCATTTCACGACGCGTCTGGCGCTCCTCTTCTCCGGTCCGCTGCTCGTCAACGGCTTTGCCATGCCCTTCTTCCCGATCTGGCTGGCAACGCTGCATATGAGCGATCCCGAGATCGCGCTCATCCTCGCCGTGCCGATGTTCCTGCGGGTGTTCACAGCGCCGCTCGCCGGGGTGCTTGCCGACAGAATGGGCGAGCGGACGCGGCTTCTGCATGTCTCGGCCGTTCTTTCGCTGCTGACCGCGCTGGCGCTGTTCGTGTCCGACAGCTTCTGGTTCATCCTCGTCGTCTACACCCTGCAGGGCGGCGTCTATTCCCCCTATGTGCCGATCGTCGAGGCGATCGCGCTGTCCGGCGTGCGGCGCTGGGGCTTCGACTATGCGCGGATGCGGCTCTGGGGCTCGATCGTCTTCATCGTCGCCACCATGATCGGCGGCGAGCTGATCAGCCTGGTCGGCGGCAGCATGGTTCTGCCGGCCATGGCGCTGAGCTTCGCCGTCATGATCGGCATCACCTTTTTGGCGCCCAAGGTCGGCCCGCCGCGCCGGCCCTCGACGTTGACCTCCCTGGCAGCCCCGCAGCCGAAGGCACTGCGCCGCCGCGATGTCCAGACGCTCATCCTCGGCGTGGGCCTCGTCAATGGCAGCCATGGCATGCTCTTCGCGTTTTCGGCACTCTACTGGAGCAAGATCGGCTTTACGGGCACGGAGATCGGCCTGCTCTGGAGCGCCGGGGTGCTGGCGGAAATCGCCATGTTCGTGGTTGCCAAGCCGTTGCTGCTGCGCATGAGCCTCTGGGTCATGATCCTGTCGGGCGCGGCGTTGGCCGTCGGGCGCTGGCTTCTCTTTCCGCTCGACCTCGGCTTCGGCGGCTATCTGGCGCTGCAGACCATGCACGCCTTCACCTATGCGCTGATGCATACCGGCCTGCAGAACCAGCTGGTGCGCCAGGTGCCGGAGGAGCAGGAGGCCGGGGCGCAAGGGCTCTATTTCTTCTACACCGGCCTTTCCACCGCCGTCTGCACCTTCATCTCCGGCTATGCCTATGCCTGGTACGGGGCGAGCGGCTTCTATGCCATGTCCGCAGTGGCCGCGCTCGGCGTCAGCCTGATCGTCGCGGCCTGGACGATGCAGCGCGGCCCGGCGATGACGCGCCGTGCCGCGTAAGGAGGCACTGCCTGTCTAGCCCCAGAGTGCGGGGACGGGCGGCAGCAGGGTCGAGCCCTCATAGGTCAGGCCCGGCTCACGGTCGCGGGCCAGCAGCAGCGGCCCGTCGAGATCGGTGAAGGCGGCGCCCTGGGCCACGAGGGCGGCCGGCGCCATGCCGAGCGAGGTTCCGACCATGCAGCCCACCATGACCTTCAGGCCCAGCGCATCGGCCCGCTTCCGCATGGCAAGCGCCCCCGTCAGCCCTCCTGTCTTGTCGAGCTTGATGTTGACCGCATCATAGCGGCCGAGCAGGCTTTCCAGCCCCTCGGCGGTCTTGCTGCTCTCGTCCGCGCAGATCGGCACCGGATGGGCGATCTCGGCCAAGGCCTGGTCCTCACCCTCCGGCAGCGGCTGCTCCACCAGCGCCACGCCCTCGCCGGCGGCAACGGCCAGATGCTCGGCGAGCGTGTTCGGTCGCCAGCCTTCGTTCGCATCGACCACCAGAACGCAATCGGGCGCAGCCGCACGAACCGCCCTGAGGCGGGCCGAATCACTACCCGTGCCGAGCTTGATCTTGAGCAGCGGACGATGCGCCTGAGCGGCTGCCGCTGCAGCCATCTCGCCCGGTTCGCCGAGCGAAAGCGTGTAAGCGGTCACCAGCGGACCGGGCAAAGCGAGACCTGCAGCCTGCCAGGCTGCGACGCCGCTGACCTTCGCCTCCAGGTCCCAGAGCGCGCAATCGACCGCGTTGCGCGCAGCGCCCGGCGGCAGTAGCGTCTGCAGAAGCTCGCGCGACACACCCCCTTCCAGCGCCGCCCGCACGCTCTCGATCGCCGCAAGCACGCTCTCGATCGTTTCGCCATAGCGGGCATAGGGCACGCATTCGCCGAGGCCGACTGCGGTGCCGCACTGTAAGCGGCAAACGACAACACTTGCCGCCGTTTTCGATCCGCGCGAGATGGTGAAGGCCTCCTTCAGCGGAAAATGTTCCACGGCGAGCTGCATCGCCCGTCTCGGTTCGTCCCTTGCCATCGTCCGTTTCCTTCCCATTTCCTGCGGTGACAGATGCTCTGCGACTCGCTAAGAGAGGTTAACGCCTTTTAGCATTTGCGAACCCTCCCGAAAGAACTTTGAGCCGCGTGACCACAGCCTCCCAAACCACCGATGCGACAGTGGAGCGCGACGAAGCCGAAGGACAGGACCGGGTTTTCCGTTTTGCCGGAACCTGGCGCAGCACTCAGCTTCCGACCGCCGTTTCGAAGCTCGACCAGCTTGCCAAGGATGGCGGGCAGGGCCAGGCGCGCCTCGACCTTTCGGGCGTCGACGGCATGGATACGGCCGGCGCCTGGGCGATTCGCCGCTTCATGACCAAGCTCGGCGGCGGCGAGGCCGTTACGCTTGATGGCGGCAAGCCGGGCTATCTCGAGCTCATCAGGGCGCTGCCGGCCGAACTCAAGCAGCCGGCCAAGGAGAAGGCGGAACGCAAGCCGCTCTTCTCCCGCATCTTCTCGCCCATCGGCCGCGTGACCATGGCCGCCTGGGAGGATCTGGTCGCCGCGCTCTACATCGTCGGCTCGGCGGTGCGCGGTGCGCAGCTCAAAGTGGGGCGCCATAGTGGTCTTTCCCCTGCAGCGATCGTCAACCAGATCGATCGCATGGGCGTCCAGGCCGTGCCGATCATCACGCTCATGTCGTTCCTGATCGGCGCGATCATCGCGCAGCAGGGCGCCTTCCAGCTTCGCTATTTCGGGGCCGAGCTCTTCGTCGTCGATCTCGTCGGCATCCTGCAGCTGCGCGAAATCGGCGTGCTGCTGACCGCCATCATGATCGCCGGCCGTTCCGGCAGCGCGATCACGGCCGAAATCGGCTCGATGAAGATGCGCGAGGAAATCGACGCGCTGAAGGTAATGGGCCTGAGCCCGATCGGCATCCTCGTCTTCCCCCGCCTGGTGGCGCTGACGATCGCCCTGCCGCTCCTGACCATCATCGCCAATTTTGCGGCACTGGCCGGCGCCGCCGTCGTTACCAATGCCTATTCGGGCATCACCTACCAGACCTTCCTCTCGCGCCTGCAGGAAGCGGTCGATTTTTCTTCCGTGCTCGCCGGCATGATCAAGGCGCCGTTCATGGCGCTGATCATCGGCATCGTTGCGGCCGTGGAAGGCTTGAAGGTTGGCGGCAGCGCCGAATCGCTCGGCCGGCAGGTCACCCAGTCCGTGGTCAAGGCGATCTTCGTCGTCATCCTCGTCGATGGCCTGTTCGCCATCTTCTACGCGGCGATCGATTTCTGATGGGAGCGGACGCGGTGGACCAGCATCTGGACGACAATGATCGCCTTGCCGAGGAGGATGCAACCCCGACCGGCGTTCAGCCGCAGGCCAGCGAAGGCAAGGACGAGCGCGAGATCGTGCTGTCGGTCAAGGACCTGACGGTCGGCTTCGGCTCGAATGTCGTGCTCGACAAGTTGAACCTCGACATCCGTCGCGGCGAGATCCTCGGCTTCGTCGGCGCCTCGGGCACCGGCAAGTCGGTGCTGATGCGCACGGTTCTGCGGCTGCTCCCGCGCCGGTCCGGCACGATCGAGATCCTGGGTGCCGACTACGACGCGGCCACGCCGGACGAGCGCATCGCGCTCGATACGCGGCTCGGCGTGCTGTTCCAGCACGGCGCACTCTTCTCCTCGCTGACGGTGCTGGAAAACATCCAGGTGCCGATGCGCGAATATATGGACCTGCCGCAGGAGATGATGGACGATCTCGCGCGGCTGAAGATCGAGCTCGTCGGCCTTGCGCCGGAAGCGGCGGACCGTTTTCCCTCCGAGCTTTCGGGCGGCATGATCAAGCGCGCAGCGCTGGCCCGTGCGCTGGCGCTCGATCCGGATCTTGTCTTTCTCGACGAGCCGACCTCCGGCCTCGACCCAATCGGCGCCGCCGAGTTCGATGAGTTGATCGCCAAACTGCGGGACACGCTGGGGCTCACCGTGTATATGGTGACTCACGACCTGGACAGCCTGTTTTCCGTTTGCGACCGGATCGCCGTTCTGGGCAAGAAGCGTGTTCTGGTCGAGGGGACCATCGAGGACATGCTCGCCTTCGACGATCCCTGGGTCCAGTCCTATTTCAAGGGCAAGCGAGCCCGCTCGATCGTCCGCGACGAGGAGCCGCGCGGCGATGAGCCGGGCGAAGTCGAAACACCAAGCGCGCAGAGCCGCCTGCAGGGATAACCGCACACGATGGAAACCAAAGCCAATTACGCCATTGTCGGCTTCTTCACCGTCGCTGTCATCTTCGCCGCCTTCGGCTTCGTCTACTGGATGTCGCAATATGGCCGCAGCGGCGAGATGGTCGAGCTGGTTGTCTCGATTCCAGGCTCGGCCAACGGCCTGTCGGTCGGCTCCGCCGTTCGCTTCAACGGCATCCCGGTCGGCTCGGTGCGCAGTCTGGCCATCAATGCCAACGATCCGAACTTCTCCGTCGCCGTGACCGAGGTCGCCCTCGACACGCCGGTTCTCGAATCGACCAAGGCCATGCTCGAGGTCCAGGGCCTGACGGGCGCGGCCTATATCGAGCTCAGCGGCGGCAACAAGGGCGAGCAGAACATCCTGCAGAAGGCGCAGGAAGAGGGCCGCTCGGCGCAGATCCAGGCGGATCAGTCGAGCGTGACGAGCCTGCTCGCCACCGCCGACAAGATTCTCGACCGGGCCGACAATGCGATCGGCAATATCGAAGGCTTCGTGTCCGACGTGCGCGGCCCGTTGACCGAGACGATCAACAATGCCGACCGCTTTTCCCGCTCGCTCGCCGACAATGCCGAAGGCATCGACAAGTTCCTGGAAAGCGTCAGCGCGCTCTCGACCTCCATCAACGGCGCGGCGGAGAAGCTCGATTCGACGCTCACCTCTGCCGATGCGCTCGTAAAGGCCGTCGATCCCCGCAAGGTCAGCACCATTGTCGGCAATGTCGAACAGATCAGCGGCAATCTGAAGTCGGCTTCCGACAGCGTCACCGATACGCTGGAGAGTGTCCGCCGTACGGCTGATACCTATGAGCGCTTCGGTGTCCGCGCGACCCAGACGCTGACGCAGGTCACGACGCTGGTCGCGGCAATCAGCCCGGACAAGATCAGCGCCTTCGTTGACGATGCATCGACGGCCGGGGCGGAGGCGCGTCGCGCCGTGGCGTCCTTCGCCGATCTCGCCGCCAACATCAACCAGCGCCGGCCCGACATCGACAAGACCATCTCCAACGTGACCGAAATGGCCAACAAGCTGAACGCCGCATCTAGCCGCGTCGATGGCATCCTCGTCAAGCTCGACGGCTTCCTCGGCGATGCCGACGCGCCGGGCATCTCCCAGGATGTGAAGTCGACGCTCGCCTCCTTCCGCAATGTCGCCGACAACATCAACGCTCAGGTCGGCCCGATCGCGGCCAATTTCCGCCGGTTCTCCGCCACGGGCCTGCGCGATATCGAGGCCTTGGTCGACGACACCCGCCGTGCCGTTCAGACGCTTGATTCGACGGTCGACAATTTCGACAAGAACCCGCAGCGCCTGCTGTTCGGGGGCGAGACCGTCAAGCAATATGACGGGCGCACGCGCCGCTGAGGCGCGCCACCGCCTCGTTTGCCTGGCTTTCCCGCGTCCTCCGCCGCTTGCGCGGCGGGGATCGCGGAGCAGGCGTGGCAAGTCTGCACTGCCTCACGGATTTCTTCGACAGAGCTTACATTCGGGAGCGCTTAGGCCTTGCCAGCGGCGTCCGCCTCTTTAAGTTGCTGCGGAACGATAAGGGTTTTGAAACGCATGGTTTTCCCGGACATCAGTATCAAGCGGCAGGCAGGGTTTTTCCGGGCGTCGTCCGTTGTTCTTCTCCTCGCCGCCCTCTCCGCCTGTGCCGGCAAGGCCAACAACGACACCTACAGCCTGTCCTCGGTCCCGACCGTGGCCGGACCGGCGTCCACCGGGCGTCAGATCCTCGTGCCCGAGCCGACGGCCCTGAAGGCGCTGAACAGCGAGCAGATCGTCGTGCGGCTGAAGGGCGCCGAGCTGCAATATCTCGCCGATTCGCAGTGGAGCGACCGTCTGCCGCGCATGGTGCAGGCCAAGATCGTGCAGGCGTTCGAAAACTCTGGCAAGGTCGGCGGCGTCGGCAAGCCGGGCGAGGGCCTGGCGATCGACTATCAGGTCGTCAGCGAGATCCGCGCTTTCGAGGTGGAGACGGGCGCCAATGATGCCGTGGTCGAAATCTTCGTGAAGATTGTCAACGACCGCAACGGCACTGTTCGCGCCCAGCGCGCCTTCCGCGCCGTCGCCCCCGTCAGTGGCTCCGGCAAGCCCGCCTTCGTCAAGGGCCTCGACACCGCCGCCGCTCAGGTCGTCGCCGAGATCGTGGCCTGGACGCTGAAGCAGATCTGAGGGTAAGAGTCGTCTCTGCTGCAGGCCGACCCTGTCAGAACGACCTGTGCGCGTGACAAGTCCCCCTCTGGCCTGCCGCCCATCTCCCCTACAAGGGGGGAGAGACCCAGCCGCTTTTTGGGCGGAAGTCCTCATCCTTTTCATTCTGCAGCGCGCGCCAACGTATTCCCCTTGTTCGCCAACCCAGCTTCCAACGCTCAAAGGGGGCGAGCGACCGCCACACGGTCTCTCCCCCCTTGTGGGGGAGATGGCCGGCAGGCCAGAAGGGGTTTTCTGGCCTCGCAATCAAAAGCTGTCTCTGCGGACAATACGGCCGGGCAGACCAAATGTGCGTCACACCTTCCGGTCCCGCTCCGCCGTTGCGCTGTCGCGATCGGGCGTGGTGAGGCGGTTATCGACCGCGGTGACGCCTTCGACCGCCCTGGCGGCTTCGGCTGCCCGCTCGATTTCTTCCAACGAGGCGACGAAGCCGGACAGGGTGATCGTCGTTCCGCTGGCGACGACGTCGATCTCTGAGGCTTCCAGCCCCTGAACGCCCGCCAGCATACCGGCGACCCGGCTTTCGAGGTCGGCGCTGCCCTGCGGGTCCTCTTCCAGGGCCGGGTCGCCAAAGAAGGCGCGTTGCTTGAACACCATGATCTGTCCTCCGTGCGGATGTGGTGCCCATCCAACTTCGGCGGATGCGTTTTGTTCACCCATGCTCAGGGATAGCGCACCACAGGGGGCAGGGAGGAGAGGATCGACTCGACATTGCCTCCGGTCTTCAGGCCGAAGATCGTGCCGCGATCATAGAGGAGATTGAACTCCACATAGCGGCCACGCCGGATGAGCTGCTCATCGCGGTCCTCCTCCGTCCAGGGCGTGTTGAAGTTGCCGCGCACGATCTTCGGATAGACCATGGCAAAGGCGCGGCCCACATCCTGGGTAAAGGCGAAGTCCGCCTCCCAGCCGCCCTTCTCCGCGCCGGAATGCAGCCAGTCATAGAAGATGCCGCCCGTTCCGCGCGGCTCGTTGCGATGCTTGAGGAAGAAATACTCGTCGCACCAGGCCTTGAACCGGGGATGGTCGGCGACCGCATGGCGCTGGCAGGCGATTTCGAGGCCGCGGTGGAAAAGCACCGTGTCGGGATCGGTCATCGCCCGGCGACGGTTGAGCACCGGCGTCAGATCGGCACCGCCGCCAAACCAGTGGCTGGTGGTGACGACCATCCGCGTGTTCATGTGCACCGTGGGCACATGCGGATTGACCGGGTGGGCGATGAGCGAAATGCCCGAGGCCCAAAAGCGCGGATCTTCCGCCGCACCCGGGATCTGGGCCCGGAATTCCGGCGAGAACTCGCCATGGACGGTCGAGGTGTGAACGCCGACCTTTTCGAAGACGCGGCCGCTCATCATCGACATCACGCCGCCGCCGCCCTCTCCGCCGTCGCGGCTCCAAGGCTTGCGCTCGAACCGACCGGGCGGCGTCTCGGACAGCGGGCCGGTCAGCTCGTCTTCCAGTCCCTCGAAGGCACTGCAGATCGTGTCGCGCAGCGTTTCGAACCAGGCGCGCGCCTTGGCCTTCTTCTCCTCGATATCGTCGGGCAGGCCGATCGGCAGGCTGGGTCGTTCCATGGCGGGTCCTCGGGCAATACATGCGTGATCGTGGGTGCGGAGGGTGTCCGCGGGCGACGAATCACGGCGTCCAGCCGCATTAACGCAATTTGCCTTAGGCCGCGAATCGACTCGCAAAATGCGTGCCTTGACCCTATCTTTTCCCTGTTGGTTCACGGCGAGGGAGCGGCATGGCAAGACTTCCGAAGCGGCCGCCCCTGGACGGCCTCAAGCGACAGATCCACCGCCACCGGCAGAGCCGGCCGCAGGCGCGCGACAGCCTCTTCGTGCGCGAAACCTTCCGCCTCGACCGGCCCGCCGCGCGTGAAAAGGCGCAGGAATGGTTCGAAACCTGGCCCAAGGCCGCTTACTGGACGGAGGTGGAGAGCTGGCGGCAGCTGGAGGACGGGGCAATCGAATTCACCATGCGCCGGCTGCCGACCGCAGACTGAGCGCCTTATCCTCCAGCGTGTCCAACCCACTGCGTCTGGCGAAGCGCCTCGCCGGCGATCATCGCGACCGACATGGCAAGGTTCAGCGACCTCTGGCCTTCGACCATGGGTATGAGAATTCGCGCGTCCGCCACCGCGTGCACCGAATCCGGAACGCCGGCGCTCTCGCGCCCGAAGATCAGGATGTCGCTGTCCGCAAACGCATGTTGCGTATAGGGCAGGGCGGCCTTGGTCGAGGCAAGGATCAGGCGCCGGCCCGTTTCGGCCCGCCAGGCCTCGAAGGCCTGCCAGCTGGCGTGGCGGGTCAGCACGACGCTCGCCAGATAGTCGAGCCCCGCGCGCTTCAGGTTCCGGTCGGACAGCGCAAAGCCGGCCGGTTCGATGAGATCGACGCTGAGCCCAAGGCAGGCCGCCAGGCGCAGGATCGTGCCGGTGTTCCCGGCAATATCAGGCTGGTAAAGGGCAATGCGGAGGGAGGAAGACGGCATGGGTGCTGACCGGCGGAGGGCGGGCCTGCTGCCTAGCAAAGCCGAAGGGGGCTGTCGATGCCGCCGCCGCTTGGTTCCGCGCAAGACGGCGCGTGATCGAATGGCAACAGGAAGTTCCGATCCGGCGCTCGCACGTCGAAGCGTGCAGCCGGGGGTGGCACGGCGCGGAAAAAGCGGCTATGACACCCGCCTGCGCCAACACGAACCTTTGGAGGAGGCATTCCATGGATCACCCGCTCAGCGCTGGCCTGCGCCTTCTCTCTCCAGCCTGGCTCGGCTGACGGTTCGCGCCGCTTCTTCTCGGAAACCTTCTTGCGCCGTCGCGCGCCCGGCACGTCCTTCGTGCCGCCCCGGTTTTTGAGGCCCGATCCCCCACGATGAACCGGATGCGGCTGGCCGCCTCCTTTTTCCATCCGATGCGCGGACTGCCACCGACTTCAGGCCCGTCCCTCCCATCGGCCATTCCCTCAAGGGAGCTTGACAATGTTCGGCTGGTTTGAATCCCGCCTCGACCCCTATCCGTCGGAAGAGCCGACGCATCCTCCGGAAGGATTGCTTGCCTTCTGCTGGCACTATTCCAAGCCTGCGGCCGGCTTCCTGGCGCTGATGGCCTTCTGCGCCATGGTCATTGCCGTCGGAGAGGTCGCGCTGTTCCAGTTCATGGGCAGTCTCGTCGACTGGCTCGCCAATGCCGACCGCGCGACCTTCCTGGAGCGCGAGGGCTGGCGGCTGGCCTTCATGGGCGCGATCATCCTCGTTCTGCTGCCAGGTTTCGTGGCGCTGAATTCGATGATCATGCACCAGGTGCTGCTCGGCAATTACCCGATGATCGCCCGCTGGCAGATGCACCGCTTCCTGCTGCGCCAGAGCATGACCTTCTTCGCCAACGAATTTGCGGGCCGCGTGGCGACCAAGGTCATGCAGACCTCTCTGGCCGTGCGCGAATCGGTCATGAAGGTGCTCGACGTTCTCGTCTATGTGGTGAGCTACTTCGTCTCGATGCTGGTCGTGGTCGGGGCGGCGGACTGGCGGCTTCTCGCGCCGCTGATCGTCTGGCTGGCGCTCTACATCGCCATCGTCGCCTATTACGTGCCGCGCCTGCGCAAGATCTCCAAGGATCAGGCGGATGCGCGATCGATGATGACGGGGCGGATCGTCGACAGCTACACCAATATCGGCACCGTCAAGCTCTTCTCCCATGCCGGCCGCGAGGAAGCCTATGCCAGGGAGGGCATGGATACGTTTCTTGCGACCGTGCATCGGCAGATGCGCAAGGTCACGATGTTCCACGTGCTCGTCTACACGAACAACTGCGTCGCGCTGTTCTCGATCGCTGCGCTCGGCATCCATCTCTGGCTGACGAGCGCCATCTCGGTCGGTTCGATCGCGATTGCCGTGGCGCTCGCCATGCGCATCAACGGCATGTCGCAATGGGTGATGTGGGAGGTCTCGGCGCTCTTTGAGAATATCGGCACCGTCTATGACGGCATGCAGATGATGAGCAAGCCGCACGACATCGTCGATCGTCCGGCCGCCAAGCCGCTCGTGGCGTCGAAGGGCGAAATTCGTTTCGAGGCAATCGGCTTCCATTACGGCAAGACCCGCAGCGTCATCGAGGAGCTTTCGCTCACCATTGCGCCTGGCGAGAAGGTCGGCCTGGTCGGGCGCTCGGGCGCCGGCAAGACGACGCTGATGAACCTCATGCTGCGCTTCTACGAGCTGGAGCGGGGCCGGATCCTTATCGACGGGCAGGACATCAGCGCGGTGACGCAGGACAGCCTGCGCGCGGCGATCGGCGTGGTCACGCAGGACACATCCCTCCTGCACCGCTCGATCCGCGACAACATCGCCTATGGCAAGCCGGAGGCGCGCGATCAAGACATCATCGCCGCCGCGAAGAAGGCGAATGCCTGGGACTTCATCGAGCAACTGGAAGACAACCAGGGCCGCAAGGGCCTCGATGCACAGGTCGGCGAGCGGGGGGTCAAGCTGTCCGGCGGCCAGCGCCAGCGCATCGCCATCGCCCGCGTCTTCCTCAAGGACGCACCGATCCTGATCCTCGACGAAGCAACCTCGGCGCTCGATTCGGAGGTGGAGCAGGCGATCCAGGAAAACCTCTTCGCGCTGATGTCGGGCAAGACGGTGATCGCCATCGCCCACCGGCTCTCGACGCTCACCGAGATGGATCGTCTGATCATTCTCGAGAAGGGACGGATCGTCGAGGCCGGCACCCATCCGGAACTGGTCGCTCAGGGCGGGCTCTATGCCGACCTCTGGTCCCGCCAGTCCGGCGGCTTCCTGACCGACGAGTCGGAGGAGAAGGCCGAGGAGTCCCGCGAGGCTGCCGCGGAATGACGACATCCGCCGGAGGGCGCGATTTCTTGCCCCCTCCGGCGTCCACATGAGCTGCCCCGTCAGACGCCAGCCGCGAGCCCCTTGCGGACCAGACGTGCGTCCAGCGACAGGCGGCCCGGGCCGGAGCGGATGATGAGCAAAAGGGCCGCTGCCCAGAGCCCGTGCGTCGGCCAGGCATCCGGATAGACGAAGACCTCGATCACCAGCGTCATGCCGAGCAAGGCCATTGCCGAGAGCCGGCTGGCGAGCCCGATGACGAGGAGGGCCGGGAAGAGATGCTCGGCCAGGGCGGCGAGATGGGCCGCCAGCCACGGATCGATCAGCGGCAGCCGGTACTCGTTCTCGAACAGATAGAGTGCCGAATCGCTGACCGCGAAACCGTCGAGCTTCGTCTGGCCCGAGCGCCAGAAGGTGGCAGCGATCGACAAGCGGGACAGAACGAGCAGGAGATCGAGCGGGATACGGCCGGGCAGGGCGCGCAGCCTCTGCAGCCGTTGGCCATAGGCGCTGTCCTGTCCCGAGTGAGGCACATCGACGGTCATGGGAGCGAGCTTTCTTCGAGATCGGCCAGGACGCCGCAGCTGAGGACGAAGGCCAGGGTTTCGTGGAGGTCGAAGCCATCGGCTTCGGCGGCGGTTCGGCTGGCGGCCGGGCCGAGTGGCAGGCCGTCGGCGAGAGCGGTGAGAAAGGCGCCCGTGCCCTGTGGCAGGGCGTGGACATGAAGGGTGAGATGCGGACGCACGACCAGCACGTCTTCTCCGCCCCAGTCGGCGATCGGCGCCAGCGGCTGCAACCCGCTGTTCATCCGCCAGACCGTCAGCACGGGATAGGGGGACGAGAGCCATCCGGCCGAGGGGTGAAGGCGAAGCCTCAGGCTCTCGATCGCCTCGGCGGGACATGAGGCCAGCCGGGCAGGGTCGAGCACACCGCAATCGGCCGCGTGATAGGCGCGGCCGCGCAGCACTTCGAGCCGCATGAGATCGGCGAGATAAGGCAGAGCCTGCGCCGGCGGAAATGCGCTCACGAACGCCGGCATTCCGTCTCCATAGCCGAGAAGGAGAGGCGAGCGGGGCGGATGAGCGCGCGCATAGGCAAGCGCCATCGCCCGAAAGAAGGGCGCGCCCACCACCTGCTCCGTTGCCGGAAACCGGGCAGAAAGCGCTGAAGCAAGGGCGGACTGGACATTGTTGCGATAGACCTCGAACCGGCTCCTTGGATCGGCGCCGTCGGTCCGCGCGATTTCGGCCGGCACCGTTGGCGGGACGTCGAGCAGCGCCGAGGCGAAGGATGTTTGCAAGCGCCGGTCCATGTCCGTCACTCCGCCGCGATCTGCATGCAGCCGGTCAGGATCGCCCGCGCCTGCGCGGCCTCGCCCATGAGCACGCTCCAGTCGGGAACGTCGTTGTCCCATTCGATCAGTGTCGCGCGCGGTCCCATGCGGGAAAGGGTCGAGGCATAGAGCGCCCAGACAGGATCGATGACCGGCCTGTCATGGCTGTCGATCAGGATGGTTCCACCCGCTCCGTCCGACCGTTCGGCGTGGCCGGCCAGATGAATTTCGCCGACGGCGCCGAGCGGAAAGCGAGACAGATAGGCTTCCGGCTCCACGCCATGATTGCCGCACGCCACGAAGACGTTGTTGATGTCGAGCAGCAGCCCGCAGCCGGTGCGGCGTACGATTTCGGCGAGAAACGCCGTTTCCTCCCAGGTGCTGTCGCTGAAGACCAGATAGGTGGCGGGGTTCTCCAGCAGCATCTGCCGCTTGAGCCGCGCCTGCACCGCGTCGATATGGTCGCAGACGATCTGCAGCGTCCGGTCGGTATAGGGCAGGGCCAGGAGATCGTTCAGGAACTGCTGGTCGTGGGACGACCAGGCCAGATGCTCGGAGAAGCTCTCCGGCTCGTAGCGGTCGCAGAGAACCCGCAACCGGTCGAGATGGTTTTGGTCGAGCGGCTGCTCTCCGCCGATCGAAAGGCCGACACCGTGGATGGAGAGCGCATGATCCCGGCGCAGCGCCGCGAGCATGGCATGCGGCATGCCGCCGGCGCCCATATAGTTTTCCGCGTGGATCTCGAAGAAAGCCGGGCGGTCGTCTGCGGTGAGAATGGCAGGGAAATGCTCGGGCTTGAAGCCGAGGCCAACTCCGGTCGGAAGGTTGCTCCTGAACATGATCGTGGCTCCTGGCTGAACGGGAGGGACGGCCTCAAGGCCGTCCCTGTTGCGGGAAACGGTGTTCAGGCCGGAGCGGGACCCTGGGTCAGCATGCCGTGGCCGCTCGGGGTCTTCATGGCTTCGCAGGTGCCGGCGGGCACGAGCTTGAAGGCATTGGCCTGATAATCGACCTTGGATGTTCCGGCGCAGGTCGTGCCGGGGCCGGCCGCGCAGTCGTTCTGGCCCTTCATGGCAACCCCGTAGCACTTCTCCTTGGCATCCGCGGCGGCGGCGGTAGTGGCGGAGGCGGCGGCAATGGCGGATGCGAGCGTGCTGGCGAGCGCCAGCGTGGCAAAGGCGGATTTCATCTTTCGATCTCCTGGTTCGAACGGCTTCCTTGGCCGTCGGAAAGGAGTACGAAGACGCAAAACCCTCTGTTACAGTCCTCACTGAGAATACTTCCACGATGGATGGGCAGCATGCGAGAGCAACTGCTGCCCTGCCTTTGGGTCGGCGTGAAGAAAGTCGGGAGGCGTCTGTAACAATGGCAACCGCCGACGCGTAAGAGCAGCCATGACGGTCGATCATGCGGAGCGCGATGCCCAATGGGCAGGCTGGATGCGTCTTGCCCTTGAGGGCGATGCGCGGGCCTATCATGCGTTCCTGCAAGCGGTAACGCCGCATGTGCGGCGCCTGGCGCACCGCTGTTCCAGCCGCTATGGCGGGTCCACCGGCGATCTGGAGGACGTCGTGCAGGAGATCCTGCTGACGCTTCATCTCAAGCGCGGCACCTGGGACCCAAACCGGCCGATCGGCCCTTGGCTGGCGGCGATTGCGCGCAACAAGATGATCGACAGCCTGCGGCGTCGAGGCCGGCGGATCGACATTCCGATCGAGGATGTGATGGACGGGCTGGCCGCCCCGATGGAAGACGATCCATTGGACTGGAAAGAGGCGATCGACCTTGTGGCGCGCCTGAAGGACCCGCAGCGCGACATCGTCCATTCCATCTCGATCGAGGGACAATCGATCCGCGAGACGGCGTCCCGGTTGATGATGAGCGAAGGTGCCGTCCGCGTGGCACTTCACAGGGCGTTGAAGACGCTTGCAGCACTCTATAAGGGCCGCGTGCTATGAAGACCGACGACCTCATCCGCCTCCTTTCCGAGGACCGGCGTCCGCCCGTCATCATCAGCCGGCGGCTGCCGCTTGCGCTGGCAGCGGGCGGGGCAGTCTCCTTTGGCCTGCTTCTCCTCACGGTCGGCCTGCGGCCCGATCTCGGAACGGCGATCAGCGGCTGGCGCGTGCTGCTGAAGCTCGGGGCCACCGTGCTGCTCGCGCTCCTTGGCGCCTTAGCCGCCCTCGATGCAGCCCGTCCCGGGCGGGGCGTTCGATCGCAGCTTCTCTTTCTGCTCGCGCCGCTGTGCCTGGTCGCGGCGGGTGGTCTTTATGAGCTTGCCTCCGCGCCCTCCGGCAGCCTGCCGGCCCGCTGGCTCGGACAGAACGCCGCCTTCTGCCTGTTCTTCATCCCGGTTCTTTCGCTGGCGCCGCTCTCTGCGCTCCTCGCCACGCTCCGGCACGGCGCGCCGGACAGTCCACACGTCGCCGGCGCCGTGGCGGGGCTTGCGGCCGGCTGCCTTGCCGCCGCGCTCTATGCGCTGCACTGCCCGGATGACAGCCCGCTCTTCGTGCTCACCTGGTACAGCCTCGCCATCGCCGTGCCGACGCTGGTCGGATCGCTCGCCGGGCGCCGCGTTCTCGCCTGGTAGGTGCGAGGGCTGCTTGTGCGCCTCCCAGGTGAGGCTCTCGTTCCAACCGCGGGCGC